>NZ_JBNDKR010000004.1:0-609099 GCF_050435645.1 Paraburkholderia sp. GAS206C | reverse complement strand
GACACGCGTGCCCAGGACGGCATCAACGGCCTGAATGGTCAGATGGCATCGGTGCAGGACGGTATCAATGGCCTGAACGGCGACATGGCCTCGGTCAAGGACGGCATCAACGGCCTGAACGGCCTGAACGGCCAGATGGCTTCTGTCCAGAACGGCATCGACGGCCTCAACGCCGACATGACCAACGTCGTGAAGTACGACGACGCGAGCCACGCCCAGATCACGCTGGACGGTGCAAACGGCACGACGATCTCGAACGTGAAGGCAGGTGTTGCTGACATGGACGCAGTGAACGTAGCACAGTTGAAAGCAGCGGGCCTGAACACGGACGCCTCGGGCAACGTGACCAACGCCTTCGTCGCCTATGACGACGCAACGAAAGACAAGGTGACGCTCGGTGGCGGCAACCTGGGTACGACGATCACCAACGTGAAGATCGGCACCCTGTCTGCTGACAGCACGGACGCAGTGAACGGTTCGCAACTGTTCGCGACGAACCAGCAGGTCGCTCAAAACACCGGCGACATCTCGAACGTCGATGCCCGCGTAACCAATGTTGAAGGCTCGGTGACCAACATCACCAACCAGATCAACAACGGTGAACTAGGTCTCGTGCAGCAGGACCAGACTTCGCATGACATCACCGTCGCGAAGAACCTGGACGGCACGCACGTTGACTTTACGGGTACGGCGGGTGCACGCGAACTGATCGGCGTCGCAAACGGCACGACTGACACTTCGGCGGTCAACCTGAGCCAGCTCAAGCCGGTGGTGGCATCCCTCGGCGGCGGTGCAACGGTCAACGCCAACGGTTCGATCACTGGCCCGACATACCACGTGCAAGGCGGTACGCAAACCACGGTGGGCGGAGCACTGGACGCGCTCGATACCAACCTGTCGTCGCTGCAAAACCAGATGGCCGACAGCGGCATCGGTCTTGTGACGCAAGATGCAGTTTCGCGTGACATCAATGTCGCCGCGGCAACTGACGGTCTGCGCGTCAACATGGCCGGCACAGCGGGCAACCGTGTGGTGACGGGCGTGGCAGCGGGTGCAGTCAACGCGAAAAGCGTGGACGCAGTGAACGGCTCGCAGTTGTACGCAAATGCAGCCAGCACGGCAGCAGCACTGGGCGGTGGTTCGACCGTCAATGCGGACGGCACGATCTCGGCTCCGACGTACAACGTCGGTGGCACGACCGTGAACAACGTCGGTGATGCAATCACCAACCTCGACGGCCGCACGACGCAGAACACGACTGACATCAGCAACATCCAGACGACCATCAACTCGATGAGCGGCTCGGTGACGAACGCGGTTCAGTACGATTCGTCGGCACACGACAAGGTGACGTTGGGCGGTTCGACGAACGCAGCCAAGGTGAAGCTGACCAACCTGCAGGATGCGGATCTGTCCGCGACCAGCACGGACGCTGTAACCGGTGCTCAGTTGTGGAACACGAACCAGCAGGTGTCGAGTCTGTCCCAGGCAGTCCAGAACCAGCAGACGAGCGGCAACACGAACATCGCCATCAACACGACGAGTGGGCCGGCTTCGGCAACGGGTACCAACTCGGCAGCAATCGGCGGTGGTTCGCAGGCTAGCGGTGCTAACTCGGTTGCGATCGGCGATGGTTCGATTGCCGATCAGGACAACACGGTGTCGATGGGTTCGCAGGGCAACGAGCGTCGGATTACGAACGTGGCCGACGGTCAAGGTCCGACGGACGCAGTGAACATGCGTCAGTTCGAATCGGGTATGGCGGGTGTGGCGCGCAACGCATATAGCGGTGTTGCGGCAGCTACGGCACTGTCGATGATTCCGGATGTCGATCCGAACAAGACCATCGCGGTTGGTGTTGGCACGGGCAACTACAAGGGCTATCAAGCCACGGCACTCGGCGCTTCGGTTCGTATCACGCAGAACCTGAAGATGAAGATCGGCGGCAGCGTCAGCTCAGGCGGTACCACGGTCGGTGCAGGTGCATCGTACCAATGGTAAGCGCCTGATTGCGGGGCGAGGCGGGGTGGTTGGATCGCCTTGCTTCGCCCCCGCAATGTTCTCTTGCTAACCCAACATCATTTTTTTTGATCCGTCTCGGACGGACCTGTACTCCATGAAACAATTTCTGATTAAACATTTTGGCGCGTCCTTCCTCGGCGCGCTCGTGGTCGGCCTCGCAGGATGCACGACGCAATCGGGACCGACCTATACGGTCAACGCAGTGCGCATCTCTGGCCTGCAAACCCAGGCATATCGTGTGACGTGTCACGGTCTGCTGGAAAGCGGCGAGTCGTGCATGAAGGTCGCCAATGAAATCTGCCACGACAAGGGCGTCACAAAGCTCGAGTTGGTCGATGGCTTGCATTCCGGCGCCGACGATAACGATCCGCGCGAAATGACCTTCGCCTGTGGTGGTTCACCTGTCCGGCAAGCCGTTCCTGAAGCGCAATCCGAGCCGGTCGCCAAGCCGGTCGTCGCTCCTGTAGTCATTCCCGCGGCACCGCGTCAGGTGCTGTTGCAAGGTGACGCGAATTTTGATCACGACAGCGCGGAGCTGAAGGATGCCGCGAAGCAGCAGCTCGACGGCTTCGTTCGTGCAAACCAGGGCGTGAATTTCAAGCGCCTCGTTGCGACGGGGTATACCGATTCGACCGGCTCTGCTGCGCACAACGACGTGTTGTCGCGTGAGCGTGCAGCGGCGGTGGTGAACTATCTGCGCCAGCGCGGCGTGCGCGCCGACAACTTCGCGTACGAAGGCCGCGGCGCAGCGGATCCGGTTGCGTCGAACGCTACGGCCGCAGGCCGGGCGCTTAATCGCCGGGTCGAGGTACGAGTCCTCGCGCAATAAGTTTTGAGATGCACCAATGAAATCATAACAAAGTGATTTGAGAGTGCGCTTCAGGCTTCCTTCGGGAAGCCTTTTTTATCGCCCCGGTGTCAAATGAGCAATGCGGACTACCGCGACACCGCGCTTGCATTTCATCGCCAAGACCCCATCCAGATCAATCGCTCACCCTGACAAACGCTTTACAATGCCGGTTGTTCTCGGAAGTGAGTCCCCATGCGTAAATTTCTTCTACGTGGCCTGCGCGCCGCGTTCGCCACCAGCACGGCGCTGGCCGCGGCCACCGGCCTGTTGACCGGTCTCTTCTCGCCGGCCGCGCACGCCAACAACGTGATCGTGCTCAACTCCGGCGAGGCCACCCTCAGCCTGATCGACGAAGCCACCCATCAGGTGGTCGGCACGGTGCCGACCGGCAAGGAACCGCATCACCTGATGGCGACGCCGGACAACGGTTCGCTCATCGTCGCCAATTCGGTTTCCAACAACCTGATGCTCGTCGACCCGAAAACCGGCAAGGTGCAGCGCTGGGTCGAGAACATCGAAGATCCGTATCAGATCGGCTTCTCGCCTGACAAAAAGTGGGTGGTGACGACGGGCCTGCGGCTCGACCGTCTCGACATCTATCACTACGACGGTCACGGCATGACGCTCGCCAAGCGCCTGCCGCTTGCGGTGATGCCGAGCCATATGGCCTTCTCGAACGACAGCAAAACCGTGTTCGTCACGTTGCAGGTTTCGGGCGAGCTGGCCGCGGTCGATCTTGCGACCCAGCAGGTCAAGTGGAAGATGAAAGTCGGCAAGGTGCCGGCTGGCCTGTGGATGACGCCGGGTGACAAATATCTGCTGATCGGCATGACCGGCGCGGATTATGTCGCGGTGCTCGACTGGCGCAACCAGAAGATCGTCAAGACGATCCAGACTGGCAATGGCGCGCATAACTTTCGCTCACTCGCCGACGGCAAGCACGTTGCGGTGTCGAACCGCGTCGCCAGCACCATCAGCATCATCGACGAGGATACGCTCACCAATGTCGGCGACATCACAGGCCTGATGCCCGGACCCGACGACATGGAGTTATCGGCGGACAAGCGCTATCTGTGGGTCACGTTTCGCTTTGCGAAGCACGTCGGCATCATCGATCTGACCACTCGCAAACTGATCCAGACGATCGCGGTGGGCCGCTCACCGCACGGCATCTATTTCTACGACCGCGCGCCGGTGACGGCGCCCAACGGCGCCTAATTGAGCATACAAGCGGACGCGCGTGCGGCCACACCGTGCAGCCGCATACACCACCACACAAGCGTCTGCAAACAAGCGCCAGCACACAAGCCGCGACATAAGCGCCACCAAATCCGCGACCATACAAGCACCATCCTTTCTCCCCATCCGTGCCGCCGAACCTACCGGCGGCACCTCCCGTGGTTTATCCTGTCCAGATTCTGCGAAATGTCCGCCGGATCTTTCGCCTCAACCCCTTGTCCCATCGTTTCGCTCACTCGTACAGACTCGCATGAATGATCTGTTGCGCTCGTTCGGACGCGCGCTCGCAAGTGCGCTCCACCCGCGCATGCTCTGGCTGACCTTCCTGCCGTTTTTTGCGGCGACGGTCGTATGGGGCGTGATTTTGTGGTTTTCCTGGCAGACGCTGACTGGCGCCACACGCGTCTGGCTGGAGGGCTGGTCTTTCACGACCACCCTTTACCGCATGTTCGACTGGGTCGGTTTTTCCGCGCTGCATGCAGCGCTCGCGCCTTTCATCGTGCTGGCGATGGCGATTCCGCTGATCGTCGTGACGATCCTGCTGCTGATCGCCACGCTGTCGATGCCCGGCGTCATCCGCCATCTGTCGGCACGGCAGTTTGCGGGCCTTGAAATGCGGCGCGGCGGAACGTGGTACGGTAGTCTCATGCACGCGGTATGGACGACGCTGGTTTGTCTCGTGTTGCTGGTCATCACCTTGCCGCTGTGGCTGATTCCACCGTTTTTCGCGCTGATTCCGCCGTTACTGTGGGGTTGGCTTACCTATCGCGTCATGACCTACGACGCGTTGGCCTTGCACGCGAGCCGCGACGAACGGCGTGCGCTGGTGCGACGCTACCGTCTGCCGTTGCTGCTGATTGGCGTGGCGAGCGGTCTGCTCGGCTCGCTGCCGACGCTGATATGGGCTTCGTCGGTTTGGCTGATTGTGCTGTTCCCGGTAATCACGGCGGTGACGATCTGGATCTATGCGTTCATCCTCGTGTTTTCGGCGCTATGGTTCGGTTATTACTGTCTGCGTGCGTTGCAGCGCATGCGCGCGGAAGAGCAGGGCGCGCGTCACGCGGCGCCGGTGGTTCCCTATTGAATCTATTTGAGAGGCCGCAATGGCATTTGGCGTCATCATCATCGGCGACGAAATCCTGTCGGGCAGGCGGGTCGACAAACACCTGCCGAAGGTCATCGAACTGCTGACCGCGCGCGGTCTGTCGCTTGGCTGGGCAGAGTACATCGGCGACGAGCCTGAGCGGATCACGGCCACGCTGCGGCGCAGTTTCGCCTCGGGCGACATCGTGTTCTCGACGGGCGGCATCGGCGCGACGCCCGACGATCACACACGTCAGTGCGCGGCCGCTGCGCTAGGTGTGCCGCTCGCGCTGCATCCGGAGGCGGCCGAACTGATCCGCGAGCGGATTCGCGACACCCATCCGGCCAATTCGCCTAATCCTGTGGATCTCGAGTCGCCGGAGAACCGCCATCGCCTCAACATGGGCACGTATCCGCAGGGCGCGTCGATCATCCCGAACGGCTACAACAAGATTCCTGGCTTTTCGGTGGGCGACCATCACTTCGTGCCGGGCTTCCCGGTGATGGCGTGGCCGATGATCGAATGGGTGCTGGATACGAAGTACGCGCATCTGCATCACGCCATGCCGCACGCGGAAAAGTCCTTGCTGGTGTTCGAGTTGCCGGAATCGACGCTCACGCCGCTGATGGAGAAGATCGAACATGATTTCCCAGGCGTGCGCGTGTTCAGTCTGCCGAGCGTCGGCGATGCCGAGCGCGGCGGCATCTATGCGCGGCGCCATATCGATCTCGGCGTGAAGGGCGAGCCGGAGGCCGTGGCCGCAGCGTTCGTGAAGCTGCGCGAAGGCGTGCATCTGCTGGGTGGAGATATCGTCGAGCCGGAAGCGGCGGCAGCGGCTGCCGCGGGGAAGTCGCGCAGTTAAGGGGCGGCTCAGTCCGGGCTGCTGTGCTGCACAACCGCCGCGTGAGCAGATCCGGGCACAGCGCGCAGTCCGCGACGCACGGCACTTACCGTGCGTATGCCGCTTCGCCGCGCCTACATCGTGCGCGCCGTGCGGACCCACCTGGCCGGGGTGCGCCGCATCCCTATCCGATAAACTACGCGCCGCCGCGTAACCCAGATCCGCCTCTCCAGTAACGCCACGGGAATAGCCGCTGCTTAATACGGATTTCCGTCAATTCGATTTATTCGCCGCATTGCATCATTTCCAGGTGCTCGTTAAATAGAATGCTTTCTGCATAAACTCCGTTAGTACCTGTCAATGCTGCGTATTCAATTAACCGGATTAATGAGTATTTCGTAAGCCTTTTAGTTTGTTTACTAAATTCCAATAAACATCAACCAGCCATGGATAATCAGTTGACGCCATTCGAATCCCTCGGATAGCATGGCTTTCAGTCATTCGGTCCATTGTCAAATGTACGATTCGGATAACTAAACAAAAGTAGAAAATACTCAACAATACTCAGGAGATAGCCATGATAGATTTACGCCGTCTAACGGCCGCTTTGATCATCATTGGTTCTTTGACGGGTTGTGGAGGAGATAGTCCGGGCAGTCAGTCTGCTGGCGTGGCGGCGGACCAGCTTCATGGGACGTCCCAGATTGACGCAAACGCCGGTTCCAGCAATTCAAGTCCAACCGCTGCAAACGATGCCGCGCAAACACCCGTAGCCGATCACAGCACCCTGCGGTTGACCCAGTACGTCAATCCGCTCATCGGCACGTTGGCCAGTAACTCTCCGAATCCGGTGCCCGCAGGCCAGGCCGGCAGCGTGGTGCCCGCAGCGGGCCTGCCGAACGGCATGGTGCAATGGGCTCCTGACACGAACACCACTTCCGCTCCGTCGAACAGCGCGGAGCCCGGCTCTCCGGCCGGTTACTACTACGACATCGGTTCGATCCAGAGTTTCAGCCTCACGCATATGAGCGGCGCGGGTTGCTCCGGCAACGACGGCGAATTCCCAGTCATGCCGACGCTCGATGCCACCAAACCGCTCGCGCAGACCTTTAGCCATGCCAACGAGAAGTCGGTGGCAGGCGCTTATTCCGTGCTGCTCGACAACCAGGTCAAGGTCGAGTTGACGGCGACGCTGCGCACGGGCTTCGGCCGCTTCACCTATCCCGATCAGCAGCCGTCGACGCTCGTGCTCAACACGACCTACACGAATACGGAAACGAGCGTGGCCGGCTCCGTCACCCAGGTGGACGCCAGGACGATTTCCGGCAGCACCACCGGCGGCCATTTTTGCGGCAATGCAACGAATGTTCCGGTGTACTTTTATGCGGAGTTTAATCGCCCCTTTGCAACCACATCTTCCTTTACCAATGGCGTCGCTACAATGAATTTCGGTAAAGGCGGGACTGTTCTGATGAAAATCGGTATTTCATACGTCAGCGTCGCCAATGCCCGAAACAATCTTGAGAAGGAAAATCCGCTCTGGGATTTTGACGGTGTGAAGGCAGTGGCCGATGCAATATGGAATCAGCGCCTCAATACCATTCAGGTGAGTAGCCGCGATACCACCGCGCTGACCAAGTTTTATACGGCGTTCTACCACGCGTCATGGGCGCCGAGCGTATTCAGCGATATTAATGGTCAATACATCGGCTTCGACCAGAAAGTCCACACGGTCAGCGCCGGCCATGCCGCGCAGTACACCGCATTTTCGGGCTGGGACATCTACCGCTCGCTGATTCCGCTTAAAGCCACGCTGTTTCCGCAGGAGACCAGCGACATGGCGCAGTCGCTCGTCAACGATGCCGACCAGTGCGGCGCGATCCCGCACTGGGTCAACGACAACGTCGAAGACGGCGTGATGCCGGGCGATGCCGGTTCGATAATCGTGGCGGGCGCGTACGCCTTCGGCGCGCGCTCGTTCGATACCTCGTCCGCCCTGAGCCATATGATCCAGATGGCCAACATCCCAGGCACCGCGTGCAACGGTGTGACGACGAATGGCGGCCGTGCCAGTTATCTGCAGTTCGGCTATATCACAAGCGGCGAATGGGGGCAGGCATCGTCGACGCTGGAGTACGGCAGCAGCGATTTCGCCATTTCGCAGTTCGCCGGCGAACTGGGCAATACCAACGTCCAGAAGATGTTGCGCAGCCGTTCGGCCTACTGGCAGAACGTGCTCAACACGTCATTGACGCCGCCGCTGAATTCCGGACGCAATTCGGACGGCAGCTGGATTCCGGAGACGCCGAGCAGCACCGACAACTACGTGGAAGGCAACGCGGAGCAGTACACGTGGATGGTGCCGTTCAACCCGACTGGACTGTTTGCCGAACTGGGCGGAAACGCGACGGTGGTATCGCGGCTGAACACATTCTTCACGGTCTTGAACGCGGGGACGAGCCTGCCCAATTTCTATATGGGCAACGAACCGACCTTCGAGGTGCCCTGGCTGTATAACTGGGCGGGTTCGCCGTCGGGCACACAGAATGTCGTCCAGCAGATCATGGCGAGCGCTTTCAGCACCGCCCCGAACGGCTTGCCGGGCAATGACGATCTGGGCGCCGTGTCGGGATGGTACGTGTGGGGTGCACTGGGTCTCTATCCGGAGATTCCAGGTGTCGGCGGCTTTGCGATCGGCAGCCCGCAGTTCTCGTCGATTACCGTTCACCTCGGCAACGGCAAGACGCTGCGCATCAATGCACCTGGCGCACCCGATGCGAAGTACGTGCAAAGCCTGACGGTCAATGGCGCTGCCCACAAGAGTCCGTGGCTCGACGTCGACGCGCTGGCCAACGGCGCGACGCTGAACTTCGCAATGGGTTCGTCGCCTTCGCAGTGGGGCACGGACCCTGCCGACACGCCTCCGTCTTATGGCGTGCCGGTCGCGCGTAACGTGGCGGATGCTTTCAACAACCACGGCATCAGCACGGACGGCAGCACTGATACGGATGGCCTCGGCGCGGACTTCGACGGCTCGCTCTACAGCTACTCGTCGCAGGCGTTGACGACGGCGGGCGCGGCGCCCGGCAAACCGTTTGTCTTCGATGGCGCGAGTTTCATCCTGTCCGGCGGCCCGCTGGATAACGCCGTGGCGGTTGGGCAGACCATCGCCATGCCGTCTGGCACGCGAGGCCGTACGCTGGTTCTGCTGGGATCGGCCAACAACGGACCGGGCTCGGGTGCCGCACTCGTGACCTACACCGACGGCACGACCACGCCGTTCACGCTCGCCTTCGACGACTGGACGCTCAATGGCGGTGGCGCGGCACCGGTGGACCCCATTGCGTTGACGACGACGTACCGCAATGCAGGCGACGGCACCAACAACGCTGTCAAGACCTATCTGTTTGCGCAGACGGTGCCGCTGACACCGGGCAAGCAGGTGGCGAGCGTCACCTTGCCGAGGCAGGTGAGCGAGGGCAAGTTGCACGTCTTCGGTATTGCCGCCGCGCCCTGAACTTGCGCTTTGAGATCATTGGACGCTGCTCCGGCGGCGCCCAATGATCGAGCGGCCCTGATTCGCCACCCGGGCAGGGCTGCTGTCACGACATCGCAGTGTCACACCCCGCGCCGACGATGCACTCAATGCGTCGCCGGCGCGTTCTGTTTCAGGACGTGCGCCTTAAGCGCCAATCCACGGCAAGCCGCGAAAACACCATCCCGAGACTGTCTTCCGATGCCCCTGGCCGTCCTTGTCGCCTTCGAAGCCTTCCAGCAGATCGAACGCCTTGGTGAAACCGGCCTGAGTCGCGGCGATCGCAGCGAGCTTCGAACGGGCGGCGCTACGGCACAGGAGCAACACCGGCGTATCGTTCGCGGCCACCTGACCCAGTTGCTCGAGGAATTCCTGATTCGGCACGGCGCCCGGATAACGGGTCCATTCGACATGTGCGTACTGGCCGTCGCCGATCACCGGCCGGCCGACCCAGTCCAGTTCTGCGCGCGTACGCACGTCGACGAGCCGGGTGCGCGGATCGAGTTGAAGAAGCTCGAAGGCCTCGGCGGGCGACAGCGCGCCCGCGTAGGGCAACTGGTTGTCGAGGCGGCGTTTTTCGGCCTGGGCATACAACTGTTCGAGCGTACTCATGACAGCAAGTCTCCTTCGGACCAAATGACCATTCTAGCGCGGCGGTCGGCTCGGCGGATTCATCGTACTTGCTGCGCGGCCTCGCTGCAGAGCAACGCGCAGTCGAAGATGTATTGCTCCAAAGTGGTGCAAAATACGGCGAACGCCCCAAGACGGGGATTCTGCCTTGAGGGCATTTCGGGATTGCCCCATGATGGTGCGAAGGTTTAAAGATTCGGGGCTCGTTCACCCTCTCCGGGGTGCGACGATTCCCCGCGAATGCGCGTGAAGATGGCCTCTGCGCCGGCTTGGCGCATATATGGCACAGAAGCTGCTTAATTGGTGGCCGATCGATTCGATCACCGGCTTTCGGCGTCTGATTTCGCGTGAGATCAATCCGAGGTAGACGTGCCGGGACGGGTCAGCTAGATTTGGGCGGCGGCTAAATCCGCCGAATTCGTTAATCAGGAGATAGGTTATGAGTAAATCCGTGGCCGACGTCATTCAGCTCGTCAAGGACGAGGACGTCAAGTTTGTCGACTTCCGTTTTACCGACACACGCGGCAAAGAACAGCACGTATCGGTGCCGGTGTCGGCATTCAGCGAGGACAAGTTCGAGAGCGGCCATGCGTTTGACGGTTCGTCGATTGCCGGATGGAAGGGTATCGAAGCGTCGGACATGCTGCTCGTGCCGGATGCCGATACGGCCTTCATCGACCCGTTCTACGAAGAGTCGACCCTCGTGCTGACTTGCGACGTCGTCGAACCGGCTGACGGCAAGGGCTACGAACGCGATCCGCGCTCGCTGGCAAAGCGCGCTGAAGCCTATCTGAAGAGCTCGGGTCTGGGCGACACGGCTTACTTCGGTCCGGAACCTGAATTCTTCATTTTCGACTCGGTCCAGTGGAACACGGACATGTCGGGCTGCTTCGTGAAGATCGGTTCGGAAGAAGCACCGTGGTCGTCGGGCAAGGAATTCGAAGGCGGCAACACGGGTCACCGCCCGGGCACGAAGGGTGGCTATTTCCCGGTTGCGCCGGTCGATTCGTTCCAGGACATCCGCTCGGAAATGTGTCTGCTGCTCGAACAGATCGGCATTCCGGTCGAAGTGCACCACCACGAAGTCGGCGGCATGGGCCAGAACGAAATCGGCACCAAGTTCTCGACGCTGGTGCAGCGCGCTGACTGGACGCAGCAACTGAAGTATGTCGTCCACAACGTCGCGCACACGTACGGCAAAACGGCCACCTTCATGCCGAAGCCGGTAGTCGGCGACAACGGTTCGGGTATGCACGTTCACCAGTCGATCTGGAAGGACGGTCAGAACCTGTTCGCAGGCAACGGTTACGCTGGCCTGTCGGAATTCGCACTGTTCTACATCGGCGGCATCATCAAGCACGCTCGCGCGCTGAACGCCATCACGAACCCGGGCACGAACTCGTACAAGCGTCTTGTGCCGCACTTCGAAGCACCGGTCAAGCTCGCTTACTCGGCGCGTAACCGCTCGGCTTCGATCCGTATTCCGCACGTGTCGAACCCGAAAGGACGCCGTATCGAAACGCGCTTCCCGGATCCGCTGGCCAACCCGTACCTGTGCTTCTCGGCACTGATGATGGCAGGTCTGGACGGCGTGCAGAACAAGATCCATCCGGGCGAAGCCGCCGACAAGAACCTGTACGACCTGCCGCCGGAAGAGGATGCAAAGATCCCGACCGTGTGTGCCGGCCTCGATCAGGCGCTGGAAGCGCTGCACGCCGATCGCGAGTTCCTGACGCGCGGTGGCGTGTTCACAGACGCGATGATCGACGCTTACCTGGAACTGAAGGAAGGCGAACTGCAACGTGTGCGTATGACCACGCACCCGGTCGAGTTCGAACTGTACTACTCGCTGTAAGTGGCGATGGCGCTTCGCCTCATGTGTGTGGCGAAGCGCGCGCCCGACGCTCGTGACTGATCGAATGCGGGTCACAAAGGGACGGCGGCGCCGTCCCTTTTTTTGTAGGCACCAGGAAACGTTTGCGAAGCGCGGGCGGTTTGCTGTACCACCATCTCTCATCGGCCAGACTGCAAGATGGTTCTGAAGAATCTGATCAAAGCTAGAAAAGGGCATGCCGAGCCGTTGTCCGAAAACGCGCAACTGGCGGATTCGGGGCTGCTGACGGGGTTTGAGGCGTTGCCGACGGTCGTGCTCGTGCTCGACAAACGCACGCTGCGGGTTGCGTATGCAAATCCATCCGCTGAAGCGATGCTCGATTTGTCGCGCCGCCAATTGACGCAGATGGCGTGGCCGGACATCTTCGCGAACTCGGACGAGTTGATCGCCACGGTCGCTTCGATTGCGGAACACCGTTTCCACGCGACGCACCTCGACGCGGTGCTCGAGCGTCAAGGCCACGAGCCGCTGCATGTGCATGCGATTGTGGGTTACCTGGACGGCGCGCCGGATTTTGTCTTGCTCGAGCTGTTCGAAAACGAACGCCACCTGCGCACCGACCGCGAAGAGCGTATCAACGATCTGACCGCGGTCAACAAGCAACTGATCCGCAATCTCGCGCATGAGATCAAGAATCCGCTGGGCGGCATTCGCGGTGCGGCGCAATTGCTCGAGTTCGAACTGGGTGTGCGCGAGCGCGACGAGTTGCGCGAGTACACCCAGGTCATCATCAAGGAATCGGACCGGCTGCAAACGCTGGTCGATCGGCTGCTGGAGCCGCACCGTCATCCGCACATCGTAGGCGACGTGAATATTCACGAAGTATGCGAACGCGTGCGCGCGGTGATTCTCGCGGAGTTTCCGCGCGGTCTCACCATCGAGCGCGATTATGACGTGAGCGTGCCCGATCTGCGCGGCGACAAGGAACAACTGATCCAGGCTGTGCTCAACATCGTGCGCAACGCGGCTGAAGCGTTGCGCGAACGGATTTCGCAAGGCGACGCGCGCATCGAATTGCGCACGCGCGTGGCACGCAAGATCACCATTGCGAAACGTCTATGTAAGCTGGCATTGGACTTGCATATCATCGACAACGGACCAGGCATTCCAGAAGACATCCGCGACCGCATTTTTTATCCGCTCGTTTCGGGGCGCGACGATGGAAGCGGTCTGGGTCTCACGCTCGCGCAGACTTTCGTGCAGCAGCACGATGGACTGATCGAAGTGGACAGCCGTCCGGGCCACACCGAGTTTCAGATTCTGCTGCCGCTCGACTGCTAATACCTCATGCGTCACAAGCGCACCTAAAGACTTCTGACCGACTATATGAAGCCGATCTGGATAGTAGACGACGATCAATCGATACGATGGGTACTCGAGAAGGCCCTCGCTCGCGAGAACTTCGCGACGCGCAGCTTTGCTAACGTGCGCGACGCAGCAGCCGCGCTCGATCACGACAGCCCGCAAGTGCTGGTCTCCGACATCCGCATGCCCGGCGGTTCGGGCCTTGAATTGCTGCAGACGGTGCGCGAAAAGGTGCCGGGCTTGCCCGTCATCATCATGACCGCGTTCTCGGATCTCGACAGCGCCGTGGCCGCGTTTCAGGGCGGTGCCTTCGAATACCTCGCCAAACCGTTCGACGTCGACAAGGCGGTCGAGCTGATTCGCCGCGCCGTCGACGAAAGCGTGCGCGGCGAACAGACGTGGGATGAACGCGTTGCCGATGCACCGGAAATGCTCGGCCAGGCGCCGGCGATGCAGGATATGTTTCGTGCCATCGGCCGCCTGTCCCATTCTGCGGCAACCGTGCTCATTACCGGCGAATCAGGCACCGGTAAGGAACTGGTCGCGCGCGCCTTGCACCGACATAGCCCACGCGCGAACGGTCCGTTCATCGCATTGAACACGGCGGCGATTCCGAAGGATCTGCTGGAGTCCGAACTATTCGGCCATGAGCGCGGCGCCTTTACCGGCGCGCAGGCGATGCGTCAGGGACGCTTCGAGCAGGCTGAGAATGGCACGCTGTTTCTCGACGAAATCGGCGACATGCCGTTTGATCTGCAGACACGTTTGCTGCGGGTGCTGTCCGATGGCCAGTTCTATCGCGTTGGGGGGCACAGCCCATTGCGCGCGAATGTGCGCGTGATTGCGGCTACGCACCAGAATCTCGAATCGCGGGTGCGTCAGGGTCTGTTCCGCGAAGACTTGTATCACCGGCTCAATGTGATCCGCTTGCGTCTGCCGGCGTTGCGCGAGCGCAGCGAAGACATTCCGCTCCTCACGCGCCATTTCTTGCAGAAAAGCGCGCGCGACCTCGGGGTCGAGCCGAAGCGGGTATCCGAGGAGGCGCTGACGTATCTTGCGTCGCTGCCCTTCCAGGGCAATGTGCGGCAACTCGAGAATCTTGCCAACTGGCTGACCGTGATGGCGCCGGCGCAGACTATCGAGATCAAGGATTTGCCGCCGGATCTGGTGCCGGCTCAGGCGGGCGCTTCGGAGATCGCAGCAGGTGGCGTGCTGGGCGGCGATCCGGCGAGTGGCATCGCGGGGCAGACGGCCGCGAACGGCGCAGCGCTGCCGTCGCATGTAGCCTCGATGCCCGGGATGCCGGTGGCGGTCGCTGTCAGTGCGTGGGAGAGCGGGTTGCGCACGGAAGTCGCCCGGATGCTGCGTGAGAACGCGCCCGATGTGATGGATGAGCTTGCACGACGCTTTGAGGCCGCAGTGATCCGCGAAGCGCTCGATTTCACCCGTGGCCGCAAGGTCGAAGCCGCCGAGCGGCTGGGCATTGGTCGCAATACCATTACGCGCAAGATTCAGGAACTCAACCTCGAACCTTGAGATGAGTTTGACTGGAGAAGGGATGGCGCCGGTTGGCGTCGTCCTTTCGGCATATAGCGTGTAGCGCGTCACAAGGCATAATCGTCGTTGTTCAGTTACGACGGTCTACCATGCCTGCTGCTTTCGCTTCGACTTCTCAGGGTTCCCCAACGTCCCCGGCATCCGCTGCATCCCCGGTTTCCGTTCACTGGCCTCAGTCTCCCGATCCTTTCCTGTCGCTCGAATCGCTCGACGATACTGCCGTGCTGGCCTGGGTCGAGCAGCAGAATGCCCGCACGCGTGCCGCATGGTGCAGCAGCGCGCGCTTCGAGACCCTCAGACAGCAACTGGCCGAGGCTTATTTGCCGCGCGAGCGGCCGGTGATCCCGGATCGCTGGCAAGACTGGGCCTACGACCTCTGGCAGGACGAACACAACCCCAAGGGCATCTGGCGGCGCACCTCATGGGCGAACTGGCGGGCGGGTACGCCGGCGTGGCAAAACCTGCTCGATTTCGATGCACTTGGGGCGGCCGAAGGCACGCCGTGGGTGTGCGTCGAACTGGACATTCTCTATCCCGATGGTGACCGTGCGCTCGTGACGCTGTCGCCGGGCGGTTCGGACGCCGTGGTGGTGCGGGAATTCGATATCGACGCGCAGCGTTTTCTGAGCGATGGCTTTGTCGTTGCCAAGGCCGGCAAGCACACGGTTTCGTGGATCGACCGCGACCACGTGTACCTGCGCTGGGACAAAGGCGGCAAGTCGTTGACGCGCTCGGGCTATCCGCGCGAAGTGCGGCGCTGGTCGCGCGGCACTTCGCTCGCCAAGGCACCGGTGGTGTTTCGCGGCGAGTTCGACGACATCAGTGTCGACGCGGACTACGATCCGATCGATCGGCGGCATACGGCGTCCCGCAGCGTCGACTTTTTCGATTCCGAAACCTTCTACCTCGATGCCGCCGGCGCGTGGCAGCGCTACGACGTCCCCACGCATGTGGGCGTGGGCGCGTGGGAAGGCTGGTTGCTGTTCGAGCCGCGCCTCGACTGGTCCCTGGAGGACGCACACTATCCGGGCGGCGCGCTGCTGGCGATTCGCGAGCGCGAATTTCTGGCGGGCGAACGTCGCTTCGTGCCGCTCTTTACGCCGAACACACAGACCTCGGCGTGCGACTGGACTCACACGCGACATCATCTGATCGTCTCGTATCTGGATGACGTGCAGAGCAAGACAGTTCTCTGGCAACCGCAGCAGAGCGAGGACGGTGCATGGGAGTGGCACTCGCGCGCGTTTCCGGCGCGCGCGAGCTCGCAGGTGGACGTGTCGCCCATCGAACCGACGCTCAATGACGAGGTGTATGTCGATGTCGACGATTACCTGCTGCCGTCCGAATACTGGCTTGCCGATCTGGCGCGCGACGATCTCGCCGAATGGGAATTGCTCGACCGGTGGCCGACCCAGTTCGACGCGACGCCTTATACGGTCAAGCGAGGCCACGCGCAATCCGCCGACGGCACACGTGTGCCGTACACGGTGATCGGTCCGCGCGCGCTGCTCGAAACGGCATCGCATGCGGGCGGCTCAGCACAGGCTCGTCCGTGTCTGTTGACTGGCTACGGAGGCTTCGCCATTCCGCTCACGCCGAGCTATCTGACCGGACCTGGGATTGGCTGGCTCGCACAGGGCGGCGTGTTTGTAGTCGCACATATTCGCGGCGGTGGCGAGTTCGGCACCGAATGGCATCGCGCGGCACAAGCGGAAAACCGGCAGCGCTCCTTCGACGATTTCATCGCGGTTGGCGAGGCGCTCATCGCCGATGGCGTGACCACGGCCGCGCAACTGGGCATCAGGGGCGGCAGCAACGGCGGCTTGCTGGTGGCGGCGTGCATGGTGCAGCGCCCCGATCTTTTCGGTGCGGTGGTGTGCGAAGTGCCGCTGCTCGATATGAGCCGCTATCACCTGCTGCATGCTGGCGCATCATGGATCGACGAGTATGGCGATCCCGACGAGCCGGACGAGGCCCGCGTGCTCGCAGCCTACTCGCCGTATCACCACGTGAGCGCCGGGGTGCAGTATCCGCCGGTGCTGTTCACGACCTCGACGAGCGACGATCGGGTCCATCCGGGACACGCGCGCAAGATGGTGGCACGCATGCAGGCGCTGGGGGCAGAGCGCGTGTGGTATCGGGAGGATACGGACGGCGGGCATGGCGGCGGCTCGGATGAACTGGAGCAGGCCGTCCACGATGCGATGGAGTATGACTTCCTGTGGACCTGTCTGGGCGGCACAGAGGCCGCCTAGACTCAGTTAATCTGCGCAACCACGGGTGCGTGGTCCGACGGTTGTTCCCACTTGCGCGGTACCTTGTCGATATCGCAGGACGTGCAGACTTCAGCAAGCGGCTGTGACAGCAGGATGTGATCGATGCGCAGCCCCGCATTGCGGCGAAACGCCATCATGCGGTAGTCCCACCACGAGAAGATTTTCTCCGGATGATCGAACTGGCGGAACGCATCGACGAGTCCCAGTCCGATCAGGCGCACGAATTCGGCGCGCTCTTCCGGCGAGACGAGGTTCTGTCCTTCCCAGGCCTTCGGGTCGTGGACGTCGCGATCTTCCGGGGCGATGTTGTAGTCGCCGAGCAGCGCGAGCTTCGGATGCTGCGCGAGTTCGCCAATGAGCCAGTCGTGCAGCGCCGCGAGCCAGCCCAGCTTGTAGGCGAACTTCTCGCTGCCCGGCGCCTGCCCGTTCGGGAAGTAGGCGGAGATGATCCGCACGCCTTCGATCGTCGCGGTGATCACGCGTTGCTGCGGGTCCTCATGGCCCGGGATATTGCGCACGATCGTGCTTTCATCGACGTTCAAACCGTCGCGCACGAGGATGCCCACGCCGTTATAAGTCTTCTGGCCGGCGAACCAGCTTCGGTAGCCTTTTGCCTCGAATTCGGCGCGCGGGAACTTGTCGTCGGTCAGCTTGAGTTCCTGCAGACAGAGCACGTCGACCTGACTCGTTTCGAGCCAGTCCATCACGTGCTGCTGGCGGACTTTCAGTGAATTGACGTTCCAGGTGGCGATTTTCATTGGCGATGTCGATGCTCGAAAGAGGAGTGGGGCGGCAACTGGGGCCATTTCGGTACTGTTGACCGAGATGATAACCGTCTCATTCGCAATCGGAAAATCCCAGTCGCAGCGTTGAGTCAGCCTCTTCGCTGATACTGTCGTTATCCTAATCAATTGATCGAAACGGAACGTGGGACGTTCTCTTCCGCCGGGCATTTTTTCCGGCCCGCCGGAACCGCGTCGCCGTTGCAGTTTCACAACATCGATCTGCCACGCTTGACGAGGCCGCAACCCTCGCCAGGACTGGGGTTCGCGCCTGTCGCCAAACCCTCAGACCAGACACCCGATTGCGCCCAGCGATGACCTGGGTAGGATGCATCAAGCGCAGCAATCTTCGCGCGACGTGTGTTTGTGCCGCGACCTGGTCGCGGCTTTTTTTTTAGCTGTCCGGCGGCTCTTCGCAGTGTTCGTCCACCCACGCCTTAGCGCACGCGCTGGCGAATTCGATGGCCTCGTGCTCGTCGACGAAACCCTGGGCGAAGATCATGTCATGTGTTTCGGGGACGCCGGCTTCGAGCCCGGGCGGTAACTCGATGCGCGCGTTGCCGACAATCTCGCCGTTTTCAATGCCGGCTGAGACGTGGATCGTGCATGACTTGTACGCGCATTCCATAGGTGTTGCTCCACAGCGAAAGTTGATCGGATCGTCGCCATCTTTTGTCCGACGTGACGAGCAAGCGTCGAGCCTGACCCCGTGAATTTTTCGTGGCGCCTGCCAACGAACGTGCGATTGAAAACCTTACGCTACCGCCGCGCACGAAGCGCTACATCAGGCGTTGCCGTTCAATCTGAATTGGCGCGCGGGCACGAGCCGAGGAACTCCCTGATTAACCCGATCAGCCGATCGTGGTCGCAAGGTTTCACGAAGTACGCATCGAAGCCGCAGCTTTCGGCCCGCTGCCATTCGGAATGGGTCGAGAATCCGGTATGGGCGATCAGCAACATCTCCTGTGCCTCGTCGCGCAACGTGGTGGCGGTGTCCCAGCCATTGCCGATACGCATCGACAGGTCGAGGATCGCCACCGCCGGCTGGGCCGCCCGCGCCAGGCGCAGCGCTTCCTGTCCGCTATAGGCCGTCAATACCTCGAAACCGGCAAGCCGGAGAACCTGCGCCGCGGACTGGCACGCGAGCTGGTCGTCGTCGGCGATCATCAATAGATGGTTCTGCAAAGACGCGGGGCGCGGCATACGCCACACCGTGACTTTCGGCGCCGGTGCAAATGGGTCCATGTGTCCTCCTCCAGATCAATTCGGCAGAGCAACGCGCGTTCCTCGCTGTTGCGTGCCGGTTGTATGCGTTGTTGCGTGGCCGGTCGCGCGCGCCGTGAGTGGATTGTGCCGCAAGAGCATGGCAGCCCGCTGACGCGCTGCCAGCGTCAAGCCGCCGCGGGGTCGGACAGGAAAATAAATACCGGGGCGCTCCCTGGCGGGGCGTATAGTGAGACGATATTCATGAACCGGGGAATTGCCATGGCTGAACTGTACCCAGCGCTCTATAAGGACTTCGAAGTGCACCCGCTGGTTTTCTCGCGGGAGTTCGACAAGTTCGACGGCCACAAGCGGCACGCCGAGGGCTACGACGTTGCGGTGCGCGTGTGTCGGCCAGGGGCAATCAGCGGTTCGAAGGCGAGCCGCGTGTTTCGTCTCGTGCGGCCTGCCACGTTCTCCGATTTCGGCATCGCCAAGCGCAGCGCGAGCCAGTACGGCGCAGACATCATTGACGGCAAAGTGGAAGGGGCGTCAGTCGCCGATCTTTGACGTCAAGAAAATAATCCACCCGATTGTTTGACGATATGCCGACATCTCTATACAATCCGTTTCCTCTGACGCGGGGTGGAGCAGTCTGGCAGCTCGTCGGGCTCATAACCCGAAGGTCGTAGGTTCAAATCCTACCCCCGCAACCAAGCATCATGGAAAGCCCGCTGGCGTAAGCCACGCGGGCTTTTTTCATTGGATGGCGGCGGTAGCTGCTGGATGTTATGTTCGATCAGCGATTGAGACCATTACGGAATCCTTAGGACTTTTTATTTGCTCGGCGCGCGGGTTCACAACGGACAAGGGGCTGCCCGCATGCCCAACTGACCGGGGCGAATCCGTCATGGGTTCTGAAAGGAACCAAAGGTACTATTCGCCGCTTGCGGGTTGTGCGTCCGGCCAGGGTGTACGGTCCCGAGGCAACCCTGGTTTCGAGGAAGTTGAAATGGCGACATATATCCTGTTGGGCGGTGGTTTCGGGCTGGCTCTTGCAATTGCCATATGGGGCATCTGGAAGCTCCGGTAGGGCGGTTTTCGAACCCGTTTCCCCACAATCCCATCATCGCCGCATAATATTTTCATCGCGTTGTATCAAGAACCTGCTAGAAGCTAGATATTCCGCTGGTGCGAGGGCCGTATTTGCGTCAGTCGCCAATATGGTCAGGCATGCCGTTAATTTCAATTAACTTACGACACCCTATGTCCTCATCTGTCACCAGTCCCTCGTCCCATACAGCCGCCGCCGCGCCCAGTCTCGTGCTTGGCGCCATCGGCGTCGTGTTCGGCGACATCGGCACAAGCCCGCTGTACACATTGCGCGAATGTCTGAAGGCTGCGGGCGGCATCAACCAGACGAATGTGTTCGGCATCGTCTCGCTGATTCTCTGGTCGATCATCATGGTGGTCACGCTCAAGTACGTGAGCTTCGTGATGCGCGCCGACAACGACGGCGAAGGCGGCATTCTCGCCCTGACCGCGTTGGCCTCGCGTGTCGCGCCGGCGCGGCTGTCCCAGGTGCTGCTGACGCTCGGCGTATTCGGTGCCGCGATGTTCTATGGCGACTCGATGATCACGCCGGCCATTTCGGTGATCTCGGCGGTGGAAGGCGTCACGCTGGTCGACCCCAAACTGACCGCGTGGATCGTGCCGATCTCACTGGTCATCCTGACAGGTCTCTTCAAGCTGCAAAAGCGCGGCACGGGGACGGTCGGCAAGGTGTTCGGCCCAATCATGATCGTCTGGTTTGTCACGCTGGCCGCGTTGGGGCTGCTGCACATCGTGACCGGCCCGGGCATTATCAAGGCGGTTTCGCCGCTGTACGCCGTGACGTTCGTGACGCGCGCGCCCGGCACGGCATTCGTGGTGCTGGGTTCGGTGTTCCTTGCGCTGACGGGGGGCGAGGCGCTCTATGCCGACATGGGGCACTTCGGCAAGAAGCCGATTCGCCTTGCCTGGCTGTTGCTGGTGCTGCCTAGCCTGATTCTCAACTACTTCGGTCAGGGTGCACTGGTACTGGCGCGGCCCTCGACCATCGAGCAGCCGTTCTTCGAGTCCGCGCCCGGCTGGGCGCTCGTGCCGCTGGTTGTGCTGGCCACGTTCGCCACCATCATCGCCTCCCAGGCGGTGATTTCCGGCGCGTTCTCGATGACCAAGCAGGCGGTTCAGCTCGGCTTCCTGCCGCGCATCCCCGTCGTCCATACGTCGACGCACGAAGTCGGGCAGGTCTACGTGCCGTTCATCAACGTGTCGCTGTACGCCGCGGTGGTGTTCCTCGTGGTGTTCTTCAAATCTTCGGACAACCTGGCTGCGGCGTACGGGATTGCCGTTGCCTCGACCATGCTGCTGACTACGCTGCTGATGTATTTCATCACCCACTCCCTGTGGAAGTGGAGTCCGCTCGCCACCTTCGTGGTGATCGGACCGCTGGCGCTGGTCGATGCGGTGTTCGTCTCGAGTAACGTCAGCAAGGTCGCTGAAGGCGGCTGGTTCCCGCTGCTGGCGGGTGGCGTGCTGTTCACGGTGATGACCACCTGGCACCGCGGCCGCGAGCTGGTGGTCGAGCGCATGAAGACCGACAATATTCCGCTCGCCGGTCTGATCCAGTCGCTGTGCGGCGGCTCGCATCCGCCGCCGCGCGTTGAAGGCACGGCGGTCTTCCCGGGGGGCGTGGCCGGCATGACACCCTCTGCGTTCATGCACAACCTGAAGCACAACCGCGTCATGCACGGGACCAACATCTTCATGGCCGGCATGACCGAGAACGTTCCGCACGTGCACGACGAGGAGAAAATCACCGTCGAGAACATGGGTTATGGCTGCTATGCGGTCAACGTGCGCCATGGCTTCATGGAGATCCCGAACGTGCCGGCGGTTTTGTTGCTGGTCGCCAAGGCGATCCCCGACTGGGAATACGAGCCGGCGGACACCTCGTTCTTCCTTGCCCGCGATACGGTGCTTGCCACCGGCGAGAGCAAGGAAATGGCGCTGTGGCGCGAGAAGCTGTTTGCGTTCCTCGGCCGCAATGCGGCGCAGGCGGCCGAGTACTACAGCTTGCCGGCGAACCGTGTGGTCGAACTGGGCGGACAGATCAATCTGTAGGTTGGGACGAAGGCGGGGCAGGCCGGTTGGTCTTTCGAACCGGCGCCCCTCGCTCTTGCGGAATCCTTTCTGTTTTTGAGCGCCTGAAAGGCAGACGACGAGCAGTGTTGCGTCTTCTGAAGCCACTGCGCAACACAATCCTGTTGAGTTGGCATTGCCTGGCGAATCAAGTTGACTTCCAGGTCTCAAAATGTCTAGAATTCGGCCGTTATCACAAATGGGGCAAACGCCTTGGACAGTAGCAGTAGTCGATCTTCGATCGGATTTGCCGCCTGATTGGCAGGACGCCCGCGCTGTAATTCTCTAGCCGCCGTCATGCCAGCAGGCAGACGGTGCGCGCCGTAGTAAATCTCTCCGTGCACCTCAAATAGCGCCGTACGAACGCAGCGTTGTCGCGCGTTTGCATGGCACCGTGTCGCGAGCGCCGCTCGTGGCTGCGTTTGCGCGCGCCTGCTTATGGGCTCCCGCTACGCATGTTTTTGAAGGAGCACCCCGTGCCAGACCCTGACAGTTGTCCCTTATGCCGCTATGACTTCCCTTTGTCTAAAGGAAGCGAGTAGAACTTCTGGGCCGCGCCGCTGATGCGCAGGCGCTCCGGGTCTGCTGGCTTCCATTGAATGCGTTAAGCCAACGCTCGGAGCAATACCATGAATTTCGGCCTCCTCCTGTCGCAACTCCCGCATGTCCAGGAAGCGCGCGTCCACTACGACGCCATGCTTTCGCTGCAAGCCCGCGGACCGCATAAGTTAGTCGTGCTCTGGCACAGCCTGAAGTCCCTGTTTTCCTGATTCTTTTGCTCCTGCGCCATCTGCAGGGGCGTTTCGTCGTTCGCGATGAGACGCCCCTGCGGAGGGTGCTGACGTGTGCTGTCCTTGTTCGAGACGCCAGATGAATTTCAGTTTCAATCTAAACCGCACCGCTAATGCGTCCGCCTGGCGCTTGCTGCCCAACGGCTGGGACTTCGTCGCCTTTCCGCTGATCATCTGCGTGATCGCCTTCACGGCGATTGGCTTTCACCAGACGCTCGCGCCGATGTCGACGCTCAAGACCCAGGTGATCTCGCTCGACCCGTCGAGCCTGCCCGAATACGCGTTGCGCACCACGTTGCGCATGCTGGCGGCGATGGCGGCGTCGCTGGCGTTCACGCTGATCTACGGCACGATTGCTTCCAAGAGCCGCCGCGCCGAAAAAGTGCTGGTGCCGATTCTCGACATCCTGCAGTCGGTGCCGGTGCTCGGCTTTATTTCGTTCACGGTGACGTTCTTCATCGGGCTTTTTCCGGGGCGGGTGCTGGGCGCCGAACTCGCGGCGATCTTCGCGATCTTTACGAGCCAGGCCTGGAACATGACGTTCAGCTTCTACCAGTCGCTGCGCTCGGTACCGCGCGATCTGGACGAGGTCTCGCGCGGCTTTCACCTGACCGGCTGGCAGCGCTTCTGGAAGCTCGAAGTACCGTTCTCGATGCCCGGCCTCATCTGGAACATGATGATGTCGATGTCGGGCGGCTGGTTCTTCGTGGTGGCCTCCGAAGCGATCACGGTGGGCAACAACACGATCACGCTGCCGGGGATCGGCGCCTACCTGGCGCAGGCGATCGCGGACAAGAACATGCATGCGATCGGTTGGGTCATTCTGACCATGACGATCGTGATCATCGCGTACGACCAGTTGCTGTTCCGTCCGCTCGTCGCGTGGGCCGACAAGTTCCGCATGGAAACGACCAGTTCGGGTAACGCGCCGGAGTCCTGGCTGCTCGACCTCGTGCGCCGCACCCGTCTGATTCACCGCGGCCTCGTGCCGATGGGCAAGCTGTTCGCCAATACGGCGCGTATGCCAATGCGTCTGCCAAGCTTGGGGCAACTCAAGTTCAGCATGCCGCGCCGCCAGAAGTCGTCGCGCCTGGGCGACATCATCTGGGGCGTCCTCGTGATTCTCCTGACGCTCTACGTCGTCTATCGCGTCGTCGCCTATGTGCGGACCGGCGTCACGCTTGATGAAGTGGGCCATGTCTTCGTGCTCGGCCTGATCACGCTGCTGCGCGTGGCGCTGCTGATCGCGATCTCGTCGGCGATCTGGGTGCCGATCGGCGTGCTGATCGGGCTGCGTCCGGCGCTGGCCGAGAAGATCCAGCCGCTCGCGCAGTTCCTCGCCGCGTTCCCGGCCAATCTGCTGTTCCCGGTGTTCGTGATCGTGATCGTGCGCTTCCATCTGAACCCGGATATCTGGCTGTCGCCGCTGATCGTGCTGGGTACCCAGTGGTACATCCTGTTCAACGTGATTGCAGGGGCGAGCGCCTATCCGAACGACTATCGCGAAGTCTCGAAGAACTTCAGCATTCGCGGCTGGCAGTGGTGGCGCAAGGCGATGCTGCCTGGAATTTTCCCGTACTACGTGACGGGCGCAATTACCGCTTCGGGTGGCGCGTGGAATGCGAGCATCGTGGCCGAGTATGTGCAGTGGGGCGATACCAAGGTGGTGGCCCACGGGCTGGGCTCGTATATCGCGCAGACCACGGCGGCGGGCGACTTCCCGAAGATCATTCTCGGCATTGCGGTGATGTCGCTGTTCGTGACGTTGTTCAACCGCACGTTGTGGCGTCCGATGTACGCCTATGCCGAATCCAAACTGCGGCTCGACTGAGCGCCCCTATAACTGACGTTTCGCCTCGGCCCTTTGAAGGGGCTTAAAAAAGCAGGGCGACCCGGTGTTTTATTGTGAGAGTGACCACCATGCTAAATCCTAAAATCGTCTCGGCCGATCTGTTTCCGACGCCGCCGCAGACTCAGATCCCGGCCACGCCTGCACGCCTTGGCGCAGAAGTGCTGCGCGTCACCGACGTGAGCCGCGGCTTCGACAAGAACCAGGACGAATTGCTGGTGCTCGACGGGGTGAACCTGTCGCTGCGCGAAGGCGAGATCGTCGGCATGCTGGGCCGCTCGGGCTCGGGCAAGTCGACGCTGCTGCGTATCATCGCCGGTCTGATCGAACCGACCAGCGGCGATGTGAACTATCTCGGCAAGCCGCTTAGCGGTCCCGCCAAGGGCGTGGCGATGGTGTTCCAGACCTTTGCGCTGTTCCCCTGGCTCACGGTTCTGCAGAACGTGGAAGCGGGTCTGGAAGCGCAGGGCGTCGGTGCTCGCGAGCGCCGCGAACGCGCGCTGGCGGCGATCGATCTGATCGGTCTGGACGGTTTTGAGAACGCCTATCCGCGCGAACTGTCGGGCGGCATGCGGCAACGCGTGGGCTTCGCCCGCGCACTGGTGGTCGACCCGACGCTGCTGCTGATGGATGAGCCGTTCTCGGCGCTCGACGTGCTGACCGCCGAAACGCTGCGTACCGACTTGCTGGACTTGTGGACCCAGGGCCGTATGCCGATCAAGTCAGTCCTGATCGTCACGCACAACATCGAAGAAGCGGTGTTCATGTGCGACCGGATTCTGGTGCTGTCGTCGAACCCGGGCAAAGTGGTGGCCGAGATCAAAGTGCCGTTTGCGCATCCGCGTAACCGTCTCGATCCGGCGTTCCGCAAACTCGTGGACGAGATCTACGCAAAGATGACCGCGCGTCAGGCTGGTGAGTCGACCAGGAAGGGCCTGGAGCTGGGAAGCTTGTTGCCGCATGTGTCGACCAACCTGATGGCGGGTCTGATCGAAATGCTGGCCATGGCGCCTTACCACGGCCGTGCGGACATGCCGGAAATTGCCCGTTCGCTGCATCTCGAAGTGGACGATCTGTTCCCGGTCGCCGAAATGCTGCAGCACCTGGGCTTCGCCGAAGTCCGCGAAGGCGACATTCTGTTGACGCCGCCTGCACGCGTGTTCGCTGAACTCGGCACGCAGGAGCGCAAGCTGATGTTCGCCGAGCATCTGCTGCGCCACGTGCCACTTGCGAGCCGGATCAAGACGGTGCTCAACGAACGTCCGGGGCATCGTGCGCCGCGTGTGCGTTTCGAACAGGAACTGGAAGACTTCCTGACGGACAGCGCGGCCGAAGAGACGCTCGACGCGGTGATCAACTGGGGCCGCTATGGCGAGATCTTCTCGTACAACGACCAGACCGAACTGTTCAGTCTGGAGGACGTGGAGGCCTGAGCGCGGTTATCCGGTTATTGAAGAACGCAGCGGCATCAGCGTGCCGCTGCGCGCCGAGCGTCCGCCTCGATCGCCCAGTCGACCGCAGCCTGCGCATGCAGCGCTGTGGTATCGAACACCGGCAACGCGGCATGCTCCGGCTTGATCAGGAGCGTGATCTCCGTGCAGCCGAGAATCACCGCCTGCGCCCCGCGGGTGGCCAGGTCCTCGATCACGCGCTGATAGACGCGCCGTGATTCCTCGTGGACCACGCCATGGCATAACTCGTCGTAAATGATGCGATGCACTTCCGCGCGATCGGCTTCGTTCGGCGTCAGCATTTCGAGTGCGTAGCGGTCGTTCAGGCGTCCCGTGTAAAACGTCTGCTCCATCGTATAGCGCGTGCCGAGCAACCCCACACGCTCGACGCCAGCCTCGCGCAAAGCGCTGCCGGTCGGGTCGGCGATATGCAAGAAGGGAATCAAGATGGCCTGTTCGATCGACTCGTACACCCGATGCATCGTATTGGTGGCGAGGATCACGAGGTCCGCGCCGCCGTGTTCGAGTTGCTGCGCGGCGTCGGCCATCTGCGTACCGAGCGCGGCCCAGTCGCCGGCGCGCTGGAGCGCTTCCACTTCGGCGAAGTCAACGGTCAGCAAGACGCTGCGAGCATTGTGGTGGCCGCCGAGCCGCGCCTTTGCGTGGCGGTTGAGCAGCCGGTAATACTCGCTGGATGACTCCCAGCTCATGCCGCCGATGATGCCGATCGTTTTCATATCCCTGTCCTGCCGATGCGTATGGGTGAGCGACGAGTATAGGCCGGGCGGGGCGCTGGAAAGCGGTACGGATCGGCGCGCTGGCGCCGGTACGGTGGGAGTTGCGGCGGCGGATTCGTGCCTCTGGCCTGACTGATCCTAAGCCTTCGGCAGGGTGGATTTTTTGCCGCGCGACTTGCGTGGCTTCGGTTCGACGCCGATCCGCGGATCGCGGGCGAGCACGAGCGCCGTCACCTCGTCGACGGTGGTTTCGAACGCCGGATCATCCTGGGCGACATAGAGCCACTTTCCCAGCACCGGGTGTGGCTGCAAGGCGGGCAGCTCCTGCATCAGCGCGGCGTGCCTGTCCTGCGAGGAGCACACCAGCAGGCCGTTCCACGGCCGGTCGCGATCGCCCGCGACCAGACACAACAGGCCGTCGATATAAGCGGCGTCCAGGCCGAACATCCGCTTGGTGATAAAGGTCGAATCGCGCTCGAAGGCGTCGAAGATCCAGAGTAGCGAGTTGCGGATGGAAGAGGGCATGGGCGTAACAATCCGTGAGCTTCTTGATAATACTACTGTATTTTTGTACAGTATATGCATCTTGAACCAGCTCGACACTCCTCCGGCGGATTCGCCCTCGCCGCCGCCCTCGCCCTTGCGCAAGATCATCCATTGCGACTGCGACTGTTTCTACGCATCGGTCGAAATGCGCGACGACCCCTCCTTGCGCGGCCGGCCGCTGGCTGTGGGCGGGCGGCCCGATCATCGCGGCGTGGTGGCCACCTGCAACTACGAGGCGCGGCGCTTCGGCGTGCATTCGGCCATGTCGTCGGCAATGGCGTTGCGCAAGTGTCCCGATTTGCTGCTCATCCCGCCCACCATGGAGAAATACCGCATCGCCTCGCGCCAGATCATGGCGATCTACCGCGATTACGCGGTCGAGGTCGAACCGCTGTCGCTCGACGAAGCTTATCTGGACGTCACCCACACCGAGAGCTGTAAAGGCAGCGCCACGCTGATGGCCAACGAGATCCGCAAGCGTGTCCGCGAGACGGTCGGCGTGACGGTGTCGGCAGGCGTGGCGCCCAACAAGTTCGTCGCCAAGATCGCCTCCGACTGGAACAAGCCCGACGGTCTTTATGTGGTGCGGCCGCACGAGGTTGACGCGTTCGTCGCCGCATTGCCGGTGCGCAAGATTTTCGGCGTGGGCAAGGTGACGGCGGCGAAGCTCGAAAAGCTCGGGCTCGTGACATGCGCCCAGTTGCGCGAGTGGCCGCTCGTCGATTTGCATCGTCAGTTCGGCGTGTTCGGCAGGCGGCTCTACGAGTTGTCGCGCGGCATCGACGATCGGCCCGTGCGCTCGGACCGGGAGCGCAAATCGGTGAGCGTGGAGACGACTTACGTCACGGATCTGCGCACGCTCGAAGAGTGCGCGGCGGAACTGCGGCGTCTGGCCGAACAACTGGACGTACGGATTGCGCGCGCCGAGGCGGCAGCGGCCGTGCGCAAGCTGTTCGTGAAGATCCGCTTCGCCGATTTTCAGCGCACTACGGTCGAATGTGTCGGCGAGGTTACCCATCTGCCGACCTTTCTCGCATTGCTGGAAAAGGGCTTTGCGCGCCGCAACCAGGCGGTGCGGCTGCTGGGTGTGGGCGTGCGGCTCGAGGAAGAGCATCTTGCCCAGCACGGGCAGTTTGAGCTGTTCGATGAAGAGCCGGCGGATGAGCTCATCGAAGCGCCGGAGCAAGCGCCTCCGCACGATTCTGCCGAATAGTCGTCCAGTTGTCGTTTAGTCGCCCCCCAAGGCCTTTCTGACGCCGATAGAATCGATGGCAGTCAAAGGAGCGAGACATGGACCTGATCATCCGCCGTGCCAGCCTGCCGCGTAGTGCCTCCGAATATAGAGAGCCGGTCGATATCGGCATCGAGGCGGGGCGCATCATCGCGGTCGAACCGCATCTTGCGGCGAGCGCCCCAGAAGAAATCGACGCCGCCGGTTCGCTCGTTACGCCGCCGTTCGTCGACCCGCATTTTCATATGGACGCGACGCTGTCCTACGGTCTGCCGCGCGTCAATGCGTCCGGCACGCTGCTCGAAGGCATTGCGCTGTGGGGCGAACTGAAACCTCAGTTGACCCAGGAGGCTCTGATCGAGCGCGCGCTGCAGTACTGCGACTGGGCGGTGGCGCGCGGTCTGCTGGCGATTCGCAGCCATGTCGACGTGTGCGATCCGAGCCTGCTGGCCGTCGAAGCGTTGCTCGAGGTCAAGCGGCGCGTCGCGCCGTACCTCGACCTGCAACTGGTTGCCTTTCCGCAAGACGGGGTTTTGCGCAGCGCGGGTGCCTTCGACAATCTGAAGCGAGCAATTGCGCTCGGTGTCGATGTGGTCGGCGGCATCCCGCACTTCGAGCGGACCATGGCGGATGGCGCGGAGTCGGTGCGCATGCTGTGCGAGTACGCGGCAGAGCAGGGCTTGCGCGTGGACATGCATTGCGACGAATCGGACGACCCGCTTTCGCGTCACATCGAAACGTTGGCTGCGCAGACGCACAGGCTTGGTTTGCAGGGACGCGTGACGGGTTCGCATCTGACCTCGATGCATTCGATGGACAACTACTACGTCAGCAAGCTCTTGCCGCTGATGCGCGATTCGGGCGTGGCGGCGATCGCTAATCCGCTCATCAACATCACCTTGCAAGGCCGCAGCGATACCTATCCGAAGCGCCGCGGCATGACGCGTGTGCCGGAGATGATGGCTGCGGGTATCACGGTGGCATTCGGCCACGACTGCGTGATGGACCCGTGGTACAGCCTGGGTTCGGGCGATATGCTCGAGGTGGCCCACATGGGGCTGCACGTCGCACAGATGACCGGCGTTGACGCGATGCATGCGTGCTTCGACGCGGTGACGGTAAATGCAGCGCGGATTCTCGGGCTCGAAGGTTATGGCATCGCGCCGGGATGCGAGGCGAATCTCGTGTTACTCGATGCGCGCGATCCGGTCGAAGCCATCCGTCTGCGCGCGGCGCGGCTGGCGGTGGTGCGGCGTGGCAAGGTGGTGGCCCGCTCGCCCGCTGCGCGGGCGACGCTTGCGCTCGATGGTCGACCGGGGGAGGTCGATTTCAAGCTGCGGCGTGAGTAACGTTAGCGTGGGTAACGTCAACGTGAGTAACGGTCATAACAGGTAACGCTGGCGATACGGGCAATACCCGCAATAAAAAACCGGTGCCTGCGTGAGTGAGCAGGGCACCGGTTTTTTCCAGAAGCCGCGCCAATAGGCGCGCAAAGCTCAATGCGTCGTAGCCGGCGTCATACCGTTATGACGCAACAGCGCGTCGATATTCGGCTCACGGCCGCGGAACGCCTTGAACGATTCCATCGCAGGACGGCTGCCGCCCACCTCAAGAATCTCCTTGCGATAGCGCGTGCCGGTGGCCGCATCGAGCACGCTGCCGCTCGCCGCCTGAGCCGCTTCTTCGAACGCGGCATAGGCATCGGCCGACAGCACTTCGGCCCACTTGTAGCTGTAGTAGCCCGCCGCATAACCGCCGGCGAAGATGTGGCTGAACGTGTTCGGCCAGCGCGAGAACGCCGCTTGCGGCACCACGTGGAAGCGCTCGTTGATCTCACGGGCGAGATCGTTGGCGCTCAGCGAACCGGTCGCATCGAAATCCGTATGCAGCTTCATGTCGAACATCGAGAACACGATTTGCCGCAGCGTGCCGAGGCCGCTCTGGAAATTCTTCGCGGCCAGCATCTTGTCGAACAGATCGCGCGGCAGCGGCTTGGCGGTCTCGACATGCGAGCTCATATCGCTCAGCACGTCCCACTCCCAGCAGAAGTTTTCCATGAACTGCGACGGCAGTTCGACCGCGTCCCACTCAACGCCGTTGATGCCCGACACGGCTAGCTCATCGACCTGCGTGAGCATGTGATGCAGACCATGGCCGAACTCGTGGAACAGCGTGATCACTTCGTCATGCGTGAAGCAGGCCGGCTTGCCGCCGACCGGTGCCGAGAAGTTGCAGGTCAGATACGCGACCGGCGTTTGCACGCCGCCCTGCGCATGCTTGTGACGGGCCCGCGCATCGTCCATCCACGCGCCGCCGCGCTTGCCTTCGCGCGCATACAGATCGAGGTAGAACTGCGCGACCAGACCGCCGTCCTGATTCTCGACGCGGAAAAAGCGCACATCCGGATGCCATACGGCCGCTTCATCGCGACGGATCTTCACGCCGAAGAGCGTCTCCGTGACCTTGAACAGGCCCTTGAACACGGTGTCTTCCGGGAAATACTGTTTGACCTCGTTTTCCGAGAACGAATAGCGCTTCTGACGCAGACGTTCCGCGGCGAAGATCATGTCCCACGGTTGCAGTTCGGTCAAACCAAGCTCGTTGGCGGCGAATTCGCGCAGTTCTTTCCAGTCCTGCTCGGCATGCGGACGGGCACGCGTGGCGAGGTCTTCGAGGAAGGCCATCACTTGCGCGGGGGACTCGGCCATCTTCGGCGCCAGCGAGACCTCGGCGAAGTTGTGATAGCCAAGCATGTGCGCTTCTTCGGCGCGCAGCTTCAGTTGCTCGGCGATGTTCGCCGTGTTGTCCCACTCGGCCTTGCCGCCGCCGTAGGTGCCGCCCAGTTCCGAGGCGCGCGTGACGTAGGCGCGGTACATCGTCTCGCGCATCGCGCGGTTTTCCGCGTATTGCATGACCGGGAAGTACGACGGGAAATGCAACGTGAATTTCCAGCCGCTTTTGCCGTCGCGTTCGGCCGCTTCTTCTGCGCCTTCGATCACATCTTCCGGCAGACCTGCCAGTTGTGCCTTGTCGTCGACGAGGTAGGCGTAGGCGTTGGTGGCGTCCAGCACGTGATCGGAGAACGACTTCGACAGACTGGCCTGGCGTTCCTGCAATTCAGCGAAGTGCGGTTTCTGGTCTTCGGGCAGTTCCGCACCCGACAGGCGGAAATCGCGCAGGGCGTTCTGCAGGATCTTCTTGCGTTCGCCGGTGAGCGAGCCGAAGTCGCTGCTGGCGGCGAGCGTCTTGTACTTTTCGAATAGCGCAAGGTTTTGCCCGACGCTCGACCAGAATTCTGTGACGCGCGGCAGATTCTCGCCATAGGCGGCGCGCAGCTCAGGTGTGTCCGCGACAGCGTTCAGGTGACCGATGACGCCCCAGGCGCGCGACAGCGGCTCCGTTACGCGCTCTACCGGCTCGACCACGTCGGACCAGGAAGCGGGCGTGATCGGTTCCGCGGCGCGCTCGACGGCGGCAGTCGCGTTGGCAAGCAGGACGTCGAGAGCGGGGGTGACGTGTTCGGGGCGGATGTCGCCAAAGCGCGGCAGGTCGGAGAAATCGAGGAGCGGGTTGTCGTGTGTGGGTTGGTTGGTGGACATAAGGCTTCCTGTCTGACGCGAGTGAATAGGCTAGGCGCGAGTATGCGGACGCGGCTCGTGGCGGCGCCCGATATCGACATTATTGGGGCAGCGGGCTGCGATTCCAATTGGCTACGGCACAAATTATCAGAAGTTCGTCTTTCGTGTATCTGTTGCGATATTTGTGCCAGAGCGTTTGGGACGGAGGTGGCTGTCGTGCGCGGCTTGGTGGGTTTTCGTGCGCTCCACCGGTCTGTACGAAAGCGAACGGTCAGGTTTGTTGCTTTGCGGCATGGTGCGATGAAGTGGCCGACAGGAGAACGCCAGATGAATCCGCTTTCGCATGCCTTATCGCGTAACGAGAACAACTTCGGCCTCGTGCGTCTCCTTGCGGCCATTGCCGTCGTCTACGGGTACTCGTACCTGCTTCAGCAGCCGGACGGCAGCACCGACTGGGTCCCGAACGCGCTCGGTTTCGACGGTTTGATCGCATTCGGGATCTACGCATTTTTTCTGCTGAGCGGCATGCTGGTGACGGCCAGTTTCGACCGGCAGCGCTCGGCACCGCGCTTCGCGGTACTGCGCATCGCACGTATCTGGCCGGCTGTGGCTGCCGGTTCGCTGGTGACGGTCTTCGTCATCGGGCCGCTCTTCACCACGCTGCCGCTGCGCGAATATTTCGCCTCCGGCGTGACATGGGCCAACCTCGACAATTTCTCGACGCTCGTGCTGAACGGCAGCTGGGCCGTGCCCGGCGTGTTCGAGCATAACCGCTGGCTGAACGAAGTCAGCGCGCCGCTGTGGACGCTGCCGCTCGCGGTGCGCTGCTATCTGATCGTGCTGTTCACGGGGCTCGTGGGCTTGCTGTCGAACCGTTGGGGTGTGGTGCTTGCCGCCGCGCTGGGGTTGGCGGCATTCGTGCTGCGCGTGCATCTGGTGCCGCATCTGCACCTCGAGCTGCGCGACTTCTCCGCAAAGACGCCCGGCTATTCGTTCTGGCCCGAGCCGTTCTTTTTCATCGGCATGCTGCTGTACGGCTGGCGCGAGGACATCGAGCTTCATGGCCTCGCTGCGCTTGGTCTCGTGATGGTGTTTCTGGTGTTCCGCGACACGGCTGCCGCGCAACCGCTGTTCTATCTGGCCTTCGTGTACGGCGTGCTGTGGGTCGGCACGACGCCGCTGCTGCGCCGCCTCACGCCACGCAACGATTACTCGTACGGCATCTATCTGTACGGCTTCATGATGCAGCAATGTGTGGCGAGTCTCGCGCCACGTCTGAGTCATCAGACGGCAACGTTGGTTGCCGCGCCCTTCATCCTGCTTTGCGCAGTGCTCTCGTGGCGCTTTGTGGAGCGGCCGGTACTGGTGTGGTGCCACCGGCGTCTGGCGCGTACACCGGGCGCAGTTGGGGCGGCGGCAGCCAATTCGGCCGCGCGTTAGATACGGGTGCGGGCAAATGCGGGCGAGCGCGAGCTGATGATACGGCTCGCGCCCGCGCCGCAAGCACAGCGCTTGCCACAGCGAATGCGCCGGCTTCGTTACGCTTGAACCGCCTTACGCCTGACCAGCCGAGCGCTCAGCCGCTTCGATCGTATTGACGAGCAGCATCGTGATCGTCATCGGGCCGACGCCGCCCGGCACCGGAGTGATAAAGCCGGCTACTTCCTTCACGCCGGCGAAATCGACATCGCCGCACAGCTTGCCGGCCTCGTCGCGATTCATGCCCACATCGATCACCGCTGCGCCCGGTTTCACCATCTCCGCGGTCAGGATATTGCGCAGACCCGTGGCGGCCACCACCACGTCGGCGTTGCGCGTATGCGCGGCCAGATCGCGCGTCTTGCTGTGGCAGATCGTGACCGTCGCACCCGCTTCGAGCAGCAGCAACGCCATCGGCTTGCCGACGATGTTCGAGCGGCCGATCACCACCGCGTTCGCGCCCTTCAGGTCGATGCCGTAGGCCTCGAACATCTTCATCACGCCGTACGGCGTGCAGGGGCGGAACAACGGCTTGCCGGTCATCAGCGCACCTGCGTTGGCGACGTGGAAGCCGTCCACGTCTTTCTCGGGTGCGATCGCTTCGATCACCTTGTGGCTATCGATATGCTTCGGCAACGGCAGTTGCACGAGGATGCCGTGAATCTTCGGGTCGTTGTTCAAGGCGTCGATGCGCGCGAGCAGATCGGCCTCCGACAGCGTAGCCGGATAGCGGTCATACGAAGAGTGCAGGCCGTTGTCTTCACAGGCCTTGATCTTGTTGCGCACATACACTTCGCTGGCCGGATTGTCGCCCACCAGCACGACCGCGAGGCCCGGCTGGTGGCCGCGAGCCGTGAGGGCGGCGGCGCGGGTCGCGACATCGCCGCGCAAGGTCTTGGAGAGGGCGTTGCCGTCGATCAGTTTGGCTGTCATGGTCGGTCGAGGTCGAGATAGGGTGGTGTTCGGAATGCGGGGGCGTGCGGTGCGCCTGGATGTGCAAATCGGGCGCGGCGACGAAGTACAGGATTATACCGGCGCGGCCCGGCGCTCTTTCAGCCAGGATGCACGGAACGATCGCGGAGTGGCGCGAGAAGCGCGAGGGGAGAGGATGAAGTACTGCGGCAAGCAAGGTGCGCAGCCAGCCCTAGCCGCGCACCTCTACTGCCTTTGCAACGACGCCGGCTTACTGCGCCGGTTGCGGCTTGTTCGACAGCGCCAGTCGCAGCAGATCTGCGACGGTGTTGACGTTGAGCTTTTCCATGATGTTGGCGCGGTGCGCTTCCACCGTCTTGATGCTGATGCCGAGGTCGTCGGCGATCTGCTTGTTCAGACGGCCGGCGATGATGCGCTCGAGCACCTGATGCTCACGCGCGGTCAGCTTGCCCAGCCGCTCGGCAGCGGCACGTTGCTGCTGCACGCTGGTGCTTTCGCTGCGCGCCTTATCGAGCATGCGCTCGACCAGCTTGCGCAGTTCGGCTTCGTCGAACGGCTTTTCGATAAAGTCCATCGCGCCTTTCTTCATCGTCGACACGGCCATCGGCACGTCGCCGTGGCCCGTCACGAAGATGATCGGCAGCGAGGCGTTGTCGGCGATCAGGCGTTCCTGCAACTCGAGACCGCTCATGCCGGACATCCGCACGTCGAGGATCAGACACGCGATCTGCCCCGGGTGCGTGTGCGGCTGCCAGGCGTCGATGAACTGCTCGGCGCTGGAGAAGCACTGCACGCGGTAGCCGTTCGCCTCCAGCAGCCAGCGCAGCGAATCTCGCACGGCCTCGTCGTCGTCGACGACAAAGACTGTTTCCTGTGTGGTGACTGGGCTGTTCATAGCTCTCCCGTAACGGTTTGTGGTGTCGGCGCCTGTGCCCCGCCGTTGCTCGGGGTATCAGGCTCTCCAATAGGCAGACTGCAATGGAACGTGGCGCCTGTGATGTGGCCGTCAGATTCGACGTTGTTGACCACCCACAGACGGCCGCGATGCGATTCGATAATCGAACGGCAGATATTCAGCCCCATGCCCATGCCATCGGACTTGGTGCTGTAAAACGGTTCAAACAGACGCTCGGCCGTCGCTTCGTCGACGCCCGGCCCCTGGTCGACGACGCTGATGCAGACGAACCCGCTATCGAGCCGCACGACCACGCGGATCACCGGATCGACTGCATTAGGCCGTGCATCGTGCATGGCTTCAGCCGCATTCTTCAACAGGTTCACGAGCACCTGCTCGATCAGCACCGGGTCCACATAGATCACCGGCAGCCGCGAACGCAGGTCCGTGACGATGCGAATACGGCGCTTGCGTGCCTCGATTTCGGCAAGCCCGACCGCGTCCGCCACGATATCGGCGACACGGGTGGCCTGGCGTTTCGGCTCGCTGCGCTTCACGAATTCACGGATCCGCTTGATGATCATGCCTGCCCGCACCGCCTGCTGCGCGGTCTTTTCGAGCACGGGCAGCAGATTGTCAGGCGTTGTCCGACCTGATTTAACCAGTGCAACCGTTCCGGAGCAATAGTTATTGATTGCCGCGAGCGGCTGGTTCAGCTCGTGAGCAAGCGAAGAAGCCATTTCGCCCATCGTCATCAGACGGCTGGTGAACTGCAGCTTCTCGTCCTGCTGGCGCGCGAGTTCCTGGGCCTGCTTACGAGTGGTGATGTCGGTTGCAATCTGCATCTGCGCCAGATGGCCGTCTACCCACTGGATGTATTGGCGGCGCACTTCGAACCATTTCTGGATGCCCTGTACATAGACTTCCTGGGCGTCCGCGGTGCTTTCGGTCAGTGCGGCGGCGGGCAAGCCCGCATAGGCATCGACCATATCGATCGAATCGGACGACGCCTGTGCGCTATCGAACCCGCCGCCCGCTAATTCCAGGTGGCCGTCCGGGCGGATGCCAAAGAGATGGCGGTAGTAGCGGTTAGCGAACAGAAGCTCGGCTTCGTCGGCGGCGAGCACGGACACAGCGGCATCGAGACTTTCGAGCACGGTGGTGAAGCGCTCGTGCGCGGCGGCGAGTTCTTCGCGGGCGCGTTTCGGTTCGGTGATGTCGGTCATCGACGACATCCAGCCAGTCTGACGGCCCGAGCTGTCGATCAGCGGCGAGACATAGAGCCGGGCGTGGAAGAGCGATCCGTCCTTACGCCGCACGCGCAGCTCGAAGCCGGACGAGGGCGCCTTGCCACGCAGCGTCATGTCGAGCTGGCGCTGCATTTCGGGGTAGGCGTCACGCGGCCAGTAGGGGAAGGGCGCCTGCTTGCCGACGAGGTCGCTTTCGTCCCAGCCCGTCATGCGGCAAAAGGCCGGATTGACGTGGGTGATGCGTCCATGCATGTCGAGCACGCGCATGCCGATCAGCACGGAGTTTTCCATCGCACGACGGAAGAACGCTTCTGCGTACAGCGCCTGCTGTGCTTCGAAGCGCTGCCGGGTGTGCTTCCACAGGCTCCACAAGCTCCACAGCACGAAGCACGACAGACCTGCGACCAGCCACACAAGCGTGTTGTTCGTGAAGTTGGTCATCTGCGGGTACGCATAGACGCGCACCGAGACACCCTGGCCGGGCGGGTCGAGCGGCAGGTCGTAGAACGCGTCGCGCGGCAGACGCGGGCGCGTCGAGGTGGTGGCAAGCTCGCGATTGTTCAGGTCGATGATCGAGATCTTGTACTTGGCCGACAGCTCAGGCGGGATGTCGTGCTTCAGCACACCTTCGATCGAGAACACCGCGGCGATCGAGCCGAGAAACTCGCGGTCGCGGTACACCGGCGTCTGCAACGTCAGATAGCCGTTGCCGAGGTCGTCGTAGAAGAGCGGTGAGTAGGTCTGGCGGCGCGAGTTGCGCGCATCGTTGAACGCGGCCTTTACGGCTTCGTCCATCTGTTCGTCACTGGGTCTGGCGAGCCGCTGGCCGAGCACCGGCAGCGCGGTATTGGGCCAGCGCGGCTGTTGCTGCGCCGTGTACCAGTTCATGTAGAGGATTTCGGGATGGCCCTGCAGGATGTCCGTGGTAGACACCTGGAACGAATGCTGGTCGGCGTGGCCGGCGGCGATGTCACGCGCGAGTGCCTGGATCTGTTCCTGCGCGCCCGTCATGGACAGGCGAATCTGCTGCTGGGCCCACGCCACGTTGCGGTACAGCGTGTCTTCCTGCTGCTGTTGCTCGCGCCGGTTCAGGCTCCACAGGATCAGGCTCATGACGACCAGGAACACCAGGATCGACAGGAGCGGCGTCAGCAAATAGGAGTTCGACCACCATGGTCCATGGTGCCAGCGGGACGGCGACGAATCCGCCGGCGAACCGGACGGCCGCGCCGAGCGTGCGAAAAGCCGTTCGGTCAACATGGCTGGCATTGTAGCGCAGCGTGTCGCTAGCAAATGGCGCAAAAAAACGCTGAAAGTGCCGCTAATCGGAGCAAACTAGCCGACGTATCCGTTGAAAGGCAGCCAAACCAGGGTGCGCCGCAACAATATTCCGCATTATGAGAAACGATCTCGTAATTCGAAAATTTTGTTGCGCAGACGGCGAGCGCCTTATTACAATCGGCCCGAAGCTGCCGCGGCCGGCCCTCGTCCGCGTCGTCTGTTCAAAGAGCGTTCCTTATCCCCCAGGAGACGAGCATGTCCGCTGTACCCGACGAAGTCATGAAATATGTCGCCGCCGAGAAAGACGATGATCCGCAGGAAACCGGCGAATGGCTGGAAGCGCTAGATGGCGTGATTTCTGCTGTAGGTCCCGACCGCGCCCACTACCTGATCGAGAAACAGATCGAATTTGCGCGCGTGCATGGCGAACACCTGCCGTTCTCTGCCAATACCCCCTACATCAATACGATTCCTGTGTCGCGTCAGGTGCCGATTCCCGGCGACCAGGACCTCGAACACCGGATTCGCTCTTACACGCGCTGGAACGCCATTGCGATGGTGCTGCGTGCCGGCAAGGACACCAACGTCGGCGGTCACATTGCCTCGTTCGCCTCGGCTGCCACGCTGTATGACGTCGGCTACAACCATTTCTGGCATGCACCGTCGGACAAGCACGGTGGCGATCTCGTGTTCGTGCAGGGCCATTCGTCGCCGGGTGTGTACTCGCGCGCGTTCCTGCTCGGCCGTCTGACCGAAGGCCAGCTCGACAACTTCCGTCAGGAAGTGGGCGGCGAGGGCATCTCCTCGTATCCGCACCCGTGGCTGATGCCGGACTTCTGGCAGTTCCCGACCGTCTCGATGGGCCTTGGCCCGATCATGGCGATCTATCAGGCGCGCTTCATGAAGTACCTGCAGGCGCGCGGCATCGTCAAGACCGAAGGCCGCAAGGTCTGGGCGTTCCTCGGCGACGGCGAAACGGATGAGCCGGAATCGCTCGGCGCGATCGGCATGGCCGGCCGCGAACGCCTCGACAACCTGGTGTTCGTGATCAACTGCAACCTGCAGCGCCTGGATGGACCGGTGCGCGGTAACGGCAAGATCATCCAGGAACTCGAAAGCGAATTCCGCGGTGCGGGCTGGAACGTCATCAAGGTGATCTGGGGTAGCCGCTGGGATGCGCTGTTCCAGCGCGACAAGTCGGGTGCGCTGATGCGCCGGATGATGGAAGTCGTCGACGGCGAGTATCAGACGTACAAGTCGGAGTCCGGCGCGTTCGTACGCGAGCACTTCTTCAACACGCCGGAACTGAAGGCGCTGGTTGCCGAATGGTCCGATGAAGACATCTGGAACCTGAACCGCGGCGGCCATGATCCGCACAAGATTTACGCGGCGTTCCAGGAAGCATCGAATTCGCAGGGCCAGCCGACCGTGATCCTCGCCAAGACGATCAAGGGCTACGGCATGGGCGAAGCCGGTCAGGCGATGAACATCACCCACCAGCAGAAGAAACTGCACGTGGATCAGCTGAAGAAATTCCGCGACCAGTTCCGCCTGCCGATCTCCGACGAAGATATCGTCAACGTGCCGTATCTCAAGTTCGAAGAAGGTTCGAAGGAGCTCGAGTACATGCGCGCTCGCCGCCAGGACCTCGGCGGCTATCTGCCGGCGCGTCGTCAGAAGGCGGAGTCGCTGCCGGTGCCGGCGCTCGACGTGTTCGAGCCGCTGCTGAAGGGCACAGGCGAAGGCCGCGAGATCTCCACGACGATGGCGTTCGTGCGGATTCTCAACATCCTGCTGAAGGACAAGGCGCTCGGTAAGCGCGTCGTGCCGATCGTGCCGGATGAGTCGCGGACGTTCGGTATGGAAGGCCTGTTCCGCCAGATCGGTATCTGGAATCAGGACGGCCAGAAGTACGTGCCGGAAGACTCCGACCAGCTGATGTTCTACCGCGAATCGGAAACCGGCCAGATCCTGCAGGAAGGGATCAACGAAGCCGGCGGTATGGCGGACTGGATCGCTGCCGCGACGTCGTACTCGACGCACGGCGAGATCATGATCCCGTTCTACATCTTCTATTCGATGTTCGGCTTCCAGCGTATCGGCGATCTGGCGTGGGCCGCGGGCGACATGCGTTCGCGCGGCTTCCTGCTGGGTGGTACCGCCGGCCGTACGACGCTGAACGGCGAAGGCCTGCAGCACGAAGACGGCCACTCGCTGCTGTGGGCGGCTTCGGTGCCGAACTGCATCAGCTATGACCCGACGTTCGGTTACGAACTCGCCGTCATCATGCAGGACGGTCTGCGCCGCATGGTCGCGGATCAGGAAGATGTGTACTACTACATCACCGTGATGAACGAGAACTACGAGCACCCGGCGATTCCGCAGGGCGACAGCGTAGCGTCTGACATCATCAAGGGCATGTACGCGTTCAGGAAGGCCGAGGCGGACGCCAAGGCTCCGCGCGTTCAACTGATGGGCGCGGGCACGATCTTCAATGAAGTGATCGCTGCAGCCGACCTGCTGAAGAACGACTGGGGCGTCGCTGCCGACCTCTGGAGCGTGCCGAGCTTCACGGAACTGGCCCGCGAAGGCCACGAAGTGCAGCGCTGGAACCTGCTGCATCCGACCGAAGAGAAGAAGGTCTCGCACGTCGAGAAGCTGCTGAAGGACGCACAAGGGCCGGTCATCGCATCGACCGACTATGTGCGCGCGCTGACCGAGCAGATCCGTGCGTTCGTGCCGCAGAAGTTCGTCGTGCTGGGCACGGATGGCTACGGCCGTTCGGATACCCGTGAAAAGCTGCGTCACTTCTTCGAAGTGGACCGCTACTGGGTCACGGTTGCCGCGTTGAATGCACTGGCAGATGAAGGCACGATCGAACGCAAGGTCGTCGCAGAGGCGCTCAAGAAGTACAACCTTGATCCGGCCAAACCCAACCCGATGACCGTCTAAGGCATCATTCCCCGAGTGCCATGCGTGCGCGTCTGCTCCTGATCGCCAGGGGCGGGTTGCGTGCGCGGCCCAGGAGACACCAACAATGAGTCAAGCGATCGAAGTCAAGGTGCCGGACATCGGCGATTACAAGGACATCCCTGTGATCGAGGTGCTGGTGAAGGCGGGTGATACCGTCGAGAAAGAGCAGTCGCTCGTCACGCTGGAATCCGACAAGGCGACCATGGACGTGCCGAGCTCGGCCGCCGGTACCGTCAAGGAAGTGAAGGTCAAGGTGGGCGATAACGTGTCGGAAGGCTCGTTGATCGTCGTGCTGGAAGGCGCTGATGGTGGTGCGGCTGAGAAGCCGGCCGCTGCGCAGGCGAATGGTGCTGCTGCGGCTCCCGCGCCGGCACCCGCTGCCGCTCCGGCACCGGCTGCTGCACCTGCGCCTGCGCCCGCCTCGAGCGGTGGCGGCGTGCAGGAAGTGAAGGTCCCGGATATCGGCGACTACAAGGACATTCCCGTGATCGAGATCGCGGTGAAGGTCGGCGACCGTGTCGAGAAGGAACAGTCGCTCATTACGCTGGAATCCGATAAGGCGACCATGGACGTGCCGAGCACGGCCACGGGCGTCGTCAAGGAACTGAAGGTCAAGATCGGCGATACGGTGTCGGAAGGCTCCGTGATCGTGGTGATCGAAGCGGAAGGCGGCGCGGCTGCTCCCGCTCCCGCACCGGCCGCGGCGCCGAAGCAGGCAGTCGAGAAGCCGTCGGACGCACCGGCTACGCCGAGTCCGGCACCGGCAGCGCCGTCCGCGCTTGCACAGGCTCCGGTGATTCCGTCAGGCGAGGGTGGCCGTCACGCGAGTCATGCGTCGCCGTCCGTGCGCAAGTTCGCGCGCGAACTGGGCGTGGATGTTGCAAGCGTACAGGGTACGGGGCCGAAGGGCCGCATTACGCAGGACGACGTCACTGCATTCATCAAGGGTGTGATGAGCGGTCAGCGTGCGGCTCCGGCTGCTGCTGCGCCTGCTGCCGGCGGTGGCGGCGAGCTGAATCTGCTGCCGTGGCCGAAGGTCGATTTCACGAAGTTCGGTCCGGTCGATCCGAAGCCGCTCTCGCGCATCAAGAAGATTTCCGGCGCGAACCTGCATCGCAACTGGGTCATGATTCCGCACGTCACCAATAACGACGAAGCGGATATCACCGAACTCGAAGCGCTGCGCGTGCAGTTGAACAAGGAACACGAGAAGGCTGGTGTGAAGTTCACCATGCTGGCTTTTGTGATCAAGGCAGTCGTTTCCGCGTTGAAGAAGTTCCCGACGTTTAATGCAAGCCTTGATGGCGATACGCTCGTTTTCAAGCAGTACTACAACGTTGGGTTTGCTGCGGATACGCCTAATGGTCTCGTGGTGCCCGTGATTCGCGATGGGGACAAGAAGGGGCTCGTCGATATCGCCAGGGAGATGGCTGATCTGTCCAAGGCGGCTCGTGAGGGCAAGCTCAAGCCGGATCAGATGCAGGGCGGGTGCTTCTCTATCTCTTCCCTTGGCGGGATCGGTGGAACGCACTTCACGCCGATTATCAATGCGCCTGAAGTGGCCATTCTTGGGCTGTCGCGCAGCGCTATGAAGCCCGTCTGGGATGGGAAGCAGTTTGTGCCCCGGTTGACTATGCCGCTTTCGCTGTCGTATGACCATCGGGTTATCGATGGGGCTGAAGCTGCGCGGTTCAATGCGTATCTGGGTGCGATTCTTGCCGATTTTCGGCGTGTGATTCTTTGATGTGTTGATTTGACGCTTGCGCCGAGGAACGTGGGTCCATTGCGGTCATCCACGTTCCTCGTTGAACTTGCTTTCATGTCGGTCTATTAGCGTCGCCCCTGTGCGGGGCAGCACCTACTTTTCTTTGTCTTCCAAAGAAAAGTAGGCAAAAGAAAGGCGCGTCCTTGGGCGGACGGCAAAGGATGCTTCTGTCCAGCGCGCTGCCAGCTTTTAGGCTGCTTTGAGTTTTGGTTCGCGCTCCCTCATCAACATGATCAATAAGAGAAGGGGACACTATGAGTCTCGTCGAAGTGAAAGTGCCGGACATCGGTGATTTCAAGGATGTCGATGTCATCGAAGTCAATATCAAGCCGGGCGATGTCATCGAGAACGAACAAGCTCTCCTGACGCTCGAGTCCGATAAGGCTTCCATCGAAGTGCCCAGCGATACCGCCGGCACCGTTAAGGAAGTGCGCGTCAAAACCGGTGATAAGGTCTCCCAGGGAACCGTCATCGCCGTCGTCGAATCGTCCGCTGAAGCTGCACCTGCCAAGGCTGCCAAAGAACCCGAGAAGGCGCCCGCTCAAGCGGAAGCTAAACCTCAAGCGGCGCCCGCTCCTGCGCCCGCTGCCGCTCCGAAGCAACCGGCCGCCGCGCCTCAAGCGGGGAGCTACTCCGGTAACGCGGACATCGAATGCGATATGGTCGTGCTCGGTTCGGGGCCTGGCGGCTATTCCGCTGCGTTCCGCTCCGCCGATCTGGGCATGAAGACCGTGCTCGTCGAACGTTATTCCACGCTCGGTGGCGTCTGTCTGAATGTGGGTTGTATTCCGTCCAAGGCGCTGCTGCATACGGCCCTCGTCATTGACGAGGCTGAGGCGCTTGGCTCGCACGGCATCACGTTCGGCAAGCCGCAGATCGATCTCGACAAGCTCCGCGATTTCAAGTCCGGTGTCGTCAAGAAGCTCACCGGTGGTCTCGCTGGGATGGCCAAGATGCGCAAGGTCGAAGTCGTCACGGGCACCGGGACGTTCGTCGATCCGCATCACATGGAAGTCGTCACCGAAAGCGGCAAGAAGGTCGTCAAGTTCAAGCAGGCCATCATTGCTGCCGGTTCGGAAGCGGTCAAGCTGCCGTTCATTCCGCAAGATCCGCGGGTCGTCGATTCGACCGGTGCGCTCGAGCTGCGTCAGATTCCCCAGCGCATGCTCGTCATCGGTGGCGGCATCATCGGTCTGGAAATGGCCACGGTGTACTCCACGCTCGGCGCGAAAATCGATGTCGTCGAAATGCTCGACGGTCTCATGGCCGGCGCCGACCGCGATCTCGTCAAGGTCTGGGAGAAGTACAACAGCAAGCGTTTCGCTAACGTCATGCTGAAGACCAAGACCACCGCCGCTGAAGCCAAGGACGATGGCATCTACGTCACCTTCGAAGGCGAGAAGGCTCCGGCTGAACCTCAGCGCTACGATCTCGTGCTGGTCGCAGTGGGCCGTAGCCCGAACGGCAAAAAGATCGGTGCCGACAAGGCCGGCGTCGCTGTGACAGATCGCGGTTTCATCGACGTCGACAAGCAGATGCGCACCAATGTGCCGCACATCTTCGCGATCGGCGATATCGTCGGTCAACCGATGCTCGCGCACAAGGCCGTGCACGAAGGTCACGTCGCCGCTGAAGTTGCGCACGGTGAGAAGGCGTACTTCGACGCGCTGCAGATCCCGTCGGTGGCTTACACCGATCCGGAAGTGGCCTGGGCCGGCAAGACGGAAGATCAGTGCAAGGCCGAAGGCATCAAGTACGGCAAGGCAGTGTTCCCGTGGGCTGCTTCGGGTCGCGCTATCGCCAACGGTCGCGATGAGGGCTTCACCAAGCTCATCTTCGACGAGACCACGCATCGGGTCATCGGTGGTGGGATTGTTGGTCTGAATGCCGGTGACCTGATCAGCGAAGTGTGTCTCGCCGTCGAAATGGGTGCCGACGCAACCGATATCGGCAAGACCATCCATCCGCATCCGACGCTTGGCGAATCGGTTGGCATGGCCGCTGAGCTGTACGAAGGCGTCTGTACCGATCTGCCGCCGCAGAAAAAGAAGTAAGGCGGTAAGGGGACGCTTGCGCTCGCTGGCGAGCGCGGGCGTCGCCGATTGACGCACGGTTCGCGTGGCGGCGGGTTTCTGTAGTTGGCCTCAGCGACGAACCGCGAACGTCAGCCGCGAAAGTCAGCGACACAAACAGAACGGCGCGCCCCGCAAAGGGCGCGCCGTTCTGTTTTCAGCGGGGCAGGGCATTCGCCACGCTTGTGTGTCACGCGCTTCGTTTGTCCGCACCGTGTACGAGGCTAGCCACAGCCAGGGCAAAAAAATCCCGGCCTTCGCCGGGCAAACGATACGCTGTTCAACGTATCGGAGCGTTGGCCCACGCGGCACACGCATAGCATGCGAGGCCGCACGACGCTGTTGCTACGATAGGCGCGGGCCGGCTTTCGAACCGGCCCGCGCATGTTGAAGCGCGAGAAGCTAATGCGAATCAAACGTCAGGTGATGCCGTTGATGCCGGATCGACACAACGCAGTCTCACCCGAGTGAAGCCTAAGCTGAAGCTTAGACAGCCTTCTTGGCCGAGCGCGAAGCTTGAGCGGCGGCTTGCGAAGCGGCCTTCGACGCTGCCGTAGCGGCTGCGTTGAAGTTGCTTTCGGCGATTTCCACAGCTTGCTTGGTTGCCTTGTGAACCGTTTCGTACGTCGTGTTGGCGGCGGTAATAGCCGACTTGATCACGGCGACAGCGGTTTCCGAACCGGCCGGTGCGTTCTTGGCCACGTTCTCGACCAGCGATTGCACCTTGCGGTTTTGCTCTTCGTACTGTGCTTCGGCAACACGGGCGAACTCGGCTTGCGTAGCCGACACGATTTCATACACGTGACGCCCATACGACAGCGCCTTTTCCGACAGCGGCTGCGTGAGGCCAGCCTGCAGCGCGAAAAATTCCTGCGCATCCTTCACCGACAGAGCGCGTTGCGCATTTTCCTGGCTTTCCGCGAGCGTCGACTTCACGACTTGCAGGTTCAGCTCAACCAGCTTTTCCACGCCTTCGAATGCCTTGGTCGTCAGGCCGAAGAGGGTTTCAAGGTTTGCTTTCTGGGCTGCGGCGATTTGCTCGGGGGTCAGCAGAGACATGTTTACGCTCCTGGATGACGGTCCGTCTGATGCGGACCGTATTGGGTTAACGGTAAATCCGGTACATCGAAACCTGAATCACACATCACGCCACGATTCATGGTGCATCGCAGCAATAGGTCTCATTTTAGGATGGTGGCAGCGAATGTCAAGCTCTTTTTGTGCGTCGCACAATATCGAGAATATCTCGACAAAACAATGCGTTATGGAGCACATATGACATATGCCGGGAGCATGCGGGATTGGCTGCTGCACAGTGCTGGTGCGTTTTAGCACGACGGTTTTTGCCGCCAGAACGGCCAAAGGGACACTTTTGCGGCGATCCTTCGCAGGGTAGGGCGGAGCAAACTTTTTTGGGCAAGAGGTGAGAAAACAACATTCGATGTAAACCGGAATCTGTCACGGAACGTTAATCCACCATCCCGGTCGAATGCGCGATGGATCGATACGCAGCAGATGCTTAACTTCCTGCTGGTCGGCACATTGGCGGGTGCCTTGGGGAACGCCCACGGGGCACTGGCCAGCGGCGTTTTGCAGCCACGCGAAGCGACCGTAGTTCCCCTGATCAAGGTTGTCTTTAAATTGCCGTTATGCTGTGAGCGTTGCCCGAAATGGGCACGTAACAGCCCCGACAAACATCCGCGGATTTGATCGTTTTTTTCGATTGAGTGCGCAAAGCTTATAGCTTCTCTGCAATCGGATCTTACAAGCCGGTTTAAGGAGCGCCGATAAGTGCTTAATATTGCTAATTTTTCGTGGTTTTACTACACTTGCGTAAAACTCCAGCCGCCCCTGACAGAACACCAATGAAAACCGACATGTTTTCGTCGCTAAAAGTGATCCATGGCGTGGCCATCAGCACCGCTATGTCGGTGGCCGCCTCGGTGGTCATCGCAGCCGCGTTTGCTGCGCCTGTCGACGCTTTCGCGGCTACAGCGGCCAAGGCCGCTACCGCCCCTGCCAAATCCGGCAAGAAAACCCTCAAAACCGCGAAATCGGCCCGCAAGGGTTCCGCCGTCGCCGCGAAGTCTTCCAAAGCCGCGAAGGTCGCGGCAGCGGACGACGACGCACCGCGCGTCGAAAGCCGCCGCCACCGTGTTTCGTACACGATGAACGGCCACCGCCGCTCGGTGGTCCGCCAGGTTGCGTTCGAACCGCGTCAGCCGACGGTCGGCCAGGCGTTCGGCCTGCACGACACGCCTGATGCACTGGCCTTGCGCTCGAGCGTCGCGTATGTGGTCGATCAAAACACCGGCGAGTCGCTGTTCGACAAGAACTCGCGCGCCGTGGTGCCAATCGCCTCGATCACCAAGCTGATGACGTCCATGGTGGTGCTGGATTCGAAGGCACCGCTGACCGAGCAGATCGAAGTCACGGACGAAGACCGCGACTACATCAAGAACACCGGTTCGCGTCTCGCGGTCGGTTCGGTGCTTTCGCGTGAAGACATGCTGCACATTGCGCTGATGGCTTCGGAAAACCGCGCGGCCGCAGCGCTGTCGCGTTACTTCCCGGGCGGCCGTCCGGCCTTTATCGCGGCAATGAACGCGAAGGCCAAGCAACTCGGCATGACGGATACGCACTTCGAAAGCCCATCGGGTCTGACGAGCGAGAACGTGTCGAGCGCGCGCGACCTGGTGAAGATGGTCAACGCGGCTTATCAGTATCCGATGATCCGCGAGTTCTCGACGGATCGTAGCTACGAGGTCTACACGGGCAAGCGTTCGATCGCCTATAACAGCACGAACGCGCTGGTGCGCAACCCGACGTGGGATATCGGTCTGCAGAAGACCGGTTTCATCAACGAAGCGGGTGAGTGTATGGTGATGCAGACGACCATTCACGGCCGTCCGATGATCGTGGTGCTGCTCGATTCGTCGGGCAAGTACACGCGCTTTGCCGATGCGACGCGTCTGCGTAACTGGCTCGACAACGGTGGCGAGCAGCACATCACCAGTGCCGACGCTGGCGGCGCCGGTACCTGAAAGCCTGGAGCCGCGTATGAGGGTTGCCGCCTCGACGTGGCACCCGGTATCGGCCTAAGGCAATCAGCAGCGCAAACAAAAAGCCCCGCATTTGCGGGGCTTTTTGCATATGGCGCATCCATTCGCAGCCACCAGGCTACACGCTCTGTTTAATCAGGCATGCTGATGATGCGCGCTAGCGGGCGGCGTCTCGGGCTGATAGCCGAGCGAGGCGGAGATCACCAGGGCAGTCTTGCTCAACTGCCCAAGCCACGAGTCTTGCAGGCGATCGGCCGGTGCCGACAGCGACAGGCCGGCGACCAGCTTGCCGGTGTCGTCATAGATACCCGCTGCGATGCAGCGCACGCCGAGTTCCAGTTCCTCGTTATCGCGCGCGCAGGCGTGCTGGCGCACGTGCAACAGTTCGCGTTCGAGTTTGCCGAGGTCGGTAATGCTGTTCTGGGTGTGCCCCGAAAGGCCCGTGCGTGTCGCGTACGCGCGCACACGTGTGGATTCGTCCGCGGCGAGGAACAGCTTGCCGACCGATGTCAGATGCAGCGGCGCCCGCCCGCCAATGGCACGTACGACCTGCATGCCGGAACGCTCGGAATAGGCGCGCTCGATATAGACGATCTCATCGCCCTGACGCACCGAGAGATTCACCGTTTGGCCGGTCAGGCGGTGCAGTTCGCGCATCGGCGTCAACGCAGCATCGCGCACCGACAGGCGCGCCTTCACCAGATTGCCCAGTTCCAGCAGGCGCATGCCGAGCCGGTAGGTGCCCGGATCCGAACGGTCGACGAGACGGCACGTCACCATGTCGTTAAGGATGCGGTGCGCCGTGGAGGGGTGCAGCTCAGTGCCTAGCGCGAGTTCCTTCAGGCTGACCGGGTCGGTATGCGCAGCCAGGGCATCCAGCAGGCGCATCATGCGCTCGATCACCTGGATCGAAGTCTTGGGATCCGGGTTCGTATCGCTCATGGGGAGAAATCGGTTGACGCGTCAAACAGCGGAGAATTGATTGTATATCGTATTGTGAAAAAAGCGAACGCCGTTCGAGGCCGCCTTCGAATCTGCGGCCACTGTTCGCCGTCCGGCGCGTTGACCGGTTTTGGCGTTGGTATTGCTCGATAAACAGCGGATAATCAGGGACGTTTTCCCGAAGGAGCGCCTATGCGAGTCGGTTTGTTCGTCACCTGTCTGATTGACCTGATGCGTCCCGAGATCGGTTTCTCGGTGATCAAGCTGATCGAGGGCGCTGGCTTCGAGGTGATGGTGCCGCCGGCGCAAACCTGCTGCGGGCAGCCCGCCTACAATTCCGGCGACCGCCGTCTGGCGCGAGATCTGGCTCAAAAAACGCTGCGGGAATTCGAGCAGTTCGATTACATCGTGGTGCCGTCCGGTTCGTGCGGCGGCATGATTCGCGTGCACTACGGCGACCTGTTCGGCGACGATCCGGAAATGATGATCCGCTTCGGCCGCCTGCGTCCAAAGGTGTATGAGCTGACCGATTTCCTCGTCAACGTCGCCAGGGTGCAGTTGCCGCCGGGCGAGTTCGCGGGGCCGGTGACGTATCACGATTCCTGCTCGGGCTTACGCGAACTGGGCGTCAAGTCGCAGCCGCGCACGTTGCTGGCGCAGGCTGGTGTGACGGTCACCGAGATGAAGGATTGCGAGCACTGCTGCGGCTTCGGTGGCACGTTCGCGGTCAAGTATGGCGATATCTCGACGGCGATCGTCGATGAGAAATGCGCGAATATCGGCGCGAGCGGCGCGGGCACGGTAGTGCTGGGCGACCTCGGCTGCATGCTCAACATAGAAGGCCGTTTGCGCCGCAAGGGCGACACCACCACGCGCGTGCTGCATATCGCGCAGGTGCTCGCCGGCGACGCTTAAGTCCTCAAGCCAATCCCCAAGGCCGCCATGCAAGTTCAAACGATGCAGTTCAAGGCGCGCGCAGGCGAGAAGCTCGCCGATCAGCGTCTGCAGCAGAACCTCACCAAGCTGTCGACGAAGTTCGTTTCGGCCCGGGCCGCCGCGATTACGACGATCGACTTCGCGGCGACGCGCGCCGCGCTCAAGGAGCGCCGCAACCGCGCACTGGAAAACCTCGACGTCTGGCTCGAGACCTTCGAGCGCGAGGCGACCCGGCGCGGCGTCACGGTGCTGTTTGCGGAGACCACGCGGGAAGCGGCCCAGCTCGTCGCGGACATCGCGCGTCGGCACGACGTCAGGAAGGTGATCAAGACCAAGTCGATGGTTACCGAGGAAATGCGTCTGAACGAAGTGCTCGGCCAGATGGGCGTGCAGTCGATCGAGACCGATCTCGGCGAATATATCCTGCAGATCAACGACAACGAGGCGCCGAGCCATATCATCGCGCCGGTCGTCCATAAGGATAAGGACGAGATCGCCGATCTGTTTGCCAAAACCCACCAGCGGCCGCGCCTGACCGAAATCACCGAGATGACCCGCGAGGCGCGTGAGGTGCTGCGCCCACATTTCATGACGGCTGACATGGGCGTGACCGGCGGCAATTTTCTGGTAGCGCACACCGGTTCAGTCGCGCTCGTGACGAACGAAGGCAACGAGGGCATGTGCACAGTGATGCCGCGCGTGCACGTGGCGGTGACGGGGATCGAGAAAGTGCTGCCGACGCTCGAAGATCTCGCGACCGCGATGCGCCTGCTGCCGCGCTCGGCGACCGGCCAGTCGACCTCGAACTACTTCTCGGTGCTGACCGGGCCGCGCGGGCCGGGCGATCAGGATGGGCCGGAGCATATGTATGTGGTGCTGGTCGATGGCGGGCGCACCGGGCTGATCGGCGGCGACTTCCAGGAGATGCTGCGCTGTATCCGCTGCGGCGCTTGTATGAACCACTGCCCGGTTTATCAGAAGATCGGTGGCCACGCTTACGGCTGGGTCTATCCGGGGCCGATGGGCTCGGTGCTGACACCGAGCTACGTCGGTATCGACAACGCGCTCGATCTGCCACAGGCCGCCACGCTGTGCGGTGAATGCGATAGCGTCTGTCCGGTCGGCATTCCCCTCTCGGGGCTGCTGCGCAAGTTGCGCGAGAGGCAGGTGGAGCGGCATCTGCGACCGTGGCGCGAGCGCGCGGGGCTGGCCGTGTGGGGTTTCCTCGCTCTGCATCCGGATGCGTATGCGTTGTTTACCAAGCTGGCGGTGCGCGTTCTGGAGATGGTGGGCGGGCGTCGGCGCGCCATCAGCCGGCTGCCGCTCGCGGCCGGCTGGACCAACACCCGAGACATGCCGGCGCCGGTCGGGCGTACGTTCCGCGAGCTATACGCCGCGCAGCGCAGTCACCTCGGCTGAAGGGCGCGGCCCGGGTCGCGGACTGGCACTGTTATCTCCAGAGCAACGCTCTATCTCACCAGGGTGGGTTTATACCAATTGATTAGTTCTATATGATTTCGACTGGGCATAGTGGGTCACAAGCTCCGGATGCCCCAATCGGAAGAGAACGACATCATGAAAAAGACAATATCGATGTACTGGCCATTGGCCGTGTTTGTGCCGTTCGCAGCGGCAGCCTATATGTATGTCAGCAGCGAGAGCGCTTCCCCGGTCTCGCAGTCGCCGCTCGGCGCATCGCAGCTCACGGCGGAGCTGGCGCGAACCGTTTCGTATGGTTTGGTCGGCGACGATAGTGCCGCGCCGGTCAAGCCCATGCGGGCGGTCACCTCGGTGCAGGCTTCGGAAGCGTCCTGAACACCAGGCGCGCGGCGCGGATAACGCGCCGGTGCGCCTGCGCGGCGAGATTTTCAGCACCTTTGTATAATCGCGGCACTGTTGGCTAACCCTATCCGGATGCACCGCATCCAGAGCCCTGATGAAAACCATCTCCATCTGCTTTGTCTGCCTCGGGAACATCTGCCGTTCTCCGACCGCGGAAGGGGTGATGCGGCATCAGGTGGGTGAAGCGAAGCTGCAAGAACGCATTGCGATCGATTCGGCCGGTACCGGCGACTGGCACATCGGCGCGGCGCCTGACGAGCGGGCGCAGCGTGCCGCCGCCCAGCGCGGCTACGACCTGTCCGGGCTGCGCGGCCGGCAGATCGGTGCGGCGGATTTCGAGCGTTTCGATCTGCTGGTCGCGATGGACGACGCCAACGTCGCCGCGTTGCGCCGGATCTGCCCGCCGGCCCAGCGCGACAAGATCCGTCTGCTGATGGAGTTTGTCCCCGAGGCCGACAGCCGGTGGGCGGGGGAGCGGGAAGTGACAGATCCCTATTTTGGTGGCGACGAAGGCTTCGAGCAGGTCCTCGATCAGTGCGAGGCGGCTTGCCGGGGTCTGATCGCAGCATTGCATCCGCAACTGGTGCCTTGAGGGCGTGGCGCTTTAGCGCTCAAGGTGTTCGTGGTGGCTGGCTTCAGGGCCTATCTACAGGCTTTTCAGGCGCGCCGCCTCAATTAAGCAAATGACCCAAATCGCGATAGGGATACTTGACTAATTTGCTCATGTATTTATACTTGAGCAAACTTGTCGAGAATTGCGATCCCCAACATCATGAGACTCACCACGAAAGGCCGTTTCGCCGTCACGGCGATGATTGACCTGGCACTGCGCCAGGAGCAGGGCCCGGTGACGCTTGCGGGTATCAGCCAGCGCCAGCATATTTCCCTGTCTTACCTTGAGCAGTTGTTCGGCAAGCTGCGCCGCCACGAGATCGTGGAGTCGGTGCGCGGCCCCGGCGGTGGCTACAATCTGGCCCGCCGCGCCGAGAACGTGACCGTCGCAGACATCATCATTGCTGTCGACGAACCGCTCGATGCCACCCAATGCGGCGGCAAAGGCACCTGCGAAGGCACCAAGCAGCACGACGGCCACTGCATGACGCACGAACTGTGGTCCACGCTGAACCAGAAAATGGTCGAGTACCTCGATTCGGTATCGCTGAAGGATCTGGTCGATCAGCAGCGCTCGCGCGAAGGCGCGCCCGCCGTGCTGCGCGACCGCCGCAGCGAGGCGCCGGCGGTCGAACCCGCCCGGGTCGCGCCACGCGGACCGAATTCCGTTTTTAACATGGCCGGTTCCTAGACCCCGCGAAGCCAGCGAACTCGGAACCCAGAAGCCAGAGCAATGATGTCCCCGGAGCGATTCATGAACAACGACATTCCCCACCTGCCCATTTACATGGACTACAGCGCCACGACTCCGGTCGACCCGCGCGTGGTGGACAAGATGATTCCGTATCTGCGTGAGCAGTTCGGCAACCCCGCATCGCGTAGCCACTCGTACGGCTGGGACGCGGAACGTGCGGTCGAGGAAGCGCGCGAGAACGTCGCAGCGCTGGTGAATGCCGATCCGCGCGAAATTATCTGGACCTCGGGCGCCACGGAGTCGGACAACCTGGCCATCAAGGGTGCCGCGCACTTCTACAAGAGCAAGGGCAAGCACATCATCACGGTGAAGACCGAGCACAAGGCCGTGCTCGACACCTGCCGCGAGCTCGAGCGCGAAGGCTTCGAAGTCACGTATCTGGACGTGAAGGACGACGGTCTGATCGACCTCGATGTGTTCAAAGCTGCGCTGCGCCCCGACACGATTCTGGTCTCGGTCATGTCGGTCAACAACGAGATCGGCGTGATTCAGGACATCGAGGCGATCGGTGAGATCACCCGTGAAAAGGGCATCATTTTCCACGTCGACGCTGCTCAGGCCACCGGCAAGATCACGATCGACCTGCAAAAGCTGAAGGTCGATCTGATGTCGTTCTCGGCACACAAGACGTATGGTCCGAAGGGCATCGGCGCGCTGTATGTGCGCCGCAAGCCGCGTATCCGTATCGAAGCGCAGATGCACGGCGGCGGTCACGAGCGCGGTATGCGTTCGGGCACGCTGGCGACGCACCAGATCGTCGGCATGGGCGAAGCGTTCCGTCTTGCCCGCGAAGAAATGGCAACGGAAAACGAGCGCATTCGCATGCTGCGCGACCGTCTGCTGCGCGGTCTGCAAGACATGGAAGAAACCTACGTGAACGGCGACATGGAAAAGCGTGTGCCGCACAACCTGAACATCAGCTTCAACTTCGTCGAAGGTGAATCGCTGATCATGGCGGTGAAGGACGTGGCGGTGTCGTCGGGTTCGGCCTGCACGTCGGCGTCGCTCGAGCCGTCGTATGTGTTGCGCGCGCTTGGCCGCAACGACGAACTGGCGCACAGCTCGATCCGCTTTACGGTGGGCCGCTTCACGACGGAGCAGGACGTCGATTACGTCATCAACCTGCTGAAGACCAAGATTTCGAAGCTGCGCGATCTGTCGCCGCTGTGGGAAATGTACAAGGACGGGATCGATATTTCGACGATCCAGTGGGCGGCGCACTGAGGTTTGACTGCGACGCTACGCTGCACGAAACATCGCACCGAATGCAGGTTGAAACGAATCAAGGAGTGTAATCATGGCTTATAGCGACAAGGTTCTGGACCATTACGAAAATCCGCGCAACGTCGGTTCCTTCGCCAAGGACGACGATGCAGTCGGCACCGGCATGGTCGGCGCGCCGGCCTGCGGCGACGTGATGAAGCTGCAGATCCGCGTGGGCGCGGACGGCATCATCGAAGACGCGAAGTTCAAGACGTATGGCTGCGGTTCGGCTATTGCGTCGAGTTCGCTTGTCACCGAATGGGTGAAGGGCAAGACGCTCGATCAGGCCATGGAAATCAAGAACACCCACATCGCCGAAGAACTGGCGTTGCCGCCGGTCAAGATCCACTGCTCGATCCTCGCGGAAGACGCAATCAAGGCAGCCGTGGCTGACTACAAGCAGCGTCATGGCGAAACCGCGGAAGCGGGCGAAAAGCACCAGGCTGCTTAAGGCCGTTGAGAAACGCTATGGCAATTACGTTGACCGAGAAGGCAGCAAATCACGTCCAGAAATTCCTGACCCGGCGTGGCAAGGGTGTCGGGTTGCGGCTGGGCGTGCGCACGACCGGATGCTCCGGCTTGGCGTACAAGCTTGAGTATGTGGACGAACTCGCGCCGGAGGATCAGGTATTCGAGTGCAACGGCGTGAAGATCATCGTCGATCCGAAGAGCCTGGCTTACATCGACGGCACGGAACTCGATTTTGCACGCGAAGGGCTGAACGAAGGCTTCAAGTTCAACAACCCGAACGTCAAGGACGAGTGCGGCTGCGGCGAATCGTTCCGCGTCTGAGCAGGTTCAGTCCGCGTGAAGCGGAAAAAAGGCGGCGCGGGCCGCCTTTTTAATTTGTCGCACGTCGTTGTACCTTGCGTTGTGCTTTGTGCGCCTCGTGGCACCTTACGTTGCACTTGATGCCTGAAACTCAGGTGCGCTTTTTGAACGGATCACATCATTCGATGGCCTCGCTGAACGACAGCCACTTCGACCTGTTCGACCTGCCGGCCCAATACGCGCTCGACGCCAGTGCGCTCGATCATGCGTACCGTACGGTGCAGTCGCAGGTTCACCCCGACCGTTTTGCCGCCGCGGGCGACGCGCAAAAGCGCATCGCGATGCAATGGGCGACGCGCACGAACGAGGCGTATCAGACCCTGCGCGATCCGTTGAAGCGCGCCACGTATCTGTTGTCGCTGCGCGGCATCGATGTCGGCGCGGAGAACAATACGGCGATGGAGCCGGCATTCCTGATGCAGCAGATGGAATGGCGTGAAGGTATCGAGGATGCTGCGGCGGCGAAGAATGTCGACGCACTTGACGCCTTGCTCACCGAGTTGCGCGACGAAGAGCGGGTGCGCTTCACGAAGCTCGGTGCACTGCTCGACAGCGGCGCGGATCAGGCGGCGGGCGAGGCGGTGCGGCAGTTGATGTTCATCGAGCGCGTGGCGGCGGAAATCGGCACGCAGATCGAACGGCTCGACAACTGAAGCAAACGAAGCAGATCAGCGCAAACGCACGTAAGCGGACGCGATTGGAAACAGGCCGGATGCAAACGGGACGCCACGACAACCAGCCGTGGCGTTCAACCCAGCAACGCGAACCATTCAGGACGGGGCCTAACGTTCCCCGAAGAAGATCTCAGATGGCTTTACTGCAAATCTCCGAACCCGGCATGGCGCCCGCGCCGCATCAGCGGCGCCTCGCGGTCGGTATCGATCTTGGCACCACCAACTCCCTTGTCGCTGCAGTGCGTAGTGGCGTTCCCGACGTTCTGCCCGACGAGGACGGCCATGTGCTGCTGCCGTCTGTGGTGCGTTATCTGGAGAAGGGCGGCCGCCGCATCGGCCGTACCGCCAAGGCGGAAGCAGCGAGCGATCCGCGTAACACGATCGTCTCGGTCAAACGCTTCATGGGCCGCGGCAAGAGCGAGGTCGAAGGCGCCGAGAATGCGCCGTACGATTTTGTGGACGCACCGGGCATGGTGCAGATCCGCACCGTCGATGGCGTGAAGAGCCCGGTCGAAGTGTCGGCGGAAATTCTCGCGACGCTGCGGCAGCGTGCGGAAGACTCGCTTGGCGACGATCTGGTCGGCGCCGTAATCACCGTGCCGGCGTATTTCGACGAAGCGCAGCGCCAGGCCACCAAGGACGCCGCGCGTCTGGCCGGCCTCAATGTTCTGCGCCTGCTCAACGAGCCGACTGCAGCGGCGATTGCCTACGGCCTCGACAACGGCTCCGAAGGCCTCTACGCCGTGTACGACCTCGGCGGCGGCACGTTCGATCTGTCGATCCTCAAGCTCACCAAAGGCGTTTTCGAAGTGCTCGCAGCGGGCGGCGACTCCGCGCTCGGCGGCGACGACTTCGATCACGCGCTCTACCGTCATGTGCTCGAGCAGGCCGGCATCGCGCCACAGACGCTCGCGGCTGAAGACGTGCGTATGCTGCTCGACAACGTACGTGTGGCCAAGGAGGCGTTGTCGGACGCACCGCTATCAACGCTGAAGGCGACCCTTTCCAACGGCACCCAGCTCGATCTGACGATCGACGAGGCTGCTTTCGAAGCTATCACGCAGGCGCTGGTGCAGCGCACGCTCGGTCCGACCAAGAAAGCACTGCGCGACGCCAAGGTCACCACGAAGGAAATCAAGGGCGTGGTGCTGGTGGGCGGCGCGACCCGCATGCCGGTGATCCGCCGCGCGGTCGAAGCTTTCTTCGGCCAGCCGCCGCTGACCAATCTCAACCCGGACGAAGTGGTCGCGCTCGGCGCGGCGATCCAGGCCGATTTGCTGGCCGGCAACCGCAGCGCCGACGGCGACGATTGGCTGCTGCTCGACGTCATCCCGCTGTCGCTTGGCGTCGAGACGATGGGCGGACTGACCGAGAAGATCATTCCGCGCAATTCGACCATTCCGGTCGCGCGTGCGCAGGATTTCACGACCTTCAAGGACGGCCAGACGGCGATGGCGATCCACGTCGTGCAGGGCGAACGCGAACTGGTAGCGGATTGCCGCTCGCTCGCGCGCTTCGAACTGCGCGGCATTCCGCCGATGGCGGCCGGTGCGGCGCGCATTCGTGTGACCTATCAGGTCGATGCCGATGGCCTGCTGTCGGTGTTTGCGCGTGAGCAGTTGTCGGGCGTGGAAGCGTCGGTGGTGGTGAAGCCTTCATACGGCCTCGCCGACGACGACATCGCCAAAATGCTCGAAGACAGCTTCAGTACCGCCGAAGTCGACATGCGGGCTCGGGCGCTGCGTGAGGCGCAAGTGGAAGCGCAACGGTTGGTCGAAGCGACGGATGCGGCGCTGGCTGCTGATGCCGACCTGCTCGACGAAGCCGAGCGCGCCGAACTCGATGGCCTGCTCACCGCTTTGCGCAACGTGGCGCAAAGCGATGACGTGGACGCGATCGAAGCGGCGACCAAGACAGTGGCCGAAGGTACCGACGAATTCGCCGCCCGCCGCATGAACAAGGGCATTCGTCGCGCGCTGGCGGGCCGCAAGCTCGACGACATCTGAGCTCAATGAATCACGTGACGCGTGTCAACAAAGGCGCGCGTCACCAGTAAAATGGCACGCAGCCGGCTCGCCGGCTGTCGTGCACCAGACTAAACGGAAATCGTATGCCTCAAATCGTTGTGCTGCCCCATGTCGAACTGTGTCCGGAAGGCGCGGTGATCGATGCTGTGCCGGGCAAGAGCATCTGCGACAATCTGCTGGAGCACGGCATTGAAATCGAGCACGCCTGCGAGAAATCGTGTGCCTGCACGACCTGCCATGTGCTCGTGCGCGAAGGCTTCAATGCGCTCACGCCGTCGGAGGAAGACGAGGACGATCTGCTCGACAAGGCTTGGGGCCTCGAGCCGGAGTCGCGTCTGTCGTGCCAGGCGATGGTGCCGGTCGACCAGGATCTGGTCGTTGAAATCCCGCGTTACTCGATCAACCACGCGAAGGAAAATCACTAACAGGAGCGCAGCCATGAAGTGGACCGACACGCAAGACATCGCGATGGCCCTCACCGACAAGCACCCGGAAGTGGACCCGCAGCAGATCCGGTTTACCGATCTGCACCGCTGGGTCACCGAACTGGACGGCTTCGACGACGATCCGAACCGTTCGAACGAGAAGATTCTCGAAGCGATCCAGACGGCCTGGATCGAGGATGCGGATTATTGAGCGGGCTGTGGGTTCAGGATTGACTCTCGATCTCGACCGGCTCTGAAAGAAAAACGGCGATTCCAGATTTCACTGGAATCGCCGTTTTGTTTGATGCGCTTCCTGACGCGTTGTTTAGCCTGCTACGAGCGCGCCGTTCTCGATATGCACGCGCTCGCCTTGCTGGAACGGCGGCGCCTCGTGATACGTGAAGTAACGGTTCTTGCCGCTCTCCAGACGCACATGCACCGAGTAGGCGGTCGTGCTGCGGATATTTTTCTCGACCGCGTTACCCGCGAAACCGCCGCCGACTGCGCCCAGCACCGTCATCGCGCCGCGGCCCACGCCGCCGCCGAACTGATTGCCCACCAGACCGCCGACCACCGCACCGCCCACAGCGCCGACGCCGGTGCCATGGCCTTCCTGACGCACTGCTGAGATCGCTACGACGGTCCCGCAACTAGCGCAATAGGCGGGTTGGGGTGGCGGTTGCTGCGCGTACTGGCCCGATTGCTGTTGCTGCTGTGCGTACTGCGCTTGCGCGGGCGTAGGAGCCGCTGCGACCGGAGCCGGTTGGGGCTGCTGGGTCTGAGCATCGGCTTGCGCCTGAGCCTGTGCAGGCTGGGCCTGCGACTGCTGTTGCTGCGCGTAGGTGTTCGGATTGGCCGGAGCCGCCGAATCGACCACCTGCTGCGACGGCTGCGAAGTCACCTGTGCCGCCTGGGTTTGATCTGTCTGCGCGCCGTTGCTCGACGCTTTGGGAAACAGACCCGTGATAGCCGCTGTGGCCGCGAGGCTCGCGATGATGACAGCGCCTGCCGCGGTCGCGACAAGCGGGTGAATTCGGCGTGGTTGTGTGTTGCCAGGATTGTCCATGATGACCTCCGTCTTGAGCAGAGTCCGATTGGTTTTTTCGAGACTTAAGTGTCTGACAGACAGACTCGCGCGGGGTTTCAATTTGTAACCAGTTCTGTAGCGTCCGCAGAGATGTTTTGAAGCGCATCGCGGAGACGGCGGCCTGGCGCCTGATTTCAAGCGCTGACACGGCCTTCCGATCCCGACGAGAGTCGCCTCCGGCCGGGAACCTTTTACCGATCGTTACAAACTGTCAGGTGGCGCGCCGAGATGTTGGAGATAGGCCGACGGGCCTGCAGGCCGCTCAAATGAAAACGCCCGGCGACGAGCCGGGCGTTGCGTCAGTCAGGACCCGCTGTCTGTCGGACCAAGTCGATCCACGCAATCAGTCCTCGCGGCGCAGATGCGGGAACAGGATCACATCGCGGATGCTCGGGCTGTCGGTCAACAGCATCACCAGACGGTCGATGCCGATACCGCAACCGCCCGCCGGCGGCATACCGTATTCGAGCGCGCGGATGTAGTCGGCGTCGTAGAACATCGCTTCCTCGTCGCCGGCGTCCTTCTGGTCGACCTGCTTCTTGAAGCGCGCGGCCTGGTCTTCCGGATCGTTCAGCTCGGAGAAACCGTTGGCGATTTCACGCCCGGTGATGAACAGCTCGAAGCGCTCGGTGATGCCCGCCACCTTGTCCGATGCGCGCGCGAGCGGCGACACTTCGATCGGGTAGTCGATGATGTACGTCGGCTCCCACAATTGCGATTCGGCGGTCTCTTCGAAGAGCGCGAGTTGCAGCGCGCCGACGCCTGCGTTCAAAAACTGCGGCTGCGACGCATCAACGCCGAACTTCTTCAGTTCGGGGCGTAGGAACGCAGCGTCAGCGAGTTGTTCGTCGGTGTACTGCGGCGCGTACTTCTGGATAGCCTGCGTGATCGTCAGCCGATGGAACGGCTTGGACAGATCGAGTTCGCGACCCTGATAGCTGATCGTCGCCGTACCGAGCGCATCGATCGCCGCTTGGCGGATCAACTGTTCGGTGAAGTCCATCAGCCACTGATAATCGGTGTACGCGGCATAGAACTCTATCATCGTGAATTCCGGATTGTGGCGCACGGAGACGCCCTCGTTACGGAAGTTCCGGTTGATCTCGAACACACGCTCGAAGCCGCCCACCACCAGACGCTTCAGATACAGCTCCGGCGCGATGCGCAGGAACATTTGCATATCGAGCGCGTTGTGGTGCGTCACAAACGGCTTGGCCGCGGCGCCGCCGGGGATCGGGTGCAGCATCGGCGTTTCGACTTCCATGAAGTCGGCCTCGGCCATGAACTTGCGGATCGACGACATCGCCCTGGTGCGCGCCACGAAGGTCTTGCGCGTTTCCGGCGTGACGATCAGATCGACATAGCGCTGACGGTACTTCATCTCCTGATCGGCGAGGCCGTGGAACTTGTCCGGCAGCGGACGCAGCGACTTCGACAGCAGACGCAGTTCGGTACAACGCACCGACAGCTCGCCCTTGTTGGTACGGAACAGCACGCCACGCGCGGCGACGATATCGCCCATGTCCCACTTTTTGAATGCGTCGTAGGTTTCCTGGCCGATGTCAGCCGGCGTGATGAAGAACTGGATCTGACCCGAACCGTCGCGCACGGTCGCGAAGCTCGCCTTGCCCATCACGCGCTTCAGCATCATCCGGCCGGCCACGGCAACCTGAAGCGGATTCGCTTCGAGCGTTTCCTTGTCGGTCTCGGCGTATTGCGTCTGCAGGTCTTCCGCGTGATGCGTCGGGCGGAAATCGTTCGGATAGGCGACGCCCTGTTCACGCAGCTCGCGCAGCTTTTCGCGGCGCTCGGCGATGATCTTGTTTTCGTCCCCCTCGGGCGCAGCGTTCGTCTGGTTCGGTTCGGTCATGATGGGTCGGTATTCGGGGTGGCCTGCATGCGGGTGGGCCGCACGAGGTTGCCTGCGGGTCGGAAATCGGACTGCAATCGGACCAAAGCAGGCGGTCAAAAGATGCGGCGCGGCAAAGCTCGCCGCGCCGGATGCGCTTACTTTAGATGCCCTGTTTCAGGCTGGCGCTAATGAACGGATCGAGGTCGCCATCGAGCACGCTCTTGGTATTGCTGATTTCGACGTTGGTACGCAGATCCTTGATGCGGCTGTTGTCCAGCACGTACGAGCGGATCTGATGACCCCAGCCCACGTCGGTCTTGCCTGCCTCGAGCTTGTCCTGTTCGGCCTGACGTTTGCGGATTTCCGCTTCGTACAGACGCGATTTCAACATGGCCATCGCTTCGGCGCGGTTACGGTGCTGCGAGCGGTCGTTCTGGCACTGCACGACGATGCCCGACGGCATGTGCGTGATCCGCACCGCGGAGTCGGTCTTGTTGATGTGCTGACCGCCCGCGCCGGACGCGCGGTACGTGTCGATACGCAGATCGGCCGGGTTGATGTCCACTTCGATCGAATCGTCGATTTCCGGGTACACGAACACCGACGAGAACGAAGTATGACGGCCGCCCGACGAGTCGAACGGCGACTTGCGCACGAGGCGGTGCACGCCGGTTTCGGTGCGCAGGAACCCGTAGGCGTACTCGCCTTCGATCTTGATGGTGGCGTTCTTGATGCCCGCGACGTCGCCGTCGGTCTGTTCCAGCACTTCGGTCTTGAAGCCCTTGCGCTCGCAGTAGCGCAGGTACTGGCGCAACAGCATCGCGGCCCAGTCGCATGCTTCGGTGCCGCCGGCGCCGGCCTGAATGTCGAGGAAGGCGTTGTTCGGGTCGGCCGCGTTCGAGAACATGCGGCGGAATTCCATATCGGCGACGCGCTGTTCGAGGCCGGCTGCATCGCTTTCGCAGGCGAGCAGGGTTTCCTCGTCATTTTCTTCGCGCGCCATGCCGAACAGGTCCTGCGCGTCGCGCAGGTCGTTGTCGAGCGCTGTGAGTTTGCCGACGACGTCGTCAAGCAGCTTCTTTTCCCGGCCGAGGGCCTGGGCATGCTTCGAGTCGTTCCAGACGTTCGGGTCTTCGAGTTCCCGGTTGACTTCGATTAGACGCAGTGCTTTGTCGTCGTAGTCAAAGATACCCCCGTAGCTCGCCCGCGCGATGGCGCAGGTCGGCCAGAGAGGCTTCGATCGCGTTGAGACGTTCCGCTTCCATGTCGATCTTTTATAGCTTCGTAAAAAGGGGAAATTATAGCCGATCGAGGCTGCCCGCCGGAGGCGAATACGCGATCCGGCGGGTGGTTGGGGCCGTTTTGCGGGGGATTTCGCGCGATTTCGGCGCCCCGGCGTGGATGACGCGAGGTCGAGGCGGACGCACTGCCGCTCAGCTTATTGCATGCTCGACGATCAGTTGCACGCGCGAGACGCCATTCCACGTATCGCTTGCGAGGCGGTAGGCGATTGTCGTGCGGTTGGGCAGCGAATCCGTGTGATTGAACCAGATTGCGTTGAAGCGCTGCCGGCCGCGCAGCAGTTGCAGCTTCAGGTGCTTGTCCTTCACCAGCGCTTGCGACGCCACCTCGAATTCGCCGGAAAACACCGGTGCCGGAAAGCCCTGACCCCAGACCGCCGCGTCGAGCATTTCGACGAATTGCGGCGTGAAATAGGCTTCTTCTAGATCGCCGTCGGTTTCGACCACACGGGCGAGCGCGTCTTCGCTGAGCCACTCGCGGCCCACTGCTTCGAAGGCAGTCGTGAAACGCGGCACATCGGCGGCGGCGAGCGTCATGCCGGCAGCCATGGCGTGGCCGCCGAACTTGGCGATCAGACCGGGTTCGCGTTTCGAGATCAGGTCGAGCGCATCGCGCAGATGAAAGCCCCCGATCGAACGGCCCGAGCCTTTGACGAGCACGCCGCTTTCGTCAGCCGGTGCGAAGGTGAAGACGGGCCGGTGGAACTTCTCCTTGATGCGCCCCGCGACGATGCCGATGACGCCCTGATGCCAGCTCGGGTTGAACAGCACGATGGTGGCCGAGCCGGCCGGATCGATCGACGACAGATCTTCGAGTGCCTGCTGTTGCATGCCGGCTTCGATCTCGCGCCGCTCGCGGTTGATCGAATCGAGTTGCTGCGCGAGTTCCCATGCGCGGCCGATGTCGTCGGTGGTCAGGCATTCGATTCCGAGCGACATATCCGAGAGCCGTCCCGCCGCGTTCAGCCGCGGGCCAAGCGCAAAGCCCAGATCGAAACCGGAAGCGCTACGGGCGTCGCGTGCAGCGGCGCGAAACAGCGCCGCCACACCCGGCTGCATCTTGCCTTTGCGAATCCGTTGCAGGCCTTGAGCCACCAGCACGCGATTGTTGCCGTCGAGCTTGACGACGTCGGCCACCGTGCCGAGCGCGACCAGATCGAGCAGGCCGTCCAGACGCGGTTCGGGCCGCGCGTCGTCGAAGGCGCCGCGTTTGCGCAGTTCGGCGCGCAGCGCGAGCAGCACATAGAACATTACGCCGACGCCGGCGATGCATTTGCTCGGGAAGCTGCAACCGGGCTGGTTCGGATTGACGATGGCGCGCGCGGCAGGCAGCTCGTCGCCGGGCAAATGGTGATCGGTGACGAGTACGTCGATGCCGAGCGCGTTGGCCGCTTCCACACCGTCGACGCTGGCGATGCCGTTATCCACGGTGATCAGCAGGTCCGGCTTGCCCGACGAATTGCGTGCTGCTAGCGCGACGATTTCGGGCGTCAGGCCGTAGCCGTATTCGAAGCGGTTCGGCACCAGATAGTCGATGTTCGCGCCGAACATCCGCAGCCCGCGCACGGCAACGGCGCAAGCGGTGGCGCCGTCGCAGTCGTAGTCGGCGACCACCAGCATGCGGCGTTTGCCTTCGATCGAATCGGCGAGCAGCACGGCCGCTTCTTCGCAGCCTTTCAGTTGAGTGGGCGCGACCAGCCGCGCAAGGCCGGTTTCGAGTTCATCCGGCAGGCAGACGCCGCGCGACGCGTACAGACGGGCCAGCACCGGATGCAGGCCATGACGGGTCAACACTTCGGCATCGACGGGGGAGCAGGCGCGCGTAACGATTCGAGTCATGCGGAAAGGCCGGAAAACATGCGGTGGAACGGTAGCTGGGTGATGAAGTGCATCATTCGATAAAGAGCGATGCGAGCACGCGGCGGCGCCAGAATTTGCGCAGATCGCCGCGTGTAATGTTGAGCGTCACCGAGCCGGTGTCGCCGCATAGTGTGAGGCCCAGTTCGCCGAGTTGGCCCGACTGCAAGGCAGCGAGAGCAGGGGCGAACCAGTCGGTTTCGAGCGCGGCGAAGGCCGCATTCCAGCGGCCCCAGTCCTGCTCGATATAGGGCGCGGAAAATGGGTCGAGCTCGACGAGCGTTGTTGATGCCGTTGCTGTGGCGCCGTTGCCGGCTTGCTGAGCACCGCTCGCGCCGTTCGCGCGCGGTGCCGTGGCGGCGCTGGGCGTGAGGGCTGCAAACGAAGCCGGCGGCGGCCCGATCTCGACCCCGCCAGCGGTGAGCCCGAGGCCGCGCGTCGCCGCTGCGTCCGACAGCACTCGCGTGAACGGGCTTTTAACCGGTTGCGCGGCACCTTGCGCATGAAACCAGATGGAATTGACCGCGGGCAGGCCGCGCGCTTCGCGCGCCTCGTTGACCGGATGCTCGAACCACGCCATCTGCACTTCGTTCTGCAGTTTCATCCAGGCGCGCGAGCGCTGGCCGGTATGGGCTTCGTGCGGAAGCCAGATCTCGATGTTGCGGCCGCTGGCGCGCAACGGCGACGCGCCGGCCAACGTGCCGAAGGCGTCGCTCGCCAGATACCAGCGCGATGGATGGGGCGCCTCGATGCGCACGCCCAGCTCTTCGATCAGCGGCCTGGCGACCTCGAGCAGCGTCGCGGCTTCGGCGTCCGTCAGTTCGAGCGAGGCCGGATCGATCAGGACCAGATGGTCGTGCGCGATGCGTACGTGCACCGGTTGCACGCACGCCCAGGTCGACGTGCCGGGTTCGCCGCCATCGGCGCGCAGCATGTAGGGGGCGAGCGGCGCTTCGTCCGCAGCCCCTTCGCCGCTCGCGACCGTGCCGAACTGACGGGCCACCCAGCGTTCGTGCGGGAGCGTGCGCTGGAAGTCCTCGCCGATCACCCGTTCGACCAGCGTGGCTCTTGCGACCAGCTTGTCGAGGGCGGGACTTTCGATGTTATGCAGCGCGGTGGAGGCGTCGGCTGCAGCGGGCAGCGCGAAGGGCAGGAGGAGTTGAAGACGGTTGGCGTGCATGATGCTCGGCATTGTATGGCAAACTTCGCGCTTGACCGACGGTAGATGAGCGGCAGTGGACGGGCGGCGTCGGAGGACGGTATTAAGGCTTTGGTAATGTACCCGTGCGGTGCAGCATGGACAGCTCGGTGCACCGCCCCGACGCTGGAAGCGGTACCAGCCCGGCAGCCCCAGCGGTTTGCGCATCGAACCGGAACCATCCGCCCCGATCCGGCACCAATGGTCACGACCCTCGAACTGCATGGCGCGCGGGATTGCCACCGTCATGCGCTGCACCAACGGTCGAATACCGACGCCGCAGCACGAGGCTGAAGAACGCAGAAAAGGATTCGCTTGAAATTTCCCTACGAATGGACAATTGGCTGGCGCTACACCCGCGCCGGCAAACGCACGACCGGTAACGGCTTTATCTCCTTCATCGCGCTCGTCTCGATGTCGGGCATTGCGCTCGGCGTCGCGGCGCTGATCGTCGTGCTGTCGGTGATGAACGGCTTCCAGAAAGAGGTGCGCGACCGCATGCTGTCGGTGCTTGCGCACGTCGAGATCTTCTCGCCGACCGGCTCCATGCCGAACTGGCAGTTGACCGCCAAGGAAGCGAAGCAGAACAAGGAAGTGATCGGCGCGGCGCCGTATGTCGACGCCCAGGCGCTGTTGACCCGTCAGGACGCCGTGAGCGGCGTCGCGCTGCGTGGTGTCGACCCGGCGCTCGAGCCGCAGGTGTCCGATATCTACAAGGAAATGAAAGGCGGCCAGCTGTCCGATCTGAAGCCGGGCGATTTCGGCATTGTGCTGGGCGCGGATCTCGCTGCTAACCTGGGTGTGATGGTTGGCGACAAGATTACGCTGGTGGCGCCCGAGGGCACCATCACGCCTGCAGGAATGCTGCCACGCCTGAAGCAGTTCACCGTGGTCGGCGTCTTCGAATCGGGCCACTACGAATACGACAGCACGCTCGCGCTGATCAACATTCAGGATGCGCAAGTGCTGTTCCGGCTCGCTGCGCCCACTGGCGTCCGTTTGCGCCTGAAGGACATGCAGCGCGCGCCGGAGGTCGCGCACCAGTTGGCGCGCACGCTTTCCGGTGACCTCTACATCCGCGACTGGACCCAGCAGAACAAAACCTGGTTTTCCGCCGTGCAGATCGAAAAGCGCATGATGTTCATCATCCTTACGCTGATCATTGCGGTGGCGGCGTTCAACCTGGTGTCGTCGCTGGTGATGACGGTGACCAACAAGCAGGCGGATATCGCGATCCTGCGCACGCTTGGCGCGCAGCCCAGCTCGATCATGAAGATCTTCGTGGTGCAGGGCGTGACGATCGGCTTTATCGGTACCGCAACCGGTGTGGCGCTCGGGTGTCTGATCGCGTGGAGCATTCCGTGGCTCGTGCCCATGATCGAGCATCTGCTCGGCGTGCAGTTCCTGCCGCCGTCGGTGTATTTCATCAGCGAGCTGCCGTCCGAGCTGGTGCCCGCAGATGTGATCCGGATCGGCGTGATCGCGTTCGTGCTGGCATCGCTGGCGACGCTGTATCCGAGCTGGCGCGGTGCGAAGGTTCGCCCGGCGGAGGCGCTGCGTTATGAATGATCGTTCCATTGGCCAGGCCATGACCCCAGACAGCGCGCTGCATCCGTATGTCCTCGAAGCGACCGGCATCTCGAAGTCGTTCGTGCAGGGCGGCCTGAACGTGCAGGTGCTGAACAACACAGAACTGTCAGTGCGGCGCGGCGAGAAGCTGGCGATCGTCGGCGCGTCGGGTTCCGGCAAGAGCACACTGTTGCACGTGCTGGGCGGCCTCGACGATCCGAGCACGGGCGAAGTCTCGGTGCTGGGTAAGCCGTTCACGAAACTCTCGGAGCGTGAGCGCAATGAACTACGCAATCGCGCGCTCGGTTTTGTGTATCAGTTCCATCATCTGCTGGCGGAATTCACTGCGCTCGACAACGTCGCGATGCCGCTGCGCATCCGCCGCATGCCAACCGACGAGGCGCGTCGCACGGCATTGCAGACGCTGGAACGCGTGGGCCTCGCGCATCGCGCGAAACACCGCCCGGGCGAGCTCTCGGGCGGCGAGCGTCAGCGTGTGGCGATCGCGCGTGCGCTCGTCACGAACCCGGCCTGCGTGCTGGCTGACGAGCCCACCGGCAATCTCGATGGCGGCACCGCGGATACGGTGTTTAACCTGATGCTCGAACTGTCGCAAACCTTCGATACCAGCTTCGTGATCGTCACGCACGATCCCGATCTGGCGGCGCGCTGCGATCGCATCATGCGTCTGCGCGACGGCGTGCTGCACGAAGAGCCGCACGTTCCGGTCTAACGTCTTTTGCTGCCGGGGCGCCAGCATGTGGATCGATACGCACTGCCATCTCGACGCGTCGGAATTCGACGCGGATCGTGACGCGGTCGCTTCTGCGGCTTGCGAGGCAGGCGTAGCGCGCATCGTGATTCCGGGTGTGGCGCGCGAGAACTTCGCGCGGGTGCGTGAACTCGCGCATCGCGTGAAGGGCGGTGCGTACGCGCTCGGGATTCATCCGCTCTTTACGCCCGGTGCGCAGGACGCCGATCTCGACGTGCTCCGCATGGAGATCGAAGCAAGTCTGGACGATCCGCTGTTTGTCGGACTTGGGGAAATCGGCCTCGATTATTTCGTCGCGGGCCTCGACGATGGGCGTCAGCAGTTCTTTTACAACGAGCAGCTGAAACTCGCGCACGAATTCGATTTGCCGGTGATTTGCCACGTGCGCAAATCGCAGGACCAGGTGCTCAAAGGCTTGCGCCGGCATAGCGTGCATCGCGGCATCGCCCATGCGTTCAACGGCAGTTTTCAGCAGGCCCAGGCGTTCATCGATCACGGCATGCATCTTGGCTTCGGCGGCAATCTGACGTTCGAGCGCGCGCTGCAGATTCGTCGTCTCGCGGCGCAATTGCCGCTCGATGCGCTGGTGGTCGAAACCGACGCGCCGGACATCGCTCCTTCATGGCTTTATCGCCAACGCAATACGCCGGACCAGATTCCCGCCATCGGCGCGGGACTCGCGCAACTGCGCGGCATCGGCGTAGACGAGCTTTCCATAGGCACAACGGCTAACGCTCACGCCGCGCTGCCGCGGCTAGCACTTTCGTCTGCATAATCTTTCCTGGTGGTTCGCGCCGGGCGGAACACGCGTCCGGTAATTCGTCTGAAATGGCTTCTGACCTGCATGCGTTGGCTACGCCCGGTGGCATTGGGTGGCAGTCCGGCGCGGCCGGCTGGCGAGCAGGGCGGAGGGCGAATGCGGGCAGTGTGGTGTGGTTTTGCGTTGGGTGTGATTGTCTTGCAGCAGCAGGCGGCATTGCCTGTGTGGCGCGAGTGGCTTGTGCTGTTGCTGATATCTGGCGGCGCGCTCGCTTGGGCTTGCTGGTGCTTGCGAGGGCAGAGAAGCTGCACGGCCGCTCGGTGCGCGTCAGCCTGGTGGTACGGGATACGCTGGCGTGTGTACACCGGTTGGTGCGCGGTCTTGTTGGCCGCAGCATGTGTCGGATTCGGTTATGCAGCCTGGCGGGCCGAAATGCGTCTTGCCCTGAGCTTGCCTACCGCGTGGGAGGGACGCGACCTCGAAGTGCAGGGCGCCATTCGAGGTCTGCCGAGCCGTGACGAGAAGGGCGCGCGCTTTCTGTTCGACGTGGATTCTGTTGCTGCGCCGATCGAACATTTTCCTCGCACGATTCAACTGGCGTGGATCGATCAGAAGGGCCCGCCGCCGCCATTGCTCGAACCCGGCGCGCGCTGGCGTCTGACGGTACGGCTCAAGCGTCCGCACAGCAATGCCAACTTCGGCGTGCGCGACGCCGAAGCGGGCTTGCTGGCACGCAATGTCCGCGCAACGGGTTATGTCAATGCGCCTGCTACGGCACGGCGTCTCGATGGTTACGCGGGCGGCCTGGGTGTCAGCGTGGACCGCTGGCGCGCGGCACTGCGTGCGCGCATCGACACCGTGCTGGCCGACGCCCCGCATCGCGGCATTGTCGTGGCGCTCGCGGTCGGCGCGCAGGACGAGGTCAGCGCCGCCGACTGGCTGCTGATGCGCGCCACCGGCACGAGCCACCTGGTGGCCATCTCCGGTCTGCACATTGGTTTCGTTGCGGGCCTCGCCGGATGGCTGGCCGGCGCGCTGTGGCGGCGGTCGGGCCTGGTTGGGCGCAACTGGCCGTTGCGAATTCCGGCGCAACTCGTCGCGGTGACTGCGGGGACGATGTTCGCTGCGCTGCATGCGGCGCTCGCCGGGTTCAATGTGCCGGCGCAACGGGCATTGTGGATGGCGGGTGTGGTGGCGTTGGCGTTTGTCAGCGGACGCAGTGTCGCGCCGTCGTGGGTGTTGGCCTGGGCGCTTGGTCTTGTGCTGTTGCTTGATCCGTGGGCGCCGGTGTCCGCGGGGTTCTGGCTGTCGTTCTGCGCGGTGGCGGCGATCCTGTATGCGATGTCGGGGCGGCCGCGTGTGCGGGCGGATGAGCGCGGCGATGGAGCGGGGGGTGGGCCTGGCGTTGATCCTGATGCAGGCGGTGGCGGTGGCGGTGGCGGTGGCGGTGGCGGTGGCAGTGGCAGTGGCAGTGCTGGCGTCGGTGCAGCTAGCGGCCAGGCTACCACGCATTTCTCCACCCGCCTGCTCCGCGTCGTATGCGCCCGTGGCCGGGCGCTCATCGAGCGTATGCGCGGTGCCGCACACGTCCAGTTTGCGGTGACGATCGCGCTTGCCCCGCTCACTATCTACTGGTTCTCGCAGATTCCATTGATCGGGCCACTCGCCAATGCGTTTGCGATTCCCTGGGTCAGTCTGTTCGTCACTCCCGCAGTATTGGCCGGCGTCGCGTTGCCGATGCCTGTCGACGCGTATGCGTTTCGTGCCGCCCATGCTTTGCTCGAACTGCTCGTCGCGGGATTGCAGATGTTGTCCGGCCCTGGCTGGACGCTCTGGCGCTTGCCGCAGCCGAATGGCTGGGTGCTGGCCGTCGCGGCGGTGGGTGTCGTCTGGTGTCTCGCTCCGCGCGGCTGGCCGTTACGCTGGGCAGCGCCGCTAACGTGGCTGCCGCTTCTGTTGCCACCTCCTCCGGGGCCGCCGTCGGGCTCGTTCAGATTGACCGCGCTCGACATCGGCCAGGGTTCGTCGATCCTCGTCGAAACGACCCATCACGCGTTGCTGTTCGACGCGGGCCCAGGGCCGGAGTCGACCCACGCCGGCGAGCGGGTGGTGGTGCCGTATCTGCACGCCAACGGCGTGTACACGCTCGACACGATGGTGATCAGCCATGAGGATTCCGATCACTCGGGCGGCGCGCCGGCCGTATTGCAAGGCGTCGAGGTGCGCCAGTTGCTGGGCGGCCTCGTGCCGTCGAATGCGCTTTGGGACAAAGCCCGTGCCGTCGGTGCCGACACGGTGCGCTGTGCGGCGGGGCAGCACTGGCAATGGGACGGCGTCGATTTCAGCATTCTCTGGCCCGACCCCGGGCCGTTATCAGGCAATCCGAATGCGCATTGCTGCGTGCTGCGTGTCAGTATCGCGGGCTCCGGCGAATCTCCTGGTCACACAACTGGCAGCCCCGCCGCGCCCAGTGTCAGCGCGCTGCTGGCTGCGGATATCGAGGCACCGGTTGAGCGTATCCTGCTGGCGCGGGATCGCTCGGCGCTGCCCGCACAGATCCTTGTCGTGCCGCATCACGGCAGCAAGACTTCGTCGACCGAGCCGTTCCTCGACTCTATCGAGCCGCTTGTCGCGGTATTTCAGGTAGGCTATCGCAACCGTTTTCATCATCCGAATCCGGGTGTCTTCGAACGCTATCTGGGACGGCACATCGAACTCACGCGCAGCGACACCGACGGCGCGGTGCAAATCATGGCGGCGGGCAACCGTGCGCAGGGCTACCTGGCGGCGGGCGACCATGCGCAGGGCACCTTGCCGGCGGGCACTCATGCACACAGCGACCCGGCGCAGGACGCACCATCGCCGCCCGCCACACTCACGCTCGAACGGTATCGCACTGCGTATCACCGGTACTGGATGGACCGATGAAGGACGCTCGCGCCACACCCGGCCGGGCGCCTCGCGCAACATAATCAGGAACGGAGACAGCAGCACTTGAAAAACATCATTCACTTCTCCCACGCCAACGGTTTCCCGGCGTCGACCTACCGGACCATCTTTGCCGAGCTCGCCGACGACTACGAGGTCCGCTTCATCGAGCGCATCGGCCATGACACGCGCTTTCCTGTGACGCAGGACTGGCCGCATCTGGTGGAGCAGTTGCTGGACGACATCAGCCGGTCATACGAGCAACCGGTCTGGCTGGTCGGTCATTCGCTCGGCGGCTATCTTTCACTGATGGCGGCGTTGAAGAAGCCGCAGTGGGTGAGGGGCGTCGTGATGCTCGACTCCCCGGTGATCGCTGGCTGGCGCAGCAGCATGCTACGCGTGTCGCAATGGACCGGGCTCGACGAACGTCTCTCGCCGGCGGCCGCGACCCGCACGCGCCGAACGCAGTGGGCGAGCCGCGATGAAGCGTGGCGCCACTTTCATTCGAAACCCGCCTTCGCGCGCTGGGACGAACGGATGCTGTCCGACTATATCGACTTCGGCATTCCACAAGCCTCGCCTGACGGCAGTCGCGCGCTCGCCTTCGACCGGCGCACCGAATACAGGATCTACAAGACCTTGCCGCACACGCTCGGCTCGCGGCTGGCGCGTGGCGCGCCGGTGCCGGTCGGCTTCATCGCCGGGACCCATTCGAAGGAGATTCGCCAGGCCGGGCTGGAGGCCACACGCCGCGTTACCGGGGGCCACCTGGAATGGATCCAGGGCAGCCATCTCTATCCGATGGAGAAACCGATCGAAACCGCGCGGGCCGTGCAGCGGATGCTGCGCGAACTCGAACGGCCGCCTGCCTGATGAACGGTGGCACGGCACCACGGAGGCTGCCGCGAACGTCGCGCGGCGCCGTTTATCCGCTCCCACAGGCGCGCTTGACTTCCATTAGCAATTGAACCTGCACAACGAACGTCGCAAGCGTTAACATGCAGGCAAGCAGTCCTGCATGTCACGTGGAAGTCCGGGCAGCAGGTCAGCCGCAAGGAAAGGGGAAAGCAGCAAGGCAACAAGATAGCAACCGCTTGACAACAACAACGTCGCTACCGCAGGGCTTCATGCAGTAGCAACAGGCGGCGCAGAAAACGGTGCAGGATCGGCGCGGATGCCGCGCATTTTGCTGGGTTGAGACCCTGCTTTACGGTATAATCCGTTTTTCCCGCGAGCATCCAGCGATGACCAAATATGTTTTCGTCACCGGCGGCGTAGTTTCTTCCCTCGGCAAGGGTATTGCCGCCGCTTCCCTCGCCGCGATCCTCGAATCGCGCGGTCTGAAAGTCACCCTCCTCAAACTCGATCCCTACATCAATGTCGACCCCGGCACGATGAGCCCGTTTCAACACGGCGAAGTGTTCGTGACGGAAGACGGAGCGGAGACCGACCTCGACCTCGGCCACTACGAGCGCTTCATCAGTACGAAGATGCGCAAGGCCAACAACTTCACCACGGGCCAGATTTACGAGTCGGTCATCCGCAAGGAACGGCGCGGCGACTATCTGGGCAAAACCGTGCAGGTAATCCCGCACATCACGAACGAAATCCAGGCCTTTATCGAGCGCGGCGCAGCGTCTGCGACGTGCGGTGAGCCGGATGTCGCGATCGTCGAAGTCGGCGGTACGGTGGGCGATATCGAATCGCTGCCGTTCCTCGAAGCCGCTCGTCAGATGAGCCTGCGTCTCGGCCGCAACAGCGCGTGCTTCGTGCACCTGACGCTGGTGCCCTGGGTCGCGACGGCCGGTGAATTGAAAACCAAGCCTACCCAGCACAGTGTGCAGAAGCTGCGCGAAATCGGTATCTCGCCGCACGTGCTGTTGTGCCGTGCCGACCGTCCGATTCCGGACGACGAACGGGCGAAGATCTCGATGTTCTCCAACGTGCCGGAAGACGCGGTGATCTCGGTGTGGGACGCGGACAGCATCTACAAGATTCCGCAGATGCTGCATGACCAGGGCATGGACGCGATCGTCTGCGAAGAGCTCCGGCTCACGCCGAAGCCCGCTGACCTCTCCCTGTGGGCGGCAATGGTCGGCAAGCTCGAACATCCGCAGCATCAGGTCACCATCGGCATGGTTGGCAAGTATGTCGACCTGACGGAGTCGTACAAGTCGCTGATCGAAGCGCTGCGCCATGCGTCGATTCATACGTCGACCAAGGTCAACATCGAATACATCGACTCGGAAGAGATCGAAACGCAAGGCGTCGAGAGCCTCAAGCATCTCGACGCCGTGCTGGTGCCGGGCGGCTTCGGCCGGCGCGGTACCGAAGGCAAGATCGCGGCCATCCGCTATGCGCGTGAAGCGAAGGTGCCGTACCTTGGCATCTGTCTCGGCATGCAGCTCGCGGTGATCGAATTCGCTCGCGACGTGGTCGGTCTGAAGGACGCGAACAGCACCGAGTTCGATCCCGGCACACCGAACCGCGTGGTCGCGCTGATCACCGAGTGGTACGACCGTGACGGCCGCGTCGAAAAGCGCACCGAAGAGTCGGACCTCGGCGGCACAATGCGTCTCGGTTCGCAGCGTTGCCCGATCAAGCCGGGCACGATGGCCGAAGAGATCTATGGCAAGGACGTGAACGAGCGTCACCGTCACCGTTATGAAGTCAATAACCGCTTCGTGCCCCAGCTCGAAGGCGGTGGCCTTATCATCAGCGCCCGTACCCCGAGCGAAGATCTGCCGGAAATGATGGAATTGCCGCGTGACATGCACCCGTGGTTCGTCGGCGTGCAGTTCCACCCGGAATTCACGTCCACTCCGCGTGACGGTCATCCGTTGTTCAAGTCGTTCGTCGAGGCGGCGCTGGCGCATCAGCAGCACCAGCAGCCGGTCGTCGAGGAGAAAGCATGAAACTAGGCGATTTCGAAATCGGCCTGAACAAGCCGTTTTTCCTGATCGCGGGCACCTGCGTCGTCGAATCCGAACAGATGACGATCGACGTCGCCGGCAAGCTCAAGGAAATCTGCGCGAAGCTGGAGATCCCGTTCATCTACAAATCGTCATACGACAAGGCCAATCGCAGCAGCGGCAAGTCGTTTCGCGGTCTGGGCATGGACGAAGGCTTGCACATCCTGTCGGAAGTGAAGCGCCAGCTTGGCGTGCCGGTGTTGACCGATGTGCATGCTGAACACGAGATCGAGCAGGTTGCGTCAGTCGTCGACGTGCTGCAGACGCCGGCGTTCCTGTGCCGCCAGACCGATTTCATTCATGCGTGCGCGCGTTCGGGCAAGCCGGTCAACATCAAGAAGGGCCAGTTTCTCGCACCGCACGACATGAAGAACGTGATTGACAAGGCACGCGACGCTGCGCGTGAAGCAGGTCTGTCGGAAGACCGCTTCATGGCTTGCGAGCGTGGTGTCTCGTTCGGTTATAACAACCTGGTTTCGGACATGCGCTCGATCGCGATCATGCGCGAAACTGGCGCGCCGGTCGTGTTCGACGCTACCCACTCGGTGCAGTTGCCGGGCGGGCAGGGCACCAGCTCGGGCGGTCAGCGCGAATTTGTGCCGGTGCTCGCGCGTGCTGCTGTGGCGACCGGTGTGGCCGGGCTCTTCATGGAGACTCATCCGAAGCCTGCGGAAGCGAAGTCCGACGGTCCGAACGCTGTGCCGCTGCATCGTATGGCCGATTTGCTCGAAACTTTGGTGACGCTCGATCGGGCTGTGAAGCGTACGCCGTTCCTCGAAAGCGATTTCAACTGATGCTGACCCGTGTGCTGTGTCGACCCGCTAGCCGGCGCAGTGCGTCTGAATCCGCTTTGAACCCCGATCTGAACCCAATGGTCGTCCAAGGTGTCTGGTTAGAGGCTGTGCTTCGTACGCCGGACGCTGTTTCACCGTAAGAATCCAACGTCATTTCTTGAGGAAACCATGAGTGCTATCGTAGATATCATCGGTCGAGAGATTCTCGATTCGCGAGGCAACCCCACCGTCGAATGCGACGTGCTGCTCGAGTCGGGCACGATGGGCCGCGCTGCGGTGCCGTCGGGTGCATCGACGGGCTCGCGCGAAGCGATCGAACTGCGCGACGGTGAAACCGGCCGTTACGGCGGCAAGGGCGTGCTGAAGGCTGTCGAGCACATCAACACCGAAATCTCCGAAGCGATCATGGGCCTCGACGCTTCCGAGCAAGCTTTCCTCGACAAGACCCTGCTCGAACTCGACGGCACCGAGAACAAGTCGCGCCTCGGCGCGAACGCCATGCTGGCTGTGTCCATGGCGGTGGCCAAGGCTGCCGCTGAAGAAGCCGGCCTGCCGCTGTACCGCTACTTCGGCGGCTCGGGCGCGATGCAACTGCCGGTGCCGATGATGAACATCGTCAACGGTGGCGCGCACGCCAACAACAGCCTGGACATCCAGGAATTCATGATTGTGCCGGTCAGCCAGCCGACCTTCCGCGAAGCACTGCGCTGCGGCGCCGAAGTGTTCCACGCGCTGAAGAAGATCCTGAGCGACCGTGGCATGAGCACGGCCGTGGGCGACGAAGGTGGCTTCGCGCCGAACTTCGGCAGCAACGACGAATGTCTGTCGACGATCCTGCAAGCCATCGAGAAAGCCGGCTACCGCGCGGGTGAAGACGTGCTGCTGGCACTCGACTGCGCTGCGAGCGAGTTCTACCACGACGGCAAGTACCAGTTGGCGGGCGAAGGCCTGCAACTGTCGTCGACGGAGTTTGCGGACTACCTGGCGAATCTGGCCGACAAGTTCCCGATCGTCTCGATCGAAGACGGCATGCACGAAAGCGACTGGGCCGGCTGGAAGATCTTGACCGACAAGCTCGGCAAGAAGATCCAGCTGGTGGGCGACGACCTGTTCGTCACCAACACGCGCATCCTGAAGGAAGGCATTGAGAAGGGTATCGCTAACTCGATCCTGATCAAGATCAACCAGATCGGCACGCTGACGGAAACCTTCGCCGCGATCGAAATGGCCAAGCGCGCCGGCTATACGGCCGTGATCTCGCACCGCTCGGGCGAAACGGAAGATTCGACGATTGCCGATATCGCCGTTGGCCTGAACGCCGGTCAGATCAAGACCGGTTCGCTCTCGCGCAGCGACCGCATCTCGAAGTACAACCAGTTGCTGCGCATTGAAGAGGATCTCGGCGATATCGCCAGCTACCCGGGCAAGTCGGCGTTCTACAATCTGCGTTGATCGCTAGTCTTGATCATGAGGTCGAATGCAGGTTTTGACCGTTGAGCCGGTTCTCCTTCGTTTCTGATTCAGCACGCCGCCCTGCGTATAGCGCAGGGCGGCGTGTATTTATTGTGCTTACCTCATGCGGCTTGTCACTGCTGTCCTGATCGTACTGCTGGCCCTGATCCAGTACCCACTCTGGTGGGGGCATGGGGGCTGGCTGCGCGTGCATGAGCTGCAAGGCGAACTGGCGCAGCAGATGCAGAAGAACGCGGACGAGAAGCTGCGCAACGAACGCATTGCGGGTGAAGTGCAGGATCTGCAGAATGGTACGGCCGCAGTGGAAGAGCGCGCGCGTTACGAGATGGGTATGGTGAAGGACGGCGAAGTGTTCGTGCAGTTCGTCGCGCCTAACGCGCCGTTGCCTACGCCGAATAACGCGTCGGTCACCACATCGACGCGTGGCGAGGTGTCCGCGGCGCCGGTGCGCGTGGTGCCGAATCCCGAATCGCGCGCGAAGCCGGATCGCAAGCGCGCCGGCAGGGACACGAAAGACAAGGGTTCGAAAGAGAAGAAGCCGGCGCAATAAGCCGGGTTGGCCTGCCCGCATGTGCGAGCAGGCGTTTCTGCTTAATGCCGTTAATGCCGCTGGTCCGCAGCGGGCGAGACGCCTTGCGACAGCTCGCTGGCAACAAACAGTTGCGCCACGTCGACCGGATCGAATTCGTAACGCTGATTGCAGAACTCGCAGTGAATCTCGACGTGGCCGCGTTCTTCGATCACGCTATCCACTTCTTCGCGGCCCAGCATTTTCAGCATCGCACCGACTTTCTCACGCGAGCAGCTACATTCGAAACGTGCAGGCGCGGGTTCGAAATGCTGGACGTTTTCCTGCCAGAAGAGGCGCCGGAATACGGTCTCCGGTTCTTCCTTGAGCAGTTCCTCCTGCGACAGCGTGCCGCCGAGCGTGCACACGCGTTCCCACGTATCCACGTCGAGATCGCCGGGGTGCGGGACGATGCCGCCGTCGCCGGGCAGCTTCTGCAACAGCATGCCGACCGCGCGCTCGGTGTTGGCCGCAAGCCACAAGCGCGTATCGAGCTGCTCGGAGTGGTGCATGTAATGCTCGAGCACTTCCGCCATTGACTTGAGCGGACCGTCGAGGCCCGACAGCGGCACGATCCCCTGGTAGGGCTGCTGGCCCGGCTGCTTGACGCGCGGGTCGAGCGTGATTACGCAGCGGCCGTGACCGCTGGCGTTGACGAGCTCGATCAGCGTGGTGTCGTCGCCGATAGTGGCGTCCGCTTCGCCAGAAAACTTGGCGGTGGCGCGCATCGACAGGTTGGAGCTGCATTGCACTACCAGCATCTTGACCGGACCGTCGCCGAAAATCTGCATGATGAGCGTGCCGTCGAACTTCAGGTTCGCCGAGAGCAGCGCGCAGGCGGCCATCATTTCGCCGAGTATCGTGCGCACCGGCGCCGGATAGTCGCGGCGGGTCAGCACTTCTTGCCACGTATTGCGCAGCGAAACGATTTCGCCGCGCACGGGCGCCGCGCTGAACATGAATTTTTGCAACTGGTCGTTCACAACTTTTCCTCGGTCGAATCGCGCAGCTTGATGCGATGCTGCGCTTGCGCACTGTGCGCGAGCGGCATGGTTAGCCGATACGCACGAGTTGCGCCTTGAAATAGGCGCGCCGCTCGGCGTAATTGGCAGCGTTACGGCGCAGGCCGGCGATGTCGGCCTCCGTCAGTTCGCGCACGACCTTGGCCGGCGCGCCCAGAATCAGCGAATTGTCAGGAAATACCTTGCCCTCGGTGACGATGGCGCCTGCTCCGACCAGACAGTTGCGGCCAATTACCGCTCCATTCAAGACCACCGCCTGAATTCCGATGAGTGCGCCTTCCCTGACGGTGCAGCCGTGCAGCATGGCTTGATGGCCAATTGTCACGTTGGCTTCGATGGTCAGCGGATAGCCCGGATCGGTATGCAGGACTGCGTTTTCCTGGATGTTGCTGCCCGGGCCTACCGAGATCAGTTCGTTGTCACCGCGAATGGCTGCGCCAAACCAGACGCTCGAATTTTCTTCGAGTTCGACTTTACCGATGATGGTCGCGGTATCCGCGACGAACACGCTTTCGTGGATGGTCGGCGCTGCGTCGCCAAGCTTGTAAATTGCCACAATGTCTCCGGTCCCAGGCTTCTGCATCCATGCAAGATGGTTGCTGTTGATCGGTCGCCGCACCGCCGTCGGCGGGCGTAGGGGTAGTGCAAACGGCTGCGCGAATGGTGCGCGCCGTGTGGTTGAATGGCGTATTGTAAACGGTTGTGTGGAGAGACCGCTCGGTGGGCCGGCAGCCTTGCGGCGTGCGTTTTTAATCCTTTCCAAGCCACTTTCCTGCCCCGCCAGGATCGCCACGACCGTCACGATGAATTCCGCCGTTCCCGTTGTACCCCACCTGTCGCGTTGTGCCCGTGCCGAGGCACTCGAAGTATTGCGCCAGTCCGATCCGCAGGCGAAGGCCGCCGCAGCGCGGACCCTATACGCCGACGTGCTGGCCCTCGCCGCGGTCTGCTCGCCGTCCCTGCTGATCGACGAACCGCCCGGCTTGCCAGGACGGCCCGGCCGCCCGGAGCTGGTGGAGCCGCGCAAACTGGGCCGCCGCAGTATGCAGTCCCCTGAAGGACGCGCCGTGCTGTTGCACGCGCTCGCCCATATCGAGTTCAACGCGATCAACCTGGCACTCGACGCGGTCTGGCGCTTTAGCGGCATGCCCCCGGCGTTCTACACCGACTGGCTCAAGGTGGCGGCAGAGGAAGCCCATCACTTTTCGCTACTGGTCGCACGGCTTGCCGAGTTCGGTCACGCTTACGGCGATTTTGCCGCCCACGATGGCCTGTGGGATATGTGCGAACGCACGCGCGGCGACGTATTGGCGCGTATGGCGCTGGTGCCGCGCACACTGGAAGCACGCGGCCTCGACGCCTCGCCGCCGATCCGTGCGAGGCTCCAGCAGGCGGGCGACCACGCTTCGGCGGCGATTCTCGACGTCATCCTGCGCGACGAGATCGGCCACGTGCTGATCGGCAACCGCTGGTTCCGCCACCTGTGCGACGAGGGCGGTCTCGACCCGCACACCACTTACGCGCAGCTCGCCGACCAGTATCACGCACCGAAATTACGTGGTCCGTTCAATTTCGAAGCCCGTCGCGACGCCGGTTTCGACGAAGCCGAACTGGCCGCGCTGGCCGGCCTAGAGCCGACTCCGCCAGCCACAGATTGAGCCGGTTGCGCCGGTCGCACATCGAGCCGCCTCTCGATACGTCGCACCTTCCGCTTGCCCGCTATCTCGCTATAATCGAACGACCATTCTTTTTTAGGCCCGATGCGCTCATGAATATTCCAGAGTCCGACTTCATCGCCGTGCGCGGCGTGCGACTGCATGCGAGGCGCTGGGGCAATCCGGACGCCCCGACGCTGTTCATGCTGCACGGCTGGATGGACGTGGCGGCATCGTTCCAGTTCGTCGTGGATGCACTGGGCGGCAACTGGCAGGTGATCGCGCCGGATGCGCGCGGTTTCGGGCTGTCGGACTGGCCGGTGGCCGAGCGGGGCGGTGGTAGCTACTGGTTTCAGGACTATCTCTCGGACCTCGACGCACTGCTTGACCACTACGCGCCGACCGGCGAAGTGAACCTGGTGGGGCACAGCATGGGCGCGAACGTGGTCTGTCTTTATGCCGGGGCGCGTCCGGAGCGGGTTCGCCGGGTGGTGGACCTGGAGGGCTTCGGCCTTGCCGCCGCGAAACCGAGCCAGTCGCCCAGGCGTTTGCGTAGCTGGCTCGACGAATTGCGCGAGCCGCCGCAGTTGAGGCGTTACGCGTCTCTCGACGAAGTCGCTGCGCGGCTGACGAAGACCAACCCGCGTCTCGCCCCACAGCGCGCGCGTTTTCTCGCCGGGCACTGGTCGAAGCCGGACGGCGAGGGCGGTTTCATGCTGCTCGCTGACCCCGCGCATAAGCTGCGTAGCCCGCTGCTCTACCGTCTCGATGAAATCATGGCCGTCTGGGCCAATGTGCGCGCCAAAGTGCTGCACGTCGAGGCCGCCGGCTCGCCGACCCTCGCACAGATTGCCGGCGAGGTGCCGCTCGACGAATTCAAGGCGCGGTTCAGCGCGTTTCCCGACTGGCGCGAGAAAATCATCGAGGATGCGGGCCATATGGTCCATCACGATCAGCCGGAGCAGGTGGCAGCGCTGATCGAGGCGTTCTGCGCATAAGATTTCTGACAGGTTGAGCTTTCCGCAAGGTCTTGGGCGTCGTCGAATGGTCTGCTCGGGTTACTGCGTTGCAGTAAAATGAGTGCAGAACCTTTTTAAGACACCGATGAACGCCGATCTCCACTGTCACTCCACCGTTTCCGATGGCCAGCTTGCGCCCGCCGATGTCGCGCGTCGCGCGCAGGCTAACGGCGTCACGTTGTGGGCGCTGACCGATCACGACGAACTGGGCGGTCAGGCCGAAGCGCGCCAGACCGCCGAGGAACTCGGCATGCGTTACCTGAGCGGCGTGGAGATTTCGGTCACATGGGCATCACGCACGGTGCACATTGTCGGCCTGAACGTCGATCCGACCTGCCAGGCGCTGATAGACGGCCTTGTGCGCACCCGCGACGGCCGCGCGGCACGTGCCGAAGCGATCGGCGAGTTGCTTGCCACCCTGGGCGTGCCGAATGCCTACGAAGGCGCACTGAAGTACGTGTCCAACCCCGACATGATTTCGCGCACTCACTTCGCGCGCTTCATGGTGGAGAACGGTTACGCCGAATCGACCCAGGACGTGTTCACTCGCTATCTGGGCGACGGCAAGCCGGCATACATCGCCCATCGCTGGTCGAAGCTGGCTGACGCGGTCCGCTGGATCCAGGTGGCCGGCGGCGAAGCGGTGATTGCGCATCCGGGGCGCTATGAATACACCCAGCTAGAATTCGACGCGTTGTTCGGCGAGTTTATCGATCTCGGCGGCAAGGCGATCGAAGTCGTAACAGGCAGCCATACGCCAGACCAGTATCGCGAGTATGCGGACGTGGCGCGCCGCTTCGGTTTCGAGGCCTCGCGCGGCTCCGATTTTCATGCGGCGGGCGAGGGCCGGGTCGAACTGGGCAGTCTGCCGCCGTTGCCGTCCGATCTGACGCCGGTGTGGGAACGCTGGTTGTGACGGTGCACCGGCGGCACCGGGCTTCGCGGCCGGTTCGCCCCGGATCCCGCTTCTGCTTCGCTTCCACCCGCTCATAACCATGTCCCAATTCTTTCGGCTCCATCCCGATAATCCGCAGCCGCGCCTGATCAAGCAGGCCGCGCAGATCATCAACGACGGCGGTGTGGTCGCCCTGCCGACCGATTCGAGCTATGCGCTTGCCTGCCACCTCGACGACAAGAACGCGGTCGAGCGCCTGCGCCGGATTCGTGGCCTCGACGAGCGTCAATTGCTGTCGTTGCTGGTACGCGACCTGTCCGAACTCGCGAACTTCGCGATGGTCGACAACCGCCAGTTCCGCCTGATCAAGTCAGTGACCCCGGGCCCGTACGTATTCGTGCTCGAAGCCACCAAAGAGGTGCCGCGACGCCTGTCGCATCCGTCGCGCAAGACCATCGGCCTGCGCGTGCCGGATCACGCGATCACGCTGGCGATTCTCGAAGAACTCGGCCAGCCGCTGCTCGGCACGACGTTGATCATGCCGGGCGAAACCCAGCCGCTCAACGACGCCGAAGAAATCCGCGAGCGCCTCGAAAAACAGCTCGACCTCGTGATCGACGGCGGCCCGTGTCCATGCGAGCCGTCGACTATCGTCGATCTGACGGGTCCAGAACCGGTGCTGGTGCGGGCAGGGCGCGGCAGTCTCGCGCCTTTTGGTCTCGAACAGCCGGCATGAGGGCCTCCGTGTTAGCCTGCATGAGCGAAAGCGGACAGACGCACGCAATGGCGTTGTTACAATAGCGGGTTATGGACTCTTCCCTGATACAGACCGTCGCGGTCTATGCGTTGCCCGTGATTTTTGCCATCACGCTTCACGAAGCGGCTCACGGCTACGTGGCGCGTCTCCTCGGCGACAATACCGCCTACGCGCTCGGTCGCGTTTCGTTCAATCCGATGCGTCACATCGACCCGCTCGGCACCATCGCGATTCCGCTGCTGCTCTACTTTGCGACCAGCGGAGCATTCATGTTCGGCTACGCGAAGCCGGTGCCCGTGGCCTTCGGCAATCTGCGCAATCCTCGTTGGGGCAGCCTGTGGGTCGCGTTGGCCGGTCCGATGTGCAATTTCTTGCAGGCGCTGGTCTGGGGCGTGATCGCCGTGGCGCTTGGTGTGGCGGGTGTTCAAGAGCCCTTTTTCACGCGCATGGCCGCCGCAGGCGTTGGCGTCAATCTGGTGCTCGGCGTGATCAATCTGTTTCCCTTGCCGCCGCTCGATGGCGGGCGCGTGCTGACCGCGCTGCTGCCGCCGCGCCAGGCCATTGCGCTGGCGCGCCTCGAGCCGTATGGTTTCTTTATCGTGATGGCGCTGGTGATGACGGGCCTCCTGACCCGCTTCTGGCTGAGCCCGCTCGTTGGTCTCGGCTATGACGCCGTGACCGCCATCCTGACTCCTATCGCTTCGCTCTTTCAATAAAATCATGTTCCCTGACCGTATCTTCTCCGGCATGCGGCCTACCGGCTCCCTGCACCTCGGCCACTATCACGGTGTGCTAAAAAACTGGGTGCGCCTGCAGTCCGAATATCCGTGCTTTTTCTGCGTCGTCGACTGGCACGCGCTCACGACGCACTATGAGACGCCCGAGGTCATCGAAAAGAACGTCTGGGAAGTGCTGATCGACTGGCTGGCTTCCGGCATCGATCCGGCCCAGGCCACGCTGTTCATCCAGAGCAAGGTGCCGGAGCATGCCGAACTGGCGCTGCTGCTCGGTATGAGCACGCCGCTCGGTTGGCTCGAACGCGTGCCGACCTACAAGGAGCAGATGGAGAAGCTGAAGGACAAGGACTTGTCCACCTACGGCTTCCTCGGCTACCCGGTGCTGATGGCGGCGGACATTCTGCTGTATCGCGGTTCGCTCGTGCCGGTCGGCGAGGACCAGGTGCCGCACGTCGAGATGACGCGTGAAATCGCGCGGCGCTTTAACTACCTGTACGGCCGCGAGCCGGGCTTTGAAGAGAAGGCCAACGAGGCGGCGAAGAAGCTGGGCGGCAAGCGCTCGAAGCTCTATCACGAGCTGCGCAACGCCTACCAGCAGGAAGGCGACGACGAAGCGCTCGAACAGGCCCGCGCGATGCTGCAGGAGTCGCAGAGCCTGTCGATGAACGACCGCGAGCGGCTGTTCGGCTACCTCGAAGGCTCGCGCAAGATCATCCTCGTCGAGCCGCAAGCCATGCTGACCGAGGCGTCGCGCATGCCGGGCCTCGATGGTCAGAAGATGTCGAAGTCTTACGGTAATACCATCGGCCTGCGGGAAGATTCGGAAACCATCACGAAGAAAGTTCGCACGATGCCAACCGACCCGGCCCGCGTGCGCCGTACCGATCCGGGCGATCCCGACAAATGCCCGGTGTGGCAGTTGCACCAGGTCTACACAGACGAAACCACCCACGAGTGGGTGCAAAAGGGTTGCCGCTCGGCCGGAATTGGCTGTCTGGATTGCAAGCAGCCGGTGATCGAAGGCATTCTGCGCGAACAGCAGCCGATGCTCGAACGCGCGCAAAAGTACATGGACGATCCGTCGCTGCTGCGTGCGATCGCCGCCGACGGCTGCGACAAGGCCCGCAAGTTCGCCACCGAAACCATGCGCGATGTGCGTGAGGCAATGGGACTCTCGTACAATTGACGTCGCTGGCGCAACGGGTGCGTCCGGCACGAACCGCGCGCAGCGCTTTTTGCAGGCCATGAGCGAATCCGCATCCGCTGCTTCTGCCAACTCTGAGGCTTCTCCGGCCGCCGTCGCAGCTCACGCTTCGCTCGGCGAGCCGTCGCGCTGGGTATGTCACTGGACACATCTCGTGGCGCCGGGCGGCGCGGTGCTCGATGTGGCGTCGGGAACAGGTCGGCACGCGCGCTGGTTTGCCGGGCACGGCCATCCGGTGAGCGCGCTCGATCGCGATGCGGCAGCACTCGCCGCCATGCGGGACGAGCCCCGAATTACGACGCTCGTGGCCGATCTCGAAGGCGCGCCCTGGCCGCTGCCCGACGATGCGAAATTTGCCGCGGTGGTGGTGACGAACTACCTGCATCGTCCGTTGTTCCCGAACCTGCTGGCGGCGCTCGCGCCGGGCGGCGTGCTGATTTACGAGACCTTCGCGCAGGGCAACCAGACGGTTGGCAAGCCGTCCAACCCGGCGTTCCTGCTTGCGCCGGGCGAGCTGCTCGACGTGGTACGGCCGCGTCTGCGGGTGGTCGCGTTTCAGGACGGTTTTCTTGCGCAGCCGCGTCCGGCGTACGTTCAGCGGATCTGCGCAATTCTGGAGGCGCAGCCGGCTTCCGGCGACACTCAGGCATTACCCCAGCCTTGTTACGAACTGGCTAGCTAATCCGCTACAATCGCGGTTTACTGATTAAATTCATGGCGTTTCATGACCAACGGCATTCAAAGCGGCAGCAGTAACGGCCCTCAGATTCGCGGCAGCATTCCGGCCATCATCACCCCGATGCTCGAAGACGGCAGCCTCGACCTGCCGGCGTTCCGCAAACTGATCGACTGGCATATCGAAGAGGGTACGAACGCGCTCGTCGTAGTGGGCACGAGCGGCGAATCGGCTACCTTGTCGGTCGAAGAGCACGTGCTGATGGTCAAAACCGCTGTGGAACACACGGCGGGCCGCATTCCGGTGATCGCCGGCTCCGGTGGCAATTCCACCACTGAGGCGATCGAGCTGACGCAGCAGGCCCGTGAAGTCGGCGCGGACGCGACGCTGCAAGTCGTGCCGTACTACAACAAGCCGACCCAGGAAGGTATTTACCGCCATTTCGCCAAGATCGCCGAAACGGTCGATCTGCCGGTGATTCTGTACAACGTGCCGGGTCGCACGGTGGCGGATATGTCTAACGAAACGATCCTGCGCTGCGCGCAGGTGCCGGGCATCGTGGGCGTGAAGGAAGCGACGGGCAATATCGACCGCGCCGCTCACCTGATCAAGTCGGCACCCGCGCACTTTGGCATTTACAGCGGCGACGATCCGACGGCGATCGCGCTGATGTTGCTGGGTGGCCACGGCAATATTTCCGTGACCGCGAACGTAGCACCGCGCGACATGAGCGAGTTGTGCAAGGCCGCTCTGGCAGCCGACGCAAAGACCGCGCGTGAGATTCACCTGAAACTCCTGTCGCTGCACAAGAACCTCTTCATCGAATCGAATCCGATCCCGGCGAAGTGGGCTTTGCAGCAACTGGGGCGCGTGCAAGGCGGAATCCGCCTGCCGCTCACCCCGCTCGATGCGCGCTACCACGAAGTGGTGCGTGCGGCGCTGCGCGAAGCGGGTTTGCTCAGCTGAGTGGTTTCAGCACCGAGCAGCCCGTCACCGGCATTTTTTTAACCGACGTCGATATCGCCCGCGTTCCCGGCATTGAACCAGGCACCGCGTTCCAGCTTCACGAAGGACCTCATGAAACGTTCCGCACTTTCCCTCCACGCAACCCGCATGGCGGCGCTGGCGCTTGCCCTGGTGACGCTCGCCGGCTGTGACACGCTGAACGACTGGTTTGCGTCCGATCGCGTCAACTACAAGGGTGCAGGCACGGCCCCACCGCTGAACGTGCCGAGCGATCTGCAGGCCCAGCAGACCCAGCAGAAGTACGTCGCCCCGCCGGCCAACCTGGCGCTTGGCGGCGCGCCGACGCGCGTGGCCACGAGCGCCGGCAATTCGGTCGAAGGCGTACCGAGCGCGCGGGACCCGCTCGGCATGCACATCGAGCGCGACGGCGATCACCGCTGGCTGGTTGTCGACGGCCGGACGCCGGAGCAGTTGTGGCCGCAGATCGAGGATTTCTGGCAGGAAAACGGCTTTGCGCTGAAGAGCGACACGCCGAACACCGGCATCATGTCGACCGACTGGGCCGAGAACCGCGCCAACATCCCGGACGACTGGTTCCGCAACTCGATCGGCAAGCTGGTCGATTTCGCTTACTCGTCGGGTACCCGCGACAGCTTCCGCACCCTCGTGTCGCACGGCCCGGACGGCGCCACGGATATTTCGATCACGCATAGCGCGATGGAAGAAATGCTGACCGGACAGGACAAGACGTCGTCGCGCTGGGTGGAGCGTCCGCGCAATCCGGTGCTGGAAGCGCTGTTCCTTGCCAAGCTGATGCAGAAATTCGGCCTGACCGATGCGCAGTCGAAGCAACTGCTGACGGATGCTCGCCCGGCTACCGCACCGGTTACGGTGGACATGACGGCTGGCGGTGCAACCCTCGACCTGCAGGAGTCTTTCGACAGCGCGTGGCTGCGTGTGGGCCTCGCGCTTGACCGTACGAACTTCGCCGTGGACAACCGCGATCGCCAGAAGGGCATTTACTACGTGCGCTATTCAGACGCGGCGCAGGAGCTGAAGAAGGAAGGTCTCTTCGGCAAGCTGTTCAGCGGCGGTTCGAACAAGCCTGCACCGGAATTCCTCGTCAACGTGCGACCGAAGGGCGATGCGCTGACGCAGGTGGCGGTGGTCGACGCCAACGGTCAGGTGGATACCTCGTCGGACGCGCAGCACATTGTTTCGCTGCTGCATGCGCAGCTGAACTAAGACGAACCGTGCGGTTCGCCAGCCTGGGAAGCGGCAGTGAAGGCAATGCCTTGCTGGTGGAAGTGCACAGCGGCACAACCACCACGCGCGTATTGCTCGACTGCGGTTTCTCGGCAAAAGAACTCGAACGCCGGTTAGCGCGTCTCGGGTTGGGCGTCGAATCTCTCGACGCCATTCTGATTACTCACGAGCATAGCGACCACATCGGCAGCGCCTTGACGCTGGCCCGCAAGTGGTCGATTCCGCTGCACATGAGCTGGGGCACGGCGCGCGCTGTGGGCGCCGACGAGGCTGAGGTCGACCTGCATGTGTTGTGGGGCGACGAGGCTGTTGCGATCGGCGACCTGAGCGTGCTGCCCTATACCGTTCCGCACGATGCCCGCGAACCTTTGCAATATGTCCTGTCGGACGGCGCGAGCCGGCTGGGCGTGCTGACCGACGTCGGCACGTCGACGCCGCACATCAGTGCCGTGCTGAGCGGCTGCGACGCGCTGGTGCTCGAATGCAATCACGACGTGCGCATGCTGGCGGCGAGCCGCTATCCGCAATCGCTGAAGGCGCGTATTGGCGGCAACCATGGCCACCTGAACAACGAAGCGGCGGCAGAAATTCTCGCCTCGCTCGATCGCTCGCGCTTGCGTCATCTGATCGCGGCGCATCTGAGCCAGCAGAACAATACGCCGGCACTCGCGCAAGCTGCTATGGCGGGCGTGCTAGGCGCGGCAGCGGTCGAGGTAGTGGTGGCCTCGCAGGACGACGGCTTCGACTGGCTGAGCCTTTGATTCACCGATTCCGGGCCTGTGCATCGTCGCATACCTGCAAGCCAGAGCGAGCGCCCAAAAGAAAACGCCCATGACGGTCAAAGGTCATGGGCGTTTTTCATGCGACTCGTAAAAACCGAGCTTTACGTCTATTACTGCTGGTTACGGCTTCTGCCTCTCAGGCTTGCGGACCACTCGTCTGGGTCGCGCTTACCGCGCCGCGCCTGGTTGCGCGTGCACGTTACGCTTAATTACGGTTGCCGCCGAAGATACCCAGCAGCGCCAGCAGATTCACAAAAACGTTATACAGGTCCAGATAAATTGCCAGCGTAGCGGTGATGTAGTTCGTCTCGCCGCCGCGCACAACGCGCTGGATGTCGAACAGCATGTAGGCCGAGAAGATCACGATGGCCATGACCGATACGGTCAGCATGAGCGCTGTCAGGTGCAGAAACATGTTGGCGACCATCGCCAGCAGCAGCACGATCACACCCACGAACAGCCACTTGCCAAGACCCGAAAAGTCACGCTTGCTGACCGTGGCGACAGTTGCCATTGCTGCGAAGATCACACCCGTGCCACCAAACGCGAGCATGATCAGCGACGGGCCGTTCGAGAAGCCGAGGATGAAGCTCAGCATGCGCGAAAGCATCAGGCCCATGAAGAACGTGAAGCCGAGCAGCACGAATACGCCGGCTGCGCTGTCTTTGGTGCGCTGGATGGCGAACATGAAGCCGAAAGCAATGGCGAAGAACGCCAGCATGCTCATGGCCGGGCTAGTGGCCGCGAACAGCGAGAAACCGGTGACGACGCCAACGTACGCCCCCAGCACCGTCGGCACCATGGACAGCGCCAGCAGCCAGTAGACGTTGCGTAGCACGCGGTTGCGGGATTCAGCCGTGGCGACAGCGCCGTTGCGGCCGAAACTATAGGGATGTTCGTTCATGGTTTCTCCTTGCGTCAGGCGCATTAACTCGCCGTGGTTTTGCAGCGCCGGCCAGCAAGTTTGCGGCCGGTCGCTTGATCTGTACAACCCTAAGATTAGCGCCGTGGCAGGGAGTTTCAATAGCCCGCGCGGTCCTCTTAAGATAAATACCGACTCCCCGTTGGAGTCTTTCAATGCCGTAAGGGTTCAATCGCAATCATACATGGGAACATGCTACAATAGCGGATTCATTTGAATCTGTAACCTCTTAATTTTCTGGAGTTTTTATGGCGATCGAACGCACCCTGTCGATTATCAAGCCGGACGCAGTGGCAAAGAACGTGATCGGGCAGATCTACAGCCGTTTCGAAAACGCTGGACTGAAGATCATCGCTTCGCGCATGGTCCATCTGTCGCGTGCTGATGCAGAGAAGTTCTACGCTGTGCACGCTGCACGTCCGTTCTTCAAGGACCTCGTTGACTTCATGATTTCGGGCCCGGTGGTCGTGCAGGCGCTCGAAGGCGAAAACGCTATTCTGAAGCATCGCGACCTGATGGGCGCAACGGACCCGAAGAAGGCAGAAAAGGGCACTATCCGCGCTGACTTCGCTGACAGCATCGACGCGAACGCCGTGCACGGTTCGGATGCTCCGGAAACGGCCAAGGTCGAGATCGCGTTCTTCTTCCCGGAAGTCAACGTTTACTCGCGCTAAGCGCTCCGCGAAGTAGTAAGGTAAAGCAGCAGGAACGGGCGCGAACGGCACATGCGTTCATGCAGCTTGTTGCATGAACGGAAAGTCTCGCACTGAAATGGCAGGATTCGATATGACGAGTAGTCCAACCGTCAACCTTCTCGATCTGGACGCCCAGGGGCTCGTCGCCTATTGCGACAGCCTGGGCGAGAAGCCGTTTCGCGCCAAACAATTGCAGCGCTGGATCCACCAGTACAACGCTGCAGACTTCGACGGCATGACCGATCTCGCGAAGTCGTTGCGCGAAAAGCTCAAAGGTCGTGCCACGATCGCGATGCCCGGCATCGTCAGCGATCACATCTCCAGCGACGGCACACGCAAGTGGCTGGTCGACGTCGGTAACAGCAACGCGGTCGAAACCGTCTACATCCCCGAAGAAACGCGCGGCACGCTGTGCGTGTCGTCGCAGGCCGGGTGCGCGGTCAACTGCCGGTTCTGTTCCACCGGCAAACAAGGTTTCTCACGCAATCTCACCACGGCCGAAATCATCGGCCAGCTCCGCATGGCTGAATTTGCGCTGCGCGCGTCGCGCGGCGCGGCCGGTGGCCGGGCGGTGGGAGGCGACGGCAAGGGCGAGCGGGTCGTCACGAACGTCGTGATGATGGGCATGGGCGAGCCGCTCCTGAATTACGACGCAGTGGTGCCGGCCATGCGCCTGATGCTCGACGACAACGCGTACGGCCTGTCGCGCCGGCGTGTCACGTTGTCCACCTCGGGCGTCGTCCCCATGATGGACCGGCTCGGCGCTGATCTGCCGGTGGCGCTGGCGGTTTCGCTGCATGCGCCTACGGATCCGCTGCGCGACATGCTGGTGCCGCTCAACAAGAAATATCCGCTGCGTGAACTGATGGCCGCCTGTCAGCGCTATCTGAAAGTTGCGCCGCGCGATTTCATTACGTTTGAATACTGCATGCTCGACGGCGTCAACGACAGCGAGGCGCAGGCGCGCGAGCTGCTCGCCGTGACGCGCGACGTGCCGTGCAAATTTAACCTGATTCCGTTCAATCCGTTCCCGGAGTCCGGGCTGCTTCGCTCGAAGCCGGAACAGATCAAGCGGTTTGCGCAAGTGCTGATGGATGCGGGCGTTGTTACCACGATCCGCAAGACGCGCGGTGACGACATCGACGCGGCGTGCGGTCAATTGGCGGGGGCGGTGCAGGATCGCACGCGGCTCGCTGAACGTAGCGGCAAGGCGGCCAGGGTGATCGAGGTCCGCGCAGTGTGAGCACGGCGGCGGGGAGCGCGAATCGCGAAGCTGCGAGTCGCTAAAAAACCCGCTGTGCCGCATGGAATTGAAAAGAAAGTTTGCAGAAGCGATCGGAAGCGGCACATGAGGCCGCACATTTTGTTATAAACGGTCTGCGTAACTGGCCCGAGGCATGCTGCCCGGCGGTTCTCGCACGAGTGAAAAAGAATCGACGCGAAAGGATTTGGGATGAGTGAGCCGCAGCACCCGCACCCGCAGGATACAGGGACCGACACGGGCCATCCGGCGCCGGCAGCCACGCGCGCAGCCGTGGTGCAGCCTGCTGTGCAGACGGGGTTGGACTCGCTGATGGCGGTGGGAGCGCGACTGACGCAGCTCCGCGAATCGAAGAACTGGTCGATCGACGACGTGTCGGCCAGGCTGAAGGTGTCGTCGGCGAAACTGCGCGCGCTTGAGTCGGGCGATATCAGCCAGTTGCCGGATACGACCTTCGCGCTCGGCGTGGTGCGTAGCTACGCCAAGATGCTCGGCGCCGATCCGGCACCTTTCACGCAGGCGTTGCGCCGCGAAAAGGGCGTGCCTGCGCCGGATCTGTCGATGCCCGCGTCTTCGGGGCGCGATCTGCCGCGTGGCCGGGTTTCGCTGTCGCTGGGCGGCAGCAGTGGCGGTCAGAAGCATCGCTCGTGGCTGTGGGGAATCGCAGCGGTGATCGTCGCGGTCATCGCATTGGGCATGTGGCATACGAACGGCGGCGATTCGTCAGCATGGCTGGCGCGCTTGCGGGCCACGGCCAATAGCGCGGCGGGTAACAACGCAAACGGCGCGTCGGGCGCAGTGGCGCAAGGGCAGGCGGCGGGCTCCGAAGCCGTGGCGGACGAGGCGGCACCCGCTGCGTCGGCGCCGGATCAAAACCAGCCGGCAGCAACGGATAACGCAGCGTCGGCCGTGCAGATGCCGACGCCGTTGCCGATGGCTGACGGCGCGAGCTCGGCGGCGCCGGCTGTGGCGACCCCGGCGGCTCCGAAGGCAGCATCACAGGCCCAGGCCGCGACGAAGGCCGCCAGCGCACCGGTGGTAGCGACGACGGCCAACGGCGCGTCCGATGCTGTACAGGCTGCGGCGGGCGAGTCGGTTGTGGCGCTGCGCGTCACCCAGGATAGCTGGTTCAGCGTGCGGCAGAGCGACGGCAAGGAGTTGTTCTCCGGCCTCGTGCACGCAGGCGACAGCAAGGAAATTTCCGGCGTTGGACCTTTCAAGGTCACGGTCGGTAACAAGGCAGGGCTCGATTCGATGACGCTCGACGGTCAACCGGTCGACCCCGCGAAATATGCATCCGCCAAAGGCAATGTGGCGCGCATGACGCTGCCTTGATAAGGTGCGCGCCGCGGCCCTCGTGGCTCGCGGCGCTTTTTCAATTCGTGCGGCGTGCGTGTTGCGTGGCGCATGCGGCGTAAATGGGTTTTTCGATGCACTCCGAAGCTCAATCCCAAAGCAGCAGTCAGATTTCTTCGAACGAGCCGGTGTTCGGCGGTCATGCACCGCGTCGTTCGTCGCACGCGGTCGACGTCCGTTGGGCCGGCAATCTCGTGACGATCGGTGGCGACGCACCGGTGCGCGTCCAGTCGATGACCAACACCGATACCGCGGATGCGATCGGCACGGCCATTCAGGTCAAGGAACTGGCGCAGGCCGGTTCGGAACTGGTACGCATCACGGTCAATACGCCGGAGGCGGCAGCGGCCGTGCCGGCCGTGCGCGATCAGCTCGACCGCATGGGCGTGTCGGTGCCGCTCGTCGGCGACTTTCATTACAACGGTCACCTGCTGCTGCGCGATTACCCCGCGTGTGCGGAGGCGCTGTCGAAGTACCGGATCAATCCGGGCAACGTCGGCCACGGCGCGAAGCGCGACACGCAGTTCGCGCAGATGATCGAAGCTGCCATCCAGTACGACAAGCCGGTGCGTATTGGCGTCAACTGGGGCAGTCTGGATCAGGACCTGCTCGCGAAGATGATGGACGAAAACGCCGCGCGTTCCACTCCGTGGGAAGCGCAGAGCGTGATGTACGAAGCGCTGATCCAGTCGGCGATCGGCTCGGCCGAGCGCGCCGTGGAACTGGGCCTGGCGCGCAACAAGATCATCTTGTCGTGCAAGGTAAGCGGCGTGCAGGATCTGATCGCCGTGTATCGCGAACTCGCGCGCCGTTGCGAATTCGCGCTGCACCTGGGCCTGACCGAAGCCGGCATGGGATCGAAGGGCATCGTGGCGTCGACGGCCGCGCTGTCGGTGCTGCTGCAACAGGGTATCGGCGACACGATCCGTATCTCGCTGACGCCGGAACCGGGTGGCCCGCGTACCGGCGAAGTGATCGTCGGCCAGGAAATCCTGCAGACCATGGGCCTGCGCTCGTTCACGCCGATGGTCATCGCCTGCCCCGGCTGCGGCCGCACCACCAGCACGCTGTTCCAGGAACTCGCCTCGCAGATCCAGACCTATCTGCGTCTGCAGATGCCGGTATGGCGCGACCAGTATCCTGGCGTCGAGAAGATGCACGTCGCGGTGATGGGCTGCATCGTGAATGGCCCGGGCGAGTCGAAGCAGGCCAACATCGGCATCAGCCTGCCGGGCTCGGGTGAGAATCCGGCTGCACCGGTGTTCATCGACGGCGAGAAAGTGAAGACGCTGCGTGGCGAGCACATCGCCGAAGAATTCCAGCAAATCGTGAGCGATTACGTCGAGCGTACTTACGGCCGCGCGACCGCGCTCAACTGAGAAGTATCAAGCGAATACAGATGACTGAACAGAAGAAAAAGCTCGAGAAATTGTCCGGTGTGAAGGGCATGAACGACATCCTCCCGCAGGAAGCAGGGTTGTGGGAGTTTTTCGAAACGACCGTCAAGTCGATGCTCCGTTCTTACGGATACCAGAATATTCGCACACCGATCGTCGAGCATACGCAACTGTTCACGCGCGGTATCGGCGAGGTGACGGACATCGTCGAGAAGGAGATGTACAGCTTTACCGATGCGCTGAACGGTGAAAACCTGACGATGCGTCCGGAAAATACCGCTGCCGTCGTGCGCGCTTCGATTGAACACAACATGCTGTACGACGGTCCAAAGCGCTTGTGGTACGTCGGTCCGATGTTTCGCCACGAGCGTCCGCAGCGCGGCCGTTATCGCCAGTTCCATCAGGTGGGTGTCGAGGCGTTGGGTTTTGCGGGTCCAGATGCCGACGCTGAAATCATCATGATGTGCCAGCGTTTGTGGGATGACCTCGGCCTGACCGGGATTCGCCTCGAAATCAATTCGCTCGGGCTCGCGGAAGAACGCGCGGCACATCGCGTCGAATTGATCGCGTACCTCGAAAAGCACATGGGCGTGCTCGACGAAGAAGCGAAGCGCCGCCTCTACACGAACCCGCTGCGCGTGCTGGATACGAAGAACCCGGCCATGCAGGAAGTCGCGCAGAACGCACCGAAGCTGATCGATTTTCTCGGTGATGCGTCGCGCGCGCATTTCGAAGGACTGCAACGCATCCTGAAGTCGAACAATCTGCCGTTCAAGATCAACCCGCGTCTCGTGCGCGGTCTCGATTACTACAATCTGACCGTGTTCGAATGGGTGACGGACAAGCTTGGTGCGCAGGGCACCGTGGCCGCCGGCGGTCGCTACGATCCGCTGATCGAGCAGCTCGGCGGCAAGCCGACGGCCGCTTGCGGTTGGGCCATGGGCGTCGAGCGCATACTCGAGCTTCTGAAGGAAGAGAACCTCGTGCCGGAGGATGAAGGTTGCGATGTGTATGTGGTCCATCAGGGCGACACGGCGCGCGAGCAGGCCTTCATCATCGCCGAGCGGCTGCGCGACACCGGTCTCGACGTCATCCTGCACTGCAGTGCGGATGGCCAGACGGCGAGCTTCAAATCGCAGATGAAGCGTGCCGATGCAAGCGGCGCGGCCTTCGCAGTGATTCTCGGCGAAGACGAGATCGCCAGCGGCACGGTAGGTGTGAAGCCGCTGCGCAATGCGGGTCAGGACGGTGGTAAGAGCGAGCAACACAACGTGCCGGCCGAAGACTTGACCGAATTTCTAATCAATGCGATGGTTGCATCCGCCGAAGACGGCGACGACTGATTGCGATGTCGTCGGCCATGCGGTTCGACACATACAAGGTAATAAAAGAGAAGGGATCGCCTGGCGATGAGTTACCACGACGAACAAGAATCAATTGAAGGTCTGAAGGCCTGGTGGGCCCAGTGGGGCAATTCCACGACGTGGATCGTGCTGGTGGCGCTGCTTGCGTCCGCTGGCTGGAACGGCTGGAACTACTGGCAGCGGCATCAGGCTGCGGAAGCCGCCGTGCTGTACGACCAGGTGCAACAGGCTGTGACGGCCGGCGACAAGGCCCAGGTGGCCCGCGTGGCCGGCGACATGGAAGACAAGTTCGGCGGCACCGCGTATGCGCAGATGACCGCGCTGGCCGCGGCCAAGGCGCTCTACGCAGCCGGCGACGAAGCCGGTGCGAAGGCGCAGTTGCAATGGACCGTCGACCATGCCAAGGACGACGAATTCAAGCAGATCGCGAAGCTGCGTCTGGCTTCCCTGCTGCTCGACGACAAGGCTTACGACCAGGGTCTGGCGCTGCTCGCCGAACCGCAGTCCGACGCGTTCAAGGGCGTCGTGGCGAATGGCCGTGGCGACCTGCTCGCAGCTCAGGGCAAGCGCGCCGATGCACGTACGGCCTATCAGCTCGCGCTCGATTCGCTGCCGAAGTCCGATACATCCTCGCGCCAGCTGATCCAGTTCAAGCTGGACGCGCTGGGCGGTTGAACGTCGTATGACGCTCAACCAGTCCCATTTGATCAATCTCCCTAAATGCAACGTCAACCGATGAATCTGCTGAAACGCTACGCTGTGCCCGTTGCCTGTGCGATGACCGTGCTCATGATGACGGCTTGCTCATCCACGAAGGACGAGCGCCGCGTGCCGACGCCGCTCACCGAGTTCAAACCCGTGCTGAACGTGCAGCAGGTCTGGAAGGCCAGTGTCGGTAAGGCAGGGCGCTATCTGTTCTCGCCGGTGGCGGTCGGCAACTTCGTGTACGCCGCAGGCGCGAACGGCTCGGTCGCGAAGATCGACGCGCAGACCGGCAAGGATGTCTGGCGTATCAAGATCGGCAGCGACCTGTCGGCAGGTGTCGGCAGCGACGGAACGCTGACTGCGGTCGGCGCGCTCAAGGGCCAGGTGTACGTGCTCGACGAGAACGGCAAGCAGTTGTGGAAGAACACGGCGCCTGGTGAGATCATCTCGCCGCCGCTGGTGGGTAACGGCTTTGTGGTGGTGCGCACGGTGGACGGCCAGATCACGGCGTTCAACGCGCAAACCGGCGAGCAGAAGTGGGTGTACCGCAACCGCGCGGTGCCGCTCAATCTGCGCGTGTCGGCAGGCATGACGTTCGCGGGTGGCCAGGCGGTGCTGGCCGGCTTCCCTGGCGGCACGTTCGCAGCGATCAACGTGCAGACGGGCGATACCTTCTGGGAAACGCCGGTGTCCTATCCGAAGGGCGTGACGGAAGTCGAGCGGATCAATGACGTGACCGGGCCGCCCACGCTGGTCGACGCGCAAACCTGTGCCGTGACGTTCCAGGGGCAGGTTGGCTGTTTCGACGCGAACTCGGGCCGTCCGTTGTGGGAAAAGGCGTTCTCGAGCACGAGCGGTATTGCGCAGGACGAATCGACGGTGGTCGGTGCAGACGACTGGTCGGTCGTCAACGCGTTCGACGCGACGAGCGGCAAGCAGTTGTGGACCAACGACAAGCTGAAGAACCGCGAACTGAGTGTGCCGTTCCTGCTGGGCCACGCCGCGGTGATGGGCGATTACCAGGGTTTCGTGCATTTCCTCTCGCGTGACGACGGTACGCTCGTCGCACGGATGCCGACCGATGGCACAGCGATTACCGCCGCGCCGGTGCTGGCGGGCGAAACGCTCGTCGTCCAGACGCACGACGGCGACATCTACGGCTTCCGTCCGCGCTAAACGCGGCGAGAGGCTTACGCGGTACCGCGCGCAGGCCGGCTTAGCCGGCCGCGCGCGTTTTTAGTTGTATCCTGGGCGGTGCACGTCACCGTCCGCTTCGTGGGTTTGCGGCGGCATAGGCTTGCCGCGGGTGCGAAAGCGGAGCCGTCCGCAACACCTGGAACCCGGCGGCGCTGCGGCGCCGCCCATATAGCCAGCCCGACGTCCGCCTGGACGGGCATATTTGCCGCACGTCCGGGGCCGGCCGAATTCGTGATAATTTGCGTCAAACGCAGCCGCGACGCGGCCGCATGGCGTCGCGCGCGGGGTGATCGATCCCGGCCTCGCGTTTCACCGTGAACAACATCTGATGAAACCCGTAATTGCCCTTGTGGGGCGCCCCAATGTGGGGAAATCCACGCTATTCAACCGTCTCACGCGCTCGCGTGATGCGCTCGTTGCCGACCTGCCGGGTCTCACACGCGATCGCCACTACGGCGAAGGCCGCACCGGCGAGCGCCCGTACCTCGTGGTGGACACCGGCGGTTTCGAACCGGTCGCCAAAGACGGCATCCTCCATGAGATGGCGCGCCAGACCCGTCAGGCAGTTGAAGAATCGGACATCGTCGTGTTCATTGTTGACGGCCGCAATGGTCTCGCGCCACAGGACAAGTCGATTGCCGACTATTTGCGCAAGGTTGGCCGGCCGATTTTCCTCGTCGTCAACAAGGCCGAGGGGATGAAGTACAGCGCGGTCGCCGCGGACTTCTACGAGCTCGGGCTCGGCGATCCGCGCGCCATTTCGGCGGCGCACGGCGACGGCGTGACCGAGATGATCAACGATGCGCTGGAAGTCGCATACGCGGGTCAACCGGAAGAGAGCGACGAGGAAAAGGCTGCGCGCGGCATCAAGATCGCCATCGTGGGCCGCCCGAACGTCGGCAAGTCGACGCTGATCAACGCGCTCGTCGGCGAGGAGCGCGTGATTGCGTTCGACATGCCCGGCACCACGCGCGATTCGATCTACGTGGATTTCGAGCGTCAGGGCAAGCCCTACACGCTGATCGACACCGCTGGCCTGCGCCGTCGCGGCAAGGTGTTCGAAGCCATCGAGAAGTTCTCTGTGGTGAAGACGCTGCAGTCCATCTCGGACGCGAACGTCGTGATCCTGCTGCTCGACGCCCGTCAGGACATCTCCGACCAGGATGCGCACATTGCCGGTTTCGTGGTGGAGCAGGGCCGCGCGCTAGTTGTTGGCGTAAACAAATGGGATGGTCTCGACTCGCATGTGCGCGAGCGCACCAAAGCGGATCTGGAGCGCAAACTAAAATTTCTCGACTTTGCGAAATTTCACTTTATTTCAGCGGCCGAAAAGTCGGGGATTGGGCCGTTGATGCGCTCGGTTGACGACGCCTATGCGGCGGCCATGTCCAAGCTGCCGACACCGAAATTGACGCGCGCACTGATCGACGCAGTCGAATTCCAGCAGCCGCGCCGGCGGGGTCCGGTTCGTCCGAAGCTGCGTTATGCGCACCAGGGAGGCCAAAACCCGCCAATTATCGTGATTCACGGCAATGCGCTCGACGCGATCACGGAAACGTATAAACGCTACCTCGAAAATCGCTTCAGGGAAACTTTCGGGCTGACTGGGACTCCATTGCGCATAGAGTTCAGATCGTCGACGAACCCTTACGCGGACAAAGGCTGAAACCCGCGTGTGTGTTGGGTTTGGCCGGATGGCCAGGTCACTCGCGCAAAAACGAAAATCGGCTATAGTGTAGCGGTTGACGGCGGATTTCTTTTTCTTCGTCGTCAATTTAGTCAACCTGCAAAAAAATACGGAGTTTGCTATGAGCAACAAAGGGCAATTGTTACAAGACCCGTTTTTGAACGCACTGCGTAAAGAGCATGTGCCGGTGTCGATCTATCTGGTCAACGGCATCAAGCTTCAAGGGAACATCGAATCGTTCGACCAGTACGTCGTGTTGCTCCGGAATACGGTTACCCAGATGGTCTACAAGCACGCCATTTCCACTGTCGTGCCTGCCCGCCCGGTAAATTTCCACCCGGATTCCGAACAGTCCTAACCTCTCGTCGCGGCCGGCGTAGTGTCGCCCGTTGGCGATCTCTCCCGGCCGCTTCATTTTGATACCCTCCAATTTGACCAACGCAGCGCTTGTCGGCATCGACTTCGGTAAGATCGATTTCGAAGCCAGTCTCGAAGAACTCAGCCTGCTCGCGCAAAGCGCGGGCGCGACTCCCCTCGTTACCCTCACCGGACGCCGCTCCAGTCCCGATGCCAAAATGTTTGTCGGCAGCGGCAAGGCGGAAGAACTGCGTCTTGCGTGCGAGGCGAACGACATTGAACTCGTCATCTTCAATCACGCGCTTGCGCCGGCCCAGCAACGTAATCTGGAGCAGGCGCTTAACAGGCGCGTGATCGACCGCACGAGTCTGATTCTCGATATTTTTGCGCAGCGCGCCCGCAGCCATGAAGGCAAGCTGCAGGTCGAGCTCGCACAATTGCAGTACCTGTCCACGCGGCTGATCCGCGCATGGACCCACCTGGAGCGGCAAAAAGGCGGTATCGGTTTGCGCGGTCCGGGTGAAACGCAGCTTGAAACCGACCGCCGGCTGATCGGCGAGCGCATCAAGGCGTTGAAGACGCGGCTCGAAAAACTGCGCCGCCAGCACGGCACGCAGCGGCGCGCGCGCGAGCGCAACCGCACGATGTCGGTGTCGCTGGTCGGTTATACGAACGCGGGCAAGTCCACGCTGTTCAATGCGCTCACGAAGGCGCAGGCGTATGCGGCGGACCAGTTGTTCGCCACGCTCGACACGACCTCGCGGCGCGTCTATCTCGGCGACGAGGTGGGGCAGGTGGTGGTGTCCGATACGGTCGGCTTTATCCGCGAGTTGCCTCACCAGCTGGTGGCAGCGTTTCGCGCCACGCTGGAAGAAACGATTCACGCCGATCTGCTGCTGCACGTCGTGGATGCATCGAGCGCCGTGCGCCTCGACCAGATCGATCAGGTCAACGAGGTGTTGCACGAAATCGGTGCCGACACAATCCGCCAGGTGCTGGTGTTCAACAAGATCGACGCCGTGCCCGAGCTGGCGGCCCGAGGCGACACGGTTGAGCGGGATGAGTATGGTAATATTTCGCGCGTCTTTTTGAGCGCGCGCACCGGGCAGGGACTGGAGACACTGCGCGCTGCCATCGCCGAAATCGCGGCTGCCGACACTCTTCCCGACGTGCAGCATGCAGAGCCAAACGCGCCACAAGCGCCGGAAGAAGGCTGGCCTGCAGAATCACGTGACGACCGCAAGGTCCCCGAACTCGGGCACTGACCCGTTCCAAATTGCACTGACCCGCTGTCTACTCTGGTGAACGAACACAGGTGAACGATTACAACGTGCGGAGTATCTGGCTGCGCCTGCGCGCCACTCTTTCGATGAACGATCCGCGCTGGGGCCGGGGTGACGGCAATGGCGACCGGCAACGTCCGAACGACCCGAAGCGTCCGCAGAACGGCAAGGATGGCGATGGTCCGCCCGATCTCGACGAGATGTGGCGCGATTTCAATCGCCGCCTGAGCAGCATGTTCGGCCGCAAGGGTACGGGTGGCGGCGCAGGCCGCCCTGACAATGGGCGCGGTGCGCGTATCGGTGTAGGTATCGTCATCGGCGTGCTGATCGCCATTTATCTCGGCAGCGGTGTGTTCGTGGTGCAGGACGGCCAGGCCGGCGTCGTAACCCAGTTCGGCAAGTATCGCTATACCGCGGCGCCGGGCGTGCACTGGCGTCTGCCGTATCCGTTCGAAGCGCACGAGCTCGTCAATGTCGGCGACGTGCGTTCGGTGGAGATTGGCCGCAACAATATCGTGCGTATGGCGAACGTCAAGGACGCCGCGATGCTCACGCATGACGCAGACATCGTCGATGTGCGTTTTGCCGTGCAGTACCAGGTGCGTAGCGCGACGGACTATCTGTTCCGCAGTGTCGACCCCGACCAGAGCGTGACGCTCGCCGCGCAGGCGGCCGTGCGCAGCATTGTCGGCGCGCGCAGCACCGACGATATCCTCTATCAGGATCGCGAAGCAATTCGCCAGCAACTCACCGATGCGATCCAGCATTCCCTGGACGAATCGCAGACCGGTCTCGTCGTGACCGGTGTGACGATTCAAGGTGTGCAGGCGCCTGAGCAGGTGCAGGCCGCATTCGACGACGCAGCGAAAGCGCATCAGGACCGCGAACGCGCCAGGGCTGATGCTCAGGCGTATGCCAACGACCTGTTGCCGCATGCGCAGGCTGACGCGGCGCGCCTCGTCGACCAGGCCAAGACCTACAGCGACCAGGTGGTGGCGCAGGCGCAAGGCGATGCCGAGCGCTTCAAGCAGGTCTACGAGCAGTATTCAAAAGCGCCGGCGGTGATCCGTGAGCGCATGTACCTGGATACCATGCAGCATATCTATTCGAATTCGACGAAGGTATTTGTCGACAGCAAAGCCGGTAACAACGTGATGTACCTGCCGCTCGACAAGCTGGTCGAGGCCACCCGTCAGCATGCTGCCGATGCTGCTGCGGCGAGCGCTGCTTCCGGCAGCTCGGCCGGTTCCGCCGTCGGCCTGAACCAGGGTGCGCAAAGTACTCAGGGAGCCCAGGGCACGCAGGATAGCCAGGCCGCGAGCAATACCCCCGCACCTGCCGCAGCGGCCTCGGCCTCGGCGGCCGCGGCCGCGAGCCCGGCCAGCGAGGCCGACGCTGCCAGCGATCCGCTGCGCTCGCGCGACGCGTTCCGCAGCCGCGGCCGCGAAGACGACATCCAATGAGGCGCGCGAACATGAATCGAATCATTGCGCTCATCGTCGTTGTCGTCCTTCTGCTGTTTGCGGCATCGTCGACGGTATTCGTGGTCGATCAGCGTCATATGGCGGTGCTGTCCGGACGCGGTGACGCGACTCCCGAGCTGCTCGGCCCGGGGCTGCATGCAAAGCTGCCGCCCCCGCTGCAAACACTGATGTTGGTGGACAGCCGGATCCAGACGCTCGATACGCCGGATGAAGACCGCTTCGTCACGTCTGACAAAACCGACTTGCTGGTCGACTCCGTGATCAAGTATCGCGTGACCGACCCGCTCAAGCTGTTCGACCAGACCAAGGGCGACGAACAGACGTTGCCGGACCGGCTCGCCTTGTTGTCGCGCAGTGCGCTCGGCGATGCGTTTGCAAAGGTTACGCTGTCCGACGCCCTCGCCAAACAGCAGGCGCTTGCGGACGACGCGCGTGGCGCCATGTCCGCCGCGGCGGCGTCGCTAGGCGTGGAAGTGATCGACGTCCAGTTGGCCCGGATCGATTTCCCGGCTGCGATGGCTGACTCAGTCTACAAGCGCATGAGCGCCGCGCGCGAGCAGGCGGCCAGTGCAGAGCGCGCCAAGGGCGTGGCCGAGGCCGATCAGATCAAGGCCGACGCGGCCAACCGGCAGCAGGCGCTGCTCGCGGACGCGTATCTGCAGGCGCAGACGATCAAGGGCGAGGGTGACGGCAAGGCCGCCTCCATCGCCGCCGACGCATATGGCCGCGATCCCCAGTTCTACCAGTTCTACCAGAGCATGCTGGCTTACCGGAACACCTTCAAGCCGAACGACGTGATTGTGGTCGATTCGAGCAGCGAGTTTTTCCGCTTCATGCGTAGCCCGGACGGTGAAATGTCACCGGACGCCGCCGCGGCAGCGCGCAAACACTGATTACTGGAGCGCCGCGGCACACGTATCGCGGCACCGCCACTCGCATGGATATAGCCGGCTCGTTATTGCTTGCGATCGCATTGATGCTGATCATCGAGGGGATGTTCCCCTTCGTTTTTCCGAGCGCCTGGCGCGACACGTTCCGTAAAATGTCGGAACGCCCGCCGCAGCAGATCCGCATTGGCGGACTGATTGTGATGGCGCTGGGGCTGATACTGCTATTTATCGTCACCTGAAGGCGCAAGCGGTTCGGGTTGCGATTTGGCGCGGGGCGCGCGTCGCCTGCCGGCGCTGCCGCCACCGCATGCATGTACGCATGCCCCGGCTGGCCATTCACTCTCAATTACCGGCGCGGCGAGGCGCCGTGTTCACCGTCGTAGGACTGTATCGATGTCGACCTGGTTACTTCCCGAGAATATCGCCGACGTGCTGCCGTCGGAAGCCCGCAAGATCGAAGAGTTGCGGCGTCATCTGCTGGACCGTTTTCGAGTTTACGGCTACGAGATGGTCATGCCGCCGCTGCTCGAGTACCTCGAGTCGCTGCTGACGGGCGGGGGCCACGACCTCAATCTGCGCACTTTCAAGCTGGTCGACCAGTTGTCGGGCCGCACGCTGGGCCTGCGCGCCGACATGACGCCGCAGGTGGCGCGCATCGACGCGCACCTGCTGAACCGTCAGGGCGTGACGCGCCTGTGTTATGCCGGCAACGTTCTGCACACGCGTCCGCGTGGCCTGCATGCCACGCGCGAACAGATCCAGATCGGCGCGGAAATCTACGGCCACGCCGGGCTCGAAGCAGACCTTGAAATCCAGCAGTTGATGCTCGACGCGCTGCGTCTGGCGGGTCTCGCGAAGGTTCGTCTGGACCTGTGCCATGCGGGCGTGCTGGCGGCCCTGATCGACGCCGAACCGGCTGCGCAGGCTTTGGGTGAATCGCTCTATGAAGCGCTCGCCGGCAAGGACGTGCCGCGTCTGGCGGAATTGACGACTGAACTTACGCCGGTAGTTCGCGATGCGCTGCGTGCGTTGCCGTCACTCTATGGCGACGCATCCGTGCTGGAGGAAGCGCGCGAGCGTCTGCCTGGCACACCGGAAATTGCCCGCGCACTCGACGATCTCGCGTTCCTCGCCAGCCAGGTCGAGGGTGCGGAAGTGATGATCGATCTCGCTGACCTGCGTGGCTATGCGTACCACAGCGGCGTGATGTTTTCGGCCTACGTGGACGGCGTGCCGAACGCGGTCGCGCGTGGTGGCCGTTACGACCACGTCGGCCAGGCATATGGCCGGGCCCGCGCAGCGACCGGTTTTTCGCTCGACCTGCGTGAAGTGGCGCGTATTTCGCCGGTCGAAGCGCGCAGCAGCGCGATCCTCGCGCCGTGGCAGCACGACGACGCCCTGCGCGCCAGCGTGGCCGCATTGCGCGATGCGGGCGAAGTGGTGATCCAGGCGCTGCCGGGTCACGATCACGCGCTCGATGAATTTGCCTGCGACCGCGTGTTGGTCGAGCGCAACGGCGCATGGGTCGTCGAACCCCACGCGTGAGCGGCGAAACCTGAGCGGCAAAACGTTCGCCAGAACGAACGCAAAGAGATCGATGCGGTGAGCCGCCGCATCACTTCGATATACCTAAGATAACGTCCATACCGTTGAGCGGAAACGGAAAAATTCGGAAGCTTCCGCGAACATAGGTAGAATACGTTTTTAACCAGCATACGAAACAACATGTCTGCCAGCGCTGCGAATGTGAACCCCGGACGTAACGTCGTCGTCGTGGGAACCCAATGGGGTGATGAAGGCAAGGGCAAGATCGTCGACTGGCTGACGGACCACGCTCAAGGCGTCGTTCGCTTCCAGGGCGGTCACAATGCCGGTCACACGCTTATCATCGGCGGCAAGAAAACCATCTTGCGTCTGATTCCGTCGGGCATCATGCATCCCGGCGTGGCGTGCTACATCGGCAATGGCGTCGTGTTGTCGCCGGAAGCGCTGTTCAAGGAAATTGGCGAGCTCGAATCCGCCGGCGTGGATGTGCAAAAGCGCCTCTTCATTTCCGAAGCCACCACCCTCATCCTGCCGTATCACGTTGCCATCGACCAGGGCCGCGAAAAGCGCCGTGGCGCGGCCAAGATCGGCACCACCGGCCGTGGCATCGGCCCGGCTTACGAAGACAAGGTGGCGCGCCGCGGCTTGCGCGTGCAAGACCTGTTCGATCCGGAAAGCTTCGCCGAACGTCTGCGTGAAAATCTCGATTACCACAACTTCGTGTTGACGAAATACCTGGGCGTCGATGCGGTCGACTTCCAGCAAACGCTCGATACGATGCTGAGCTACGCCGACCGTCTGAAGCCGATGGTCACGGACGTATCGCGTCGCCTCTACGACGAAAACGCCAAGGGCAACAACCTGCTGTTCGAAGGCGCACAAGGCACGCTGCTCGACATCGACCACGGCACGTATCCGTTCGTCACCTCGAGCAACTGCGTGGCCGGTGCGGCTGCCGCGGGCGCGGGTGTCGGTCCGCAAAAGCTGAACTACATGCTCGGCATCACCAAGGCGTATTGCACGCGTGTCGGTTCGGGCCCGTTCCCGAGCGAACTGTACGATGCGGATAACGTCGATCGTCAGGACCAGATCGGTCTGACGCTGGCTACGGTTGGCAAGGAGTTCGGCTCGGTCACCGGCCGTCCGCGCCGCACTGGCTGGCTCGACGCCGCCGCGCTGCGCCGCTCGATCCAGATCAACGGCATCTCGGGCCTGTGCATCACCAAGCTCGACGTGCTCGATGGCCTCGACGAAGTGAAGCTGTGTGTCGGCTACAAGGTCGACGGCAAGGACTGCGATATCCTGCCGCGCGGTTCGACGGAAGTGGCGCGTTGCGTGCCGGTGTACGAGACTTTCGGCGGCTGGAAGGAAAGCACGGTCGGCATCAAGGAATGGGACAAGCTGCCTGCCAACGCGCGTGCTTATCTGACACGTGTGCAGGAAGTGGCTGGCGTGCCGATCGACATGGTTTCAACTGGCCCGGATCGTGACGAGACGATTCTGCTTCGTCATCCGTTCAAGGTTTAACTCATGACGCAGGGTGTACCGATGATTGCGATGAAAGACCCGCGCAATGACGACAAGAACCTGTGGGTTGGCTGGGACGAGTATCACCGCCTGATCGAACTGCTGGCACTCGCTGTGCACGATTCGGGCTGGAAGTTCGACAAGATCCTGTGCCTCGCACGCGGTGGTCTGCGCGTGGGCGATCAGCTCTCGCGTATCTACGATCTGCCGCTGGCGATCCTGGCCACCAGTTCGTACCGTGAAGCCGCGGGCACGGAGCAGGGCGAACTCGACATTGCCCAATACATCACGATGACGCGCGGCGAGCTGTCGGGCAACGTGCTGCTGGTCGACGACCTCGTCGACTCGGGCGTGACGCTGGCGCGCGTGCAGCAGCATCTGAAAGAGCGCTATCCGGCCATTACGTCGGTGCGCTCGGCCGTGCTCTGGTACAAGGGCTGCTCGAAGGTAAAGCCCGACTACCACGTGCAGTTTCTGCCCACCAATCCGTGGATTCATCAGCCGTTCGAGGAATGGGACACTGTGCGTCCGCATAATCTCGGCGCCTGGATCAAGCGCGGTACCGCGCAGGAATCCTCGGGTCAGTGATGGATGCCGGCTTGTCCGGCGTATGCGGCGAATGAGCAAGAACGGAGCCAGGTTAGGCTCCGTTTTTTTTCGCGCGCAGGTTGATGAGAAAGCGCCTGACAGCGCGATGACAAGCGGCTGACGGGTTCGTAGCACGGTGCTAAACTTCGCGGGCTGTCCACGTGGTGTACGCACAACAGGCCGGGGCGCTACCTTACAGTCAGTTTAGAATAGCGCTCGTTTTTTTCCGCTCAGGAACGGATACCTCGCGTTTATGACAGATACCCATCACGCGCACAAACAGCCTTTGCCTGCACTCGCACTGGCCGCGGTCGGCGTGGTATTCGGTGACATCGGCACGAGCCCGTTGTATTCGCTGAAAGAGGCGTTCAGCCCGGCGCACGGCATCCCGCTGACCGAACAATCCATCCTCGGTGTGATCTCGCTGCTGTTCTGGGCGATCGTGATCGTCGTCAGCATCAAGTACGTGCTGTTCGTGATGCGCGCCGATAACAACGGCGAGGGCGGTGTGCTGGCGTTGATGGCGTTGGCGTTACGCTCGGTCGATCCAAAGAAGAAGCTCGCGGGGCTGCTCGTGATGCTCGGTATCTTCGGCGCCTGCATGTTCTACGGCGATGCGGTGATCACGCCGGCCATCTCGGTGATCTCCGCGGTCGAAGGACTGGAGATCGCAGCGCCTAACCTGGCCCATCTGGTGTTGCCGCTCACCATCCTCATCCTGATCGTGCTGTTCTGGATCCAGCGGCACGGCACGGCCATGGTGGGGCGCCTGTTCGGACCGATCATGGTGGTCTGGTTCGCGGTGATCGGTGTGCTCGGCCTTGCGCATATCGTGCAGGCGCCCACCGTCATCCGCGCGCTCAATCCGTACTACGCCTATTCGTTCATGGCGGCGCACGTGCTGCAGGCGTATGTGGTGCTCGGCTCGGTAGTGCTGGTGCTGACCGGCGCCGAAGCGCTGTACGCCGATATGGGCCACTTCGGCGCCAAGCCGATCCGGCTGGCCTGGTACTGTCTCGTGATGCCTTCGCTGGTGATGAACTACTTCGGCCAAGGCGCGCTGCTGATGCACGACCCCAAGGCCATCGAAAACCCGTTCTTCCTGCTTGCGCCCGACTGGGCGCTGCTGCCGCTCGTGGTGCTCTCCACGGTGGCCACCGTGATCGCCTCGCAGGCGGTGATTTCCGGCGCCTATTCGTTGACGAGCCAGGCCATCCAGCTTGGCTATGTGCCGCGCATGAAGATCCTGCATACGTCGGATCTCGCGATCGGACAGATCTATGTGCCAGTGGTGAACTGGATGCTGCTCTTCATCATCCTGTGCATCGTGGTGGCCTTCAAGAGCTCGGACAATCTCGCGGCGGCGTACGGTATCGCGGTGACGGCTACGATGGTGATTACCACGATCCTCGCCTGCGTGGTGATGGTGAACGTGTGGAAGTGGAACAAGCTGGCGGTCGCGCTGATTATCGGCGGCCTGATGGTGGTCGATCTCGGCTTCTTCGGCGCGAATCTGCTGAAGGTCGAGGAGGGCGGCTGGCTGCCGTTGGGCATCGGCGCGTTGCTGTTTTTCCTGCTGATGACCTGGTTCAAGGGCAGGATGATCGTCAAGGAACGCACGGCCGCCGACGGTATTCCGTTGATGCCGTTCCTGCAGGGTTTGCTCGCGCATCCGCCGCATCGCGTGTCGGGCACGGCCATCTATCTGACGGGCAGCGACGTGCTGGTGCCGGTGAGTCTGCTGCACAACCTGAAGCACAACAAGGTGCTGCACGAGCGCACCATTTTCCTGACTTTCGCGACGCTCGATATTCCCTATGTTGAAGACGCGGATCGCGTCACGGTCAAAGAGATCGGCGGGGGACTGTTCCTGGTGAAGGCGGCATACGGTTTCAATGAGACGCCCGACGTGAAAGCGGTGATGACCGATGTGGGCCGCACGCACGATATGACCTTCGAACTGATGGATACGTCGTTCTTCCTCGCGCGGGAAACGGTTGTGCCGACACAATTGCCAGGGATGTCGGTGTGGCGCGAGCGGGTGTTCGCATGGATGCATCAGAACGCGGCCAAGCCGACCGATTTCTTCAGTATCCCGGCCAATCGTGTGGTGGAGTTGGGGACGAAGATCGAGATTTGAGTTTCGATGCCGTGCTTGCCGGGGTTGTTCTGCTGGCAGGGCGGTCAATGAAAAAGCCCACGCAGATCGCATCTGCGTGGGCTTTTTGTTTAGCGGCGCTTGCGGCGCGCCGCCTTAACGCTTGAGCTTGGCGAACGCTGCAGCCATCGCGCCTGACGGTTCAGGCTCACGCGAGCGCTGTGGTGCGCCCCGTCCGCTGCTGCCCGGGCGGTTGCCGGCTCCACGGTCCTGCTGGCCGCCACTGCCGCCACCGCTGCGCTGTGCGCCGCCCGCTGCACCCGTTGCACCGAACTCGTCGGCGAGACGCATGGTCAGCGAAATGCGCTGACGCTTCGCGTCCACTTCAAGCACCTTGACCTTGACGATCTGGCCGGCCTTCACGACCTCGTGCGGGTCTTTGATGAACTTCGTCGACATCGCCGACACGTGGACGAGGCCGTCCTGGTGCACGCCGATATCGATGAACGCACCAAAGGCGGCGACGTTCGTCACGACGCCTTCCAGCACCATGCCCGGCGACAGATCGGAGATCTTCTCGACGCCTTCGCGGAACGTCGCAGTCTTGAACTCGGGACGCGGATCGCGGCCCGGCTTTTCGAGTTCGGCGAGGATGTCGCGCACGGTCGGCAGACCGAAACGATCGTCCACGAACTCGGCGGGCGACAGGCCCGACAGCGCCTCGCGATTACCGAGCACGTCGCCGACATGCTTGTTGATCTTCGCGAGCATGCGCTCGACCACCGGATACGCTTCCGGGTGCACCGACGAACGGTCGAGCGGATTTTCGCCGTTGTTGATGCGCAGGAAGCCCGCGGCCTGTTCGAAGGTTTTATCGCCGAGACGCGGCACCTTGCGCAGATGTTCGCGCGAAGGGAACGGACCGTTGGCATCGCGGAAGTCGACGATATTGCGCGCGAGCGTTGCGTTCAATCCGGACACGCGCGCGAGCAGCGCCACCGATGCCGTATTCGCATCCACGCCCACCGCGTTCACGCAATCCTCGACCACCGCGTCGAGCGAACGCGCCAGTTCGCGCTGGTTCACGTCATGCTGATACTGGCCGACACCGATGGCCTTCGGCTCGATCTTCACGAGTTCCGCGAGCGGATCCTGCAAACGCCGCGCAATCGACACCGCGCCGCGCAGCGACACGTCCATGTCGGGGAATTCCTTCGCTGCCAGTTCCGAGGCCGAATACACGGAAGCCCCAGCTTCGGACACAACGATCTTCTGCAGCTTGAACTCCGGATGTCGCGCGATCAGCTCGCTTGCCAGCTTGTCGGTTTCGCGCGAAGCCGTGCCGTTGCCGATGCTGATCAGTTCAGCCTGCGTTTGCGCGCAGATACGCGCAAGTTTGGCGATCGAACCGTCCCAGTCGCGGCGCGGTTCGTGCGGGTAAATCACGTCGGTGGCGAGCACCTTGCCGGTCCGATCGACCACCGCCACCTTCACGCCGGTGCGCATGCCCGGATCGAGACCGATCACAGCCTTCGGTCCTGCCGGCGCCGCCAGCAGCAGATCCTTCAGATTGCGGGCGAACACGCGAATCGCTTCATGCTCCGCTTCTTCGCGCAGATTGGTCAGCAGCTCGTTCTCGATGTGCGGCTGCACCTTCACGCGCCAGCACCAGCGGCACACGTCGGCGAGCCATTTATCGGCCGGGCGGTTCTGGTTGGCGATGCCGAAGTGGCGCGCAATCAGCGCTTCGCCCGGATGCGGCACCTGCGCGTCGAGTTCTTCGCCGAGCCCCAGCTTGACCATCAGCACGCCGGCATTGCGGCCGCGAAATAGCGCGAGCGCGCGATGCGACGGCACCGTCTTGATGGTTTCCGAGTAGTCGTAGTAATCGCGGAATTTTTCTTCTTCCGAGCTTTCCTTGCCTTCCACCACTTTCGACGACACCACGCCCTGGTTGAACAGGTACTCGCGCAGCTTGCCGAGCAGGTCGGCGGTTTCGCCGAATTGCTCGGAGAGGATGTCGCGCGCGCCGTCCAGTGCCGCTTTCACGTCGGCCACGCCCTTTTCGGCGTCGACGTACTGGGCGGCTTCGGTCTGCGGATCGAGCAGCGGATTGGCGAGCAGCGCGTCAGCAAGGGGCTGGAGGCCCGCTTCGCGGGCGATCTGTGCGCGCGTGCGGCGTTTCGGCTTGTAGGGCAGATAGAGGTCTTCCAGCACCTGTTTGCTGTCCGCACCTTCGATGGCGGTCCGCAACTCGTCCGTCATCTTGCCCTGTTCGTCGATGCTCGTGAGGATCGAGGCGCGCCGGTCTTCGAGTTCGCGCAGATACAGGAGACGTTCCTCGAGATTACGCAGCTGCGTGTCGTCGAGATTGTCTGTCACTTCCTTACGGTAACGCGCGATAAACGGAACAGTCGCGCCTTCGTCGAGGAGTTGCACCGCCGCCGCGACCTGGCGCGGCTGGACGGAGAGTTCGCTGGCGATGCGCTGTACGATCTTGAGTGCTACGTTTTCCGTCATAAGGTCTTGGTGTTCCTGCCGGACTCGATCTGAGGCCGCGAGTGGCGCCACGCGGAACGCGCGCGCTGCGGCCGGGTTGCTGAAGCGGGGCATTTTGCCATAAATGCAAAAGGGCTCAACCGCGGGGTGATAGAATTTCGGGCATGTTCCGTTGCCCATCTACGACGTTGCCGATCTCCCGTTTTCCACTTGCTTCGCTTTGTGCCTCGCTGGCCGCGCCGCTGTTCACCTGCGCTGCGCTAGGCGTTGCCGCCGTCTCTTTCGCCGTGTCCGCACCGGCGTTGGCACAGGATCAGCCGGTGGTATCGGCGCCGTCGGCGGCGACCGTGCCGTCCGCGGGTTCAGCCGGTTCGGCTGCTATCGACGGCTCCATGGCCTCCGGCACGACGCTGCGCACCGATGACGGGCAGCTGAATGGCCCGAGCGGCGCATCGGATGCCAAAGCGAGGGGAGCGGAGGGCGCCACGGGCGAGGCACCGGGCAACGGGTTCGATGCGCGGCAAGCGGACTTGAACCATCGCACCGAAGAGAACAACTATAACTACGCAGTCGACGAACACAATTGTTATAGCAAGTTTTTGGTGAACTACTGTCTCAACAAGGCGCGCGACAGAATGCGCACGGTGCAGGCAGGAATCCGCAAGGAACAGCTCGCGCTCGACGAGGAACAGCGTACGGCGCGTGCGCAGCAGCGCGATCAGCAGGCAGCCCTACAGCGTGCCCAGGACGAGGCCAACGCCCCGCAGCGCGCGGCGCAGGACGCCAGCAACCAGCAACAGTACGAGGACAAGCAGCGCCAGCATCAGCTGGATCAGGCGCAGCGCGCAGCCGAGGCGCCGCAGCGCGCGGCCAACGAGCAGTCGTATCAGCAGAAGGTGCAGCAACACGCGCTGGATCAGGCGCAACGCGGTGTCAGCCCGTCGCAGGCGGCGGCGAACCAGCAGGCGTACGATCAGAAGCAGGCCAACTTCCAGACCCAGCTCGAGCAGGCTCGCGAGCAGGGCGCGCAAAAGGCACAGGAGCGTGTCGAGAAGCAGCAGAGCTTCCAGCGCAAGCAGGAGACGGCCGCCCAGCATCAGCAGGACGTCGCGGCGCGCCAGAAGCAGGCGGCCGACAAGGCGCAGCAGAAACAGCAGGAGCAGTTGCAGCAGCAACAGCAACTCGAGCAGCAGCAGAAGCAACAGCAACAACAGCAGTAACGCGTTTTTAGCCGGACAGCAACCTCAGGCGTCTGGGCTGCACGAGGCAGCCCGCGCCGCTCAGGAAGAGGGGCGAGCATGCGCGACCATCATCACGTCATCGACGCGAACGCACTTCAGGACCGTATTCTGCAACTGGAATCGGAACATAGTGGACTGGACCGTCTGATCGACAAAATGTCGGATGAGCCCGGCTTCGACGACCTTGAATTGCAGCGCCTCAAGAAGCGCAAACTCAAGGTGAAGGACACCATCATCTTGCTGCAGTTGCAGCTCGAACCGGATACGCGCGCTTAGGCGCGCGACCTGGCAGGCGCCGGGTCGCCACGCGCGCACCGGATTTTGCAGGAAACGCTTGCCTTGAATTCACCGCTTGTTTCTTCTTCGCGCAGTTCGTCGGATGACGAAGCTTCCGCACGCGAGCCGCGCGCAGCCGGGAGTGCGCTCGCGGCCTCGCTGAACCCCCGCCGCAAATCCGAACTCGACCACATCTTCGCCGCTGATGGCCTGCTGGCGCGCCAGATTGATGGCTACCGTTCGCGTGCCTCGCAGATCGAGATGGCGCGCGCGGTCGCTGCCGCCATGGAAGCGTCGGGCAGGGCCATGCCCGAGCCGGCGATGTTCGAGGCACAGAAGCGGCCGGCACGGCGCCTGCAGGCGCCCGCTGGGGATGCCTCAGCTGCCGCGGCTGCAGACGCTGCTACGAGCGACGCGGCCGGCGGTCTCGATGGCAGCGAGAACACGTTGATCGTCGAAGCGGGCACCGGCACCGGCAAGACCTACGCGTATCTCGTACCGGCCATGCTGTGGGGCGGCAAGGTGATCGTCTCGACCGGCACCAAGCACTTGCAGGACCAGCTGTTCCAGCGCGATATCCCGACCGTGCGCGATGCGCTCGCCGTGCCCGTCACGGTGGCGATGCTCAAGGGTCGCGCGAACTATCTGTGCCACTACTACCTGCAACGCACCGCCGACAATGGGCGTCTGCCGTCGCGCCAGGAAACCTCGTATCTGCAGGATATCGTCCGTTTTGCGAAGATCACCCGCACCGGCGACAAGGCAGAACTCGCGAGTGTGCCGGAGACGGCCGCGGTGTGGTCGATGGTGACCTCGACGCGTGAAAACTGCCTTGGCCAGGAGTGCCCGCACTACAAGGAATGCTTCGTGATGCAGGCGCGCCGCGAGGCGCAGCAGGCCGACATCGTGGTGGTCAACCATCACCTGTTTTTCGCCGACATCATGTTGCGCGACACCGGTATGGCCGAACTGCTGCCGACGGCCAATACGATCGTCTTCGACGAAGCGCACCAATTGCCGGAGACCGCCACGCTGTTCTTCGGCGAGACGCTCTCAACTGCGCAGTTTCTCGAACTGGCCCGTGACTCGGTTGCCGAAGGGCTGGGCCATGCGCGCGAGGTGGTCGACTGGGTGAAGCTCGGCGCGGCGCTCGAACGTTCGGCGCGCGACGTGCGTCTCGCCTTCAAGGAGGATTCGGTGCGGCTGTCGATCGGCCAGTTGCCGGACGGCCATCCGCTCTTTGCTGCGCTCGAAACGCTTGAGACGGAACTGGCTGCGCTCGCCAATGCCTTGTCGAGCCAGGCGGAACGCGCCGAGTCGCTGGGTGCCTGTCTGCGGCGCGCGCGCGAGTTGCAGGGGATCCTGTCCGGCTGGACGACGCCGCCGACCGAAGCCGAACGCGACGTAGCCTCAGACGCCGCCGGTGGCGATGCTGCTACGGCCGACAAGAAGGCCGTTGGCGATCCGAACGAAAAGGTGCGCTGGATCGAAGTGTTTGCGCATACCGTGCAGTTGCATGAGACGCCGTTGTCGGTGGCGCCGATCTTCGCCAAGCAGCGTGCCGGCGTGCCGCGGGCGTGGATTTTCACATCGGCAACGCTTTCGGTGCGCGGCGATTTCGCCCACTATGCCGCACAGATGGGCCTGAACGCGCGCCGCTCGATGACGCTGCCGAGCCCTTTCGACTATCCGACGCAAGGCCTCCTGTACGTGCCGCGCAATCTGCCGCAGCCGTCCTCGCCGATGTTCACCGACGCGGTATTCGAAGCCGCGCTGCCGGCCATCGAAGCGTCGGGTGGCGGCGTATTCATGCTCTGCACGACATTGCGGGCCGTCGACAAGATTGCCATGAAGCTGCGCGACACGATCGAAGCGCGTGGCTGGAACTACCCGCTGCTGGTGCAGGGTGATGCGAGTCGCACGGAACTGCTCGATCGCTTCCGCTCCTATGGCAATGCGATCCTGGTAGGCAGCCAAAGTTTCTGGGAAGGCGTCGACGTGCGTGGCGATGCGCTCTCGCTCGTCGTGATCGACAAACTGCCGTTTGCACCGCCCGACGACCCGGTACTGGCCGCCCGGCTCGACGCACTGACCAGGAAGGGGCTAAGCCCGTTTGCGGTCCATCAATTGCCGCAGGCGGTGATTACGCTAAAGCAGGGCGCAGGGCGTCTGATTCGCGCTGAGACCGATCGCGGCGTTTTGATGATCTGCGATACCCGACTCGTCGACAAACCGTATGGGCGCCGTATATGGCAGAGCCTGCCGCCTTTCAAGCGGACCAGAGAGATCGACGTGGTTCGTGAGTTCTTCGAAGAAGCCGCAAGCGTGCGTTCTGAGTGAAAAAAAGAAGTGATGGCCGGTCGTTGAAAACGGCTGCTATAAGCAAATCGTAATTAACGACGGTAATTATCTGACGATACAAAAAGCAATAAGCGACTAAGCGCGAGTAAGAGCAACTAAGAGCAACTAAGCGGTTGCATTAAGCGAGCGCAGAATGACAAAACGCCACGGATGTAAATCCGTGGCGTTTTGCTTTACCGCACCGGAAGACCATAGCGATCTTCCGATGTGGTTTTCGCCCAGAGGCGAACCCTGTACGACAGCTTACTGGCTTGCGCCCGAAGCTGCAGCAGCCGAAGCCGCACCAGCGTCCGAAGCAGCAGCGCCTGCGTCCGAAGCAGCAGCAGCCGGTGCCGAAGCAGCAGCGTCGCTCGCAGCAGCAGCAGCGTCCGAAGCTGCAGCGCCTGCATCCGAAGCAGCAGCAGCCGGTGCCGAAGCAGCGGATGCATCGCTAGCCGGGGCAGCTGCCTGGTCGCTGCTCTTGTTGCATGCAGCCAGTGCCACAGCTGCCAACAGGGATGCTACGAGGAGGGATTTCTTCATGATCACGTCCTTTTATGGTTAAAGGTAAGCAACAGCGCAAAATAATACCGGTAATGTGCTCCAACACCGACCTGGGCCGCTGGTGGAGACGCACTTCACAAGAGCGTGAATCTTCCCTACGGCTTGGGCGGAAATTATATGCACTTTCGTACAGACCGTCGACAAATGCGGGGTCAATACGTTGTCTTTCTCATACAAAATTTCACGGTACTTCATAACAGGCGGACAAGCTTTAGACAAGCTCGCCCACTTGTATCCAGCCCGCACGATACCACTCGTGCAGCAATGCTGTCACCGATGAATCGCCTGAGAGTGTTACAAAGCGTTTCGCACTCAGACGCCGGCAATCAGCGAATTCAATCAACCATCTTTTATGGCCTGCAAACCGATTTTCTTCTCCATTCAGGAAGAAAAAGCGGCTGTTGTACAGCATAACCGTCTTCCGGTCGAGCCTCAGGCCCAACTCTGAAGCACGCCTGATAAAACGCGCCTCGTTGAGCGGCTGTTCCGGCGGATCGAATACTACGCTCGGCTTCGGCTCGCTCAGATAGGTGCCGAGGAACGACGCGATGTCCCTTTCGCCCCATTTCACCTGAGCAAGGATCGCGCCTACCCGTTCGACGAGGGCGGCAGGCAGCTCTGCGGGGTGCGCTACTGCAGGCTGTTGCGGATCCCGGTAAAGCTGGGCAGCACGCTCTGGCTGGCCGCCCGTTTCGCCACGCTCGGCGAGATGATACAGAAATTGCGCGGTCAGCTCGCTCGAGGAGGGCGCCCTGAAGCCGATCGAACAGGTCATGCACTCGCCCTCGGCCACGCCGTCGTGCGCGATGTGAGGCGGAAGATACAGCATGTCGCCGGGTTCGAGGACCCATTCCTCTTCTGGCTCGAAATTTTGTAAAACTTTCAACGGCACACCCGGACGGAGCGACAGATCGCGTTGTGCGCCGATCCGCCAGCGGCGTTTGCCGTGCACCTGCAGCAGGAACACGTCGTACGAGTCGAAATGCGGACCGACCCCGCCGCCGTCACTCGCGTACGAGATCATCAGATCGTCCAGACGTGCATCCGGCACGAAGCGAAAGCGCTCGAGCAGGGCGCGGGCGCGGTCGTTATGCAGGTCGACGCCCTGCACGAGCAGCGTCCATGCGCGTTGCTTGAGCGAGGGCAATTCGTCGGCCGCAAACGGGCCGTGTTCCAGTTGCCATTTGTTGCGAAAGTGTGTGATCAGGCGCGCTTCCACTTCGTCCTGATCGGCCAGGTCGAACAGCTCGCTGCGCGAGAGCGGCGCCTCGACGTTCGGGATGGCCTGACGAATCAGCAGAGGCTTCTTTTGCCAGTACCGGCGCATGAATTGCGACGGAGTGAGATTGCCGAGCAGCGGTGTGGGTACGTCCGGCGAGGGCGGCAGAACCGGCGAAGAAATCCGCGCAGAAGCTGCATGCGCCGGGTGGTCAAGGGGCCGCTTGGGCATCGTATAATGTGAGTTGTATTCTGGAGAATCGAATGAAAATTGCAAAGAACACCGTCGTGTCGGTCGCTTATAAGCTGTCGGATGCGCAGGGCAACCTGATCGAAGAGAGCGATGAGCCGATGGTCTATCTGCACGGCGGCTATGATGGCACGTTCCCCAAGATCGAGGAAGAGCTCGACGGCCATGAGGCTGGTTTCGAGACCCAGATCCAGCTGGAACCGCAAGACGCGTTTGGCGAATACGATCCCGATCTGGTGAAGATCGAGCCGCGCACGCGCTTCCCCGAGCCGCTCGAAGTCGGTATGCAATTCGAAGGCACGCCGGAAGAAGGCGACGAGGACATCGATTCGCTGGTGTACGTCGTGACTGACGTCGCGGAAGACAAGGTCGTGCTCGACGGCAACCATCCGCTCGCCGGCATGGCGCTGCGTTTTGCGCTGACCGTCAAGGACGTGCGTCCCGCTACTGAAGACGAAATCCAGCACGAACATGCCCACGGCGCGGACGGCCTGGAAGTACTCGATGAGGATGACGACGAAGGCGATGAAGAGCCGTCGGGCCCCACGTTGCACTGAACCTGGTAGATGCGCCGCGACGGGTGTGCCTTACCTTAGGGCGTGCCCGCGGATGCTCCACCTGGGGCCGGCGTCTGTCCACCTGAGCCGGGTAGCGTGTTGAGCGGTTGCTCCGGCGGCGGTGTCGACGGTAGAAGCGGCGGCAGGTTCGAGGCCGGATTGAGCGTTTGATTCAACGTTTGAGCTGGCGACTGATTGGGTAACTGATCCGGCATCTGCCCCGGCGTCTGATTGCCCCCCGCCGGTGAGGAAAGCTCGGGCTCGCTTTCATCGGGAGCCTGCGCAGGCTGAACCGCTGACGCGGGTTGGAACGGCACCAGCGGCATGTTCTTCGGCACGGTGTGCACGCTGACCCGGAAAGGCGGCCTGCGCGAAAGATCGGCCTCAATCTGCAGCCACTCATCCAGACGATCAGGCAGCGTGAAGGCGATGCGCGTCAGATTCGTCACCACCTCCCCCTTGTCGTTGCGCAACGGCTGGTCGATCGCAAAGCCGCCGGCGGGCCGTCCATCGTCGTTATGGATTAGCACAATGGGGCCGTGGAAGATCTGCGCGGCCTTCACGAGGCTGCGCTTGAGTTCCAGAAAGCCATCACGACGCGCGTTGCGTCCGAAACGCAGCCATGCAAAACGGTCTGGCCGCTCGTAGCGTTCCGGGTCCGGGTCGCCTTGAATGAAAATTACAACTGCGCGTGCTTCGCGCCGTTTCGCATACTCGGCTGCGTGTTCGATCCAGAACGCATTGGCGATCACGCGATCTTCGAACTCGCCGTTACGGCCGCCCGCGCTCACGTAATGGTTGTTCGAGCCGGGCACATTCAAACCGATGAACACGGTGTCGCCCAGTTGCCAGCGCACATTCTCGCGATACGGTCTGAAGCGCGAGACTTCGCTTTCGCGTGTCAATGCCAGCGGGTTTTGCCCCATGGACGAAGGGTCGGCGAAGATCGTCTGCCGTAGCTGATCGAGCCGCTCGACCGGATCGAAGCCGCCGGCTTCGGCGATACCGCAATCGGTCCAGTCGTGCTGGCCGGGGACGAAGATCAGTGGCGGCTTTGCTGCTTCCAGCAGAGCCTGTCGCCGGTCGTATAACGTGTCCCTGCAGGCTTCTTTCGCGCCCTTCAGATTGCCGTCGTAGACGATGAACGACATGTTGCGGTCGCGGCCGATCGCGTCGATGAGTCGCTGCGTCGAGGCCTCGTCAGCGGGGCTTTGCAGCGTATCGGCGATAACTGCGAAGGTGTAGCGGATCGGCGCGGCGCTTGCCTGGGTTGACACCCCTGCTGCGAGGATCAGCGCAAATGCGAGCGCCGCGCACACCGTGCGCTGGCGCTGCGGACGACGGCGCCGGTCAATGATCTGCATCCGGCGCAGTGGCCAGGTCATGCAGTTCATAGAGCAGGTCCAGCGCCTCACGCGGGCGCAGGTCGTTCGGATCGAGCGCTCGCAGACGCCCGATGAGCGCCTGCTCGGCAGCCGTTAGTGCAGGGGCGGGCGGGGCGCCGTCGTCATGAGCGTCGTCGGCGTCCTGCAGCATCAGCGGTGCCGCAAACAGATCGAGCTGCGGTGCGGGTTGCCCGGCCGACTGCTGTTCGAGGTGCGCGAGATGCTTGCGCGCAGCACGGATCACGGCAGCAGGCACGCCGGCAAGTTGCGCCACCTGCAGGCCATAGCTCTGATTCGCCGGGCCTTCGTTCACCGCATGCAGGAAGACAATGCCGTGGCCATGCTCCACGGCGGATAAATGCACGTTGGCCGCTTGTGGAAATTCCGCGGGCAGTTGCGTCAGCTCAAAGTAATGCGTGGCGAACAACGTGTGGCAGCCGTTGTGCGCGAGCAGATGCCGCGCGATTGCCCACGCTAGCGCGAGGCCGTCGAAAGTCGAAGTGCCGCGGCCGATTTCGTCCATCAGCACGAGACTTTGCGGTGTCGCGTCGTTCAGGATCGCCGCGGCTTCCGTCATTTCGACCATGAAGGTCGAACGGCCGCCGGCCAGATCGTCGGCTGCGCCAATGCGCGTGAAGATGCGGTCGATCGGGCCAAACGTCGCACGCGTTGCCGGGACATAACTGCCCACATAGGCCATCAACGCAATCAGCGCGGTCTGCCGCATGAAAGTGGATTTACCGCCCATGTTCGGGCCGGTGATCAGTAGCAGCTTGCGTTCGGGGTTGAGCGTGCAGTCGTTGGCGATGAACTGCTCGACCTGCGCCTCGACCACCGGGTGACGTCCCTGTTCGATCGCGATACCCGCGCTCGGTGTGAACGAAGGCGCGACCCAGTCGAGCGCGCGGGCGCGCTCGGCAAACGCGGCGAGCAGATCGAGTTCCGCGAGCGCCGCGGCAACGCGCTGGCAATCGGCGAGGAACGGCAGAAGCGCCTGCAGTAATCCGTCATAGAGCGAGCGTTCACGTGCGAGCGCGCGTTCCTGTGCCGACAGCGCTTTGTCCTCAAAGGTCTTCAACTCCGGCGTGATATAGCGCTCGGCGTTTTTCAGCGTCTGGCGCCGCCGATAGTCGTCGGGCACCTTGTCCGTCTGGCCGCGCGTGACTTCGATATAGAAGCCATGCACCTTGTTGTATTCGACGCGCAGATTGTTGATGCCGGTACGCGCGCGTTCGCGCGTTTCCAGGTCGATCAGGAATTGGCCGCAGTTTTCGGAGATATCACGCAGCTCGTCGAGCTCTGCATCGTAACCGCGAGCAATCACACCACCGTCGCGGACCATTGCAGCCGGTTCGGGCGCCACCGCCAGCTTCAGCAGATCGACGCAAGGCGCGGGCGGTTCGAGCGCGGCGTCGATGCGCGCGAGCGAATCGGCAGCGCCCGTCACCGAGGCCAGCAGCGTGCGCAGATCGGGCAACGCAATGAACGTATCGCGCAGGCTCGACAGGTCACGTGGACGGGCGGACAGCAACGCGAGGCGCCCGGTGATCCGCTCGATATCGGAAATTTGCCGCAGCGCGCCGCGCAACGTATCGACGCTTGCACTGACCGGCGCCTCGAGCAGCGCACCGATCGCCTGTTGACGCGCCTGCGCAATCGCCGCTTCGCGCGGCGGATGATGCAGCCAGTGGCGCAGCAGCCGGCTGCCCATGGTCGTGCAGCAGGTATCGAGCAGCGAACACAGCGTCGGGCTTTCGGTGCCGCGCAGCGTTTCCGTGAGTTCGAGATTGCGGCGCGTGGCGGGGTCGAGCCCAATATATTCGGATTCGTATTCGACCTTCAGACTGCGCACATGGCGCAACTGCTGACCTTGGGTCGCTGCCGCGTACAGCAGCAGCGCGCCGGCTGCTCCGCAGGCGCTCGACAGCGAATGCGCGCCGAAACCGTCGAGGCTCGCCACGTCCATCTGATCGCACAGGCGCTGCGTGCCGGAGGAGACGTCGAAATGCCAGACGGGTACCCGTGTCAGTGCGCCAGAACCAGCCGGCGGCGACCACGTGTTGGTATCGACCGGCGAATCGGCGACGAGAATTTCCGCCGGACGAATGCGCTCGAGCGCGGCAGCCGCCTGATCCGGTGCAACTTCCGCGAGGCGCAACGCGCCGCTCGCGAGGTTGAGCCACGCGAGGCCTACGTTGGTGGCGACGCCGCGCCGGTTGTGACCCACACACACCGCGAGCAGGTACACGTCGCTCTTGTCCGACAGCAGCGCAGCATCGGTGAGCGTGCCGGGCGTGACCACGCGCACGACCTTGCGTTCGACCGGCCCCTTCGAAGTGGCCGGATCGCCAATCTGTTCGCAGATTGCGACCGATTCGCCCAGCTTCACCAGCTTGGCGAGATACTGTTCGACCGCGTGATGCGGCACGCCGGCCATCTTGATCGGATTACCCGCCGACGCACCACGCTGGGTCAGCGTGAGATCGAGCAGGCGTGCGGCTTTTTCGGCATCGTCGAAAAACAGCTCATAGAAGTCGCCCATCCGGTAAAACACGAGCGTGCCCGGATGCTCCCCCTTGATGCGCAGGTATTGCTGCATCATCGGGGTATGTTGTGCGACGTCATTGGCCGCTGCGGTTTGAATGCCCATCCTGAGTGTCTTCTTGCGTTAGCTGTTCAGGGCGTGAGTTTAACCCGCCGCCGCGCGGATTGAACCTCGGCCGGATGGCTAATCACAGGCGAAGTCGCTGGAGCCGCGATTGGACAGATGGGGGAGGCCGTCAAGGACATCAACGACGAAGGGGGAAACGCTACCGTCGTACCGCGCCACCTCGAGGAGTTCGTGCGACGATTCAAACCGGCGCCGGTAGCCGAAATCATTCAAGTGGGTGCTGGAAACGATCCTGACGACGTCGCGAATTTCGCTGCGGGACCTCAAATTCCCAACCTGCGGCCTATACTTTCAGGATGATTTCGTTTTGCGACAAGGAGGCGCAAATCGTGTGCTGTGCACTTCGCGCGGCATTCCGCGCGGTCATTCACGTAAAGCCCATGACTACTATCGTATGAGGAGAGGATCATGACGCGCAAATACATCGATTGCCGGGAATTTCCGAGCGAAATGAACTGCTCTATCGCGCTATCCGCGGATTCCGAAAATGAGCTGCTAGAGGCGGCCGTACAGCACGCGGTCACGGTTCACAAGCATGCTGATTCTCCAGAACTGCGTTCGCAGTTGAAGACGCTGTTTCATGACGGCACGCCGCCGGTAGAAGCACCGCGTCACGCGTAATGCTCGCGCACCCGCACGCGCGACCGGTTATCGGGCAGTCACATCACGATGCCCAACCGCTCAGGAACGAACTGGATCCGAGCGTAGCTACGCATCCCGCCATGAACAAACAATCCTTCGCGTAGATTGGCTGCACGGACTCATCGATGTTGATGAGTCTTGTCGGCACCCCTGGATGAAGGCAAAACCTTCAGGATTTCGACTCCCTTACCTGTTGCCTCAAATGTCGTCCGCATTCCAGGAGGTGTCTCATGGTCAATTTGTCCAGCAATGTAATCGAAGAACTGAAAGTTGCGACGAGAGGGCAAGTGCTGTTGCCTGCCGATCCCGGTTTCGACGAAGCGCGCAGCATATGGAATGCAATGATCGACCGTCGTCCGGCTGTCATCCTGCGTTGCGCGGGAGTGGCCGATGTTCGCCGTGCAGTAGCCTTTGCGCGCGATAACGACTTGCCGCTGGCTGTGCGCGGCGGCGCGCATAACATCGCAGGCAGCGCGGTCTGTGACGACGGACTGATGATCGACTTGTCGCCGATGAAATCGGTACGGGTCGACCCGGCTGCGCGTCGCGCCTATGTCGAACCGGGTGCCACGCTTGCCGATTTCGACCATGAAGCGCAGGCTTTCGGGCTGGCGACACCGCTCGGGATCAATTCGACGACGGGCGTGTCGGGCCTGACGCTCGGCGGCGGCTTCGGTTGGCTCAGCCGCCAGTACGGGATGACGGTCGACAATCTCGTCTCGGCGGATGTCGTCACGGCGGACGGAGAACTGGTTCGTGCCGCTGCCGATGCGCATGAGGATCTGTTCTGGGCGATTCGCGGCGGCGGCGGCAATTTCGGCGTCGTTACGATGTTCGAATTCCAGCTGCATCCAGTCGGGCCGGAGGTGTTCGGCGGGCTCGTCGTATTGCCGTTGGAACAGGCAAAAGACGCGCTCAGGAAATACCGCGCTGCAATCGACGATATGCCGGACGAACTCTCTGTATGGGCCGTGCTGCGCCTCGCGCCGCCGCTGCCGTTTCTGCCGCAGGATGTCCACGGCAAACCGATCATCGCTTTTGCAAGCTGCTACAACGGCGCAGTTGCTGATGGGCCGGGCGTGCTCGACGCGGTGCGCCACTTCGGCACCCCGTACGGAGAACATCTCGGCCCGATGCCTTATGCGATGTGGCAACAGGCTTTCGATCCGCTGCTGACGCCCGGCGCGCGCAACTACTGGAAATCGCACAATCTGGCCGAGTTGCCGGACGGACTGCTGGACGTGCTGATTGACGCCATTGACAAGCTGCCGTCGCCTCAATGCGAGATCTTCTTCGGTCAGATCGGGGCTCAAACAACCCGTGTTCCGGTTGAGGCCACGGCCTATCCGAACCGCGACGCGACATATGTCATGAATGTGCATGGACGCTGGAGCGACGCAAGCGACGATGACCGATGCATCGCATGGGCACGCGGCTTCTTCGAGGCGGCTGCGCCTTTCGCACTGGGCAGCGTGTATGTCAACTTCCTGACGCAGGACGAGACCGGGCGTATCGGCGCGGCCTATGGTCCGAACTACGATCGTCTCGTCGCGGTGAAGACCCGGTACGATCCGCACAACCTGTTTCGCTTCAATCAGAACATCCAGCCTTCCGTGTCGTAACGGGCATCCGGTGCGCGTCAGTCGTCGGGGACCTGGGGACTCCCGCGACTGTCCGCGCACAGGCCATGACCTTCGCGAGCCGCTATTCTCCAACCAGCGCGCGCATATCGACCTTGCGCGCGTTCGCCGTGCTACGGCGTTTCGCCAGCCACATCATGAATGTAATGAAGGTGCCGAACACGACGATGATCCACGGCACCGGCAGCTTCGCCGTGAGCAGAATCGCGTACAAACCGAGCATCAGCAGCACCGCGAGATTCTGGTTGAAATTCTGCACGGCAATCGAATGGCCCGCTGAGAGCAGCGTTGCGCCGCGATGCTGCAGCAGCGCATTCATCGGCACGATAAAGAACCCCGACAGCGCGCCGAGCAGAATCATCAGCGGATAGGCGAGCACGATATAAATCGGCGCAACAAAGGGACCGACGCGAATGCCCATGCCCGGCGGAAACAGTCCCCTGCTATAGAACGCCATGCCGATTGCGACCGCGCCGGTAATGATGCCAATCGGCAGCACCTTCAGCGAACTGCGCAGCGGCACCAGCGTCGCAGCCGCCGCCGCGCCCACCGCAATACCGAGCCCCGTAATGCCTTGCATCACAGCCGCTTTCGACAGCGACAGTCCAAGGTTCACATCCGCCCACTTCAACACCAGCAACTGCAGCGTGACCGCGCCGCCCCACATCAGCGTGGTGACCCACAGCGCGATTTGCGCGAGCTTGTCGGCCCACAGCACGTTGAAGCAATGCGTGAAATCGCCTACCAGTTTCTTCGGCTCCTTGAGGCGATTCGGATAGCGCGCGCCCGTGTCGGGAATCCCCACATTGATCGCAGCCGCGATCGCATAGGTCAGCATCACTGCCAGCATTGCCAGATCGGCCGCGGAATGAATCAGTGGCAGCCGTGCATGCGTGACGAAGTTGGAGGCGTAGGTGCTGATCAGCGCGCCGCCCAGCATGGTCCCGACGATCGTCGACAGTACTGTGGCCGACTCCAGCCATGCGTTTGCCGTGATCAGCCGGTCGGGGGGCAGCAGTTCGGTCAGGATGCCGTATTTGGCAGGCGAGTAGGCCGCCGCGCCGAAACCGACCACGCCGTACGCAATCATCGGATGCACGCCGGCGATCATCATCAGGCAGCCGCTGGCCTTTAACGCGTTCGAGACGAACATCACATGACGCTTTTGCAGCGCGTCCGCGAACGCACCGACGAACGGCGCCAGCAACACGTACGAAACCGTGAAGAAGATCTGCAGCAGCGGCGTCACCCACGCGGCCGAGCGGATGACCGAGAGCAGCGCGATCGCCGCGATCAGCAGCGCGTTGTCGGCGAGCGACGACACGAACTGCGCCGCGATGATCGTATAGAAGCCTTTTTTCATTAAGCAGTTCGGGATGCTGCGCGAGGGTCGTGCGCCAAAAGCACGCCGGTACGATGAAAACGATACCGGTGCGGCCTGTCGCTTTGTAGCATGAAGCGGCGTCGCATGCAGGCGCAGCGTTAGCGGATACTGGCCAGCCGGACGGCCGCGCCAAGAAAAAAAGCGGCCGAAGCCGCTTTGCACATGCTGCAGCGCGTGTTACGGCCTCAGGCCGCTGGCTGCTTCGTGCGGCTGTAGCGCGACAGGATCGGCACCATTTGCGCGTACAGCTTCGGGTTGCCCGCGACGACTTCGCCGATATGCAGGAACTCCGAATCGCCCGTGTAGTTGCCCACCAGACCGCCTGCTTCGGTGATCAGCAGGCTGCCGGCGGCCATGTCCCACGCATGCAGGCCCTGTTCGAAGAAGCCGTCGAGGCGGCCCGCGGCGACGTTCGCCAGATCCAGCGCAGCCGCGCCCGGGCGGCGCAGGCCGGCGCAGGCTTCGGTCATTTCCTTGAACAGACGCCCGTACGACTCGAGGCCGTCGGTTTCGCGGAACGGGAAGCCCGTGCCGATCAGGCCGTCGGCGAGGCGGTCGCGGCGGCCCACGCGGATGCGGCGGTCGTTGAGGAACGCGCCGCGGCCGCGCGAGGCGGTGAACAGGTCGTTGCGGTTCGGATCGTAGACGACGGCTTGAGTCACGATGCCTTTATGCGCCAGAGCGATCGACACGCAGTAGTACTGGAAGCCGTGGATGAAGTTCGTGGTGCCGTCGAGCGGGTCGATGATCCACTGGTATTCGGACTCGTTGTCCGATTTGCCGGATTCTTCGGCGAGGATGGCGTGGTCGGGGTAGGCGGTCTTCAGCGTATCGATGATCGCGGCTTCCGATGCCTTGTCGACCTCCGTGACGAAATCGTTGTGCTGTTTCTTGCTGACCTGGACCAGGTCGAGATCGAGCGACGCCCGGTTGATGATCTGCGCGGCGCGGCGCGCGGCCTTGACGGCGATGTTGAGCATGGGATGCATGAGCCTGGATCCTTGTGCCGGGGCAGCGCGGCTGCTTACCGGTAATGAGCTGTAAATGCGCTGCCACTACGCAGCTGAAACAACACGGAACGACCGCTTGACCGGCGTTCCGTCGACGGAGACGAATTGAATAAGAACGAGGCGCTCGTGCAAAGACGGCGCGAATAGCCGTGATTTTACCCGAGTCCGGGGCTCTACGGCAGCGCAGCATCCGATGCGGGTAGGTTTTGCGCGCCGGTTGGCGCTACCATAGGGGCCTTTAGCCCCCTATTTTTATCGTGGCCCAACCCCACAATCCGTCTTCGTCTTTTCTGCCGTCCTCCGGGATCTGCGGCCCGGACAGCGCTGCGCCTGTGCGCGGCGGCTTCACGTCGACCCGCTTCGTGCTCGTCGAGCCCAGTCATCCCGGCAATGTCGGCGCCGCAGCGCGTGCGCTGAAAACCATGGGCTTCTCGCGTCTCGTGCTGGTGGCCCCGCGCGTGCCGCACGTGCAGTCCGATCCCGAAGCGATCGCCATGGCGAGCGGCGCGGACGATGTGCTGGCCGGCGCGCATGTGGTGCCGACGTTGGCGGATGCGCTCAATGGCGTGCACTGGTCGGTGGCGCTGACGGCGCGCTCGCGCGAATACGGGCCGCCGCAGTTCGCGCCGCGCGCGGCTGCGGGGCAGGCGCGCGAACATGCTGTGCACGGTGATATCGCACTGGTGTTCGGCAATGAGCGCACGGGGCTGTCGAACGAGGACGTCGAGCGTTGCAGTGTGCTCGCGCATATTCCGGCCAATCCGGCATATAGCTCGCTCAATCTGGCGCAGGCCGTGCAGGTGCTGGCGTATGAGTTGCGCACCGCGTATCTCGGCGCGGGCGGGGCTGCGGGCGCCGTTGCTGGCGGTGGCGGGAGCAGGGCTGGCGCTAATGTTGGCAACGGCGTGAACACTGACGCCGAAGGGCTAGTAGCTCAAGGTGCCGCGGCGCACGGCTCGCTCGCGCCCAGCGATGAAATCGAAGGCATGTTTGCGCACCTCGAAAGTGCGCTGGTGGCGCTCGAGTTTCTCGATCCGCGTAACCCCAAGAAACTGATGTCGCGCCTGCGGCGTCTTTTTGCCCGTTCCGGGCTCGAGCGCGAAGAGGTGAATATTGTGCGCGGCATCGCAAAGCACATCCTGCTGAAGGTGAAGCAGTCGGACGACGGCGCGTCCTGAGGACGGGGCGCGCCTGTCCCACTGCGCATCCTGAGCACGCGCGCCGACCTCTCGGCGCGCATCTGACGACCTTGCCGCGAACGGGGGCATCCAGCAGGTTGACGCAATCGCCCCTACAATTCCCCAAAACGTTCTAAGCAAAGCTGCCGGTCTGCTAACGGCAGCGCTCCGTCGTGCGCCGCCAGGCGGCACCCGGCCCCACGTCCCCACGAAAGCGTCACTGCCATGTTCACGAGACTTCGCGAAGACATCGCCACGATCCGCGAGCGCGATCCCGCCGCCCGCAGCGCCTGGGAAGTGCTCACGTGTTATCCCGGTCTGCATGCGCTCGTGCTGCACCGGCTCGCGCACGCCTGCTGGCGGGCGCAACGCCGCTGGCTGGCGCGTTTCGTGTCGCAGATGGCGCGCTTTCTGACCGGCATCGAGATCCATCCGGGCGCAACCGTCGGCCGCCGGGTGTTTATCGATCACGGTATGGGCGTCGTGGTCGGCGAAACGGCGGAGATCGGCGACGACTGCACGATCTATCAGGGCGTGACGCTGGGCGGCACCTCACTCACGCGCGGCGCCAAACGGCATCCGACGCTCGAGCGCGGTGTGATCGTCGGCGCGGGCGCCAAGATACTTGGTGGCTTCACGATTGGCGCGGAGGCGAAGATCGGTTCGAACGCAGTGGTCGTCAAGCCGGTGCCGGCAGGCGGCACGGCAGTGGGCAATCCGGCACGGGTGATCATGCCCGTAGCGCCCGCACGCGAGGCTGCTGGTCCTGATCGTGATTGCGACAAGAAGGCCGCGGTGCGCAGTGCATTCTGTGCCTACGGCATTACGCCGAACGCGGACGATCCGGTTTCGCTCGCCATTCACGGTCTGATCGATCATGCGGCGACGCAGTCGCAACGCATCGACGAAATCGTCGCAGCGCTGGAGCGGCTCGGTACGCGTCTCGAAGCGCTGCAGGGCGCAGACGCGGCGTTGCTCGATCTGCGTCGCCTGTCCGCAGCGATCGCGGGGCGCGTGGATGGGGTAGCCGCTGAGAGGTAGTCCCACGCTCAATCGGAAGACTGATGCAGCGCCTAGTCCAGGGGTAGGGCTCTCAGCCCATCGGCATCGATCCGCAAATACCCGCCTCGGGGTTCGCCGTGATCGAGGTCCCAGTCCGGCAGTACCCAGCGCGTACCACCCGGCTCGCGGTGCCGTGCCGGCCGGTGCGTGTGGCCATGCACGATGGTCGCCGTCCCCGTCTCCCTGAACAACGCAGCTACACCTTCCTGCGTCACGTCGTATTTCGGCGAGACCGGCCGCGCGCGGCTCTCCTGACTCGCCGAGCGCATCCTTTTGGCCAGCGCATGGCGCCATCTGAATGGCCAGGCGAGAAACAGCATTTGCGCGAAGCGGCTGCGTGCAACGCGGCGAAAACGGATGTACGCATGATCGGCGGTGCACAGCGCGTCGCCATGCGCGAGCGTGATGCGCGCGCCAAATGCGGTGATCACGAACGGGTCGGGCAACCAGATTGCGCCGGCCGCTTTCATGAAGCGCTTGCCGAGCAGAAAGTCGCGATTGCCGTGCATGATATAGAGCGCGATGCCGCGCTCGGACAGTGTGTGCATGAGCGTCGCCATACGCGCGACGAACGGATCGCTCAGCATGTCGTCGCCGATCCAGTATTCGAACAGGTCGCCGAGGATAAAAACCGAATCGGCTTCTTCAGCCGTGATGCGGATGAAGTGTTCGAACGCGGCGACCGTGCGAGGAATGTCCTCGCTTAAATGCAGGTCTGAGATGAGAAAAAGCGGGCGTGCGCCATGCGGGCGTCTGCCCTCGCCTGGCCCGCCCGCGGCGACGCTTCGCAGCGGCGTTTCTTGCAGCATTGAAGGTTGCCTGATTTCAGTTGCAGTTAAATGCTTCGCCGAACTGCGCGCTGTGCGCCAGCGTGTTGTTGCCAAACCCAGGGCCGCAGCTGAACCCGCGACCGCAACCGCTGACGCACGGCCCGTTGCTTATTCGACGATGACCGCTTTCTCGATGATCACGTCGTCCGCCGGCACGTCCTGATGGAAGCCCTTCGAACCCGTCTTCACCTTCTTGATCTTTTCGACGATGTCGAGACCGTCGACCACTTTGCCGAACACGGCGTAACCCCAGCCTTGCGGCGTCGGCGACGAGTGATTCAGAAAGTCGTTGTCGTTCACGTTGATGAAGAATTGCGCCGTCGCCGAATGCGGATCGTTGGTGCGCGCCATCGCGATCGAACCGTTGACGTTCTTCAGACCGTTGTTCGCTTCGTTGGTGATCGGCGCTTCGGTCGGCTTTTGCTTCATGCCGGGTTCGAAACCGCCGCCCTGAATCATGAAGCCGTCGATCACGCGATGGAACACGGTGTTGTCGTAGTGACCGGCCTTCACGTAGTTGAGGAAGTTCTCAACCGACTTCGGTGCCTTCTCGGCGTCCAGTTCGAGTTTGATGACGCCGTGATTCGTGTGTAGTTCGACCATGATGGGATCCTTTGATGAACAGGAGGGTGAAAGGCGCGGCGCATCGCATGGTGGATGGGGCCGCGCCAGGGGCAGTGGTGTTGCAAGGGCGACCACGGACTGCATTGCCGGCGGGTGCGCTTGCTAACCTGTGTTCTTGCCTGCTTGTGTCTCTATGCCGGTCTGCTTATTTGCTGACGATCGTAGCCGATTCGATCACGATCGGCGTTTGCGGTACGTCGGACATCGGGCCGCGCGTCGTGGTCGGCGTGCCTTCGATCTTCTTCACCACATCCATGCCGGAGGTGACCTTGCCGAACACGGCGTAGCCGTTGCCGTCCTGACCGGGATAGTCGAGGCCGGCGTTATCCGCCGTGTTGATGAAGAATTGCGAGGTGGCCGAATCCGGGTCGCTGGTCCGTGCCATGGCGATCGTGCCGACGACGTTCTTCAGGCCGTTGCGGCTTTCAAGCTGGATCGGCGCGCGAGTTGGCTTTTCTGCATAGCTCTGCGTGAAGCCGCCACCCTGGATCATGAAGCCCGGAATCACGCGATGGAAAATCGTGCCGCTGTACTGGCCGGATTTCACATAGTCGAGGAAGTTCGCGACGGTCTTCGGCGCCTTCTCGGGGTACAGCTCGACGCGGATATCGCCGTCAGTGGTCTTGAAGAGCACGGACGGATGCGTCGCCGGCGTGGCGGACTGGGCAAAGGCGGGTGCGTTCGCGATCAGGGCGGCGCTACCGAGCGCCAGCATCAACCATTTCATGAAGATCCTCAGGGTGGAAAAAAGCGTTGGCGATGAGTGTGCGATACGGATACGCATAGTTATTGCGACGGCGCCATATAAGGCGGCATGGCGAGCGAGCCATTCGAGCCGCCGAACTGGAAGCTTGGCGAGTTCGTGATGTTCGGCATGACGGGCGTCGCGTCCTCTTGCGGTGCGGCAACCTTCTTGACCGGCTGCGCCGCACTCTTCGGCGGCGAGACGATCTTCTGGATGTCGGCGAGGCGCTGCTTCGTCGGCCCGCTTGCCTGGCCCAGGTCCTGCGAGCGCTGGTAGGCGGAGGCCGCGAGGCGCAGGTACAGGTCGCCGAGATTTTCGTAGGCGAGACCGTAGTTCGGGTTCGCCTTGGTCGCGGTTTCGAGTGCCGCGCGTGCTTCCGAATAGCGCCCGTGCTTCGCGTACAGCGCCGCAAGGTTGTTATACGGCTCCGGCAATTCCGGGTAAGTTTGCGTCAGCGCAATGAAGGCGTTGATGGCTTCGTCGTCGCGATTCAGGTGAGCCAGCACCGTGGCGCGCTTGAACTGCGCCTGCGCGTCGCGCGGATTGGCGGCGATGCGGGCGTCGAGCTGGGTGAGCGCGGCGTTCCAGTTTTGCTTTGCAATCAACGCGTCGATTTCCGGCGTGTTGTCGCGCACAGGAGCACCCTGCGGGATCATGGGGGACTTCTGCGCATAGGCAGGCGCGCCCGGCAGCAGCATGACGGCGAGGCCGCACAGGGCCGTGGCGGCGAGGGTCGCGGCGCTTCGCGCGCGGCCGCTGGAAGGTTTCATAGGCTCGGGTCTGGATGTTATACTCCGACCCATTCTAACAAAAGGTCTGCGCGTTCCGTTGAACCGCATACTGTCTTTCGCCACTCGTGGTCGTCCCGCCTTGATCGCAGCCTGACCGCCGCACCCGGTGCACCGGTTTGCTGCTGTATGCGCTACACCTGTTTTGTACTGAGCTTGTACCGGGCCGGTATCAGAAGCGGGCGCGGCGCGCACGAAAAACATTGCGGATTTCTTTCGACCCACGCATCGTCTCTATGGAATCACTGCGCATCTACAACACGCTCGCGCGTGACAAGCAAACTTTCGTGCCGCTGCAAGAGGGCGTCGTACGGATGTACGTCTGCGGGATGACGGTGTATGACTATTGTCACATTGGTCATGCACGCGTGATGGTCGTGTTCGATATCGCGCAACGGTGGTTGCGCACGCTCGGTTACAAGGTGACCTACGTGCGCAACATTACCGATATCGACGACAAGATCATCCGCCGTGCCGTCGAAAACGGCGAGACGATCAAGTCGCTGACCGATCGCTTCATTGCCGCACTGCATGAAGATGCGGATGCGCTCGGCATCGAGCGTCCCGATCTCGAACCGCGCGCAACGGACTACATCCCGCAGATGCTCGACATGATCGGCAAGCTGGAAGCAAACGGCTACGCCTATCAGGCGAGTGATGGCGATGTGAATTACGCCGTGCGAAAATTTTCTGGCTACGGCAAGCTATCGGGCAAGTCGCTCGAAGATCTGCGCGCGGGCGAGCGCGTGGCGGCCAACGACGCGAAGCAGGATCCGCTCGATTTTGTCCTGTGGAAACAGGCCAAGCCGGAGGAGCCTGTGGACACGGGTTGGGACTCGAAGTACGGCCGCGGCCGTCCCGGGTGGCACATTGAATGCTCGGCGATGGGCTGCACGCTGCTCGGCGATCATTTCGATATTCATGGCGGCGGGCAGGATCTGCAGTTTCCGCACCATGAGAACGAAATCGCGCAAAGCGAAGGCGCGACAGGTCAAACGTTTGTGAATTACTGGATGCACAACGGGTACGTTCAGATCGACAATGAGAAGATGTCGAAGTCGCTCGGCAACTTCTTCACGATCCGAGAAGTGCTCGCGCAGTACGATGCCGAGGTGGTGCGTTTTTTCATTGCGCGAGCGCACTACCGTTCGCCGCTGAACTACAGCGACACGCATATCGACGACGCGCGCAACGCCCTCACGCGTTTGTACACGTCGCTGAAAGACGTGAGCCCGGACGGCGCCGAACTCGACTGGAACGAAGCGCATGCGCAACGTTTCAGGGCGGCGATGAACGACGACTTCAACACGCCGGTTGCAGTGTCGGTGCTGTTTGAGCTGGCAAGTGAGGTAAACCGCACGCGCGACGCCGCGCTGGCCCGACAACTGCGTGCGCTTGCGCGCATCATCGGACTGCTGGGCCGTGAGCCGCGTGCATTCCTGCAGCAGGCTGCGGGTAGCGTGAGTGATGGCGCGCTCGAGCCCGCCGCGATCGAAGCGAAGATCGCAGCGCGCGTGGCCGCCAAGCAGGCGAAGGACTATGCGGCAGCAGACCGGATTCGGGCCGAATTGCTCGAGGCTGGCGTTGCACTTGAAGACAAACCCGGCGGGTTGACCGAGTGGCGGCGCGTGTGAGCGCACCTCGTACTTCCCTTTGATCGACTCGCCAGGCAGGAGGCAGGATGGCAACGGCCACGAAGACGCCGTCTAAACGGGCTGCGTCTAAAACAGGCGCGGCAGCTGCAGTGAAATCGACTCGCGCGCGTAACGGCAGCGCGATCAAAGCGGTGCCCGCCGCGGCGAAGGTCGCCGCCAAGGCAGGTAGCGCCGCGAAGAACACCCCGGTGAAGCGCGCGCTCAACGGTGCGTCAGCGCATGCGCCGAAGCTCGCGAGAGGCGCAAAAGCATCGCGCACAACACGCGTGAAAAATCATGCTGGCAATGGCGCCGTGCCGGCAGAACTCGCCGGCGACGTACAGGAACTCGCGCGCGACACGCTGCATGAAGGTGAAGTCGTGCGCAAAACGCGTGCATTGGACGACGCGGAAGTCGCCGTGCCGGTGCAGGTTGGCGGTCTCACGCCGGAAGTCACACGCCCCGACTACTGGGACAAGGCGTGTGCGGATCTCGTCAAGCGCGATCGCATTCTCAAGAAACTGATTCCGAAGTTCGGCCCGGTGCATCTGTTGAGCCGCGGCGATCCGTTCGTGACGCTCGCGCGCTCGGTGGTGGGGCAGCAGATTTCGGTGGCTTCGGCGCAGGCGGCGTGGCATCGCGTCGAAAGTGCGTGTCCGAAGCTCGTGCCGCAGCAGTTCATCAAGCTGGGGCAGGACAAGCTGATGGCGTGCGGCCTGTCCAGGCGCAAGGCGGAATACATTCTCGATCTGGCCGAGCACTTCGTTTCGGGCGCCTTGCACGTCGGCAAGTGGACCACGATGGAAGACGAGGCGGTGATCGCCGAGCTCACGCAGATCCGCGGTATCGGCCGCTGGACCGCGGAGATGTTCCTGATCTTCAATCTCTCGCGTCCGGACGTCCTGCCTCTGGACGATCTCGGCCTGATCCGCGCCATCAGCCTCAATTACTTCAGTGGCGAACCCGTCACGCGCAGCGAGGCGCGCGAGGTTGCTGCGAATTGGGAGCCGTGGCGCACAGTCGCCACCTGGTATATGTGGCGTAGTCTTGATCCATTACCGGTCGACTATTAATCTGCCACGACCTGATTTGATGTCATGTGATGTGAGGCTATCCGAGACTATCGGTTTTCGAATTCGATAGTTTCGAGGTGGTTTTGACAGCGGCGGTCGCGGTTAGAATACGCGCTGCCTGGTAAGTCCAAGGATTACAACCAATGAAGACCACTTTTCTGGATTTCGAGCAGCCGATCGCTGAACTCGAAGCGAAGATCGAAGAATTGCGCTTCGTGCAGGACGATTCGGCCGTCGATATCTCGGAAGAAATCGATCGGCTCTCCAAGAAGAGTCAGCAGCTCACCAAAGATCTGTACGCAAACCTGAGCCCGTGGCAGGTTTCGCAAATTGCCCGTCATCCGCAACGTCCCTACACGTTCGACTATGTGAGCGAACTGTTCACCGATTTCCACGAACTGCATGGCGACCGCGCGTTTGCGGACGATCTGGCTATTGTCGGCGGTTTTGCGCGCTTCAACGGCCAGGCTTGCATGGTGATCGGCCATCAGAAAGGTCGCGATACCAAGGAACGCTCGCTGCGTAACTTCGGCATGCCGCGTCCGGAAGGCTATCGCAAGGCCGAACGCCTGATGCGCCTCGCCGAAAAATTTGGTCTACCGCTCTTCACGTTCATCGATACACCGGGTGCTTATCCTGGCATCGGCGCGGAAGAGCGCGGCCAGTCGGAAGCCATCGGCCGTAATCTGTATGTGATGGCTGAGCTGAAAACGCCGATCATCGCGACGATCATCGGTGAAGGCGGTTCGGGCGGTGCGCTTGCCATCGCGGTGGGCGACAGTGTGCTGATGCTGCAATTCTCGACCTATTCGGTGATCTCGCCGGAAGGCTGTGCCTCCATTCTCTGGAAGAGCGCGGCGAAGGCGCCGGAAGCGGCCGAAGCTTTGGGCCTCACGGCGCATCGTCTGAAGGCACTTGGCCTGATCGACAAGATCGTCAACGAGCCGCTCGGCGGCGCGCATCGCGATCCGAAGGGCATGGCTGCCATGCTGCGCCGCGCGCTGGCCGATTCGCTGCGTCAGTTCCAGGGCATGAGCGTTCCGGACCTCCGTCAACGCCGTTTCGAACGGCTGATGGCGTACGGCAAGTTCAAGGAAACGACGCCCGGCGCATAAGCCGGCCCGTTCTTCAATCGAAGGCGCTCCGCGCCTCGTCGCCGTGACCGATACCGCTGACTCTCCCGCCGACCGCCTCGTACTCGAGGCGGTCGGCGCGGCGCTTTCCGCGCAGCCTGCACGACCTGCGCTGGCTGAAGGCGCGCGCGTTGCGGTGGCGTTTAGCGGCGGTATCGACTCCAGTGTGTTGCTCGACGCCGTGGCTCGCGTCGCGGGACCGTTGCGCTGTGTCGCGCTGCATGTTCACCACGGCCTTAGTCCGCACGCCGATCAGTGGCTTGCGCATTGCGAGGCATTCGCGCGTGAGCGTGGCATCGCGTTCGCGGCAGCGCATGTCAAAGTCGCGCATGAATCCGGTGTGAGCGTCGAGGCGGCCGCGCGTGATGCGCGGTATCGGGCGCTCGATGCGCTGTGCGCGCAGCACGGCGTGACGACGTTGTGGCTCGCCCAGCACGCCGACGATCAGGCCGAAACGGTATTGCTGCAATTGCTGCGTGGCGCCGGGCTGGCGGGCCTCGCGGCGATGGCGCCTGAATACCTGCCCGCGGGCGCCACGGTGACCCGCGTGCGACCGCTTCTGCATCTGTTGCGCGCGCAACTTGAGCAGTACGCGGTGGCGAGAACGCTCGCGTGGGTCGATGACGAATCGAATGCCGACACCCGCTATGCGCGCAATGCGTTGCGTCATGATGTGTTGCCCGAACTGGCCGTCCACTTTCCCGGTTATCGCGATGCGTTGGCGCGCACGGCGGCCCACGCGGCATCCTCACAGCGTCTGCTGGACCGACTGGCTCGTATCGACATGGAAGCGGCTTCGTGCGACGGCGACCGCGCGCTGTCACGCGACGCCGTGCTCACACTCGACGACGACCGCGCGCTTAACCTGCTGCGTTTCTGGATGCGTTCACTTGGCTTGCCGGCCGCGTCGACGGCGCGTCTGTCCGACGCGCTGCGGCAACTGCGCGAGGTCGGCGAGGCGCATAGCTTGCGCGTCGATCACGCCGGCCAGGCGCTGCGCAGCTATCGCGGGCAGATTTACTGGGAAGCAGGCGATAGTGCTGAGCCCGCCGACGAAACAGCGCTTGTGGCGCGCGCGGTCAGCCAATTTGCCTGGCAGGGCGAATCGATCTGGCGTCTGCCGCAATGGCGCGGCACCTTCGTGTTTGCCGAGGCGAATGCTGAAGATCCTGGCGCCGTGCCCGTCGCGCTTCTGCGTACGGCGCCGTTGTCCGCGCGCTCGCGCAGCGGCGGCGAGCGCATGCGCAACAACGCGCAGGGCCCGAGCCGTACGCTCAAGAATCTGTTCCAGGAGCAGGGCGTGCCGGCATGGAAGCGGGACGTGCCGTTGCTGTACGCGGGAGACGTGCTGCTGTTCGTACCGCTGCTCGGTGTCAACCACGCGGCTTTACCAGCGAAGGCCGATGCCGCTGACGCCCTTGCTGGCGCGCCCGCGGACGACGCTGCGTTTGCCCGCGGCCCGTACGTGCGGATCGACTGGCGCGAGGATCTGCTGATCGCCTGACCGACCGGTCGGGCGCGCTGGCCGAAGCACCGCTTTGGCGCTAAAGAGCCGCCGTCGACGTGTCGAAAGCAGGCGTAACCCCTTTGCACACAAGCCTTTGCATCGCCCATTACCGGCATTTTGGCTTGTCTTTTTACGCCTGATCGGGTACGTTAACATGCTTGCCCGAAGCCGCTATTGCCGTCATTTTGATGCGCTTTTGCTGTTTTCCGGCCGTTTCCTGTGTTTCCCGGCGACCATAAGCCACCGGGGAGCCGCCAGCCAGCGGCCTTTGACGATTCCTCGCGGGCAAATCCGCGCGTGCTGCACGTGCGCTGCATCTACGCCGCCACCCTCACACTTCGCCGTCGTTCCTGAAACGTTGAGCTCTTGTGCTTCGGTGCGGTCGTCTCCAGCGCGGCAGCGCGGTTACTTCTCCAGTTCAGAACGACAATGGCACTCATCGTACATAAATACGGCGGTACTTCGATGGGCTCGGTCGAGCGCATCAAGAACGTCGCGAAGCGCGTCGCGAAATGGCACAAGGCGGGCCACAAGATGGTCGTGGTGCCCTCGGCGATGTCCGGCGAAACGAACCGCTTGCTCGGTCTCGCGAAAGACATTTCGGCCCAGCCGAGCCCACGCGAGCTAGACCTGATTGCCGCCACCGGCGAGCAGGTCAGCTCGGGGCTGCTCGCCATTGCGCTGCAGGAAGCGGGCGTCGACGCGGTCAGCTACGCCGGTTGGCAAGTGCCGATCAAAACCGACAGCGCATTCACCAAGGCACGCATTAGCGAAATCGACGGCGAGCGCGTGATGCGCGATCTCGAAGCGGGCAAAGTGGTGGTGATCACGGGCTTCCAGGGCGTCGACCCGGACGGGCATATCACCACGCTCGGCCGCGGCGGTTCGGACACATCGGCGGTGGCTGTTGCTGCTGCGCTGAAGGCAGATGAATGCCTGATCTATACGGACGTGGACGGTGTCTACACCACCGACCCGCGCGTGGTGGAAGAAGCGCGCCGGCTCGATCGCGTGACGTTTGAAGAAATGCTGGAGATGGCGAGCCTGGGTTCGAAGGTGTTGCAGATCCGCTCGGTGGAATTCGCCGGCAAATATCAGGTGAAGACGCGCGTATTGTCGAGCCTGACTGATCCGCTGATCCCGCTCGAAGGTGAAATGACTTCGGGCACCCTGATTACTTTTGAAGAAGACGAGACCATGGAAAAAGCAGTCATCTCGGGCATCGCGTTTCAGCGCGACGAAGCACGTATCGCCGTGATGGGTGTACCCGACAAGCCCGGCATCGCTTACCAGATCCTCGGACCGGTGGCGGACGCGAATATCGACGTCGACATGATCATCCAGAACCAGAGCGTCGAGGGCAAAACGGCCTTTACGTTCACGGTGGGCCGCGGCGATTATCAGCGCGCCATGGAGATCCTCACGGGTCAGGTGAAGGACCATGTGAAGGCCGAACAGGTGCTGGGCGATCCGAAGGTGTCGAAGGTTTCGGTGGTCGGAGTCGGGATGCGTTCGCATGTGGGTATCGCGAGCACGATGTTCCGCACGCTGTCGGAAGAGGGCATCAACATTCAGATGATCTCCACCTCCGAAATCAAGATCTCGGTGCTGATCGACGAGAAGTATATGGAGCTCGCCGTGCGCGCGCTGCATAAGGCGTTCGAGCTGGATCAGGCGTAATTTGCGTTGAATGGTGGGGCGCTCTCGGGTACCCCATTTATGCTTTGTGCCATCCGCGCGACGGATGTGAAGAATTTGCGTCGTTGGTGACGAATCTGGCACAAAAAGTGTTCCCGAAACATTGACCTTCGTGGTTCGGCCCGCTATTATCTTGGCTTCGTCGCGCTGACTCCCTGCGCGACCGAAAGTTTGGGAGACGTGGCCGAGAGGTCGAAGGCACTCCCCTGCTAAGGGAGCATCTGGGCCAAAACCTGGATCGAGGGTTCGAATCCCTCCGTCTCCGCCAGCAATGGCGGCGGAACCCCAAGAGATCGCGGTCTCTTGGGGTTTTGTTTTTTCTGCGGCCGTTTTTGATCGCTTCCGATTTGAATCTTTGAATGAGCGAATCCTGCTGAGTTGTGCGTAGTTGGTGCGGTATGAAATTCAGGCCGTCCTTCAGGTGTCGAATATGCTTCGGATGCCGAATCAATAACAATTGGGTCTGTAGCCAGATCGTTAGTATTAAAAGAAGCAGGGCATCGGCGAACGCTACCTGACCCATGCTTTTAAGCATCCCGAACCCCGAAACCTGTCTGGCAGGTGTTACCGGCAAGCCCGCTTTTCACCGAATCTTCGTCGCTTGTAACGAGACGTAACGTAGCGGTTCAAGGTGCGATTTTATGCATCAGTTCTTACAAACTTGAAATACGCGCGTCCTTGCCTTGCGCTATATTCCGGTCAACAACACACCACTTGTGAAAAAGGTGATTCTATGAAGTCCGCTCGTCTTGTTCCGCTTCTGGTCGGGGTTCTCGCGTTAGGTGCGTCAGGTGTCGCAATGGCCGGCGTGAGCGTAGGGGTCAACATCGGTATTCCGGCGCCGGTTTATGTCGCTCCGGCACCGGTCTACGCGCCGCCTCCGCCGCCCGTCGTTTATCAACCTGCGCCGGTGTACTACGGTGGCCCGGCCATCGTGATCGGCTGGCACGGCGACCGTTATTGGGACGGCCATCGCTACTGGGCGCGTGACGACTGGTATCGCCATCACGGTGGTTACGGCGGCGGCTACCATGACCATGGCGGTTATCACGACCACCGCTATTGATCCGGTCGCGTAGCGTTCTAGCGCCGAAAGTAAAAAACCGCCCTCTGGGGCGGTTTTTTGTTGTTACGCGCCAACAGCCGCGTTATTCGGCGATAGCAGCCATGCCGCCAACCACCGCGTTAAAGCCGCTGTCGACGTGCAGCACTTCTGCCGTCACCCCGGCCGCCAGGTCCGACAACAGGAACGCGGCAGAATTGCCGACCTGTTCGATCGTCACATTGCGCTTGAGCGGCGCATTGTCTTCGACGAAATCGAGAATCTTGCCGAAGCCCTTGATGCCGCTTGCCGCCAGCGTCTTGATCGGACCGGCGGAAATGCCGTTGACGCGAACACCCTTGGCGCCGAGCGAAACCGCCAGGTAACGCACGCTCGCTTCGAGCGAAGCCTTGGCGAGACCCATCGTGTTGTAGTTCGGAATCGCGCGTTCGGCGCCGAGGTACGTCAAGGTCAGCAAGGCGGAATCTTTCGACAGCATCGGCAGCGCTGCTTTGGCGAGCGCCGGGAAACTGTAGGCGGAAATGTCGTGCGCAATGCGGAAGTTTTCGCGCGTCATGCCGTCGAGGAAGTCGCCGGCGATCGCTTCACGCGGCGCAAAGCCGATGGAGTGGACGAGGCCGTCGAGACTATCCCAGCGTTCCTTCAGCGAAGTAAAGAGCGCTTCGATCTGCGCGTCGTCACCCACGTCGCAAGGAAACACCAGGTCGCTGCCGAATTCGGTTGCGAACTCGGTGATGCGGTCCTTGAAGCGGTCGCCGACATACGTGAACGCCAGTTCTGCGCCTTCGCGCTTGCAGGCCTGTGCAATGCCGTATGCGATCGAACGGTTCGACAGCAAGCCGGTCAGCAAGATTCGTTTACCAGCGAGGAAGCCCATGAATTCTCCTAATGAAGTCAACGCGCCGCGAGCTCAGATGTGCGGGATCGCGCGGGATTATTAGGTAGAATTCTCTCACATTGCAACCTCCCACTGACCAATAAGGCCCCCATGACAACTGGCTCGCCACGGATTCAAGCGCCTCGGGCACGCTGGCGCGCCATGGTGGAAAGAATCTCGCGGGTCTGTTCGCAGGGTGTACGGGGAGGTTTCGCGGCGGCGCTGCTTTTGCTGGCGGGGGCTGCCGCGGCCTTGCTGGGGGCGCAGCCGGCGCACGCATCGTACGGGATTGCACAGTACGGCGATCCGAAATATCAACCCGGTTTCAAGCACTTCGACTACGTCAATCCGGATGCGCCGAAGGGTGGCACACTGGTGCTGGGCAATCCGGACCGGCAAACCAGTTTCGACAAGTTCAACGCGTTCACGTTGCGCGGCAATGCGGCGCCAGGAACGGGCTTTCTGTTCGAGAGTCTGCTCGCCGGCAGTTCGGATGAAGTGGCATCGGCATATGGTCTGCTGGCCGATGACGTGCAGATTGCCCCTGATCGCCGCTCGGCTACGTTCCACATCAATCCACGCGCGCGCTTTTCGAACGGCGATCCGGTGACCGCCGCGGACGTCAAATACTCGCTCGATACGCTGAAAAGCCCGCAGGCTTCACCGGCATACGCCGCGTACTTCGCTGAGATAACTCGCGCAGTGGTGGTGGACCGCCTCACGATCCGCTTCGATTTCGATGAGCCGCACCGCGAGTTGCCGTTGTTAGCGGGCGCCATTCCGGTGTTTTCTCCCAAGTGGGGAGCGAAGCCGGACGGCAGCCATATTCCGTTCGATCAACTGACATTTGAAAAGCCGATCGGTAGCGGTCCTTATCTGATCGAGCAATACGACAATGGCCGCACCATCACTTACCGGCGCGATCCGAATTACTGGGGCGCCGATTTGCCGGTTCGGGTGGGTACCTACAACTTCGACCGCATCGTGTACAAGCTGTATTCGGATGACACGGCGCGCCGCGAAGCATTCAAGGCCGGAGAATACGACGCGTTTGTCGAGTATGTTGCGCGTAGCTGGGTGAGACGCGACGTTGGCAAGAAATTCGATAGCGGCGAGCTGATCAAGCGCGAATTCCCGCAGCACAACGGCACCGGCATGCAAGGTTTCATTATCAACACCCGGCGGCCGCTCTTCCAGGATGTGCGCGTGCGCAAGGCGCTCGACCTCGCGCTCGATTTCCAATGGCTCAATCGCCAGCTTTTCTACAATCTCTATACACGTATCGACAGCTACTTCGTCAACACCGATCTGCAGGCAACGGGGCTGCCGTCAGCAGGCGAACTCGCTCTGCTCAACCCGTGGCGAGCCCAGCTCGATCCGGCAGTGTTCGGGCCACCGCCGAAACAGCCGGACACGGATCCGCCCAGTTCGTTGCGCGCCAACCTGCTCGAGGCACGAGCGCTGCTCGAGCAGGCCGGCTGGACCTATCGCGATGGGGCATTGCGCAATGCCAAGGGACAGCCGTTCCAGTTCGAGATCCTCGACGATTCGGCCTCGGCCACCTCGATGGAGCCGATCGTCGCAACATTGACACGCAATCTGCAGAAGCTCGGCATCACCGCGAAATTTCGCACCAGCGATTTCGCGGTCTACCAGAAGCGTCTTGATTCGTTCGACTTCGACGTAACGACTATCCGGATGCCGGACGTTCAGGTGCCGGGTACGGAGGAGGTCGACCGGTACGGCAGCAAGTCAGCCGATACTCCCGGCTCCAGTAATCTGATAGGCGTCAAATCGCCGGCAGTCGACGCCATCCTGCGCGCGCTGGTGCAGGCGCAGACGCGCGATCAACTCGTCGATGCTACCCACGCGCTCGACCGCGTGCTGCTGCATGGCTACTATGTGATTCCACAGTGGTACAGCGCGGTTCACCGGGTCGCGTTCAGACGTGAACTCGCCTGGCCGCAGACCTTGCCGCTGTACTATGCTCCGGATGACTGGATCACCTCGACGTGGTGGTTCAAACCGCAGAAAAAGTGAAGCGGCCCGCCAGGTTCTGATCCGTCATTTCAACGTCTCACGTTAGCGCACCGGAAACGCCACCATGTGGAGCTACATCCTCAAACGCCTGCTGTTGATGATCCCGACCTTGCTCGGCGTGTTGACACTCACGTTCGCTGTGATCCAGTTCGTGCCTGGCGGCCCGGTTGAACAGATGGTGCACGAATTGCGCAGGGGCAACGAGAACGGCGCACCGTTCGGGCTACGCGCGCATAACGGCGTCGACGCGCAGGAGGTTGCGCAGCTCAAGGCGCTCTACGGCTTCGACAAACCGCCACTCGAACGCTACGGGCTGATGCTCAAACGCTTCGCGACCTTCGATCTCGGGCAGAGCTATTTCCGTCATCAAAGCGTGTGGTCGCTGGTGGTCTCGAAGCTGCCGGTGTCGATCAGCATCGGCGTGTGGACTTTCTTGCTCACGTATCTGATCTCGGTGCCGCTCGGTATCGCCAAGGCAATCCGCAACGGCTCGCACTTCGATTTCGTCACCAGCCTGATCGTGCTGATCGGTTACGCGATTCCTGGTTTCGTGCTCGGCGTGCTGCTGCTCGTACTGTTCGGCGGCGGCTCGTTCCTGCAACTATTTCCGCTGCGCGGTCTCACCTCCGACAACTGGGCTCAACTAAGTGTCGGCGCAAAGATACTGGATTACCTGTGGCACATCACGCTGCCGATCATTGCCTCGGTAGTAGGCAGCTTCGCGGTAATCACGATGCTGACCAAGAACGCCTTCCTCGACGAGATCCGCAAGCAGTACGTACTGACTGCACGAGCCAAGGGTCTCTCCGAGCGGCGCGTGCTATGGAAGCATGTGTTTCGCAATGCCTCGCTGCCGTTGATCGTCGGTTTTCCGGGCGCGTTTATCGGCGCGTTCTTCACCGGCAGTCTCCTGATCGAGACGCTGTTCTCGCTCGATGGCCTCGGCCTGCTGTCGTATCAATCGGTCGTGCAGCGCGACTATCCGGTGGTGCTCGGCACGCTGTATCTGTTCACGCTGATCGGGCTAGCCACCAAGCTGATCTCCGACCTCTGCTACGTCTGGGTCGATCCTCGCATTCAATTCGAACAACTGGAGCGCTGACTTGAGTCGAGCCCGTACCCGAGCCGAGCTGGCGCCGCGCAACGAGCCCGTGCGCGCGTTTATCTCGCCGTCGCCCGCGCGCCGCGTCTGGCAGCGCTTTCGCAAGCAGCGCCTCGGCTACTGGAGTCTGATCGTATTCATCGTCGCCTTTGCGGCGAGTCTCGCGGCGCCGCTATGGTCGAACGACAAGCCGCTCGTGGTCCGTTACGACGGACATCTGTATTTCCCGTTGTTCAACACCTATTCGGAGATCACCTTCGGCGGCGATTTTCCGACGCCTGCCGATTACCTCGATCCCTACGTGCGCGACCGTTTCAGCAAGCCAGGCAATTTCGCGGTCTATCCGCCGAATCCGTATTACTACGACACGCTCAACTATTTCTCGAAGGCGCCCAATCCCGCGCCGCCTTCACATGACAACTGGTTCGGCACCGACGACCGCGGCCGCGATCTGCTGGCGCGCCTCGTTTACGGGTTTCGCGTGTCGGTCGAATTCGCGCTGGTGCTCACGTTGATCGGCACGGTTCTCGGTATTTTCGCGGGCGCGGTGCAGGGCTTTTTCGGCGGCAAGACCGACATCATCGGGCAGCGGCTCATAGAAATCTGGAGTGCGTTGCCCGAGCTGTATCTGCTGATCATCTTCGCCTCGATCTTCGAACCGGGCTTCATCCTGCTGATCGTGCTGCTTTCGCTATTCGGCTGGATCGGGTTGTCCGACTATGTGCGCGCGGAATTCCTGCGCAATCGCACCCAGGACTATGTGCGGGCGGCGCGGGCCATGGGTTTGTCGAACTGGCAGATCATGTGGCGTCACGTTCTGCCCAATAGCCTGACACCGGTCATCACGTTTTTGCCGTTCCGCATGAGCGGTGCGATCCTCGCGCTTACCAGCCTCGATTTTCTCGGTCTCGGCGTACCGTCGCCGACTCCGAGCCTCGGCGAACTGCTCGCCCAGGGCAAGGACAATCTCGACGCATGGTGGATCTCGTTGTCGACCTTCGGCGTGCTGGTTGCGATGTTGCTGCTGCTGACGTTCATGGGCGATGCGCTGCGCAACGCACTCGACACCCGCATCTCCGATGCCATGCGCGCTGGAGGTAACCAGTGAGCGAACAGACGATGCAAGGCACGCCAGGGCCGTTGCTGGAGCTCGATCATCTGCACGTGACGTTCGGCGACACCGTCGCAGTGAACGACGTCACGCTCGCGATCGAACGCGGCGAGCGCGTAGCGCTGGTCGGTGAATCGGGATCGGGCAAGAGCGTCACGGCGCTGTCGATCCTGCGCTTGCTGAACGATGCCGAGGTGAGCGGAGCGATCCGCTTTAACGGCGAGGATCTGCTCGCAAAGAGCGAACGCGAGATGCGTGGTCTGCGCGGCTCGGCTATCGCGATGATCTTCCAGGAGCCGATGTCGGCGCTCAACCCGCTCTATACGGTGGGCGAGCAGATCGCAGAGACGATCGTGATCCACGATGGCGTACCGGCGAAGGAGGCGCGCAAGCGCGCTGTTGCTCTGCTCGCGCGTACTGGTGTCGCGGAGCCCGGCAAGCGGGTCAACAGTTATCCGCATCAGCTCTCCGGCGGACAGCGCCAGCGCGCGATGATTGCGATGGCGCTCGCGTGCCGTCCGCGTCTGTTGCTCGCCGACGAGCCGACCACCGCGCTCGACGTGACGATCCGCGCGCAGATCGTCGAGCTGCTGCTCGAACTGCAACGCGACGAAGCAGAAAAGCGCGGCATGGCCGTGCTGCTGATCACGCACGATCTGAACCTAGTGCGTCATTTCGCGCAGCGCGTGGCGGTGATGGAGCGTGGAGTGCTGGTCGAAAGCGGGACCGTCGAGCAGGTCTTCAATTCGCCGCAGCATCCATACACGCAACGTCTGCTGCAAAGCCGGCCGGAGCGCACCGTGGTGCCGGTATTGCCGATCTCACCGGTGCTGCTCGAGGCGCGTGACGTCTCGGTCGAATTCAAAACGAAGCTGCCGGGCCTCGGCGGCTGGTTCCGCTCGGGACGTTTCCGCGCGGTTGCCGATGCGACGGTGTCGGTGCGGCAGGGTGAGACGCTCGGCATCGTCGGTGAATCGGGCTCGGGCAAGTCGACGCTGGCGATGGCATTGCTCGGCTTGCAGCGCACCGCGCATGGCGAGATCGAGTTTCAGGGCAGGGCGCTCGCGAGTTATCGCGGACACGAGCAGACCGTCCTGCGCTCCAATATGCAGGTGGTCTTTCAGGACCCGTTCAGTTCGCTGTCGCCGCGCCAGACGATCGAACGGATCGTCGGCGAGGGGCTTGCGTTGCATCGTCCGCAGATGGACGCAGCGGCGCGGCGCGAGAAGGTGATTGCGGTGCTGCGCGAAGTCGGGCTCGATCGCACGGTGCTGTACCGTTACCCGCACGAGTTCTCCGGCGGACAGCGGCAACGCATCGCAATCGCGCGGGCGCTGGTGCTCGAGCCGCGCATCCTGATTTTGGATGAACCCACCAGTGCGCTCGACGTCTCCATCCAGCAGCAGGTGCTCAAGCTTCTGGCCGGGTTGCAACGCAAGTACAACCTCGGCTTCGTGTTCATCAGCCACGATCTGGCGGTAATCGGCGCGATGGCGCACCGGGTCGCGGTCATGCAGAACGGTATGATCGTGGAATCGGGGGAGGTTGAGCAGATTTTTGCGACGCCCGCCCATCCTTACACTCGAAAGCTTCTGCAAGCGGCGCTCGTGGACTGAAATTCACCAATTGGGTGCGTGTCTCGATTGTATTTTTCTATTTGTTTTGACACACGAATACTTACTGGCTAGTATCGACCAAACTTTTTTCCGTATGCTACTGATTCTCCACTGATTTTTAGGCAATAACTACCGACCAATGCAGCACCGAAACTTAACCCAGGCTTGTACGCGCGTCGTCGCCGGGATGTTCATTGGCGTACTGATGGCAGCAGCTCCCGGCGCTTTCGCCGACGAAGTAAGCAGTTTCAATCAGAATGCCTCATTTTCGACCCAGGATGGGTCGACTCCGCTGTCCGCTCCCACTTCGCAAAATTCCAGCGCAAGCACCGACACCGGCAGCAGCGCGCGGTCGTTTTTGTCCGGCATGGCAGGCAAAGCGGGTGATGTGGTGGTCGGCGCGCTCAATATGATTGGCGTGCGTTACCGTTGGGGTGGCGATACGCCGGACTCCGGCCTCGATTGCAGCGGTTTTGTGCGTTACGTGTTCCAGGATACGCTGGGCATGGCCCTGCCGCGCCGCGCTGAGGAAATGAGCCGGGTTGGCGAAAAGGTCAGCATGAGCAACCTGAAGCCGGGCGATCTGGTGTTTTTCAATACGATGCGCCGCACGTTCTCGCACGTTGGTATCTACATCGGCGACAACAAGTTTGTGCATTCGCCGTCTACCGGCAGCACGATCCGCGTCGACGATCTGGATGATGGCTACTGGGAAAAGCGCTTCACTGGTGCACGCCGGGTCGAAACGTCCTATCAGGGCTCGCAGGATCTGAAGCAGCGTGTCAATGCTGCGATTGGCGGCGGGAATAACTGACGCCTCGCACCAAAAAAGATCCACTGTTAAAAAAGCCTGCTTCTTGCGAAGCAGGCTTTTTTATTTTGTTCGCCGGAAAAGGCGAAAAGGGTGCAAAGCGTGCGGACGGCACCTTCGGCGGGCGCCCGGGTGGAATCCGGTTATACCGCGACGCGGCTCGCCGCAAGCTTACGTTGCAACTCCGGCATGATCTTCGCGGCGGCTTCCTCGCCGGCCAGAATGGCCGCGTTGCGCTGCGAGAAGTCGCTCCCACTCATGGCCGCGAGATTCGGGCGGATCACGACATCCGCGTACTTGTCGAGCTCGTAGGCCTTGATGGTCTGTCCCATGATCGTGAAGGTCTGCAGCAGCACGTCGAACGAGCTGGTCGTGAGGCCCGTTTCAGGGCGCTGCGAGATGTCCACGGCAATCACGAAGTCCGCGCCCATCTTGCGGGCGAACGACGCGGGCACCGGGCTCACCAGACCGCCGTCGACGTACTCATGGCCGCCAATCGTCACCGGCTCGAAGATCGACGGCACGCTGCACGAGGCGCGCACGGCGATGCCCGTGTTGCCGCGCTGGAACAGGATCGGCTGGCCGCTGTTCAGATCGGTGGCGACCACGCCGAGCGGCTTGGCCATCTTTTCGATCGGACGGTTGTTCAGCGTCGTATTCAGGTAATTCTGCAACGCCACGCCCTGCAGGAAGCCGCGCGTGCGAAACGGCATGGCCCAGTCGCTGATCGAGGCTTCATCCATGGTCAGCGCGAGCTTGTTGAGCGCAAAGCCGTTCATGCCGGAGGCATAGAGCGCGCCCACCACCGAGCCGGCACTGGTGCCCGCCACCAGATCCACCTGAATGTTGCGCGCCTCGAGCGCCTTGATCACGCCGATATGCGCGAACCCGCGCGCCGCGCCGCCACCCAGGGCCAGGCCGACGCGAATGGGCCGCTGCGGTCGGGCGAGCGGCGGGACGACGGATGGCGTGGCCGGCGGATTGGTCGACGCGGTATTGACCGGCGGCTGCGAGGCGGTCTCCGGCCGGCTGCCAGCCGTCGTACAGGCGGTCAGGACGGCGGACGCCGCGGCGATCGAGAAGCTGCGGCGGGTAAGGCGTGGGGTGGACTGTGTCAACGATTTCTCCAGCAACGGCGCCGGTCCCGCAGAGGGTTCCAGAGCGGCCGCGTTTCAAGCGAACAGGATCGCCCGTAGCGTTCTTTTTACGGCGCCGCAATCGAGGTGAATCACGGCGCGCGCACATCATAAATCAAAGCCTGATGGCGGCGCGTTGCGCGTGAAAAAACGTTACAGATGCGTCGACAGGACTCGCGCAAACCTCTGTCACGACGCCGCGCTTCGCGCGCGCCAGGGCTGGGAACAGGCCGTCGGAAGGTATAATTCGGCTCTTGCATTTTTCATCCGCCTCCGTGCGCGGCGACTGTTGCCGCATGGACGCGTTCCGCTGCCGCGCCTGCTGGTGTTTCACTGCCGCGCGCCGGCGCCTGCCTTCCGAGTAACCGCTTATGACCACCTCCGTTCGCACCCGCTTCGCACCGAGCCCCACTGGCTACATCCATCTCGGCAACATCCGTTCTGCGCTGTATCCGTGGGCGTTCGCGCGCAAAACGAAGGGCGCTTTCGTGTTGCGGGTCGAGGACACCGATGTGGAGCGTTCCACGGAAGCGTCCGTCGATGCCATCCTCGAAGGCATGGAGTGGCTCGGGCTCGATTACGACGAAGGCCCGTTCTACCAGATGCAGCGCATGGACCGCTATCGCGAAGTGGTCAAGCAGATGGTCGAGCAGGGGCTGGCTTACCCGTGCTACATGTCGACCGAAGAACTCGACGCATTGCGTGAGCGTCAGCGTGCGGCCGGCGAAAAGCCGCGCTACGACGGCACGTGGCGCCCGGAACCCGGCAAGGTGCTGCCGACGCCGCCGGCGGGCGTACAGCCCGTGATGCGCTTTCGCAATCCGCTCACGGGTGTCGTGGCGTGGGACGACGCGGTGAAAGGCCCTATCGAGATCTCGAACGAAGAACTCGACGATCTCGTGATCGCACGTCCGGACGGCACGCCGACCTACAACTTCTGCGTGGTGGTGGACGACCTCGACATGCGTATCACTCACGTGATTCGTGGCGACGATCACGTCAACAACACGCCGCGCCAGATCAACATCCTGCGCGCGCTGGGGGGCGAGCCGCCGGTCTACGCGCACTTGCCGACCGTGCTGAACGAGCAGGGCGAAAAGATGAGCAAGCGTCATGGCGCGATGAGCGTGATGGGCTATCGCGATGCCGGTTTTCTGCCGGAAGCCGTGCTGAATTACCTCGCGCGACTGGGCTGGTCGCACGGCGATGCGGAGATTTTTTCGCGCGAACAGTTCGTCGAATGGTTCGACCTCGAGCACCTCGGCAAGTCGCCGGCTCAGTACGATCACGACAAGCTCAAGTGGCTCAACGCGCACTACATCAAGGAAGCAGACAACGCACGTCTGGCTGAACTGACGCGACCGTTCTTCGCGGAGCTGGGCATCGAGGAAGCAACGATTGCTCAAGGCGCAGATCTCGTCGCCATCGTGGGCCTGCTGAAGGATCGCGCTACGACGGTCAAGGAGATCGCGGAGAACGCCGCGATGTTCTATCGCACGCCTGCGCCCGAAGCGGAAGCGCTCGCACAGCATGTGACCGATGCGGTGCGGCCGGCCATCGCCGATCTCGCGGTTGCGTTGAAGAGCGCGGAGTGGACCAAGGAGAGCATCTCGGCCACATTCAAGGCCACGCTCGGCGCCCACAAGCTGAAGATGCCGCAGCTTGCCATGCCGGTGCGTCTGCTCGTGGCAGGTACGACGCACACACCATCGATCGATGCGGTGTTGATGTTGTTTGGCCGCGATGTGGTGGTGAGCCGCCTCGAAAAAGCGCCAGCCTGAGCGGCGTGAGAGGGATTGCATGCGACTCCTGAAAAAAGTCGCATGGAATCACTCAGAGGGTATTTACAAAGCGAGGTTTGCTCTCTAAAATCTCGTTTCTGTTCTGCAAGGGGGGGTATAGCTCAGCTGGGAGAGCGCTTGCATGGCATGCAAGAGGTCAGCGGTTCGATCCCGCTTACCTCCACCATCAGAGCAGATTGAAGTCTTTTCCGGTGTCCGGATGCGGTAGCAAAAAAGACTTCACAAGCAGTAACAATGTAGTTAGAATATTGGTCTTCGCTGCTTACGGACTGAATTTAACGTCAGTTAGCAGCAAGATAAAGACAGATCTGAAAAGATTATGTCCCCTTCGTCTAGAGGCCTAGGACATCACCCTTTCACGGTGAGTACAGGGGTTCGAATCCCCTAGGGGACGCCAAACATCAGCGTCGCTTTAATGTTCGAATGAAGCAGGTTCGAAGACAAATAAAGTGGTGCAGCTTGCAGAGAAATAACCGACGCTCGCAAGCTTGGGTGTAAAGACTGGAGTGGTAGTTCAGTCGGTTAGAATACCGGCCTGTCACGCCGGGGGTCGCGGGTTCGAGTCCCGTCCACTCCGCCAGACAAAGCCCGTTCATGTGAACTGAACGGGCTTTTTCATTAAAGGTGTAAGCGTACGTTGTCCCCTTCGTCTAGAGGCCTAGGACATCACCCTTTCACGGTGAGTACAGGGGTTCGAATCCCCTAGGGGACGCCAAAGACGGCGTACAAAATCTGGAGCGGTAGTTCAGTTGGTTAGAATACCGGCCTGTCACGCCGGGGGTCGCGGGTTCGAGTCCCGTCCGCTCCGCCAGATTGCTCAAAACGTTCCGTTCGGAACTGTTCAAACAGATAGCGCAGGGCCTTGTGAATAGGGGTTCTGCGCTCATCGTCCGAAGTAACTTTCCAGTTCGTCGTTTGGTTTGTCCGGCTGAGTCTCAACGTTGTTGATAGGCTTGATGGCCGGCACAATTCGCTTGTGCGAATTACCAGGTAATCCTAACGGCAAGCAAATTAAACTTCGCTTTCCTTCAGCACATCGGTCGCCGCTTCACAGGCGCCACGCAACTGTTCGCGCATCAGGTCCTGAACGATCGGATCGCCCGAGACGATCGCGTTCTTGATCTTTACTGCCAGCTCGCACGACACGCGCATGCGGCCACCACGCGACATCGCGATGCGCCGCAAGCGCCGCACGGGGCCAATGAGGCTCGCGTGGGTCGCCTGCAGCGTACGGTTGTCGGCGAGCGTCATGACGATAGCGTAGAAGCGGTCGAGGCCATCGACATAGCTTGCGGGATCGTTTGCCGCGAGACTTGCCTGCATGGCGTCCGTTACATCCTCGAGTTGCGCGCGGCCGAGCGCCGTGATCCGCTCAGCGGCAAGCTGCACCGCCAGGCATTCGAGCGCCATACGCACCCGGTAAATCTCTGCCACGTCACGCAGCGACACCGACCGAACAAACGCACCAACCCGCGCCACCACCGTAACCAGCCCTTCACGCTCGAGCTGCGCAAACGCTTCGCGCATAGGCGTGCGGCTCACGTTCAGCTGCTTCGCGACCTGCACCTCGGAAAGCCTGCTGCCAGGCGCGAGCACGCCTTCAACGATCGCCTCGCGCAACGCCGGCACGACGACGCCGTCGCTCAATGAATCGCTTGGCGCATCCACGGTGCGCATGCGCGAGTGATATTTACGGCCGATCGCATCGAGCGCTTGCTCCGGTGTCGCTACCGCTGATTCCCGCAATTTACTTTTCGTCGACGAAGTCATTGACATCCCGGTATAGGCTGAATACGCTGTATACAGATTATACAGCAAGCTAGTCGCGAGGAGACTATTTTGGATAACGCATCTCTGCCGCAGCCGGTCCTGATCGATCGGACGGGGCCGGTTCTTACCTTTACGCTCAACAATCCGGAAGCGGGCAATGAAGTCACGGCGCCGATGTTCGACGCGATGATTGCCGTCTTGCGGGCAGAAGCCGTCATGCCGGCCGCCCGGGTGTTGCGCATTCGCGCGCGTGGCGAGGTCTTTTGCACCGGTCGCGAGCGGGCCGGACGCGATGCGGTGTCGATTCATCAGGAAGTCTCGCGACTGATCGAGTTGAAGCGTCTGCTGCGGGCGTCGTCGCTGATCACCATTGCCGAAGTGCAGGGCAATGCCTTCGGTTTTGGCCTGGGCCTCGCCATCCTGTGCGATTTCACGCTGGTATCGAGCAGCGCGAGTCTCGCGTTTCCTGAGATGAGGAAAGGTCTGCCGCCCGCCGCGATCATGGCCTATCTCGGCAGCTACTCGCTACCCAAACACGTGTTCCCGATGGTCCTGTTCGGCGATGAAATTACAGCCGAAGCTGCGCTTGCCGCAGGCCTCGTCACCCGCGTGGTCTCCGGAGAATTGCTGCAGGCCGAAGCCGAAGCGCTCACCGAGCGTGTCCTCGCGCTCGACGACACGGGTGCCCGCCAGTGCAAGGCGTTCTTCCAGTCCGCGCAGGAAAGTCCGATCGAACACAACTTCCGCTGCGCCACCGAAACGCTGACGGTCGCAGCGCTGCGTCTGCAGGGCAAGTAGGCCGTTGCGCCAACCCATTCGACAGGCCACGCAGGTCTGCAGGAGACGGAAATGAGTGTGAACGCAGGGGCGCGGCTCGACCGCTTGCCGATGTCGGGTTTTCATCGCCGCATCATGTGGCTGATCGGCATCGGCATGTTTTTCGACGGCTTCGATATCTATGTGGCGTCGACGGTGCTGGGTGCCACGCTGAAAAGCGGCTTTTCGACGCTCGGACAGAACGCGCTGTTCGTGTCGCTGACCTTCCTTGGCATGATGCTCGGCTCATTGGCAACAGGCTTTCTGGGCGACCGGTACGGCCGGCGCTTCACCTACCAGACCAACCTGATGGTGTTCGGCGTGGCATCGCTTGGCGCCGCGCTCGCGCCGAACATGATCGTGCTGATCGCCTGCCGCTTCGTGATGGGGCTCGGTCTCGGCGCGGAAAACGTGGTCGGCTATTCAACGCTCACGGAGTTCGCTCCGCCCGCCTCGCGGGGCAAGCTGCAGGGCTTGATGGCCGTCTTCGTGGTATCCGGACTGCCAGTCGCAGGGTTGATCGGACTCCTGCTGATTCCCGTGCTCGGCTGGCGCGGCATGTTCGTGCTCGGCGGGATTGGCGCGATCGGCGTATGGTATGCGCGCAAGTCGTTACCGGAGTCGCCGCGTTGGCTCGAGTCCGCTGGACATGATAAGGAAGCCGAAGCGATTCTGTCGACAATCGAAGCCGAGGTGAGGGCCGAGCACGGCAACGCGCCACTACCTGTGCCGGTGCAGAGGCCGCTCATCGCACCATCGCGCGAACTCGGCTCGCTCTTCAGCGGCGTCATGCTGCCGCGGATGATCGTCGGCTGCGTGACGCTGATCGTCATCAACACGCTGCTGTACGGCTTCGTGACGTGGCTGCCGACCTTCTTCGTGCATCAGGGTTTCAGCATCGCAAAGTCGTTCGGGTTCGCGCTCGTGATGTCGCTGGGTGCGCCGCTCGGCTCGGGTTTTGGGGCGTTGACCGCCGACCGCCTCGGTCGCAAGAAAGCCATTATCGGCGCATCGCTATTCGCCATCGTGTTCGGCTCGGTCTATCCGTTCGTGAGCAATGAAGTTCTACTGCCTATCGTCGGATTGCTGCTCGTGATTCCCATCTATGTGCTGGTCGCGCTGCTGTTCGCGATCTACGTGCCGGAATTGTTTCCGACCGAAGTCCGGCTGCGCGCGTCCGGTATTTGCAACACCCTTGGCCGCGGGGCGACGATCATCACGCCATTCATCGTGGTCGCCCTGTTCGCGCACTACGGTGTGATCGGCGTATTGGCCTTGATGATCGGCTTGCTGGCGATTCAGATCGTGGTGGTGGGAGCGCTTGGCGTCGAGTCGACGGGCCAGCGCCTCGAAGATATTCAGCCGAGCGGCGCGACTGCGCGCCACGAGGTCGGTGCGGATGCGCGGGTGTCCCCGCTTAAGTAAATACGGAGAATCTGGAATGGATGCAGTGAACAAGCAATACCTGAACGCACAGCTGTTCATCGACGGCAAGTTTGTCGATGCGGCTTCGGGCAAGACCATGGATATCATCAACCCGGCCAACGGCGCGGTGATCGGGCAGCTCGCAGCGGCATCGGCAGAAGACGTGGATCGCGCGGTGCAAGGCGCACACACGGCCTTCGAAAGTGGCGTATGGCGCGATCTTTCGATCCAGCAACGTGCCCGCGTGCTGAACCGCTTTGCAGATCTGTTCGAAGCGGATCTGGGGAATTTCTACAAGCTCGAAACGCTCAACAACGGGCGTCCGCTCGTCGAAACGCGTGCGCAGATTTCGCGCTTGCCGCAGTTCTACCGCTATTTCGCGGCACTTGCGTTGACGCGTCGCAGCGACGTGATCCCTATCGAAGGCCCGTATCTCTGCTATACCCAGCGCGTGCCGCTCGGCGTGTGTGCGTTGATGACGTCGTTCAACCATCCGTTGATGATTCTGTCGAAGAGTCTCGCCCCAGCGCTTGCGACCGGCAATAGCGTGGTCATCAAGGCCTCGGAACAGACCCCGCTCACGACCGTGCGGCTCGTCGAACTGTTGCAGCAGGCCGGCGTACCGGACGGCGTGGTGAATGTGGTGAACGGCGAGGGCAAGGAAGCGGGCGCGGCGCTGGCGCGTCATCCGCTGATTGCCAAGGTGGTGTTCACCGGCGGTACGGAAGTGGGGCGTTCTATCGGTGAAGCGGCTGCGCAGAATTTCGCTTTGACGACGCTCGAACTGGGCGGCAAGGGCGCGGTCATGCTGTTCGACGACATGGACCTCGATCGCGCGGTGAATGGCGCCGCGTTCGCGGCGTTTATCGGTGCGGGACAGACCTGCGTATGCGGCGCGCGCATTCTGGTTCAGGAAACGATCTATGCAGCGTTCCTCGAGAAATTCAAGGCGAAGGTCGCATCGATCCGCGTCGGCGACCCCGCCGACATCAACACACAACTCGGTCCGGTGATCTCGGCGCGTTCGCGCACGCGCATCCTTGCGATGCTGGAGCGAGGAATCGCGGAAGGCGCGAAGGTGCTGAGCGGCGGCGGCATTCCGGCGCACCTGCGCGACGAGGGCTTCTATCTCGAGCCCACCGCGTTCTATGACGTCGACCCGAAGTCCGAACTCGGTCAAGGTGAAGTGTTCGGGCCGGTCACGGTGATCATGCCGTTCAAGGACGAGGCGGACGCACTGCGCATCGCCAACGACACGCAATTCGGACTTGCTGCTTCGGTTTGGACACAGGATGTGGCACGTGCTCACCGTGTGGCGAGCAAGCTCATCTTCGGCATGGTCTGGATCAACGATCACCATCGTCTGGACCCAGCTTCGCCGTGGGGCGGCTTCAAGAACAGTGGGGTAGGGCGCGAGACCGGCATCGAATCGTTCGACCAGTTCAGCGAACCGCGGGCCGTGACGGTCAACACAAGCGGTACGACAGTCGACTGGTATGCGGACGATGGCCAGCTGAAGCGGCTCAATTGATGAATATGCAAAGTACTGCTTAGGTTTCAGGTTAGATAATCGACAATTGATCCCTTGATCAAATGCCGCGCGGCGCCCTCGAGCACCGCGCGGCATTTTGCATGTATACCAGGTCGCCTGGCTGCGGGTCCAGCTTGCTTACGATCCTTCCGCCTCTCTTTCACCGCGATCGATCGTGCACAAAAGTGGGCACACATACTTAAGAAATGATTAAGCACATCCATTGTGTGCACATAATTGGCGCGACGTTTTTTACCCATCTGCGAGACCACGAGAACAGATTACCGTTTCGTCGAGATGCGCCAGTGTCTTGACGTTTACTGCCTGGCGTATGCGGTTGCATTGACCGGGTTAGCAACCGAGTATGGTCGGGTGTGGGTAAACGGAGTGTGAAATATGTCGGAAGCGCAAACAGTGCTCAAGGACGATGTAGCGGAACCCGTTTCCGTCGATCTGGCCGAACCGGCCCCCATCGATCGTGAAACATTCCATTACTGGCTGTCCGGAGAGCAAAACACATTTGAGGGAATCGATTTTGCGCTCAGGATCACCAGCTTTCTCGACTGTCACGACGCACTGATGGTTGGCTGCGGTCAGCAACTCGGTTATGTAGACGACTCGCCGCAACGGCGCCCTGATCTGCACGCCTTCGGCCGCGAACCATATGGTTCGCCGGAATTCGGCGGCCGCCGCTATGTCCGCTCCATCCGCTTGCTCGAAGCGGGCTCGCTCGACACCTTGACCGTTATGGATACGTGTGACCATCTCAGCGAACTAGAGTGCGGTTGTCTGTTCGCCGAGGCAAATCGGGTGCTGAAACCGAACGGATATTTCATCGTGCGCGTGCCCGTTGGTTACGGGCGGGCAACCGTCTCGCGCAAACGCATGGCAGAAGCGCGCCGGGCCGACGAGCCGGGCGTAAGAGAGTCCGGCCGGGTCGCGAAGCTCTCTCGCCAGACGGGCGGAGTGCGTTTCAGATTCAAGGCGTTTCGCCGCTCGCTTGCCGAAAGCTTCGATATAGAACAAGCGGTGAATCAACCCTGGCCGGGTTTGCCCCGCTGGTTCAATTCCCGCCGCATCATGCTGTGCCGGAAGCGCGAAGCGCAATAAGGCCCGCGGGCACGCTAACTGCTGGTCTACGGCCATCCCACGGCTATCGCTATCAGTGGATGAATTTCATGCGCCGAGGGACTACAGTAGCAATGTTGCGCGCTCGTCAGAACACAATCTGTCGCGATGTCGACGACGGGTTCGGAGTTTATCGCCATGGCCAAGCATACCGGACCACCAGAATCGGGGGCGGATAGCCCTGCGGAGCGTCCCGTGGATAGCCGCGCGGACGGTCCCCCTGGAGATTCTGGGCAAGACTTCAGTCAACGCTTCGATCCTGACCTCGATCCCATGTACGCCATGCCGCCTGCGCGGTTTGGGCGCCTTGCGCTCTGGGCTGCGTCGGCGAGTGCGCTGACGGTGGGAGTGGCGGCCACGGTCGCATATGGCGTCTGGTTCGATCAGGATCAGCGCGCCTATACGCGAGCGATGGCTACGGCGCAACAGGCGCTCTCGACACGTGTCGCAGCCACGGTCCCAGCCACGCTCACAGCCACGCTCACAGCCGCACCTCCGGAACAGATGCTATCGGCCGCCGCTGCTTTCGTGCCGGACCCGCCGCTTTCGGCGACCCCGACGACCGCCATGACCACCACAACAGCCGCACCAGTGCAGACGCCAACAACGTGGTCAGGTCGGGTAGGCGCAGCTGCACCGCCCGCGAACTCTCAGACCACGCTAGCCGACGCGGATGAAACAGAGCCACCCCCTTCGGCTTTACCCGCCCAGCCCGATTCAAGCGACACGCCTTCCTCCGATGCCCTCGCGCCGCATGCAAGCAGCGCACGGCCAGCGATGACGAGCGGTGGCGTGAAGCAGATCCGGCATCGTCCGCTGGTGCGCGCCAAGCCGAATACCGGCTTGCTAGCACGCATGGAATCGTATTTTCATCGTGGAAACTATCGGCAGCATGGCAACGGAAGCCAGCAGGACCAGGACCTCTACGCCCACTCGTGAGCCGCGCTTTGCAGCGCCTGCCGTACGCAAGCCGGCCTTTACGGTTCGCTTCGGCTGGGGGCCGGCTGCGCTGGCGGGGATTGCCTTGCTGTGCCTGCTGGCCGGACTCCTCGTGCTCGCGGTGCAGATCAAGACCATCTTCTCCGATCAGTTGAAGCAGGAATATACGGGGCTGGTTCTCGACGCTATCGGACGCGCCGAAAGCGCGCGCGATCTCGCCACTGCTCGCCAGCCGCTAACCGGAGATAGTGGAGACAGCAACGCGGAGCCGCAGGACTATCGAAATGCGCGTATCGGTCTTGCAGCCCGTCTCGCGTCCGTCGCTGCGATTGTGAACGTGGATCCGGCAGGGGCGCCGCACATCCCTCAGCGGGCACTCTCGCCCGACGCCAACTTCGACGATACGGATGCCTTGTTGCGCTCCCAGTCGGCCTATTGGCGCACGCGGCGCGATCTCGTCAGCGCGGATCTGCACACGCGGATCTCGCACGTCGCGAGAACACTGATGGTGTTGTCGGCGCTGATCTTCAGCGCGCTGGTCACGGCGCTCGGCATGTACGCGAAGCGCACGCGGCAACTGGCACGCGAGTCGCACCGTTTCGAGTTCGCCGCATTGCACGATCCGCTGACCGGGCTGCCAAACCGGCGTCATCTGTTTGACACGCTTGCGCGAACCCCGCCGGTAGCGAGGAGTGATCCACTCGGGCACACGCTCGCCGTTCTGTATATCGATCTGGACGGCTTCAAACAGGTCAACGATTCACGCGGTCACCGCACCGGCGATGAATTCCTGATCGCCGTAGCACGGCGCTTTCGCAAGTCGGTTCGTCCGGTCGATGTGGTGGCGAGAATCGGCGGTGACGAGTTCGCCGTGCTGGTGCGCGGATTTTCCATGGACGCTGAACTCGGCTCGATTGCGGAGCGCCTGATCGCCTGTGTGGTCGATACGGGCGAGCAGATGCGGATCGGCTTTGTCAGCGCCAGCATCGGCATCGCAAGCTTTCCGCAACCTGTCGAAGACTACCGTCATCTGCTCGCCGCTGCGGACGAGACGATGTATCAGGTCAAACGCAACGGCAAGAACGGCTACGCTTTCGCGCTGCCCGTCGAGCGTTCCGAGGCACTTTGATCCACGCGGCATCGGCTGCGCGAATCTGTCCGAAGGTATCGAAAGGGTGCGCTGCCGATCGGCGAGAGGACCGTGGTGAGGCGACCGTGCGGAATCACAAATTTCGCGTGAAATTGACAGACACCGGCGCTTTCACCGCCTAGACTGATTACGGTCATTCCGCTTGCGATGCGGGTACGTTCCATGTCGACCTTGTGACAAGCCCCACTCTGACAGTGCAACCTCAGCGCAACCCGGATGGACCGCAGCCAGACTGTCGTTGCTGATCCCATCGCTTCCCAGGAGATTTGCCATGCCCCAGGTATCGACGACCGAGGCGGACGCCGCGTCCCTCGACACTTCGCGTTCCGGTTATGAACTGCTCGCCGACCCGCTGTTGAACAAGGGCACCGCGTTCAGCGAGGCGGAGCGGGACAGCTTCGATCTGCACGGACTCTTGCCGCCCACTATCGGCACCCTCGAAGAGCAGGTGTCGCGACGTCTGCAGGTGTTGCGTGCATTTGGGACGGACCTTGAGCGCTACGCGTTCCTGCGCGATCTGCAGGATACCAACGAAACGCTGTTTTTCGCGTTGCTGGTGCAGAACCTCGAAGAGATGTTGCCCGTCGTTTACACGCCGACGGTCGGCGCCGGTTGCCAGCAATTCAGCCGTCTGTTCCGCAAGCCTCGTGGCCTGTTTTTGAGCATGCCGCACAAGAACCGCATCGAGGAGATCCTTGCCCACCCGCGCTTCGACAAGGTCGAGGCCATCGTCGTAACGGATGGCGAGCGCATTCTCGGTCTCGGCGATCAGGGCGCGGGCGGGATGGGCATCCCGATCGGCAAACTGGCGCTCTATACCGGCTGCGGCGGTCTTCATCCTGCGACGACGCTGCCCATCATGCTCGACGTCGGCACGGACAATCCCGACTGCCTGAATGATCCGCTGTACATCGGCTGGCGTCACGAGCGCGTCCGCGGTGAGGAGTACGATGATTTTATCGAGGCCTTCGTGAGCGCCGTCGCAAAGCGCTGGCCGCATGTGCTGCTGCAATGGGAAGACTTCGCGAAGAACAACGCGACGCGCATGCTCGAACGCTACCGCGATCGTCTGTGTACGTTCAATGACGACGTGCAGGGCACTGCGGCAGTGGCGACCGGCACACTGCTCGCGGCGGTCAATGTCACCGGCGTGCCGTTGACGGAGCAACGCATTGCCGTGATGGGCGCGGGCTCGGCCGGTTGCGGCATTGCGAGTCTGATCCGCAAGGCGATGACCGATGCCGGCCTGTCGGATAGCGAGGCCGGCAAGCGCTTTTTCATGGTCGATCGCGATGGCCTGCTGGTTGACGGCATGGACGGCATCGCGTCGTTCCAGCAACCGTTTCTGCAGGACAAGGCGGCGATTGCCGACTGGAAGCTCGATCATCCGGACCGCGTCGCCTTGCTCGACGTGGTGCGCAACGCGAAGCCGACGGTGCTGATCGGCGTGTCGGGGCAGGCTGGGGCGTTCTCCGAACCGGTGGTCCGGGCGATGGCCGAAATCAACAAGCGTCCCGTGATCTTTCCGCTCTCGAATCCCACCTCGCGCGCGGAAGCGACACCGGAAGATCTGCAGGCCTGGACCGATGGCCGGGCCGTCATCGGCACGGGCAGTCCGTTCCCGCCGATCGAGCGCAATGGTGCCAAGTTCAAGGTGGATCAGACCAACAACTCCTATATCTTCCCGGGCGTCGGTCTGGGCGCTATCGCGGTCAAGGCTTCGCGTGTGAGCGACCAGATGTTCATGGCGGCGGCGAAAGCGCTCGCTGCGGCTTCGCCGGCCCGTAACGATCCCAACAAAAACCTGCTGCCGCCGGTGACCTCTTTGCGTGAAGTGTCGATCACGGTTGCGCTTGCAGTGGCGCTACAGGCGCACAAGGAAGGGCTGACCCAGGGCGTCGAAACGGATCAGATAGACGGTCTGATCCGTAACAAGGTATGGACACCTCACTACGTGCCTTATAACCGTATCGACGGCAGTACGCCGTAAGCCGGCTGCGTGGGTGTCCACAAGACGGCTCTGAAGCTTCCGCGCGGTGGACACCTGGCCGCTCGGTGCAGCAAGGTGTGCCGAAGAGCGCGCCCCTCCACGGGGCCGCCCGGTGGATGTCTGCGTGTGTGCTTTGGCGTAACCGCGAGGCACGCGGCGCGCGAGTCGCACAACGGACCATAACCCTGATCGAATAACCAGGCCGTACAACAGGCCACACAACAACAGGAGCCACGCTGTGGTCGACACGATTCTCAATGGCTTGCTGCCGGTTGCATTTGTCATCATGCTAGGCTGGCTCTCGGCCCGGATCCGTCTGCTGAAGCATGACGATGCCGGCGTGCTGGCGACACTCGTGATCCGCTTCGCGCTACCGTTCGCGCTGTTTGAAGGCGCCGTGAAGACATCGCCCGAAAAGCTGCACAACGTGGGTTTTGCGCTGTGTCTGACGCTAGGTTTGATGGGCACCTACCTGATCGCTCTTGCGGTGGGGCGCTTCGTGTTCAAACACGACCTGCGTACGGCAACGATGCAGGCGCTGGTGTGCGCCTTCCCCGATATGGCGTATTTCGGCGCGCCGATTCTGGCCGCGGTGTTCGGGCCCGAAGGATTTCTGGCGGTGCTGGTCGGCAATCTCATCACCAGCATCTTCATGCTGCCGCTGACCATCGTCCTTACGAACCTCGGTGGCACTGGCGAGAATGAGGGGCAGCGGCCGGATATCCTGCGCATTTTTGGCCAGAGCATTGCGCGTGCGGTGATCAATCCGATCGTCTGGCTGCCGATCTCCGGCATGGTGCTGAGCTTCGCCCATGTCACGTTGCCCGGTCCTGTGCTCACGTCGATCGATCTGATTGCCAAGGCCGCGGGCGGCACCTCGCTCTTTGCGCTCGGACTGATGCTGTATGGCGAGCGCTTCAAGATTAACGCCAACGTCCTCGCCAATCTCGGCATCAAGAACTTTCTGCAGCCGTTGATCATGGCGCTCGGCGCGGTGCTGTTCGGCGTGGTCGGGGCGCCCGCGCACCAGGCCGTGATCACCGGCGCCGTGCCGACTGCTACCGCGGCCGCCATGTTCGCGCTCAAGAGCAATACGTATACGGCCGACGCCACTTCGACGATCCTGATCAGTACGATCCTGGGTGTCCTTATCGAAGGACTGCTGGTCGCCTACTTCTTCTGAGCGACACCGCCGCGCCGGCACACCGGCGCGGCCAGCAGCAAACGGCCTAAGCGCGCCGCTTCTTGCTCAGCGTGATGGTTTCGAACAGCGTGTAGTTGGCCGTAGGCGTCTGATCCGCACCCGGCGCGTGATAGTAGTTCATCGTGATGGTCGTCGTGCCGCCGTGTTCGCCCGGATCGTGATCGAACACGGCAATGCCATAACCCGTTCCCGTGTCGCGTTGCGCTGACCAGATCGCATCTTCCAGCGCATCGGCGGGGTTGCGCATGAACGTGTTCGCAGTCGTGCCTGGGATGGGACGGTTTGGCTTGGTGAAGACCTTCGCTTGTGGCAAACCGTTGGTGTTGTCTTCGCCATAGACATCGAGCGGTGCGCTCGTGCCGCCGCCGCCGAGGATCAGGTGGATCGTGCCATGGCTGGTGTCGAAAGTAGTGCTGGCCGGATCTGCCTGCGGCACGGGACGCGGTTGCAGCGTATCCACCACGGCGCCCGTGGTCGCATCCACGCCGGCGTTATGGTTGCAGCCGCGCACAGGATAGCTGCGTTCGTAGTCGTGGTCATGCCCGCATACCACGAGGTCGACACCGTAACGGTCGAATAGCGGCAGCCACGCCTCGCGAATGCCCTTGTCGGACCCATTGCCGGTCTTCGACGAAGTCAGCGCGTCCTGATGCATCTGCACGACGATCCAGTCGATCTCGTGATCTTCCGATGCATGACGCAGCGTCTCTTCGAGCCAACGGGTCTGGATACCCTTGCTGTACCCACGCACGTAGAGCGACGTGCCCGCTTCGATCGGCGCATGACCTGTGCTGGCCACCGGCACCAGCGGATCAGGACCCGCCACGAAGGCCGCTGCGTCCTGATAGACCACGTCGTCAGCATCGAGCGAGATAAACAGCACCGAACTCACGCGAAAGCTGTACCAGTGACCGGCAAACTGCGTGCCGTTCTCCGGCAACGTGTAACGCGTCAGATACGAGGCGAGACCTTGCGGACCGTTATTGAATTCGAGTTCGTGATTGCCCGGACACGGCATCCACGGCCGATTGGCCGCCGAGCTCTGGCAGTTGTTGCCGAAGTCGCGCCACACGTCGGGTTGATGCGTCGGGTTCAGGTTCGCGTAGCAGAGATCGCCGTTGAGCAGATGGAACAGCGGCTGGAAGCGTTCGACGGCCTGCACGGCAAAACGGCTCTGCGGATACGAGAGCACCCATTGGGTGTTGGGTGTGGCGAGATCCCCATAGGTGGTCCAGCGAAACGGCGTGCGTCCGCGCGGCGCCGTCTGGAAGCTCGCGGTGAACGGTTGTGCGGCGTTGCTGTCGTTGTCGGCCGTGACCGTGTACTGATAAGTGTTCGCTGGCTTGAGGCCGCGCAGGCGGGCGTGATACGTGAACACCGTAGCGCCGTTTATGCCATCCGTATAAATGCGTTGCACGCCGTGCACGGTTTGCTGTGCCTCGCCTGCGGCGCCGAACTGCACCCGGGGGTTGGACGCCGTGGCAAGCGAGGCCCACGAGACCACCACCTCACTCGTCGGATCGCTGCCCCAGGTCAGATGAATCTGCTCGGGTGTGCCGTCCGGATTCGTCGTGGCAGCCTTGCCCGTAGCGGCGAAGCTGCCGGTGGCGCCCGCCAGTCCGGAAGCGCCTGCGAGCTTGAGGAAGCCACGGCGCGAGACGGCCGCGAGGACATCGGCGGGGCGGGACGTGCTGGAAGCAGTGTCGGAAGCGAGATGGGCAGCGGGGGAGTTCTTGTTCGACATGTCGGTGCTCGGCCTGTGGGTTGGGAGGACAGCGCGCGGACGGCATCTCTGGCCGGACTGCATATGCAGCAGTCCAGCGCGGCTTGCCGTGACTCGAAGCGCGCAACCGCAACCACATTATTCGCAGAACTGTCTTTCCGTGTTGTGACAGCGCTGCCGGCACCACGCGTGCGACATCTGCGGATCGACCACTGATGTGCACATTGACGCCGGACATGCGGCCCGGCGCCAACCCTTCAGGCGAAGCTTTTAGTTCGCGTTAGCCTGCTTGCTGCCAAACGTCACGGTGATCGACGGCGCATACTGCGGCACCGTAATCATGGCGTCGTCGCTATCGCCATCGTCGCTGTTACCTGCTGCGAAGTGAAATTGCGGGCGCGGAATCTGCGTGGTCGCCGCCTTGATCGTCGTCGTGACGGGGTCGTAGCCTGACTTCTCGCATTTGATCTGCAGATCCGAGTCCGAGCGGCGCACGTCGACGCTATCCGGAGCGGTGACTGACCAGTCGCCCTTGCTGTTAGTCAATACGCATTTCGCATCGGCGACCGGCCCGTTGTTATCGACTACGGCGATCGACAGCGTCTCGCGGTCCTTCTTCTCGCCGCCATTGTTCGAATTCGACGCGCCGGTCACGTTGACCGTGTTAGCGGACTGCAGGTTGTTGCTGGCACCGCCGACGTTGCCCGCGAAGGCGCCCAGGGAGATGAGAGAAACCGTTGCAGCAACAACGGCTTTAAGGCTCTTGTAAATTTTGGTTCTCCTTTGCTTTAACTGAAAGCGCGCAGTCAATCGCTTTGCGATGGCCGCCTGAGCGACGGCACCGCAGGACTCTATCACGCCTATTTAAAGCTTGAAATCGGCTAGCCGATCAGGAGAAACCGCTTAGACGCCGGTGCGCACGCCGACGCGATATTGCGTGACATGGCGGTATTCCATGCCGGGCCGTAGCACCACCTGTGCGTTGTCGGCCATATTGATCTGATTGGGAAAGCCGCCTGCTTCGAGGCAAAGTCCGGCGTACTTCGAATAGGTGTGGCCGCCGCGGCCTTGCTCGCCTTCGAGGTGATTGCCGGTGTAAAACTGCAGGCCCCATTGATCGGTCAGGACGCTGAGCTCGCGTCCGCTCGCGGGCTCGTAGACACGTGCCACCTCGCGAACGGGCCGCGTGCTGTCTTTGACTTCAGGCAGTACGTAACAATGGTCAAAGCCAGCTGCGAGTGCGAGCTGGGTATTCGGCCAATCCAGGCGCGCACCGATCGGCGCGCTCTGGCGGAAATCGAACGCATTGCCGGCAACCTCTGCGCGGCGCGTGGGAATCATCTGCGCGTCGACCTCGAAAAAAGCTTCGGCGTCGATCGAGACCACATGACCGCGGACGTCGGCAGCGGCTTGGCCGGTCAGATTGAAATAGCCGTGGCTCGTCAGGTTGAGCGGCGTGGGTGCGTCGGCGATGGCCTCGTAAGCGATCGTCAACGTGCCCTCGTCATCGAGCGTGTAGCGGACCTGAACGCTCACGTGGCCCGGAAAGCCCGCATCGCCCTCAGGCGATTCAAGTCGCATGACGAGCGAGCCGTTGTCCTCGGCCGCCTCCCAGCACAGGCGATTGAAGCCGGTACTGCCTCCATGCAGCAGATTGTTGCCCTCGTTGCGGTCGAGCGTGTACTCGATGCCGTCCAGCGCGAAGCGTGCCGCCTCGATGCGGTTGGCCCAGCGCCCGATCAGGCCGCCCATGTAAGTTGTGGAGGCCAGGTACTCGGCGGGCGTATCGTGGCCGAGCAGGATATCGCCGAGCCGGCCGGCGCGGTCCGGCGCATGCCACGACACGAGGGTCGCGCCCAGGTCGCTGATACTGACCTTCATGCCATGCGCATTGCGCAGCGTGAAGAGCTGGACCGGGTCGCCGCCGGGCACATTGCCCCAGGGTTCGGTCGAGAAGCGTGCGTGACTGATCATATCGGCGAGAGAAAAAGATTGCGAAAGCGGGATTTCAAAAGCGCACGCAGAGCATACGCCGGGTGTGACTGTGCCTAGCCGGGTGCAGCCGCGGACCTGGTACGTTCCTGATATTCCCGCGGCGTGCAGCCGAGCTCACGGCGAAACACCGCATACATGTACTGCAAGGACGTAAAGCCGCAACGGATCGCAACCTCCGCGCTCGAGGCGTCGCGTCTCGCGAGCATCGCCTTGGCGGCATCGAGCTTGTGACGCAGGATCTCCTGATGCACTGTACATTGCAATTCGCGCCGAAAATATTCTTCGAGCGACGAGCGCGACACGCCGACGTAATCGGCCACCTGTTCGGTGCGGATACCCTGGCAACCGTACTGGCGGATAAAGTGCCGCGCGCGCATCACATAAGGGCTCGTAAGCGGCTGGTGACGGGTCGATTCGAGCACGTTGATACCGACCGGCGGCACGCGGATGCGCCGGCCCGGAAAGCGCGCGCCGTGCAGCATCTGATGCAGCAGGTGAGCGGCAGTGCGACCCATTTCCTCGGTGCCCTGAATCACGGACGACAGCGGAATGCGTGTGAGGGTGCGGCTCAGCGGATCGTTGTCGATGCCGATGATCGAGACCTGTTCGGGCACGGCTATCCCGGCGGTCAGGCAGGCTTGCAGCAGTTGCCGTGCGCGGGCGTCGCTGACCGCGATGATGCCGACCGGTTTGGGCAGTTTTTCGAGCCAGCCGGTGAGCTGTTCGATGGCCTGGTTCCACGACGGTGCGCTGGTGGACAGGCCACGGTAGATCTCGTCGTCGATCTCCTCGGCGCTGCGGCCTTCGGCGGCGCGCAGGCTGACGAAGGCCAGCTCGCGCTGCTGCGCCCAGCGGTTCTCCGGCGCCTGCGGCAGGCTATAGAGCGCGAAGTGCGGCAAGCCCGCACCGATCAGATGGGTATAGGCGAGCGAGACGAGCTGGGTGTTATCCGTCGCGATGTAGGGCAGCTCGGGCGGGTAGTGCGTCTCGTCCTCGTACGACGAACCGACCGCCACCACCGGCAGCGGGCAGCCGCGCAGCGCTTCGCAGACTGCGGGGTCGTCGAAGTCCGCGATGATGCCGTCGCCGTCGAAGCGCTCGATGCCTGTCAGCCGGCAGCGAAAGTCTTCTTCGAGAAACAGGTCCCACGCAACGCGGGTGGAGAGCAGGTAATTGCCAATGCCGCTAATGATCTGGCGGTCATACACCTTGTTCGCGTTGAACAGCAGCGCGATCCGATGGGGTCTTTGCGGCGTCTGGGGGCGGGTCATCGTCGATGGCGCGGCGGCGTGGCGAGCCGGCGGGCCATTGTCTCCATATGGGAAGCGGCTAGCCTGGCCGCGCCGGTTTTTAAGTGTCTGGTTATTTTAGGCCCGGATTGCATTGCGTGTGCACGCCAACAGCGCGGGCGGTGAGAAACATTAACCATGCTGCGCAATTTCGCAATTGCGGGCACAGGCCGCGCGCGGCAGCATGGCGACAGCTTGTCGAACCCGGCCTGGCGCTGCCGCACGGGTTGCACTGCAACAATTAATGGAGACACTCATGTCCTACTTCGAACACATTCCCGCCGTTCGCTACGAAGGTCCGCAATCGGACAATCCGCTCGCTTTCCATCACTACGACCGCACTAAACGCGTGCTTGGCAAGACGCTCGAAGAGCATCTGCGCATTGCCGTGTGCTACTGGCATACGTTCGTATGGCCGGGTGTCGATATCTTCGGGCAGGGCACCTTCGTGCGTCCGTGGCAGCGGCCCGGCGACGCCATGGAGCGCGCGCATCAGAAGGCCGACGCCGCGTTCGAGTTCTTCTCGAAGCTCGGTACCCCTTACTATACATTCCATGATACCGACGTGGCTCCGGAAGGCGCGAGCATCAAGGAGTACAGCGAGAATTTCACGCGCATCAGCGACTATCTGGCGCGCAAGCAGCAGGATACCGGCGTCAAGCTTCTGTGGGGCACGGCCAACCTGTTCTCACATCCGCGCTATGCGGGCGGCGCGGCAACCAGCCCGAACCCCGATGTGTTTGCGTTTGCCGCCACCCAGGTACGCCATGCGCTCGACGCCACGCAACGGCTCGGCGGAGAGAACTATGTGCTGTGGGGCGGCCGCGAAGGCTACGACACGCTACTCAATACCGACCTGGTGCGCGAGCGCGATCAGTTTGCGCGGTTTCTCAACATGGTGGTCGAGCATAAGCACAAGATCGGCTTCAAGGGTACGCTGCTCATCGAGCCGAAACCGCAGGAGCCGACCAAGCATCAATACGATTACGACGTCGCCGCCGTGCATGGGTTTCTCACGCAATACGGCCTGCAGAACGAGATCCGCGTCAATATCGAGGCCAATCATGCGACGCTGGCGGGGCACTCGTTCCATCACGAGATCGCCACGGCGTTTGCACTCGGCATTTTCGGCAGCGTGGATGCCAACCGCGGTGATCCGCAAAACGGCTGGGACACGGACCAGTTTCCGAACAGCGTCGAGGAACTGACGCTCGCGCTCTATGAAATCCTCCGGCACGGCGGTTTTTCGACCGGCGGGATGAACTTCGACTCCAAGGTGCGGCGTCAGAGCGTCGATGCGGAAGACCTGTTCTTCGGGCATATCGGCGCGATCGACAACCTCGCGCTCGCGGTCGAGCGGGCTGCCGTGCTGATCGAAAACGACCGGCTCGAAAAATTCAAGCGCGAGCGTTACGCCGGCTGGGAGACGGAGTTCGGCCGCAAAATCCTTTCTGGCGGCTATTCGCTGTCGGAGCTTGCCGGCGACGCGGTCGGCCGCGGGGTGAACCCGCAGCATGCGAGCGGCCAGCAGGAGCGGCTGGAAAACATCGTGAACCAGGCTGTCTACGGTCTGCGCTGAGCGCGCGACGCGGCGTGGCGCTGCGTTAAGGCGCCGTGCCGTGCGCGATGACGTGGAACGCGCAAAGCCCATTCGATGGGCATGAAAAAACGTTAGGACGACTGGCCAGTTTCGCAATCGCGCAGCCGTTGGCGATTGCGCATACTGGCGCAAAACGAGGATGGAGACATGTTCATCGGTATCGACCTCGGCACGTCAGGCGTCAAGGCCGTGCTACTCGACCGCGATGGCCGCGTACGCTGCACGGCGGCGCACGCGCTGACCGTCAGCCGGCCGCAGCCGCGCTGGTCTGAACAGGATCCGCGCGACTGGTGGAATGCCACCAGGGCGGCGGTTGGCGATCTGCTCGAACAGGCGCGCGCAGCCGGGATTGGCGCAACGCAGATCGAGGCACTGGGTCTGACGGGCCAGATGCACGGCGCAACGCTGCTCGACGCGCAAGGCGACGTATTGCGACCGGCGATTCTATGGAACGACGGACGTTCGGATGCCGAATGCCGCGAACTCGAAACAGCCGTGCCGCAACTTCGAACGGTGGCAGGAAATCTTGCCATGCCAGGGTTCACGGCGCCCAAACTGCTCTGGGTCCGCAAACACGAACCGGAGATTTTTTCCCGCATCGCCAAGGTGCTGCTGCCGAAAGACTATCTGCGCTATTGCCTGACCGGCGGCTTCGCCACCGATCCTTCCGATGCTGCAGGTACGCTCTGGCTCGATGTGGCGCAGCGCGACTATAGCGGCGCGTTGCTGTCCGCCTGCGGACTCACGCGTGAGCAGATGCCCGAAGTGTTCGAAGGCAATCGCGTGACGGGCACGCTCAAGCCCGAACTCGCACGCGAATGGGGACTCGGTGAGATTCCCGTGATCGCAGGTGGCGGCGACAACGCGGCCGGTGCCGTGGGCGTGGGTATCGTCAAGCCGAAGCAGGCGATGCTTTCGCTCGGCACATCCGGTGTGTATTTCGCGGTCTCCGACGGCTTCCTCGCCAACCCTGCGTCAGCAGTCCATAGCTTCTGTCATGCCTTGCCGCAGACCTGGCATCTGATGTCGGTGATGCTCAACGCTGCCGGATGCCTCGATTTCACTGCGCAACTGACGGGCTACGCCGATGTGGCCGCACTGCTCGCCGATGCCGAAGCTCAGGCACGCGACCGGCGGCCGTGGTTTCTGCCGTATCTGACCGGCGAGCGCACGCCGCACAACAACGTCAACGCGAAGGGTGTGTTCTATGGCCTCGCGCCGCAGACCAGCCGTGCGGATCTGGCGAACGCCACGCTCGAAGGCGTCGGCTTTGCCTTGCTCGACGGCATGGACGCACTGCACGCTGCCGGCCTCGTGCCTGACGATATTTCGATAATCGGTGGCGGCTCGCGCAGCGCTTACTGGACCCAGATGCTGGCGGATATCTCCGGGCGTCCGCTGACCTTGCGTGCGGGCGGTGAGGTTGGGCCGGCGCTGGGCGCGGCACGGCTTGCGCATCTGGCGCTCGAACCTGGTGCGCCGCTTGAGGCTATCTGCCCGACGCCGGAAATTCTCGCCGTGCGTGAACCGGACATGGTGCGTCACGCGTGGTATCGCAATGAACGTCGTCCGACGTTTCATGCGCTGTACCGGGCACTTGAGCCCGTGTTTGCCGCAGACGCGTAGTGCTGGGCGCCTGAGGTCTCATGTCTGATGCCTGGTCGCGGCGAGACGTCGCGCGGTGAGGTGTTGCCCGGTGAAAACGTCGCCCGCGAGGGCGTCGAATAGAAGAGCTTAAAGCAATGCGCAGCCGCAATGGCCGCGCCGGTAAGGGGTACTAAGGGGTAGTCCATCGTTAGTCGTGTATCCGGCCGCGCGGTTCGCCGCGCAGGCCGTTAGCCCGGTGTTGCCGGTTATAAAAGAGAGGAGTGAGACATGAAATTTTCAACGCGTCGTTCCGTTTTGAGTTCACTGGTGTGCGGAGCCGTGCTCGCCAGTTTGTCGCTCGCTGCACCGCTGGCGCATGCAAGCAAGGATCATCCGGAAATCGGTTTCTGTATCGACGACCTGCGCGTCGAACGCTGGTCGCGCGACCGCGATTATTTCGTGGCCGCAGCCGAAAAACTCGGCGCCAAGGTCTCGGTGCAGTCAGCCGATGCGAGTGAAGAGCGGCAGATCTCGCAGATCGAAAACCTGATCTCGCGCGGCGTCGATGTGATCGTGATCGTGCCGTTCAATTCGAAGACGCTCGGCAACGTGGTGGCCGAAGCGAAGAAGGCAGGCATCAAGGTCGTGTCGTACGACCGGCTGATTCTCGATGCCGATATCGACGCCTACATCTCGTTCGACAATGAGAAGGTCGGCGAATTGCAAGCTCAGGGCGTCTACAACGCGCAACCGAAGGGCAATTACTTCATGCTCGGAGGTGCGCCCACGGACAACAACGCCAAGATGCTGCGTGAAGGTCAGATGAAGATCCTCAAGCCTGCTATCGACCGCGGCGATATCAAGGTGGTCGGTCAGCAATGGGTGCCGGAGTGGAGCGCGTCCACGGCCCTGCGCATCATGGAAGATGCGTTGACCGCGAACAACAACAAGATCGATGCCGTGGTGGCGTCGAACGACGGCACGGCGGGCGGTGCGATCCAGGCGCTGGCGGCGCAGCACATGGCTGGCAAGGTGCCGGTATCGGGCCAGGACGCGGACCTCGCAGCCGTCAGGCGTCTGATTGACGGCACGCAGACGATGACCGTCTACAAGCCGCTCAAGCTGATCGCCAGCCAGGCCGCGAACCTCGCCGTGCAACTCGCGAAGGGCGACAAGCCTGCCTACAACGCGCAGTACGACAACGGCAAGAAGAAGGTCGACACCATTCTGCTGCAGCCGACGCTGTTGACCAAGAGCAATGTGGATGTCGTCATAAAGGACGGCTTCTACACTCAGGCGCAGCTCGCGAGCCAGTAAGCAGGTCGATGAGTGGGCCAATGAATGGGCCAATAAGCGGGACCGCGCGCGATGGCGCCTGTTGCGTGTTGAGCGCAACCGCGTCGGCGCGCGCTTTGCAGCGAGGCAAAAGCGAATGACGCAATCTTTGCTGGCGATGCACGGCATCGTCAAAGCGTTTTCCGGCGTGAAGGCTCTGGACGGTATCGATCTGGCCGTGTCGCCGGGCGAATGCGTCGGCCTGTGCGGCGAGAACGGCGCGGGCAAATCGACGCTGATGAAGGTGCTGTCCGGGGTCTATCCGTATGGCACCTGGGATGGCGAGATCCTCTGGGAAGGGCAGTCGCTGAAGGCCATGAACGTGCGCGACACGGAGCGCGCCGGGATCGTGATCATCCACCAGGAGTTGATGCTGGTGCCGGAGCTCTCGGTGGCGGAGAACATCTTTCTCGGCAATGAAATCACGCTGCCGGGCGGCCGCATGAACTACGCCGCGATGTTCCAGCGCGCCGACGAACTGCTGCGCGAGCTGCATATCGAAGGCATCAACGTGGCGCAGCCGGTGATGAACTACGGCGGCGGCCATCAGCAGTTGATCGAGATCGCCAAGGCGCTCAACAAGCGCGCGAAGCTGCTGATTCTCGACGAACCGTCGTCGTCTCTCACCAGTTCGGAGACGCAGATTCTGCTGGACATCGTGCGCGATCTGAAACGGCGTGGCGTGGCCTGCGTGTATATCTCGCACAAGCTCGACGAAGTGGAAGCCGTCTGCGACACCATTACCGTGATCCGCGATGGCCGGCATGTCGCCACCGAACCGATGCGCGCGCTGACCACCGACCGCATCATCGCGATGATGGTGGGCCGCGAGATTACCAATCTGTTTCCGCGCGAGCCGCGGCCGCTCGGCGACGTGATCTTCGAGGCGCGCCACGTGACGTGTTTCGACGTGACCAATCCGCGCCGCAAACGGGTCGACGATGTGTCGTTCACCTTAAGACGCGGCGAGATACTCGGCGTGGCGGGCCTGGTGGGAGCGGGGCGCACGGAGCTGATGCAGGCGATCTTCGGCGCCTATCCCGGCGTGAGCGAGGCAACGGTGCTGCTCGATGGCAAGCCCCTGAAAATACGCGCACCGGCCGATGCGATTCGCGCCGGCATCGGCATGGTGCCCGAGGATCGCAAGCGCCACGGCATCGTGCCGCACCTGAGCGTGGGGCACAACATCACGCTGTCGGTGTTGCAGCGCTTTGCCAGGGGCGCGCGAATCGATTCGGCGGCCGAGCTCGATACCATTCATACGGAGATGAAGCGGCTCTCGGTGCGCGCGGCGCATCCGATGCTGTCGATTGCGAGCCTCTCTGGCGGCAACCAGCAGAAGGCCGTGCTTACCCGCATGCTGCTAACCGATCCGAAGGTGCTGATCCTCGACGAGCCGACCCGCGGCGTCGACGTCGGTGCCAAATACGAAATCTACAAACTGATCGTGCAGCTCGCGCACCGCGGCATGTCGATCGTGATGGTGTCGTCGGAGATGCCCGAGGTGCTGGGCATCAGCGATCGCGTGCTGGTGATCGGCGAGGGCGAATTGCGCGGCGATTTCATCAACGACGGCCTCACGCAAGAAGACATTCTCACGGCGGCGATCCGTCCGGTGCAGCGAACCACGAACCCAACCGAAGCGAGCGCAGCATGACTCCCGACGTCACTTCCCAACCTCCCAAAGACGCTGCGGCGAACGCTTCGTTCGGCGGCGCGCAGCGCGTGCAGCAACTGTTCGCACGCTACAAGATTCTCGCGCTGCTGTTCGCCGTGGCAGCCATCTGGATCTTCTTCTCGTTCCTCACCAGCGGCGCGTTCATCACGCCGCGCAATCTGTCGAATCTGCTGCGGCAGATGTCGATCACCGGGATGCTGGCGTGCGGCATGGTGTTCGTCATCATTGCGGGCGAGATCGATTTGTCGGTGGGCTCGCTGCTCGGTCTGCTCGGCGGCGTCGCGGCGATTCTCGACGTCAACCGGCATTGGCCCATCGGCGTCACCGTGCCGGTGGTGATGGTGCTCGGTGTGCTGGTGGGTCTTTTCAACGGCTGGTGGTCGACGTACCGGCGCGTGCCGTCGTTTATCGTGGGCCTCGGCGGCATGCTGGCGTATCGCGGCATTCTGCTCGGCGTGACGGGCGGTTCCACCATCGCACCGGTGTCCGACAGCTTTGTGTTCGTCGGGCAGGGTTATTTGCCGCAGTTTGCGGGCGATACGCTTGCGGTCGTGCTGTTTGCATTGCTGGCGCTCCTGACCGTGCGGCAGCGGCGCAACCGTCAACGCTACCAGTTGCCAGTTGTACCCGTCTGGCAGGACGCGGCGAAGATCGTAGGCGCCGGGGTGATCCTGCTGGCGTTCGTGGCGACGCTCGACCGCTACGGCGGCATTCCCGTGCCGGTGCTGTTGCTGCTGGCGTTGCTCGGCATCTTTACGTGGATCGCCACGCAAACCGTGTTCGGCCGGCGCATTTATGCGGTCGGTTCGAACTTGGAAGCGACGCGGCTATCAGGCGTGAACACGAACCGGGTGAAGCTGGCGATTTTCGCGCTGATGGGGCTGATGTGCGCGTTCGGCGGCATCGTCAATACGGCGCGCCTGGCGGCGGGGTCGCCCTCGGCGGGATCGATGGGCGAGCTCGATGCGATTGCGGCGTGTTTTATCGGCGGTACGTCGATGCGTGGCGGCTCCGGAACGGTGTACGGGGCCTTGATCGGCGCGCTGGTGATGGCGAGTCTCGACAACGGCATGTCCATGCTCGACGTGGATGCCTATTGGCAGATGATCGTCAAAGGCAGCATCCTCGTGCTGGCGGTGTGGATCGATGTGGTGTCGGGATCGAACCGGCGGTGATACGCGCTCGAGGCAGAGCGAGTGCGCGTAGCATGATGCGGTGCAACGGATTGTCGAACGGCACGCGCCGGGCGTCTGCATGACGTTCCGCGCGAATGCTGGCGGATGCGCATGTAAGCATAACGTCAACTTCCGCACCTGCCGCTCACGCAATCGCTGCGCCTCAAGCGGTCTCAATGGCCTTCCATGGCGGCTTTTTGCGTCATTTCGCCGGTCTTCCCCGTTCTCGGGACAAACAGCCATTGCCAGCGCGCGCGGCGTGTTTTACCTTTGTGCGGATCATCATTTGCCCGCCGCGTCATGTTCGTCCCTACCGAAGCTCCGTCGCCGTTCCAGTTGCGCAAGGCCAGCATGGACGACTTCGCGTTCGCCGAAGCGCTGACGCGCAACAACATGGGCGGCTACTACAAACGGCACCACCTCGTCTGGCGCAGCGATCTGTTTCTTGGAAGCTGGCGCGAGTCGGAAAACTACATTCTCGAAATGGACGGTCACGCAGCCGGCGTGCTGCGCATCACGGAGGAGGGCGACTCGCTGCATATCCGTGACGTGCAGATCGCCGATGGCTACCGGCGCCGCGGCGCGGGCACCTATATGCTGGAGATCTCGCATCAATGGGCTCGTGAGCGCGGTTTGCGCGAGCTGCAACTGCGGGTGTTCGTCGACAATCCCGCTGCGCGGCTTTATCTGCGCATGGGTTACAAGCTTGCCGGGCCGCGCCTGGCGCAATTGGGCGCGATTCGCCACCTGGCGAGGCGCGTGTAGCGGGCGGCGGGCGGCGTTGCCGCTCGCGCCGGTTGCGTACCACTCAAAGTCCCCGTTGCCTGGTTCTGTAGCGAGTCGTTTATTCAGCGCTAGTCAACGGTCGAACTCTGGCGCATCCGCCATCTGCGCGCCATCCGGCAAGTCATCCTCACTGGCTTCTGCACCGCGCTCGCTCTCGACGCGTTCCGCACCCCGCTCCATGAACGCGCGTGGACTCCTGCCGAACGCGCGCCGGAACATCGCCGAAAACGCGCTCTGGCTCTGATAACCCAGCTCCTGCGCGACGTGCGCAAGTGGCCTGCCTTGGCTCAACAGCGGAATCGCGCGGGCGAGCAGCGCCTGCTGACGCCACTGCGAAAAGCTGACGCCCAGCTCCTGACGAAACAGCCGCGCAATCGTGCGGGTACTCGCGCCGACACTCGCGGCCCACTGTTCGAGCGAATCCGTATTGGCGGGGTTGGCAATCACCGCTTCGCACAGCGCGCGCAGGCGCTTTTCATTGGGCATCGGCACAGACAGCGGCAGCGGCTCGGAGCGGGTCAGCTCGTCGAGCGCCAGCGCTCCGAGCACCTGTTCGCGGGTCGCCGAGAGGCCGGGTTCATCGAGCGCGGCGATGACTTCGCGCAGCAGATTCGACACCTCGACGACGCGGCATGCGTCGAGTCCCGGCGGCGCCGCGTGTTCGTCGATATACAGCGTCCGCAAGAACGCCTCCTCGACGATCACCACCTCGTGCGTCACGTGTGGCGGCATCCAGATCGCGCGCGACGGCGGCACCATCCACGTGGTGCCCTGCGTGCCGACGCGCAGCACGCCGCGCGATGCATAAGCAACCTGGGCCCAGGCATGGGTGTGACGGGCGATGTGCACGCCGGCTGCCATGGGCCGTGAGCGCACGCGGATCGGATGGGTGCGGGTTGGCGCGAACTCCGGCGGAATATCGGAGAACTCGACCTGAGTCGAAAGCGGGAGAGCGTCTGATGCATTCATGACGGCGACACCGGGCGGAACCCGGAACGGTTTGTTGGCTCCCATTGTAGGGCGTTGCGCGGCAAGACTCTTAAGCGGTGATTTTTTCGCGGACCGCTGGCGATGATGGCGCAGGCATAATGCATCCGATCCGTTTCGCCGGGCGAGAAGAGGCATCAGTGGCCCCGGCTTAATTCAAGCGAGAGGATTCCCTACGATGCAGAAGGTTTTCGTGTACGGCACCTTGCGGGCCGGCGAGATCAACGACATCAGCCAGGCCGCTGCCCGGCACGACATTGCTGAGCCCACGCTGCTCGGTACGGCCACGGTGCGCGGCCGTCTGTTCGACTTCGGCGCCTACCCCGGGCTCGTGCCCAGCGAGGCGGGTTCGCCCGTGCATGGCGATGTCTATGAAATCGATCCGGATCTGGTCGCCGTGCTCGATGAAATCGAGGAGATTTATCCGGGTGTCGAAGGCCTGTTTCTGGCCCGTGAGGTGACGGTCGACGTGGACGGCGTACCGCTTGCCTGCCGCTTCTACCCGGTCACGGAACGAGCGGTGGAGGGCTTGCCCGAGATTCGTTCGGGCGACTGGGTTGCGTATCGCCGCTCGCGTTAGAACGCTCGCACGAGTCGCACTCGCCGCCATAAAAAAACGGCCCGGCAAGCCTGAGCCTGCTGGGCCGTCCGGTCGGTCAGCCTTGCGAACCGCGCTGCTGCATCGAGTAGCAGCGCGGCATGGAAACGTACTTCAGATCTCTTCGTACAGTGGCAGCGTCAGGAAGTCGGTGAACTGCTCCGAGGTCGACATCTCCTCGAAGATTTCCGCCGCGCGGTCATACGGTTGCGTATCGCCACCCACCGCCTGCTTCACCTTCCCGAGTTCCTGCTTCGACAGTTCGCGCACCAGTTCTGCGGTGACCTTGCGGCCGTCGTCGAGCGCGCCCTTCGGCGAGCGAATCCACTGCCACACCTGCGAGCGCGAAATCTCCGCGGTTGCGGCGTCTTCCATCAGGTTGTGGATCGGCACGCAGCCATTGCCCGCGAGCCACGAGCCGAGGTAGTGAATCCCCACGTTGATGTTGTTGCGCAGACCCGCTTCGGTGATCGGCGCTTCCGGACGGAAGTCGGTCAGATCCTTGGCGCTTACTTCGACATCGGTGCGTTGCTTGCCGATCTGGTTCGGCTGGTCGCCCAATACCTTGACGAACTCTTCCATCGCGATCGGCACGAGACCCGGGTGCGCGACCCAGCCGCCGTCGTAACCGTCGCCGGCATCGCGCGCCTTGTCCGAGCGCACACCGCCCATGGCCTTGTCGTTTGCGGCCGGATCGTTCTTGATCGGAATCAGCGCGCTCATGCCGCCGATGGCCGGCGCATTGCGACGATGGCACGTCTTCAGCAACAACAGCGCATAAGCACGCATGAACGGCGACGTCATGGTGATCTGCGAGCGGTCGGCGAGGCAGAAATCGCGGTCGCTCTTGAACTTCTTGATGGCTGAAAATATGTAGTCCCAACGGCCGGCGTTCAGCCCCGAGCTGTGCTCGCGCAGTTCGTACAGGATCTCGTCCATTTCGAACGCGGCGAGGATCGTTTCGATCAGCACCGTTGCGCGGATCGTGCCACGCGGCACGCCGACCGCTTCCTGTGCGGCAACGAAGATCTCGTTCCACAGACGCGCTTCGAGATGGCTCTCCATCTTCGGCAGATAGAAGTAAGGCCCTGAGCCGCGTGCGACCAGTTCCTTCGCGTTGTGGAACAGGAACAGTGCGAAATCGAAAATGCCGCCCGAGACGCGCCGACCGTCGACCTTTACATGCTTCTCGTCGAGGTGCCAGCCGCGCGGACGCACGATCAGCGTCGCAACCTTGTCGTTGAGCCTGTACGACTTGCCGTTCTGTTCGAGCGAGATGGTCCGGCGCACCGCGTCCTTCAGATTGATGTGGCCGGTGATCTGGTTGTCCCAGCTCGGTGCGTTCGAATCTTCGAAGTCGGTCATGTACGAATCCGCGCCGGAATTCAGCGCGTTGATGATCATCTTGCGCTCGACCGGCCCGGTGATTTCCACGCGGCGGCATTGCAGGTCTTGCGGCAGCGGCGCGATCTTCCAGTCGCCTTCGCGGATGCTCTTCGTTTCGGCGAGGAAGTCCGGACGCTCGCCGGCATCGAGCCGTTTGGTGCGTTCGACGCGCGCTTTCAGCAGCGCTTGGCGACGCGGCTCGAACGTGCGATGCAGCGCGGCGACGAGTTCGAGCGCGTCGCGGGTGAGGATCGCTTCATAGCCGGGCTTGATCTCGCCGGTAATTTCCATGCTCTGCGGCAACTGCGATGAAAGCGGGTTCGCCATGTTTTCTCCTTGGTCGGTCAGATTGCAAACTGCAAATTTTCAAATGCCGTTAAACAGCGATTGAGATGCGCGAGGTTGGGTGGAACTGCGTTGCAGGCATCCGGTACGGTTGCGGTTGCCGTCATGCGCCAGGGCTGTGGCGCGTGCGGCTCTCGTCGGGTGCTGTGAGGGTGTGCAAAAAAGCGAGCAGGTCGTTCATGCTCCCGCCCGTACCATGGGGCGTGACGCCTAGCTCTTCAGCGGGGACGCCTTGCCGGTTGAGCCAGAACGTGGTGTAGCCGAACCAGTTCGCGCCGGCCGCGTCCCAGCCGTTCGACGAGACGAACACGATCTCGCCCGGCTCGGCGCCGAATGCCTGCGTGCCGAGTGTGTAGGCGGCGGGTGCTGGCTTGTAGGCGCGGACCGTGTCGACTGAAAGGACGTGATCGAACAGTCCGCTCATGCCGGCGCTCTTGACGGCGATGTCGAGCATCTGCGGATTGCCGTTGGACAGAATGGCCAGGCCGAGCGCGGCTGACTGAGATTGAGTGCCCGGAGTGCCTTGAACGTCTGCAACTGCTTGTGGCGCCTTTGCCGCTTCGGCATGCCGCTCGCGCGGCTCACGCAACCGGCGCAGCGCGGGCACTGCATCCGGGAACGCCGACAGGCACGCGTATTCATCCATCAGACGCTTTTCCGCCGAGCGATTGAGCGTGAGGCCGAGCTTGTGCGCGGCGAAGCGCAGAGCATCGCGCGTGATGTTCCAGAACGGTTGATAGCGTGCGCCGGTGGGATCGGCAAGCGTGCGCAACTGGCTGTATTCGATCTGCTTTTGCCGCCATAGCTGCGAGAGCGCATCGCCGTGGCCGGGGAACATTTGCTCCGCCGCAGCGACGACCGAATGCACGTCGAACAGCGTGCCGTAGGCGTCGAAAATGACTGCTTTAGGGGAGAGTGTCGTTGTGGCCGACATTGCCGTGCGCTCCAATTCGAGGTCAAACTGATTGTATTAGTGATACTCCACGCTTAAAAAGAGGCTAAACATCACTTGATCTTTTACTTTCACCCACCTAATCTGAATCCCGTTCCTACTTTCGGTGCGAACGCCGGGGCTCTTGCCCGCATCCGGCGTCCCGCTTCAGCGACTTCATGGACCGTTTCAAGCAGATCGAGACTTTTGTCACCGTCGCGGCCAAGGGTAGCCTGTCGGCGGCGGCGCAGGCCGAAGGCGTGGCGCCTGCCATCATCGGCCGCCGCATCGATGCGCTCGAAGAGCGGCTGGGCGTGAAACTGCTGGTGCGCACCACGCGCAAGATCACGCTGACCTTCGAGGGCTCGGCGTTCCTCGAGGACTGCCAGCGAGTCATCAACGATATGCAGAACGCCGAGGCGAGCGTCTCGGCGGGCGGCGTGAAGGCGAGCGGCCACCTGCGCGTATCGGCGCCGGCCGGTTTCGGGCGGCGCCATGTCGCGCCGCTGGTGCCGGCATTTACCGTGGCACATCCCGACGTCTCGATCACACTCGATCTGTCCGACCGGCTGGTAGACCTGGTCAACGAGGGCTTCGATTGCGCAGTGCGGCTGGGGGAATTGCCGGATTCGTCGCTGGTGTCGCTGCGGCTCGGTGAAAACCGCCGCGTCTGCGTGGCGTCGCCGGCCTATCTGACGCGCCGCGGCGCGCCGCAAAGCCTTGCCGACCTGGTCCATCACAACTGTCTTGCACTCGGCGCCAGCGCCAACCAGCAGCGCGGCTGGGTGTTCCAGCAGGGCGACAAGGTCGTCTCGATCAAGGTGTCCGGCACGATGGAATGCTCCGACGGCGCGGTGCTGCACGAGTGGTGTCTCGAGGGTTATGGGCTGGCGTGGCGTTCGTGGTGGGAAGTGGGCACCGATATCGCGGCCGGACGGCTCGTCAGCGTACTCGATGAGTTCGCCGCACCGCCCATCGGTATTCACGCCGTTTTTCCGCAGCGCCGCCATCTGCCGTTGCGGGTGCGGCTGTTCCTGGACTTTCTTAAACATACCTACGGTCATCCCGGTTATTGGGGGTGAGGGCGGGGCCGCCATAGACCGGATCGAAGCCCCGCGCGGGTTTCCGATATGCGGACAGACCCGCAAGCGGGCGTCGTGTCGACTCAGGCGCACTACAATCGATTGGGGCGGCGCGTTTTCCGTTTCGTAAGGTTGGGGTTCAGCCCGGCTTTCGCTGTCCTGAAGACCTGTTTTGCGGTGGCCGATGCGATGCAATACATTGCCGCCGCTTTGCAGGTCCAGCCGCAGTCGACGACGGAGGCACCATGTTCAGACACATCCTGGTTCCGACGGATGGTTCAGACTTGTCACGAAAAGCGATCGAAGGCGCAATCGATCTTGCTCAGGCGATCGGCGCGGATGTCACCGCGTATGCCTGCTTGCCGCAATATCCCTACTCGCCGTTCTCCGAAGTGGTGATCGAGCCGCCCGGCGATTTCCTGGAGCGCAGCGAGCGCGAAGCGCGCGTGCATTTGCGGGAAGTCGAGTGGGCTGGGCGCAACGTTGGGGTGATCGTCAGAAGCCTCACCAGCGTGCATCCGGCGCCGTATCTCGGCATCATCGAGGCGGCCGAAAAGGGTGGTTGCGACGTGATCTTCATGGCTTCGCATGGACGCCGCGGACTCGGCAGCCTGTTGATCGGCAGCGAGACGCAGCGGGTGCTCACGCACACGAAGATTCCGGTGATCGTGTATCGGTAAATGAACGCGGCCTGGAAAAAACGCGCCGGCGGGATGAAGCCGGCGCGCTGCCTGCGGCATATCATAGTTAGCTGTGCCATCTACTTTTCTCTCAGATTCCGCGGTCCGCCCGGGCCCGTCTGGAGACCTTGTGGGTCTCGCTTGCAGGCCTTCTCCGGCTTGACTGTCTCCTCCCTGATTGCGGTCCTCTGGCGGGACCACTTTTCGGTCTGTCTGCCTGCCTGTCGATTCGCCTGGGCTTTTACTTTCAAGCCCCCGTTTCAAGTTGTTAGCCGGCACAGACCTGGTTTGAACCATGGTTTGTGCCGACCAACGCCTTACGCCACCTTCTTGTCGAAAAACTGTTCGTCTTCCGTCGAGCCATGCAGCGCAGTCGTCGAGGCCTCGCGTTCGACCGTTTGCGTCACGGCGTCGAAGTAGCCCGTGCCCACTTCGCGCTGGTGCTTGACCGCGGTGAAGCCCTTTTCGGCCGCTGCGAATTCCGCCTGCTGCATTTCGACGAACGCGGTCATCTGGTTGCGGGCATAACCGTGCGCGAGATTGAACATCGAGTAGTTGAGCGCGTGGAAGCCAGCCAGCGTGATGAACTGGAACTTGTAGCCCATCGCACCGAGTTCCTTCTGGAACCTCGCGATCGTCGCGTCATCGAGGTTCTTCTTCCAGTTGAACGACGGCGAGCAGTTGTACGCGAGCATCTTGCCCGGGAATTCCTTGTGGATCGCCTCGGCGAATTTCTTCGCGAATGCGAGGTCAGGCTTGCCGGTTTCGCACCAGATCATGTCGGCGTACGGCGCGTATGCGAGGCCGCGCGAGATGGCCTGTTCGATGCCCGGGCGCGTGCGGTAGAAGCCTTCGACGGTGCGCTCGCCGGTCAGGAACGGCTTGTCGTTGTCGTCGATGTCCGAGGTGACCAGGTCGGCGGCTTCCGCGTCGGTGCGGGCGAGCAGGACGGTCGGCGTGCCGGAGACGTCCGCGGCCAGACGCGCCGCGGTCAGCTTGGCGATGTTTTCGCGGGTCGGCACGAGCACCTTGCCGCCCATGTGGCCGCACTTCTTCACCGAGGCGAGCTGGTCTTCGAAGTGCACGCCAGCAGCGCCCGCTTCGATCATGGCCTTCATCAGTTCGAACGCGTTCAGCACGCCGCCGAAACCGGCTTCAGCGTCGGCCACGATCGGCGCGAAGAAGTCGACATAGCCTTCGTCGCCGGGGTTCTTGCCTTCGGACCACTGGATCTGGTCGGCGCGCGTCAGCGTGTTGTTGATGCGCTTGACCACGAGCGGCACCGAGTTGGCCGGATACAGCGACTGGTCCGGGTACATTTCGCCGGCGACGTTGGCATCGCCCGCCACCTGCCAGCCCGACAGATAGATCGCCTTGAGGCCGGCCTTCACCTGCTGCATGGCCTGGTTGCCGGTCAGGGCGCCGAGCGAGTTCACGAACGGCTCGTTGTTGACGCTTTCCCACAGTTTTTCCGCGCCACGTCTGGCGAGCGTGTGCTCAACCGGCACCGAGCCACGCAGGCGCACCACGTCATCTGCGCTATAGGTGCGTTTGATGCCCTTCCAGCGCGGATCGGTTTCCCATTGCTGCTGGAGTTGCTGTGCTTGCTGTTGGCGTGACGTCATGGTTTTGCTCCTTGGATTGCCTGGATAGTGGATCGGTGAACTCTTTCTTCTCGAAGCGCCGTGCCGCGAAGGCGTTTCGTTTCGGGAAGTCTTGTATAAGAGTCTAGGCAAATCGAAGTGCGCACAATAGATACACGTCACATGTTCTGTGAGATTTTTAATTGTTTAAAATCAATTACTTATTAAATTTGTTTCGCATTGAGAAACGTGATTTTCCCTGCTGCAATAGTCTCGTTGTGCCACGCAGCACGATTTTTTACGAGGCAAAAAAATTTTCCACATCGTGAAATTTTGCGTACGACCAAAATCCGGACGAAAAAAAACCGGTGCACGAGCACCGGTTTCGTCTGGGTTGAGGGCGGCGCATGGCCGTCCATCGCCCATTTAACTACTTATTCAGCTACCACGGCGCGCCGTACGCGGACCGTCGCTGCGGCGTGCGCCGTAGCCACCGTCACGCGAACCGCCGAAGCCTTCGCGCGAACCGCCGCCGGCCGACTTGCCGGCCCAGCCGCCGCCATTGCCGCCACCGTTGCCGGTGCGGGCGCCGCCGCCATTACCGGTCGGCTTGCCCGCACCGCTGCCGCTGCCGAAGCGACGGCCACCGCCGTTGCCACCGCCCGGACGACCACGGCCGCCAAAGCCAGGACGGCCATTGCCCGACGGAGCCGACTTGCGCGGCTCGAAGCCTTCGACGACGTTGACCGCCAGCGGCGTACGCACGAAACGCTCGATGCGCTTCAACGCGCCTTGTTCCGCGTGATGCACGAGGCTCACGGCGATACCCGAGCGGCCAGCACGGCCGGTACGGCCGATACGGTGCACGTAGTCTTCAGCAAACTTCGGCAGGTCGTAGTTGAACACGTGCGTGATGCCGGGGATGTCGATACCGCGAGCTGCGACGTCAGTTGCGACCAGCACGCGCACACGACGCTCGCGCAGGGCTTTGATCGTGCGGTTACGTGCGCCTTGCGGCAGATCGCCGTGCAGTGCAGCCGATTCGAAGCCGGCGTCGGCAAGACGGCCAGCCAGTTGATCGGCGTCCATCTTGGTTGCCGTGAAAACGATAGCCTGGTCGAGGCCGGAGTCGCGCAGCAGATGGTCGAGCAGACGGTCCTTGTGATCGCGGTCGTCGACGTAGTGAACGGTTTGCGCGATGTTGGTACGCTGCTCCATACGCTGGACGATCTCGATACGCTCCGGGTCCTTCAGCAGACGGCCGGTCAGCGAAGTGATCTTGCCGTCGAGCGTGGCCGAGAACAGCATGGTCTGGCGTGAAGCCGGCGTAGCGGCAACGATCGTTTCGATGTCTTCGATGAAGCCCATGTCGAGCATGCGGTCAGCTTCGTCGAGCACGAGGATCTGCAGTTGCGACAGATCGATACGGCCGCGTTCCAGGTGGTCGATCAGACGGCCCGGCGTAGCAACCAGAATTTCCGGGTTCTTCGCAAGCAGCATCAGCTGCTGGCCATAAGCGACGCCACCGAGAATGCTGACGGTGCGCAGGCGCTTCAGGTGCTTGCCATACGTGGCAGCGGCGGTGGTGACCTGCATTGCGAGTTCGCGGGTCGGCGTCAGAACCAGCATGGTCGGACGGGCAACCGGCTGCGGGCGGCGCGTGCGGGCGCCGTCAGCGGGACGCGGTTCACGCGGCTGGCTGGCTTGCGCCTTTTGCAGTTGCGAGAAACGCTCGATGGCAGGCAGCATGAACGCGGCGGTCTTGCCCGAGCCGGTCGGGCTCGAGACCATCAGATCGCGGCCGGCGATGCCAGCGGGGATCGCGCGTTGCTGAACCGGGGTCGGGGTTTGGTAGCCAGCGGCGGTCAGTGCGGAGACGACGTCCGGGGACAGACCGAGCGACGCGAACGACGGGCCGGCCGGTGCTGCGGTTTCGGCTGCGACGGCTTCCGGCGCTGCAGCAACGGCTGCGGCTTGTGCGGATGCTGCGTCACTGGCGGCGAGACCGAGGGCTTGGTCGGCGATGGCGTTCAACGGGCTGCTGGGGGTATTGCTCGAAGTCATGAGAATCCTTGAAACGATCCTGGGTGATGCACGGAATAAATACGTCGGCGCCAATCGGCATACCCAAGTCGTCGGATTCAGCGAGCAAAGAAGCAGCGAGCAAATCGAAAAACGGGGGCAGCTCGCGACAATGAAGGCGAGCTTTTCGTTAGAAGCTGTATCGGTTGCGACATGCCAACACGGCGTGCCGCCAGCCTGGTACATGATCGCCCGTAGGGGGCTAGGCAGGAGGGGACAGGTTCTAAACTGGATTGGAGCAAAACGCTACGAGGCGCTGCGCCGCAAAGGCCGCTGGAGAAAGCCGGGCAAAGCAGTGAAGCGCAGGCAGGATTGTAACGGCTTTTGCTGCACTGCGCCACATGTTTAAGACATTTCCGTGAAGGAAAGCGGCGGTTCTACCTAAACTGGCGGCCGCTCTCAGGCCGAGGCGCCGCTTTTCAGCGATTCGACCAGTTCGACGTACTGCTGCTTGGCGGTGTCCTGTGCCGTGCCTTTCAGCGCGGCCCATGCGTCGTACTTGTATTTGCCGACGATATCGGTGAAGCCCGGCTTGTCGCCCTGCACATCGCCCTTGGTGGCCTGCTTGTAGAGCGCGTACAGGCGCAGCAGCGTCAGGTTGCCCGGACGTTCCGGCAGTTGTTGCACTTCTTCGTGGGCTTTCGCGAATTGCGCGTCGACGTCGCTCATGTGTTTCTCCGTGGCAAATTCAAGATGGGCCGACGATCATAACAAGCGACCTCGCCCGGTGCATCGAACGAAGCTCGAACGATTACTCCAAACGGCGTGGCGAGCGGGGCGCTTCGCGCAGCCTATGCGCCGTTCTGCGCTGCTGCGTGCACGCTGCCTGTCCGGCAACTGGGGGCGTCGCATTACAATAGCGGTCATGACCCGAACTGTGCTGCTTGCCCTCGATACGTCGACCGAATTCTGCTCGGTCGCGCTTCTGTCCGCCGCCGTCGACGCGGCGGGCGCCTCCGCCTCCGAACCGCGCACGTGGGTGCGTCATGAGGCGACCGGTGCGGTGTCCAGCACGCGCCTGTTGCCCGCAATCCGCGAACTGTTCGACGAAGCCGGCCTCAAGCTCGCTGATTGCGACGCGATTGCCTTCGGGGCGGGGCCTGGATCGTTCACGGGCCTGCGGACCGCGACCGGTGTTGCTCAGGGGCTCGCTTTCGGCCTGGATTGCCCGGTGGTGCCAATCGGTACGCTGCTCGCCTGCGCCGAGAGCGCGCGTTTGCGCGATCCGTCCGTCAAGCGGGTGCTGGCGGCGCTCGACGCCCGCATGGACGAGGTGTATTGGGCCGATTACGCATGGGATGACGCACAAGGCGAATGGCGCACCGTCCAGCCGGCGTCACTTGATGCGCCGGACCGCCTGAGCTTGCCCGATGCGCCGTTTACGCTTGTGGGTAACGCTGCCGCAGCATTCGGCGCGCGCCTTGTGGCCACAACGGTGGCGCAGGTGATCGACGGTGACGCGCTCCCGCATGCGTTGCCGCTCGCGTTCGCGGCGCTGCGCGCGCTGCGCGCCGGCCGTACGGTTCCGGCAGAGCTTGCCGCGCCCGAGTATGTGCGAAACAAGGTTGCGCAGACTACGGCAGAACGGATGGCGGATAAGGCTGAGAAAGCGGCCAAGGCGGAACAGGCGGCGGAACAGGCTGCGAAACATACGGCGCCTCAGGCAGCGGATCAGTCAGCCAACCAGGCATCTCCACACCCGGCATCGCAAGGCGAGGGCGGACGATGAGCGGCGTGTTGCTGGCGGACCGCTACATGTCGCCAATGACCGAAGGCGATCTCGACGAGGTCGCTATCATCGAAAAGGCGGCGTACGAATTTCCATGGAGCCGCGGCAATTTTGAAGATTCGCTGCGCAACGGCTATTTCGGCGTGTGCCTGCGTCATGTCACGGGTAGCCTGATCGGCTACTGCGTGCTGATGCCGGTGGTCGACGAGATGCATCTGCTGAATCTGTGCGTGGCGCCCGCCGCGCAAGGTGTGGGCGCGGGCCTGTCGCTGCTGCGCGAAGCGGTGCGTATCACGCGCAACGAAAAACTTGACGGGCTGCTGCTCGAAGTGCGGCCTTCGAACCACCGGGCTATCCGGCTCTATGAACGCTTCGGCTTCGCTTCGATCGGCCGTCGCAAGAACTATTATCCGGCGCGGCATCGCAGCCGGGAGGATGCCATCGTGATGCGTTTTTCTTTTGTCAGGGAGGGCGCAGATGGCGCTGCATGAATCCGCTTTGGAAGAGTTCGGCCTCGCACCGATGTGGGTGCGTCGCGGAATGGGGCAGGCGAGTGACGGCGAGGCTGCGTCGGCGGCCGCGGCACCTGAAACTGCAGTTGCAGCGCCTGCTGCAGACGTCGGTAATGTGCCGCAAAGCCTCAGACAGGAGACCGTGCCTGCCGAACGTGTCGAAGTTGATCAGCGTTCTTCGGTGCGCCAGGACGACCTGCCGCCGCGAGCGCCCGAACGCGGCACGCCCGCCGCGACACCGCGTGCACCCGCTGCGCGTCCCGAACAGACTGTACATACCGCCCGCTCCGACGCTGCCTCATCGTCCGCCCCGCCTGACGACGATTTCGCCTGGTTCGACGACCTGCCGAGCCAGCCGCCGTCCGGGGCGCCCCTGGTACCCGCCGAGGCGCGCGCGAAACCATCGTCGGTCGACTCCCTCGACTGGGATGCGCTCGCCGAACGCGTGGCTGGCTGCCAGCAATGCCGCTTGTGCGAGAAGCGCACCAACACGGTATTTGGCGTCGGCGATCGCAACGCCGACTGGATGCTGATCGGCGAAGCGCCAGGCGAAAACGAGGATCGTCAGGGCGAGCCGTTCGTCGGCCAGGCCGGCAAGCTGCTCGACAACATGCTGCGTTCGCTGACGCTCGCGCGTGACACTAACGTCTACATCGCCAACGTGATCAAATGCCGGCCGCCCGGCAACCGCAATCCCGAGCCGGACGAGGTTATGCGTTGCGAGCCGTATCTGCAGCGTCAGGTCGCGCTCGTCAAGCCGAAGCTGATCGTTGCGCTCGGCCGTTTCGCAGCACAGAGTCTTCTGAAGACCGACGCGAGTATTTCGTCGCTGCGCGGCCGCGTGCATACCTATGAGGGCGTGCCGGTCATCGTGAGCTATCACCCGGCCTATCTGCTGCGCAGCCTGGCCGACAAGTCGAAGGCGTGGGCCGATCTGTGTCTCGCCCGCGACACGTGGCTCAAGGCGGCCGAAACGACTGCCAGAACAACGGCCGACTGATGAACGGGATCCGGCCGGCAGCGCTTCCGGCCGCTGCGCCTGCGGCGCAATGGGATGCGCTGTGCCAGCCGGTTGTGCGCGATCTCGCCTGGCTACTGTTCAGCGCGGATCTGTTGCGCGAGCAACCACCAGTGGGGATGCTCGCCCGCGCCTTCGAAACCTCCGACGAGCTCGCTGCCACAATCGCCTGGTTGCACGCTCTCGATGCCGATCCGACCGGGTTGCAACGCGACATCGCAGCGGCCCGCCTCACCCGTCTTGGCCGTTACGCGGAGTGTCTGCTCGCATGGTTCCTGCAGCATGGCCCCACCGCGCGTCTCATCGCGGCGAACGTACCTCTGCGGCGCGCGGGTCTGACCTTGGGTGAATGTGACTTTCTGGTGCAGACGCAAGCGGGTCGGCGTCTGCACTGGGAACTGGCCGTCAAGTGCTATCTGCACGCAGGAGACTCGCGCGCGCAACTGGCGGACTATGTCGGCCCGAATCTGCAGGACCGCTTCGATCTGAAACTGAGCCACCTGCTCGATCATCAGTTGCCGCTCAGCGCGCGCGTCGAGTTCGCCTCACTGGGGCACGTGGGTCCGTGGGAACCGCAGATGTTTATCAAGGGCTGGCTGTTCTACCCGCTAGGGCAATGGCAACGGCACGAACGGGACGAGCCGGCCGGCGATCCCGCGGAAATCGATCCGGCCCATGCACGCGGCTGGTGGACGACGCGCACGGACTGGCCGGCTTTCGCGGCCGGCCATGCGCAGGCGTGGCGGGTTTTGCCGCGGCTAGAGTGGCTCGCGCCGCGCAGGCATGAGCCGGGGGCGGCGGAAGCGGAAGGCATTGCATTTGTCGATGCACTTGCCCTGAACGAGCGCGTGGCGCATCAAAACGGCCCGACCATGGTCGCGGCCTTCTGGATCGACGACGCGGGCCGTTGGGTCGAGCGCTCCCGTGGTTTTATCGTGCCGGACGACTGGCCGCAGAAAGCGCAGGCATTCGCGCGGCAGTGAACCTCAGCGGGTGCCGCTCGCAGCGACACCGGCCGGCTCAACTCACCACCAGCGATAAAAATGATGCACGGGCCCGACGCCACGGCCGACGTCGAGTTGATCGCTGGCCTCAAGCGCGCCGGTCAGATACGCCTTCGCATCCGCTACAGCAGCCGCGAGGTCGTCGCGCTGCGGGATCAGCGCCGCAATCGCCGATGACAGCGTGCAGCCGGTCCCATGCGTGTTCGTCACCGGCACGCGCCGCGCGCCGAGTCGCAGCGTGCCCGACTCCTGCACGAGCCAGTCCGGGCTGTCGGAAGCCGCGAGATGGCCGCCTTTCATCAGCACTGCGCGGGCGCCGAGCGCCCGCAACGCTTCACCTTGTTCGATCATGCCTGCTTCGTCGATGGCAGCGGTAAGGCCCAGTAAGGCAGCCGCTTCCGGCAGATTCGGCGTCAGCAGGTCGGCGAGCGGCAGCAACTCGTCGCGCACCACGGCAACCGCGTCGGGTAACAGCAGCGCGTGATTGCTCTTGGAGATCATCACGGTATCGAGCACGACGTGCTTCGGCCGATGGCGCCGTAGCGCCTCGGCGACAGCCCGCGCCACCTCGGCGTTCGCTAGCATGCCGATCTTCACCGCGTCGATGCGGATATCGTCGAAGACCGCGTCGAGTTGCGCCGTGACGAATGCCGGCTCGGGCGTATGAATCGCCGTCACGCCGCGTGTGTTTTGCGCCGTCAGCGCGGTAATCACGCTCGCGCCGTAGGCACCGAGCGCCGAAAAGGCTTTGAGGTCGGCCTGAATGCCGGCGCCGCCGCCGGAGTCGGAGCCGGCGATCGTCAGGACGTTGGGAATCCGTTGAGTCATGAAAGTGCTGCTGCGTCAGTGTTTCACTTCGCCGATCAGCGCGACCGAGTCGAACGCGCGCTGGTTCGCCTGGTGGCGCCGCATCACGAACCACATCATCACGCACACGAAGGTGCCGAACAGCACGATAACCGCCGACACCGGCACGTCGAGCCACACCAGCACCGCGTACAGGCACAGCATTACGAGCACCGAGAGGTTTTCGTTGAAGTTTTGCACAGCGATAGAGTGACCCGCGGAAAGCAGCACGTGGCCGCGATGCTGCAACAGCGCATTCATCGGTACCACGAAAAATCCCGACAGGCCGCCAACGATCATCAGGAAAATATACGCAAGGATCAGATAGCCCGACACGTGCATATGGCCGAAGTAAAAGCCCCAATGAGCGGGAAACAGGTTGCGCGTATAGAAGGCCATCATCATCACCGCGATGCCCATCGCGATGCCGACCGGCAATACCGAAAGGGACTTCTTGAGCGGCACGCGCGAGGCCGCGAAGATCGCGCCCGCTGCCACGCCGACGGCCACGACCGCCTGCAGGATCGCGCCTTCGGACAACGACATGCCGAGCGACACTTCGGCCCACTTCAGCACGATGAACTGCAGCGTCGCGCCGGCACCCCAGAACAGCGTGGTGACCGCGAGCGAGATCTGTCCCAGCTTGTCGTGCCAGAGAATCAGGAAGCAGTCCGCAAAATCGGTGACGAGCTTGACTGGGCCTCGCTCCTGTTTCGGATAGCGGGCACCGGTGTCGGGAATGCGCAGATTGAAGAGTGCGGCGACCACGTAGATCGCCATGATCACCAGCATGGCCGCTTCGGCTGGCGTGTCGACGGTCGGAATGTGGTGCTTGAGAATGTGCGAGGCGATATGCGGGCTGATCAACGCACCGCCTAATACGGTGCCAAGAATGATCGAACCGACCGTGGTGCCTTCGATCCAGCCGTTGGCGGCGACGAGGCGGTCAGGCGGCAGCAGTTCGGTGAGGATGCCGTATTTGGCGGGCGAGTAGGCCGCTGCCCCAAAGCCGACGATACCGTACGCAATCAATGGATGCGCGCCGATCAGCATCGTGAAGCAGCCGACCACCTTGATGGTATTGGTGACGAACATGACACGCCCTTTCGGACGCGAATCGGCGAAGGCGCCGACGAAGGCAGCGAGGACGACGTACGACAGCACAAAGAACAACTTGAGCAGCGGCGTCATCCAGTTTGGGGCGTGAAGATCTTTCAGCAGTGCAATTGCAGCGATCAGAAGCGCATTGTCGGCCAGCGACGAAAAAAACTGCGCGGCCATGATGGTGTAAAAACCTTTTTTCATCTGATGCGATGCTGTCCTCGCTGCGGTCTGTCCGCCCCGGCCGTGTGCAAGGCGTCCGGGCTTATGCCGTTCGAAATGGGTTGTGCGCACGGCTTTATATCACGAAAATAGCTGGATTCGGACTAGCAGAATCCTTGATCGCACCGCCCAGCGGGCTCCTGAGCGCTGAAAACGCACTGTAAGCTCCTGATTCGCAAGCGTCTTTACGAAAACATCCCATGCCGCGCCCCCTCTCAGCCACGATTCACACCGCAGCGCTCGCCAATAACCTCGCCGTCGTCCGTCGTTATGCCCCAAATTCGAAAATCTGGGCTGTCGTCAAAGCCAATGCTTACGGACATGGCCTCGCAAGAGCCTTTCCCGGTTTACGCGCAACGGACGGCTTTGGATTGCTCGACCTCGAAGAAGCCGTGAAGTTGCGTGAATTGGGCTGGGCCGGGCCAATTCTTTTGCTCGAAGGCTTTTTTCGCCCCACCGACATTGATGTGATCGATCGTTACAGCCTCAGCACGGCGCTGCATTCGGACGAACAGTTGCGCATGCTGGAAATGGCGCGCCTGTCTAAACCCGTCAATATCCAGCTGAAAATGAATAGCGGCATGAATCGCCTCGGCTATACGCCGGAGCGGTTCCGGGCGGCGTGGGAGAGGGCGCGTGCGTGTCAGGGAGTGGGTCAGATTACGCTGATGACGCATTTCTCGGACGCTGACAGCGACCGCGGCGTTGCCCATCAGATGGACACGTTCGAGCGCGGCGCGCAGGGCATCGCGGGGGCACGCAGTCTCGCCAACTCGGCGGCCACGCTATGGCACCCGTCGTCGCATTTCGACTGGGTGCGCCCGGGCATCATTCTGTACGGTGCTTCACCGTCGGGCTTCACCGCTGCGATCGAGGGTACGGGACTGCAACCCGCCATGACGCTCGCCTCGGAGCTGATCGCGGTGCAGAACGTCGCCGAGGGCCAGACCGTCGGTTATGGCTCGATTTTCAAGGCGCGCAGCCCGATGCGCATCGGCGTGGTGGCGTGCGGTTATGCGGACGGCTATCCGCGAGTTGCGCCGGATGGCACGCCGGTGATCGTCGATGGGATACGGACACGGGTCGTCGGCCGGGTGTCGATGGATATGCTGACCGTCGACCTGACGCCGTGCCCGACGGCCGGTGTCGGTTCGCGCGTCGAGTTGTGGGGCAACGCACTGCCGATCGACGACGTCGCCAAGGCGTGCGGCACCATTGGCTACGAGCTGATGTGTGCGGTGGCGCCGCGCGTGCCGGTGCGAGCGGAATAGGCGGGCGCGTGGCTAAACCGAAGACGATGTACACCTGCACCGAATGTGGCGGGCAGGCGCCCAAGTGGCAGGGTCAGTGCCCGGCATGTCATGCATGGAATACGCTGGTAGAGACGGTGGCCGAGTCGCCGTCCGCGCACCGCTTCCAGTCGCTCGCCAAAAGTGCCCCAGTGCAGCGCCTCGCGGATATCGAGGCGTCGGACGTGCCGCGCTTTTCGACCGGCGTCAGCGAATTCGATCGCGTGCTGGGCGGCGGCCTGGTGCCGGGCGGGGTGGTGCTGATCGGTGGCGATCCGGGAATCGGCAAATCGACCTTGTTGCTGCAGTCGCTCGGGGAAATCGCCCACGAGCGGCGCGCGCTTTATATCAGCGGCGAAGAATCGGCTGCGCAGATTGCGTTGCGGGCGCAACGGCTTTCGCTGCTCGATCCCGGCTCCAAGGCCAGTGAACTCAGACTACTCGCCGAGATCCAGCTCGAAAAAATCCAGGCGACCATCGAAAGCGAACGGCCCGAGGTCGCCGTGATCGATTCGATCCAGACGGTCTACTCCGAGGCGCTTACGTCGGCACCAGGCTCGGTCGCGCAGGTGCGCGAATGCGCGGCGCAATTGACGCGGATTGCCAAACAATCCGGCACCGCGATCATCATGGTCGGCCACGTGACCAAGGAAGGCAATCTGGCGGGCCCGCGGGTGCTCGAGCATATCGTCGACACCGTCCTGTATTTTGAAGGCGACACGCATTCGTCGTTCCGCCTTGTGCGCGCGTTCAAGAACCGCTTCGGCGCAGTCAACGAACTCGGTGTGTTCGCCATGACCGAGCGCGGACTGCGCGGTGTGGCAAATCCGTCGGCGCTGTTTCTCTCGCAGCACGAGCAGGTCGTGCCTGGCTCGTGCGTGCTGGTGACGCAGGAAGGCTCGCGGCCGCTGCTCGTCGAAGTGCAGGCGCTGGTGGATGCGGCCAATGTGCCGAATCCACGCCGTCTCGCGGTGGGGCTGGAGCAGAACCGTCTGGCGATGCTGCTGGCGGTGCTGCATCGGCACGCCGGGATCGCCTGCTTCGATCAGGACGTCTTTCTGAACGCCGTGGGCGGCGTCAAGATCACGGAGCCAGCGGCGGACCTCGCGGTGCTGCTGGCGATTCACTCGTCAATGCGTAACAAACCACTACCCAAGGGTTTGATCGTGTTCGGCGAAGCGGGGCTCGCCGGAGAGATCCGGCCCTCGCCGCGCGGCCAGGACCGCCTCAAGGAAGCGGCCAAGCTGGGCTTCTCGATCGCGTTGATTCCTAAGGCGAATGCGCCGAAACAGCCGATCGACGGCTTACAGGTTATTGCGGTAGACCGGCTCGAACAGGCTATCGACCGTATCAGAACGCTAGAGTAGGCGTCGTTTGCGGAGCATTTTTGCAGCAGGCGCCGCGTAATGCTCCGTAAATAACCGCGTATTGGATGTAACCCACGCAACACTCGTATTCCCTAAGCTGGTCAGGTCTGCCATCCCTCTTGAGCGGAAAAGGATCGCGCCTTGAAACAGTCTCACGAAACAGTGCCCGAGCGTCCCATGCAAGTCCGCGGTTGCCGCGTGTCTGCGCCCATCCGCCAGCCTTGGGGTGGCGCGTGCCGGATCGTCGAATGGATCGACACCACGGGCCAGATTTCGCGCCGCGTCGTGGCTGAAAACGTCACCGCGGATGAAGTGCGTGCCACCATCGACCGTCACGTCGAGGGACGGAAATACATGTTGTACGACGACGAACGGGCGCCGCGTCAGACTTTGCCGCGGCGTTAAATGCGGCGAGGCGGGGGCTGCAGGCTGGAGCTAGGTGCTGCCTGGGCTGGACCTGTGCCTGCGCCTGAGGCCTGCGATCTGATTCGCCTTTAGCCTGGCCGCCCGTCTCCGTCATCGGCCGCTTCACTGGCTTCTTCGTCCGCGCCGGGTTCCGCTTTGGGATTGAACAGCGGATGTTGGGCTGCCTCCGCTGGTCTCAGCACCGGCGACACACAGCAATCGAGCGGTTCCAGCAAGCGCACCCAATCTTCCAGCGGACGGCCAGCGATCAGGGTGGTCATGTCCTGTATCAGCGCGAGCGCATCGGGTCCGCCGATGGCCTGCCCCACGCTCCAATGCCGATACGCCCATTCCGGACGATCAAGCGCGTGGCACAGCGTTTCCCAGAACTTGAGTTCGAGCGCTCCGACCGCGAGCCAGCGGCCGTCCTGCGTCCGATACAGGTTGTAGCAGGCCACACCACCGTTCAGCAGACCACCGCCGGCTGGCGGCGCGTCGCCGTCGTTGGCGAGCGAGACACGGGCGAGGAAGTTGTTCGCGTGGGTGGCGTGTGTCATCGATACGTCGACGAAGCGGCCGTTGCCGCCGCGTGCCACCTGCCACAGCGCCGCGAGAATCTGCTCGACCGCGCTTGCGGCGCCGCCCAGCAGATCGGCAATCTGGAAGTTCGGCAGGATCGGCGCGCCGTCGCGCGCCGCCAGTTGCTCGAGGACGCCTGCGTAGCTGACGTAATTCAGATCGTGGCCGGCCTGACGGGCGAAGGGGCCCGTCGAACCGTAGCCGGTGATAGCGCAGTAGACGAGCTTCGGATTGAGCACGCTCAGGTTGTCGTAGCCGATGTCCAGCCGGTCCATCACGCCCGGCCGGAAGCTCTCGATCAGCACGTCGGCTTCCCGGGCCAGCGCGCGCAGTACGGTGCGTCCCGCTTCGGACTTGAGGTCGAGGCGCGTCTCGCGCTTGCCGCGGTTGACCATGCGATAGAAGGCGCCGGGACGGCCGGCGACCCGGTCGCTCGAGGCCTGCAGCATCGTGCGCGTCGGGTCCCCGGCGCCCGGGGCTTCGATCTTCAGTACATCCGCGCCCATTTCCGCGAGACGCAGAGCCGCGACCGGGCCGGGCAGCAGGCGCGTCAGGTCAAGGACGCGCAGGCCATGCAATGCAGCGGGAGACGTCAATGCCAACCTCCTCTCTCTGGAAAACGCCAGACCACCCAAAGTTTGCCGCCCCGCAGTAAGTCCCCTTGGGGGCGCGCCTCCGGGCACTAGCGCGAAGCGACAGGGCGGGGCGCTTGTTCTGAAGCCGGCGCGCCCAGCGCAGCGTCCTCATCCGATCTGTTCAAGTTCCTCGTGAGTATCGAGCCATTCGGCTTCGAGCGCTTCGAGGCGCGCATTCACATCCGCCTGACGGCGGATCGCCTCCGTCAGCCTGGTCTTCTGTTCAGGATCGTAACTCGCCGGATCCGCGACGAACGCATCCAGCGTCGCTTTTTCGGCGTTCAGCGCGTCCATTTCCTTTTCGATCTTGCCAATGCGATTCTGCAGCGGCTTTTTCAGCTGCGAGAGCTTCTGGCGCGTTTCGGCGTCCTGACGGCGCTGCTCCTTGCGGTTTGCAGCGTTGTCTTCGCCATTGCCGCTATTGCTACCACTGCCGCTATTCGCTGCGCCTGCCGCGTTGCCGGCACTCCCGGCCTTCAGCGCGGCGCGCTGTTCGGCAGCATGCTGCAGCAGCCAGTCGCGGTAATCGTCGAGGTCGCCGTCGAACGGCTGCAGCCGGTGTTTCGCCACCAGCATGAATTGATCGGTGGTAGCGCGCAACAGGTGGCGATCGTGCGAGACGAGGATTAGTGTGCCTTCGAACTGGGCAAGCGCCATGGTCAACGCGTGACGCGTTTCCAGATCCAGGTGATTGGTCGGTTCGTCGAGCAGCAGCAGATTCGGCTTTTGCCAGATAACCAACGCCAGCGCGAGACGCGCTTTCTCGCCTCCTGAAAACGGTGCGATCGCGGCGGTTGCCATTTCCCCGGAGAAGTTGAAGCCGCCGAGGTAGTCGCGCAACTCCTGCTCTCGCGTGTCGGGCGCAAGCCGGGCCAGATGCTGCAGCGCCGAGTCTTGCGGGCGCAGCGTTTCGAGTTGATGCTGCGCGAAGTAGCCGATGCGCAGCCCCTTGCCTTCGCGAACGTCGCCGCCGAGCGCTTCGAGCGTGCCCGCGAGCGTCTTGATGAGCGTTGATTTACCCTGGCCGTTCGCGCCGAGCAGGCCGATGCGCTGGCCGTTCTGGATCGACAGCGTGACGTGCTCGACAATCGGAATCTCGCCGCTTTCGTTGCGATAGCCGCAGCGCACGCTCTCCATCACCATCATCGGGTTGGGGGCGGAGTCAGGTGTACGGAACTCGAACGTGAACGGCGATGAAGCGTGGGCCGGCGCGATCAGTTCCATCTTTTCAAGTGCCTTCACCCGGCTCTGCGCCTGGCGCGCCTTGGTAGCCTGCGCCTTGAAGCGGTTGATGTAGCTCTGCAGATGTTCGACCGTGCGCCGCTGCTTCTCATACGCGCTTTGCTGCAGGGCGATCTGCTGTGCGCGCAGGATTTCGAATTGCGAATAGTTGCCGCCGTAGCGCTTGATCTGCTGTTGCTCCAGATGCAGCGTGACATTGCACACCGAATCGAGAAATTCCCGGTCGTGCGAAATCACGATCAGCGTGCCCGGATAGCGATGCAGCCAGTCTTCGAGCCAGACGATGGCGTCGAGGTCCAGGTGGTTGGTCGGCTCGTCGAGCAGCAGCAGGTCGGAGCGGCACATCAGCGCCTGAGCCAGGTTCAGGCGCATGCGCCAGCCGCCGGAGAAGCTTGTCACCGGCAAGCGCGTCTGCTCGAGCGTGAAGCCCAGGCCGAGCAGCAGCGCTTCGGCGCGCGCCGGGGCGGTATAGCCGTCGGCGTCGGCAAAGGCCGCGTGTGCTTCGCCTTCCGCGGCGCCGTCGTGTGCGGCCGAGGCGGCAGCAATCGCTGCCTCGATGGCGCGCAGCGCGGCGTCGCCGTCCAGCGTGTAGGCGAGCGCGGTCTTGTCGACGGCGGGGGTTTCCTGCGCCACATGGGCGATCTGCCAGGCGGGCGGCATGGAAAAGCCGCCGCCGTCCGCGTGCAGTTCGCCGAGCAGCACGGCAAACAGGGTCGACTTGCCCGCGCCGTTCGCCCCGACCAGCCCGGCTTTCTCGCCGGGGTTCAGGGTGAAGGTGGTTTGTTCGAAGAGCGGCTTGGTGCCGCGCGCGAGACTGAACTGGTTAAAGCGGATCACTAAGAGGGGCCGGCTTGGAAAAAACGCTATTTTAGACCGCCGGAGGCTAGCCAGGCATCGGCCATTCGGCTAACTGTGCAAGTAGGGCTTTTAGCTTAGACTGACGCCTTTCACCACTATGTTGCATGGGACTGGAGTCAGCGCTTTGCATGGGACCGGAGTAGCGCGCTAAAGAGCGAACTCGGGGGGCATCTGAAGCGCTAGAATCCGGTCGACAACGGAGGGGACCATGACGTCAATTTATTCGTTCTCGGCGCGCACGCTCGGCGGCGAGGAGGTGAGTCTTGACCGTTATCGCGGCAAGGTGCTGCTGATCGTCAATACGGCGAGCGAGTGCGGCTTCACTCCGCAATATGCGGGGCTTCAGAAACTGTACGAAACCTACGTGGGGCGCGACTTCGAGATTCTCGGCTTCCCGTGCAACCAGTTCGGCAAACAGGAGCCGGGTGACGCAACGCAGATCGGCAGCTTCTGCGAGAAGAACTACGGCGTGAGCTTCCCGATGTTCGACAAGATCGACGTGAACGGTGCCAACGCCCACCCGCTGTACCGCTATCTGACCGGTGAGGCGCCCGGTCTGCTGGGGCTGGAGGGTATCAAGTGGAATTTCACCAAGTTTCTGGTGAGCCGTGATGGCACAGTCGTCAAACGCTATGCACCTGTGACCAAACCCGAATCGATTACCGGCGAGATCGAAAAGCTGCTTTAGGGGCGGGCGGCGGCGCCTGCGCAACACAGGCGATTCCGGCTCCTAAAGAATCGGCGAGAACAACCTTGCAACGTGCATCGTCACGCGTCTGAATGCAGGCGCCTGGCGGTACTCGTTACGGTCGATCTCGTAGGATTCGGCGAAATCGCGCGTGAGCATCGCTTCGACTTCGGTGGCGAAGCCGCGGTCCACGGTCAGCACCATGATCTCGAAGTTCAACCGGAACGAGCGGTTGTCGAGATTCGCGCTGCCGATTGCCGCGGCGACCGTATCGATCAGCACCACCTTCTGATGCAGGAAGCCAGGCCGGTAGCGGAAGATGCGGATGCCGGCGTTGACCGAGTCGTAGGCATAGAGCTTTGACGCTTCGAACACGACGTAGTGGTCGCGCCGGCTCGGAATCAGGATGCGCACGTCCACGCCGCGCAGCACCGCGAGCCGTAGTGCTGAAAACACCGCTTCGTCTGGCACGAGATAAGGCGTGGTGATCCAGATCCGCTCGCGCGCCGCGTTGATTGCTTCGACGAAGAACAGCGAACAGGTTTCCTGCTTGTCGGCGGGGCCGGTAGGCATGACGATGCAATGCATGCCCTCATCGGTCGCTTCGTAAGACGGCATATCGAGCGGCGGGAGCGTCTGGGTGGCCCAGTACCAGTCTTCCGTGAACACGAACTGGATGCTGGCGACCACCGGCCCGCGCACCTCGATATGCGTATCGCGCCACGGCGAAAGCGGTGGCTTGGCGCCGAGATATTCCACGCCGACGTTATGTCCGCCGACAAACGCTCGCTCGCCGTCCACCGAGACGATCTTGCGGTGATTACGGAAGTTGAGCTGGAAGCGGTTGACGAAGCGCCGGTTGGTGGCGAACGGATGCACCTCGACGCCACCGGCCCGTAGCCTGGCCACATAGCTGTGCGGCAGATCGAAGCTGCCGATGCTGTCGTAGAGAAAATAGATGCGCACACCTTGTGCTGCTTTGGCGAGCAGCGCGTCCTTCAGCATCTCGCCGAGCGAATCGTCGCGCACGATGAAGAACTGAACGACGATGTAGCTGCGTGCCTGGTCGATGGCTTCGAGGATCGCAGCAAAGGTTGCCTCGCCGTTCACCAGCGTGCGCACGGAGTTGCCAGGCAGGAATGGCATGCCGCCCAGACGCGTCAGCGAGCTTACGAGCCGGGGGCCGAGCTCGTCGGTCGGCCGCCCGGCTGACGAGGCCTGCTCGTCCCACGCGTGGGGATGGGCCTGGGTGCGCAGTGACTCGTTTTCGATACGGCGCGCGTCGGCGTAACCGCGGAACTTGCTGCGTCCGAGGAACAGGTAAGGCACTACCGTCAGGTACGGCATGGCTACCAGCGATACCGCCCATGCCACCGCGCCCTGGGAGGTACGCGTGTTGAGAATGGCATGGCACGCCGCGATCACGCCCAGCAGATGGGCGAGAAGGACGAGCGGTGCGATATGAAGGAGGTCGAATTGCATAGGCGCGCGGAGAATTTTTATGCGCTTCCCGATGGTTCGGCATGAGGGCAGGGAAGTCGATCGCGCTCATCTTACCGAACCCGTTCGCCTTGCGGTCGGGTTAGGTGGATTCTTTGCTGTTCCGGGCAAATTACCCCGGCAGATCAGCCGCCTGAATGAGAAACACGTTGTCGTCTCCGGCGCTGGTCGACAGCCAGACGAGGTCGAGGCCGCCAAACGCCGCTTCCACATTCGCGCGCTCGTTGCCGATCTCGATCACCAGCACGCCATCCTCGGTCAGCCAGTTGCGTGCCTCGCCAATAATCCGGCGCACGATGTCCATGCCGTCCGCGCCGCCCGCCAGCGCCATCTCCGGTTCATGCCGGTACTCGGCCGGCAGCGTCGCCATGGACTCCGCGTTGACGTACGGCGGATTGGCGATGATCACATCGTAGCGGCGCTCAGGCAACGGTTCGAACAGGTCGCCTTCAAACAGGGCAATGCGATCGTCGAGCTTGTACTCGTCGACATTGCGCGTCGCCACTTCCAGCGCCGGCTTCGACAGATCGACGGCGTCGATATCGGCGTTCGGGAATGCATGCGCGGCGAGAATCGCGAGGCACCCGGAACCGGTGCACAACTCAAGCACCGCGCCGACCTGCTCGGGATCTTCGACATACGGCTGCAAGCCGTCCTGCAGCAGTTCTCCGATGAACGAGCGCGGCACGATCACGCGTTCGTCCACGTGGAAACGGAAACCATGCATCCACGCTTCCTGCGTGATGTACGCGGCCGGCACGCGTTCGGCGGCACGGCGCTCGATCACGCTCAACACGGCGTCGATTTCCGCCGCGGTCAGTTTTGCGTCGAGAAACGGCTCGAGCAGATCCAGCGGCAGATGCAGCGAGTGCAGCACGAGGTAGGCGGCTTCGTCGTAAGCGTTGGCCGACACGTGGCCGAACGACAGTTCGGCCTGGTTAAAGCGCGTCACTGCGAAACGCAGCAGATCGCGGACGGTGGAAAACGGGAGCGTCATCGCGGGGGTGTCCTTGGCGGGCCTGGGTTAAGCGGCTTAAGCGATCAGTTGTTCGAGTACGCGCCGGTACACGTTCTTGAGCGGCTCGATATGGGAGACGTCGATATGCTCGTCGATCTTGTGGATGGTGGCGTTCAGCGGGCCGAACTCGACCACCTGTTCGCAGATGCGGGCAATGAAACGGCCGTCGGAGGTGCCACCCGTGGTCGACAGTTCGGTGCTTACGCCGGTTTCGTCCTTGATTGCCTTGGCGAGTGCGTTCGACAGGTCGCCGCGCGGTGTCAGGAACGGCAGACCGCTCACCGACCATTGCAGATCGTATTCGAGACCGTGTTTGTCGAGGATGGCGTGCACGCGGCTTTGCAGCCCTTCAACCGTGCTCGCTGTCGAAAAACGGAAGTTGAACATTACCTCCGCGTGGCCCGGAATCACGTTGCTCGCGCCCGTGCCGCTGTGGATGTTCGACACCTGCCATGTGGTGGGCGGGAAGTATTCGTTGCCGTCGTCCCAGCGCTCGGCCACCAGTTCCGCCAGCGCGGGCGCCAGCAGATGCACGGGGTTCTTCGCCAGATGCGGATAGGCGATATGACCTTGCACACCTTTGACCGTGAGCTTGCCGGACATCGAGCCGCGCCGGCCGTTCTTCACCATGTCGCCGAACTGTGCGCTCGAAGTCGGCTCGCCCACGATGCAGTAGTCGAGTCGCTCGCCACGCTCCTTCAGCGCTTCGACGACCTTCACGGTGCCGTCGGTGGCGGGACCTTCCTCGTCGCTCGTAATCAGAAGCGCGATCGAGCCGCGATGCGCCGGATGCGCCGCCACGAACTCTTCGCTTGCCACCACGAAGCCTGCAATCGAGGTCTTCATGTCAGCCGCACCGCGTCCGTAGAGCATGCCGTCGCGATGGGTCGGCTCGAAGGGCGGCGAGCTCCATTGTTCGAGAGGGCCGGTTGGCACCACGTCGGTGTGGCCGGCGAACACGAGCAGCTTGCCGCGCGTGCCGTCGACGCCGCGTTTGACAGCCCAGAGGTTCGTCACGCCATGCGATTCGATGGTCTCGCACTCGAAGCCGAGCGCCGCGAGGCGCTCGATCAGGATGCGCTGGCAATGCTGGTCGTCGGGCGTAACGGAGGCGCGCGCGATCAGTTGTTCGGTAAGGGCAAGGGTGCCGGACATGGATTCAGTACTAGCCACTTTGAAATGAAAAAATGCCGGCTGCGAGTGAATCGCCGCAGCCGGCAACAGCTTCTTGTGCACGCGACGCCTGGGCCATTACTACCACCCGCCACAGGCATCGTGTTCAACGCGTTTCTTGACCGACCGATTCCGGCGCGTGCCCGGCGAAGCGGGTAACGCGATCAGGATCGGTGTTCAGCCGAACAACGTCTCGTACTCTTCCGCAGAAAAACCGAGCGTCTTGACCCGCCCGTTGACCACGACCACCGGCCGCTTGATCACCGAAGGCTTGTGGATCATCAACGCAATCGCGCCCGGCTCCGTGTCCGCGGCGACCTTCATGTCGTCCGACAGACCACGCCATGTCGTACCGCGCCGGTTCAGCAAGGCGTCGAGCTTGACGTCTTTGAGCCAGTCCTGCACGAGCGGTGCGGTGACGCCGGCCTTCTTGAAATCGTGAAACTCGAACTCGACGCCGTGCTCTTCCAGCCACACGCGGGCTTTCTTCACGGTGTCGCAGTTCGGGATGCCGTAGACCACAGTCTTGTTGGCGCGTGCCATCAATCGCCTCGCAGCAACTCGTTGAGACCGACCTTGGCGCGCGTTTTCGCGTCGACCTTCTTGACGATCACCGCGCAGTACAGGCTATGCGAGCCGTCCTTCGACGGCAGGTTGCCGGCCACCACCACCGAACCTGCCGGGATGCGGCCATACGTGACTTCGCCAGTTTCGCGGTCGTAAATCTTGGTGCTCTGGCCGAGGTACACGCCCATCGAGATCACCGAGTTTTCTTCGACGATCACGCCTTCCACGACTTCCGAGCGTGCGCCGATAAAGCAGTTGTCTTCGATGATGACCGGGTTGGCCTGCAGCGGCTCCAGCACGCCGCCGATGCCCACGCCACCCGACAGGTGAACGTTCTTGCCGATCTGCGCACACGAGCCGACGGTGGCCCACGTATCGACCATCGTCCCTTCGTCGACGTATGCGCCAATGTTGGTGTACGACGGCATCAGCACGACGTTCTTCGCGATGAACGAGCCACGGCGTGCGATGGCGGGCGGCACCACGCGGAAGCCGCCGGCGGCGAAGTCTTCAGCGGTGTAGTTCGCAAACTTCGAGGGCACCTTGTCGTAGAACTGGGAGTAGCCACCAGCCGGCATCGGCGCGTTGTCTTCCAGACGGAACGACAGCAGCACCGCTTTCTTCAGCCATTGATTGACGACCCATTCGCCGTTTTTCTTTTCGGCGACGCGCAGCAGACCCTTGTCGAGTTGCTCGATGGCGTGTGCGACGGCCTCACGCACGTCGGCGGGGGCGGCTTTCGGCGACAGGTCTGCGCGGTTTTCCCAGGCGGTATCGATGATCTGCTGAAGTTGTTGCGACATATTCGTGGCTTATCGAGGATTAAAGAGTTGAAGTCTGAGGAAGAGGGGCTGCATGCCGGGCGCGTTTAGCGCGCGAGCGCATGGCAAAAATCGACGATCCGCTGCGCGCCTTCGGTGCACTCGTCGACATCGGCGACCAGCGCGAGGCGCACGAAATTGCGGCCGGGGTTCGTGTCGTGCGCAGTGCGCGCGAGGTACGAGCCCGGCAGAACCGTCACATTATAGTCGGCGTAGAGACGCTGGGCGAACTCGGTATCCGTCAGGCCAGTGCGCGCTACATTGCACCACAGGTAGAAGGCGGCATCGGGCAGGCGCACGTCGAGCACGTCGGCAATCATCGGCGTAACGGTGGCAAATTTCTGCACGTATTTCGCGCGGTTCTCGCGCACATGCGTCTCGTCGTTCCAGGCCGCGATACTCGCAGTCTGGTACACGGTCGACAAGGCGGCGCCGTGGTATGTCCGGTATAGCAGGAACTGCTTGAGGATCGCCGCGTCGCCGGCGACGAAGCCCGAGCGCATGCCCGGCACGTTAGAGCGCTTCGACAGGCTCGAGAGCATCACGATGCGCTCGAAGCCGCGGCCCAGCTTGTGCGCTGCCTCGAGCGCGCCAAGCGGCGGTTTGGCTTCGTCGAAATAGATTTCCGAGTAGCACTCGTCGGAGGCAATCACGAAGCCATAACGGTCGGACAGTGCAAACAGTTCGCGCCAGTCCTCGAGCGTCAGCACCGCGCCGGTCGGGTTGCCCGGCGAACAGACGTAGAGCAGTTGCGTGCGTGCCCAGATGTCGGCTGGCACGGCCGAATAATCACAGGCGAAATTGCGGGCCGGATCGCTGTTGACGAAATACGGCTGCGCGCCGGCCAGCAAAGCTGCGCCTTCGTAGATCTGGTAGAACGGGTTCGGGCAGAGTACGATCGCGGGCTCGCCCGCTGCGTTTCGCTTCGGGTCGATCACGGTCTGCGCGAGCGCAAACAACGCCTCGCGGGAGCCGGCAACCGGCAGCACTTCAGTGGCCGGATCGACGGGCGGCAGGTTGTAGCGCTTCGTGATCCAGTTCGCAATCGACTCGCGCAACGCCGGTGAACCGAGCGTGGCCGGATACACCGCCAGGCCGCCGAGCGAAGCGATCACCGCGTCGCGGATCAGCGCCGGGGTCGGATGTTTCGGTTCGCCAATGCCGAAGCTGATGTGCGAGAGATTGGCTGGCGGCGTGACGTCCTTGAAAAGCAGACGCAGCTTTTCGAACGGATAGGACTGGAGGGTGTCGAGTAGCGGGTTCACTTGGCGGATCGAGCCTGATCGAAAACGGGCGGAGACAGGTGAGGGGCACGCGCGGCGGCGGCAATCATCGTCGCATCGATCGGGACGGTGAAATGACGGCACAGGCGGCGGATCGGTGATTATAGCGTGGTGCGACGGGCCTGGCGCCTGGCTGGCCCCGCTGGATCACTCGGGCGCCGCGTGCGAAGACTACTGGCGAAGCGGCCCACCTCAGACGGCCGCGTAAATAGATACTGGGAGACAGAATGCAGGTGGTAGTTCAGGCGGCAGTTCGGGTGACAGCTCAAGCGGCAGGTCAGCCAACGGACGAGGCGGCAGGTCAGGTGACGGCCCAGGTGGCAAGGCAGTTCCCGGTGGAGGACAGATCGGGTCTTGCAGGACGTCCGGCCGCCGCCGTTCAGTGCTCGAACGACCCACGCCAGAACCCGAGCGCGAGCAGAAGCAGGAGCGCCGCGCGATGAGCAACTGGATTCGCACGAGTTGGCCGGCGCTCGCCATCATGCTGGGCGCGTCCGTTTGGGGCATGATCTGGTACCCGCTGCGCATGCTGGCTTCGCTGGGAGTGACCGGCACGGCCGCCAGCGCGCTCACAAGCGGCGCCGGCTGCCTGTTCGTGCTGCTGGTACGCCACCGCGCCATCCGCACAGTCCGCTGGCATTGGCTGCTGCCCGCACTAGCGCTGGCCGCCGGTGTCACGAACCTCGGTTTCGTCTGGGGTTCGATCCACGGCCAGGTCATGCGCGTGCTGCTGCTCTTCTACCTCACCCCAGCATGGACCGCGCTGTTCGCACATTTCATCCTGCATGAACGCCTGACGTGGACCGGTGCCGCGCTCGCGGCGCTGTCGCTGGCGGGCGCGATGACCATGCTGTGGTCGCCCCAACTGGGTTTGCCGGTGCCGGCGAATCTGGCTGAATGGGGTGGCCTCGCCGGGGGCATGGGCTTTGCCATGAGCAATGTGTTGATTCTCAAGACGAGCCGTGTGCTGCCCGGGATGAAGGCGGAAATGCGCACCGCGACGATTTTTGGCGGCGCTGCCATCTTCAGCGCCTGCGCGTCGTTATTCGAGGCGATGCCCGCGCCGCCCACCGGCGCGCACCTGGGCGTGGCGGCCTTGCTGGTGCTGGGCCTCGGTTTCCTGTTGGCGTCCAATAACATGCTGGTGCAATACGGCATGGCGCGCATCCCGGCGAACCGCGCATCGATCATCATGCTGTTCGAAATCGTGGTGACGGCGCTGTCTGCATGGCTCTTTGCCGGCGAGACCCCCGGGCCGCGCGAATGGGCGGGCGGCGCGTGCATCGTGCTGGCGTCGGCGTTGTCGAGTTGGGTGCATCGCACTAAGCTCGACCCTAAGCGCCAGGACCGCTCACGCGCGATGGTATGATTGCCCCTGCTTGCCGTCGCGCGCCTTGCCGGGCGTGCGCGGCGCCCGTATCGCGGGGTTCGTGTGGGTCGTTTCGCAGTGGCTGGGAACGGCACGCGCGGCCCTTGCGATCCACCTTTATTTTCCCTTTTCAATCAGCGATATCGCCGTGCGTCTGACCTCGATCAAACTCGCTGGCTTCAAGTCATTCGTCGATCCCACGCATTTCCAGGTTCCGGGCCAGCTTGTCGGCGTGGTCGGTCCCAATGGTTGCGGCAAGTCCAACATCATCGACGCCGTGCGCTGGGTGCTCGGCGAATCGCGCGCTTCCGAGCTGCGCGGCGAGTCGATGCAGGACGTGATCTTCAACGGCTCTACTGCGCGCAAGCCGGGCAGCCGCGCCAGCGTCGAACTCGTGTTCGACAACGCCGACGGCCGTGCCGCCGGCCAGTGGGGGCAGTATGCCGAAATCGCCGTCAAGCGCGTGCTGACACGCGACGGCACTTCGAGCTACTACATCAACAACCTGCCGGCGCGCCGCCGCGACATCCAGGACATCTTCCTCGGCACCGGTCTCGGGCCGCGGGCGTACGCCATCATCGGGCAGGGCATGATTGCGCGCCTGATCGAGGCGAAGCCTGAAGAACTGCGCGTGTTCCTGGAGGAAGCCGCGGGCGTCTCGAAGTACAAGGAACGCCGCCGCGAGACCGAGAGCCGTCTGCACGACACGCGTGAGAATCTGACGCGGGTGGAAGACATCGTCCGTGAACTCGGCACGAACCTCGAAAAGCTCGAAGATCAGGCAGTTGTCGCGACGAAGTTCAAGGAACTGCAGGCCGACGGCGAAATGAAGCAGCGCCTCTTGTGGCTGCTGCGCAAGAACGAAGCCGGCGGCGAACAGGAACGCCAGCAACGCGCCATCGAACAGGCGCAGATCGACCTCGAAGCCCAAACCGCGAAGCTGCGCGAAGTCGAAGCGCAGCTGGAAACGCTGCGTGTGGCGCACTATTCGGCGAGCGATGCGATGCAGGGTGCGCAAGGCGCACTCTACGAGGCGAACGCCGAAGTGAGCCGGCTCGAGGCCGAGATCAAGTTCATCGTCGAATCGCGCAACCGCGTCCAGGCGCAGATCGCCGCGCTGAACGCGCAGCGCGAGCAGTGGCAGTCGCAGGCCCAGAAGGCCCAGGACGACCTCGAAGACGCTGCGGAACAACTGGCGGTGGCGGAAGAAAAGGCCGCGCTTGCCGAAGACGAAGCTGCTGCGAAGCACGACGCGATGCCCGCTCTCGAAGCCCGTTGGCGCGATGCGCAGACGCAGCTGAACGAAGAGCGCGGCGGCATTGCACAGACCGAGCAGGCGCTCAAGCTGGAGGCCGCGCATCAGCGCAATGCCGACCAGCAGCTGCAGCAGTTGCAGCAGCGTCATGAGCGGTTGAAGCTGGAAGCGGGCGGTCTCGACGCGCCGGACGAAGCCCAGCTCGAAGAGCTGCGCATGCAGTTGGCCGAGCACGAAGAGATTCTTAACGACGCCCAGGCGCGCCTCGCCGATGCCCAGGAAACGCTGCCGCGCCTCGACGGCGAACGGCGCAGCGCCCAGGAGCGCGTGCAGTCGGAAACGGCGCAGATTCATCAACTCGACGCGCGTCTCGCTGCGCTCAAGCAGTTGCAGGAAAACGTCCAGACCGAAGGCAAGATCCAGCCATGGCTCGAGAAGCACGAGCTGAACGGTCTGCCGCGGTTGTGGAAGAAGCTGCACGTTGAAGCAGGCTGGGAAACGGCGCTGGAATCGGTGTTGCGCGAGCGTCTCGCCGCGCTGGAAGTGTCGAATCTCGACTGGGTCAAGGCCTTCGCGACCGATGCGCCGCCCGCCAAGCTCGCCTTTTACGCACCGCCGGCAGCTGGAGCGCCGGTCACGACGCCGCCTGCCTTGCGGCCGCTGCTGTCGCTGGTGCGCATTGACGACGCGGGCCTGCGCGCGGTGTTGAACGACTGGCTGGGTCTCGCTTTTGTCGCCGACGATCTTGCCCAGGCGCTCTCGCTGCGTTCGCAGTTGCCGGAAGGCGGCTCGTTTGTCGTCAAGGCGGGTCATGTGGTGACGCGCGTCGGCGTGCAACTCTATGCTGCCGATTCCGAGCAGGCCGGCATGCTGGCCCGTCAGCAGGAAATCGAAAACCTGACGCGCCAGGTGCGCGCCCAGGGGCTGCTGGCAGATGAAGCCAAGACGGCGGCGATTCGTGCCGAAGCGGCTCACACGCAGGCGTCGCAAACCTTGACGGACGTGCGCCAGCAGGCCGAGCGCGCGACCCAGCGCGTGCACGCGCTGCAGATGGATGTGCTCAAGCTCACTCAGGCGCACGAGCGCTACATGCAGCGCAGCACGCAGATTCGCGAGGAACTCGAAGAGATCACCGCACAGATCGACGAGCAGCGCGCCTTGCGCGGCGAGTCGGAAGCGAACTTCGAGCGTCACGACGCCGAACTGGCTGAATTGCAGGCGCGCTTCGAAGACAACCAGTTGGCCTTCGAAGCACTCGATGAAGAACTGACGGCTGCGCGAGCGCAGTCTCGCGATCTTGATCGGGCTGCCACCGATGCACGCTTTGCCGCGCGCAATATGGCGAACCGCATCGACGAACTCAAGCGCAGCATTCAGGTGGCGCACGAGCAGAGCGAACGGGTTGCCGCATCGCTCGAAGACGCGCGGGCCGAGCTCGAAACGATCAATGAGCAGACCGCGCATACCGGTCTGCAAGGCGCGCTGGAAATCCGCGCGGTCAAGGAAGAGGCGCTGCATGCCGCGCGTCTCGAGCTGGACGATCTGACTGCCAAGCTGCGCGCCGCCGACGAGACGCGTCTCACGGCAGAGCGCGCACTGCAGCCGCTGCGCGACCGTATTACCGAGCTGCAGTTGAAGGAACAGGCCGCGCGTCTGAACGCCGAGCAGTTCATCGAGCAGCTCGCCGCGGCAGGTGTCGACGAGGCCGAATTGCAGGCCAGGCTGACGCCGGACATGAAGCCGTCCTACCTGCAAGGCGAAGTCACGCGGCTGAACAACGCGATCGCTGCGCTGGGTCCGGTGAATATGGCCGCGCTCGACGAACTGAAGGCCGCTACCGAGCGCAAGAGCTTCCTCGATGCGCAGTCGGCTGACCTGAACAGCGCAATCGAAACGCTGGAAGACGCGATTCACAAGATCGATCAGGAAACCCGCACGCTGCTGCAGGGCACCTTCGATCAGGTCAACCAGCATTTCGGCGAACTGTTCCCGCGCCTGTTCGGCGGTGGCCAGGCCAAGCTGATCATGACCGGCGACGAAATCCTCGACGCCGGCGTGCAGGTCATGGCGCAACCGCCGGGCAAGAAGAATTCGACGATTCACTTGCTGTCGGGCGGCGAGAAAGCGCTGACCGCGACGGCACTCGTGTTCGCGATGTTCCAGTTGAATCCGGCGCCGTTCTGTCTGCTCGACGAAGTGGACGCGCCGCTCGACGACGCCAACACGGAGCGCTTTGCCAATCTCGTGCGCGCGATGTCGGACAAGACCCAGTTCCTGTTCATCTCGCACAACAAGATCGCGATGGAAATGGCCCAGCAACTGATCGGCGTGACGATGCAGGAGCAGGGTGTGTCGCGGATCGTCGCGGTCGACATGGAAACGGCCGCCGGTTTCGCCCAGAATATCGTTTGATACGGACGGCGCGAGCCTGCGCCCCCGCTGCGGCAAGCTTGCCGCGCGGCGCAGGCTCAGACGCCGCGCAAACAGAAGAATTGCTGATGGAGCATGCATGGACGAGTTGACACTCGGTTTGATCGGCGCGGGTGCCGTGGTGGTCGGGGGCGTGGTGGTCTACAACGCATGGCAAGGCGCGAAGGTGCGCCGCCGGATGCCGCGGCCGATGCCGGCCGATACTGCCGAGGCCTTTGCACGGGAAGACCAGGAAGAACAAAGCCCGTTCATCGAACCGGCCCGGCCGACCACTCGCCGCGAGCCCGTGTCGGATGACGCGACCGATACCGGGTCGCGCGTCGAACCTACCTTCGGCACGGCGCCGCCGCTCGACACCCCCGCGGATATCCAGGCCGAGACGACTACGCCGAATGGTTTCCCCGAGCCGCAAACCGAGGGCGTGCCCACTAGTGCCGACGAGCCCTCTGAGCCGATTATGCCGGCCGCGACAACGATCTCTTCTGCACCGCCTGCGATCGTGGATCGGCGCATTGATTGCATCGTGCCGGTTCGCCTCGCCGGTCCGCTGGCAGGCGACAAGGTGATTCCGCTTGCGCAACGTCTGCGCCGTGCGGGCAGCAAGCCGGTGCATATCGAGGGCAAGCCGGAAGGCGGCGGCGCATGGGAACTGCTGCAGAACGGCGTGCGCTACGAAGAACTGCGTGCAGCCGCGCAACTGGCTAACCGCAGTGGTCCGCTGAATGAACTGGAGTTTTCCGAGTTCGTCACGGGCGTGCAGCAGTTTGCCGATGCCATCGACGCGGCTCCCGAATTCCCCGACATGATGGAAACGGTGGCGATGGCACGCGAGCTGGACGGTTTCGCCGCCCAATGCGATGCGCAACTGTCGATCAACGTGCTGTCGGACGGGGCGCCGTGGTCGGCGAACTATGTGCAGGCCGTGGCTTCGCAGGACGGCCTGCTGCTTTCGCGCGACGGCACGCGTTTCGTCAAGCTCGACGCCCGGCAAAGCCCAGTGTTCATGCTGCAGTTCGGCGATACCAACTTCCTGCGCGACGACCTCACCTACAAGGGCGGCCAGATGATCACGCTGGTGCTCGACGTGCCGGTGGCCGATGAAGACATCCTGCCGTTCCGGCTGATGTGCGACTACGCCAAGTCGCTGTCGGAGCGGATTGGCGGCCGGGTGGTGGACGATGGGCGCCGTCCGCTGCCGGAAACGTCGTTGCTGGCGATTGAGAAGCAGTTGATGACGCTGTACGCCAAGCTGGAGCAAGCTGGGATTCCGGCGGGTTCGCCGGCCACGCGGCGGTTGTTTAGCCAGTAAACCGTTGGCGGTTGCGGCAGCTGGGCTCGCGCAATAATAGGGCGCCTCGACTGTGCCGCCGCCCCTTCGACGCCACGATTAAAGCTGCGTGTGCCGGTCTCGCCAGCGTCGCACGCACCCTGCTTCAGTCGACCTCCTTCGGCCATGCGCCGCCGCTGATCCACGCCTTGATCGCGGCGACCACCGCTTCATCCTGTCCATTGAAGCCGTGATGGCCCATTGCCTCGCATGGGTTGCCGCGTGCGTTTCCGCCGCTGACAGCAATGAAATCATGACCATCGTCCGCGATACGCTTCGCTGCACTGAACGAACAGAGATAGCAGCCGTCGTCTTCGTGATGCACGAAGAGCTGACGTGCGTGGATCTCGCCGTAGTTGAAGCCGGCCAGCGGCAGCGCCTGACCACGCGCTGGACTGCTTAGCGTCGAGGTATGGACGACCGCGTCCCAGGTATCGGGCAGCGCCCGGCCGACAAACGCAGAAGAAATCGTCCCCCGACTTGTGCCGACGAGCACGAGTTTCGCCTGCGGAAAGCGCGTGCGCAGGTCAGCCGCGACACGCGCGAGGTCCTGTGCATGGCGCGGCGACGCGCGGAAGCTGTCGGAGTAGCCGCCAGGCTGATCGGACGGCGTATCGACCAGTGCAGTGGCAAAGCGGTCGTCGACCAGCAAGGTGCGCGCTCGCACGAGGAAGTTTTTCTTCAGACCCAGCCTGATAGTGCCGTCGCTCGCCTGCGCCAGTTGCAATGCCCCGTCGCCGCCCGCGAACATGACGAGAACCCAGTCGGGGTGACTGTCGTCCTTTTGCGTTAGCAGGTATGAGATCGTCGTGTTGTCCGCTACAGGGACGGTGACGACCTGTTCGAGCGCACACGCGGGCGCGGCGTGCCAGACGCACAGTGCAATGCAAAGCGACATGGCCAACGAGGCCAGCCGCCCGAGACCACGTCTGATCACAGTAAAACCCGTCATGGTTGTCCTTCGGTGGATATGCCGGAGCGGCATGTGGCTCATGCGCTTACAGTCGCATTCCGCTCCTCAAGTGTCAATGCAACACAGCGCACGTTAGCCGTCTGGCCAGGGCTAGCCGACGATCGGTGAGGCGGCGTACGAAACTGGCCATCCGGCCAATGTCCACGACGGGCGGTTCCTGAGATAATCTGAGGTCTGAATTTCACCGGCGGATCTTCTCAAAGCATGGCCCGAACCACCGTCCCTGACCCAGCAACGAGCAGCCCGGCCAAGCGTGCTGCGTGGTTGCGCGCGGAACTCGAACGCGCGAACCACGCGTACTACGTACTCGACCAGCCGGATCTGCCGGATGCGGAATACGACAAGCTCTTCAAGGAGCTTCAACAGATCGAGACGGAGCATCCGGATCTGATCACACCGGACTCGCCTACCCAGCGCGTCGGCGGCGAGGCCGCGAGCGGCTTCGAACCGGTCCTGCACGACCAGCCGATGCTCTCGCTGAACAATGGCTTTGCCGATGAAGACATCGCGGCGTTCGACAAACGCATTGCCGATGCGCTCGGCAAAACGCCGGTCAGTTACGCCTGCGAGCTCAAGTTCGACGGCCTGGCCATTTCGCTGCGCTATGTGGATGGGCACTTCGTGCAGGCCTCCACGCGCGGTGACGGCACGACCGGCGAAGATGTGACCGGTAATGTCCGCACGATCCGGTCCATCCCGTTGACGCTCAAGGGTAAGCGTGTGCCGAAGGTGCTCGACGTGCGCGGTGAAGTGCTGATGTTCAAGCGCGATTTCGAACGTCTCAACGAGCGGCAACGTGCGGCGGGTCTCAAGGAATTTGCCAACCCGCGTAACGCCGCGGCCGGTAGTTTGCGCCAGCTCGATTCGAAGATCACGGCGCAGCGCCCGCTGTCTTTCTTCGCCTATGGGATCGGTGTGCTCGACGGCGAGCCGATGCCGGCTACCCATAGTGTGCTGCTCGATTGGTATGGCGAAATGGGCTTGCCGGTCAACAGCGAGCGAGCGGTGGTGGAGGGCGTGGAGGGGCTGCTGGGGTTCTTCCATAAGGTGGGCGAGAAGCGCGACGGGCTACCGTACGATATCGACGGCGTGGTGTACAAGGTCAACGCCCGCGACGAGCAGGACGTACTCGGCTTCGTCTCGCGCGCTCCGCGCTTTGCGCTCGCGCACAAGTTTCCGGCCCAGGAAGCGCTGACGAAGCTGCTGGCGATCGACGTGCAGGTTGGCCGTACGGGAGCAATCACGCCGGTGGCACGTCTCGAGCCGGTGTTCGTCGGCGGCGCGACGGTGACGAATGCCACGTTGCACAACGAAGACGAAGTGCGCCGCAAAGATATCCGTATCGGCGATACCGTGATCGTGCGGCGCGCCGGCGACGTGATCCCGGAAGTGGTGAGCGCGCTCATGGACCGGCGTCCGGCGGACGCCACTGAGTTTGTGATGCCCACGCAGTGCCCAATTTGCGGCTCGGCCATCGAACGTTTGCCTGACGAGGCAATCGCCCGCTGCACGGGCGGCCTGTTTTGTCCGGCGCAGCGCAAGCAGGCCCTGTGGCATTTCGCGCAACGCCGCGCGCTGGATATCGACGGGCTCGGCGAGAAGATCATCGACCAACTGGTCGAACTGAAGCTCGTGCGTACGCCCGCCGATCTGTTCAATCTCGGTTTTACGACGTTGGCCGAGCTCGATCGCTTCGCCGAAAAGTCCGCGCAGAACCTGCTCGACTCGCTCGAAAAGGCCAAGCACACGACTCTTGGCCGTTTCCTGTACGCGCTCGGAATTCGTCAGGTGGGCGAATCGACGGCTAAGGATCTGGCAAAGCACTTCGGTTCGCTCGATCCAATCATGAACGCCACGGTCGAGGAACTACTGGAAGTGAATGATGTAGGACCGGTGGTGGCCGAGTCGATTCATCAGTTTTTCGCCGAAGAGCACAACCGGACGGTGATCGAGCAGTTGCGCGCGCCTGGCAAGGTGACCTGGCCGGAAGGGCCGCCGGCGCCCAAGGCGCCACAAGGCTTGCTGGCGGGCAAGACGATTGTGCTGACGGGCACTTTACCGACGCTGGCCCGTGAAGAAGCCAAGGAAATGCTTGAAGCAGCGGGCGCCAAGGTGGCCGGTTCGGTGTCGAAGAAAACCGATTACGTCGTGGCTGGCGCCGAGGCAGGCAGCAAACTTGTGAAAGCTGAGGAACTCGGCATCCCGGTACTCGACGAAGATGGTATGCGTAAGCTCCTGGAGGGGCAGATAACATGATCCGCGAAATTCTCAAGATGGGCGATCCGCGTCTTTTGCGCATCGCCGCTCCGGTCGACCACTTCGACACGCCCGACCTGCATGCCCTCATCAAGGACATGTTCGAGACCATGCACGACGCCAATGGCGCGGGGCTCGCTGCGCCGCAGATCGGGGTCGATCTGCAGGTCGTGATTTTCGGTTTTGGGCACAACGAACGCTATCCGGATGCGCCGCCGGTGCCGGAAACGGTATTGATCAATCCGACCATTACCCCGGTGTCGCAGGATATGGAAGAGGGTTGGGAAGGCTGTCTTTCGGTACCGGGTCTGCGCGGCGCCGTCAGCCGTTTTTCGATGATCCGCTATCACGGCTTCGACCAGTTCGGCAATCCGATAGACCGTGTCGCCGAAGGCTTCCATGCCCGCGTCGTCCAGCACGAGTGCGATCACCTGATCGGCAAGCTCTACCCGATGCGGATCAACGATTTCGCGAAGTTCGGCTTCACGGAAGTGCTGTTTCCGGATCTGGATCCGAATAGCGACGACTGAGCGCGAAGGGTGGCCGTGAGGCCTCCGAGCGTTCGATCGCCTTGATAGAAAAAGAAAGCCCACGCATTTGCGTGGGCTTTTGCACATCGGCCGGATGGGTGCTTACAGCGCACCTCGGCACAGCGCTCGACGCGTGCGGCGGCCGGCCCGTCACACGGCTATACGATCAGACTCAGAACGACTCGTCGTGCGCCAGGTAGCGCCATTGCCCCGGCGGCAACGCACCGAGCGGCACGCTGCCCATACGCACGCGTTTGAGGCCGACTACTTCCAGGCCGACCAGCTCGCACATGCGCCGGATCTGACGTTTCTTGCCTTCACGCAGCACGAAGCGCAACTGTTCGCCGTTCTGCCAGCTAACCTTGGCCGGCTTGAGCGGCACGTCGTCGAGTTCCAGACCGTGACGCAGCAACTCGAGGCTTTCGAGGGGGAAGTGCTTGTCGATCTCGGTCGTCATGTCGCCGTAGGTCACGCGCACCAGATACTCCTTCTCGACCTCCGAATGCCCGCCGATCAGCCGTTTCGCGATCCGGCCGTCCTGGGTCAGTACCAGCAGGCCGGTGGAGTCGATGTCGAGCCGGCCCGCCGGAGCAAGCTGACGCAGATGCGATACCGAGAAACGGATATCCGAGTTGTCGGCTTCCCAGCGGTTTTCCGGTGTAACGAGCGTGACGGCTGGCTGGTAGCCGTCTTCCGCCTGACCCGAGACATAGCCAACCGGCTTATGGATGAGGATCGTGACGAGGCGTGCCTGAATCGCCTGCGCGGCCGGGTCGATCTCGATGCGCTGGTCCGGGCGGACCTTGGAGCCGAGCGTGTCGATTTTTTCACCATCGACGCGCACCCAGCCGTTTTCGATCCACTCGTCCGCTTCGCGGCGAGAACACAGCCCAAGCTCCGACATCAGCTTCGACAGCCGTAACGTGCCGGGGGCATCGTCGCGATCGCGGCGATGCGCGGTGGCCGGGGGCGGAGCGGATCCTTCACTGCGCTCGGGGCGCGCTGGTTTGCCGGCGCGCGGCGGACGCTCCGAATGTTCTGCGCGTGGCGGCCGATCGCCGAACCCGCGTGCGGCAGGTGCTCGTGCTCCACGATCCTCGCGCGGCGCGCGTTCGGCGCGATCTCCGTACGCACGCTTGACGGGCGCGGCGAAAGAACGCTCGCCGCGCTCGGAAACATTGCGCTCACCGGAAGCCGAGCGACCTTCGCGGCCACCTGGTGTGCTTCGGCGTGCGCTTTCGTCGCGCGGTGCCCGCTCGAACGTGCGGCGCTCGTCGGAACCGCTGCGGCCTGCGCCAAAGCGCGGGCGCTCGGACGTGCCACGTTCGCGCGACTCTCCACGTTCGTTGTGTCCCGGGCTTTCTCCACGGGGACCGGTGTTGAAGCTGCCGCCGGCGCGCGGGCCGGTTGGGCGGCGGGCATCGTCTGCGCTGCGAGGGCCACGCGGTGCGCCAAATGCCGGGCGGCCGGTGCCTTCGTCGCGGGCGAAGCGTGCTGGCCGCTCGCCTTCAGCGCGGCGCGGCGCGCGGTCGCCCTCAGAACGGCGCGGAGCGCCGCTGGGGCCGTCGCGACGAGGCGCTCGCTCGCTTCGCTCACCCGCTGCGAAACTGCGCGGTGGGCGTTCGGTCCGTTCACCGTCGAACTTGCGCGGCGGACGTTCAGTCCGCTCGCCGTCGAACTTGCGCGGCGCACGCTCTGCGCGCTCACCCTCAAACCTCCGCGGCGCACCCGCATCACCATCACGCCGCGGCGGCCGATCCGACGACGTACGCCGTGCAGCGCCACTAGCCCCCGCATCGCGATCGCGCGAAAAAGAACCCTCCGCACGCGGCGGCCGCGCGCCACCTTGCGTGCGCCCAGCGCCGCCCGCAAAACCCACAGACTTACCCGCCGGTCGCTTACCGGTGTCCGCCGGTTTGGCTTCCCGCCCACCGGCGGCCGGCGTGGCGGGCCGCGGCCCGGCAGGGCGCGTCGGCTTACGCGCGGTCGTACTACCCGAGCGAACAGGGGCGCGTTCGGACGAAGCCGACCGCGGATGCTTGGCTGTCAATTTGACTCGCATGAAATCTCACACTGCGATCGCGCGCAGCAGTTCGGTCTCGACCTGAATTTGCAGGCGGTTGTCCGAGAGGCCGCGTCCATCCAGCAGGAACACGTCCTCTACGCGTTCGCCGAGCGTATTGATCCGCGCCGATTGGACGCCGACCTGGTGCTCGGCCAGCACGCGCGCGATCGAATAAAGAAGGCCTGGCCGGTCGTTCGCCGACACGGACAGGATGTAGTACTGGCCACGTTCGTCGGCCCGAAGGTCGACGCGCGGCGTCACAGGGAAGGTCCGCGACAGGCGCGACAGGCGCCCCTTCGACGGATCCGGCAGCAGGGTGCCGTCCGCCGTGAGGCGCGCGGTCAGTTCCTGTTCCACCAGATTGGCGATGTCACGATAATGCACGTCTTCTTCGGTGTGCTGGACAATAAAATTATCCAGCGCGTAGCCGTGCCGGGTCGTGCTGACGCGAGCGTCGAGCACCGACAGGCCGTTCTTGTCGAAGTACGCGCAGATACCGGCAAAGAGGTCAGGGCGGTCCTTCACATAAACCAGCACCTGCAGGGCTTCGCCGACTGGCGACGGACGCGCGCGGACGATCGGCGTAGGCGTCTCGACATGACGGTACAGCACACGCGTTTGCCACGCGATATCCGCCGCGTCGTGACGCAGAAAATAGCCGACGTCCAGCTTGTCCCACAGCGCCTGGTGCGCGTTCTCCGGTACCGTTTCGAGCCGCAGCAGCGCAAGCGCCTCCTCCTGACGCGATTTCAGTTCGGAGTGCGCATCAGGGCGTGCGCCGCCGAGCACCGCAAGCGTGGCCCGGTACAGGTCTTCGAGCAGCTTGCCTTTCCAGCCATTCCAGACCTTCGGACTGGTGCCGCGAATATCGGCGACGGTCAGCAGGTACAGCGCCGTCAGACGCCGTTCGGTGCCCACCTGCTCCGCAAAGCGCTTGATGACTTCAGGGTCGCTCGTGTCCTGCTTCTGCGCGACCTGGCTCATCGTCAGGTGGTGCTGGACCAGCCACACCACCAGATCGCCATCGCCGTTTTCGATGCCGTGTTCGCGGCAAAAGCGCCGCGCGTCGGCCATGCCGAGCGTGGAGTGGTCGCCGCCGCGGCCCTTGGCGATGTCGTGGAACAGCGCCGCCACGTACAGCACCCACGGACGCTCGAAGTTGGCGATCAGCTGGCTGCAGAACGGGTACTCGTGCGCATGTTCCGCAATCGCGAAGCGGCGCAGGTTGCGCAGCACCATCAGGATATGCTGGTCGACCGTGTAGACGTGATACAGGTCATGCTGCATCTGCCCGACGATACGACGGAAATTCAGCAGATAGCGCCCGAGGACGCTCGTCTGGTTCATCAACCGCAGCGCGTGCGTGATGCCGGCGGGCTGCTTCAGAATTTCCATGAACAGATGCCGGTTTTCCGGATCGCGGCGCCAGTGCTGATCCATCGCGTCGCGCGCGTTGTAGATCGCGCGTAGCGTGCGCGCCGAGAGACCCTTCACCCCAGGCGTTTGCTCGTAGAGCAGAAATGCTTCGAGGATCGCGTTTGGCTCGCGTTCGAACACGTCGTCGCGGGCGATTTCGAGCATGCCCTGTTTCTCGACGAAACGCTCCGAAAGAACTCGTGTGATACCACTCGTGTTCGGGAACAGTTGCGCTTCGATATTCTGGATCAGGATCGTCGACAACTGGGTGACTGCCTTGGCAGCCCAGTAGTAGCGGCGCATCAACTGCTCGCTGGCGCGCTTGGTGGCGGTCGGCTTGTAGCCGAAGCTTTCGGCCACTGCCGTCTGCAGGTCGAACACCAGAATGTCCTGGCGCCGTCCCGCAATCACGTGCAGGCGGGCGCGTAGCGCCTTCAGAAAACCCTCGTTGCGCTCGAGTTCGCGTGCTTCGCGCTCGGTAATCAGGCCGCGCGTTTCCAGTTCCTGCCAGCTGCTGCCGAAGCTAGCCGCCTGGGTCACCCACAGGATCAGTTGCAGATCGCGCAGGCCGCCGGGGCTTTCCTTGATGTTCGGCTCGAGCGCGTAGGGCGTGTCCTGGAATTTGGCATGCCGCTGGCGCATCTCCAGCACTTTCGCCTGGAAGAACGCGCGTGGATCGAGCGCCTCCCGATAACGTTGCGCGAATTCATCGAATAGCGCGCTGCTGCCGGTAATACGGCGCGCTTCCAGCAACGAGGTGCGCACGGTGACGTCATTGGCCGCCTCTTCGAGGCACTGCGAGACGGAGCGCACGCTGCTGCCGAGTTCGAGTCCGAGATCCCACGCGAGGCTGATAAAGCGCTCGATGCGTGCTTCGAGATGCGCGATCGGCTGATCGGGCAGCAAGACAAGAATGTCGATGTCCGAATGCGGCGCCAGTTCGCCGCGTCCGTACCCGCCTACCGCCAGCAGGGCGAGGGACGGCGGCAGGTCGCAGGCGTTCCATGCGGCGCGCAGCGACTCGTCTGTGGTGCGCGCGAGGGCGGCCATCAACGATTCGACGTTGGTTGCCAGCCTGAAGCGATCCAGCAGCCTGGCTTTGGCCACCTTGTAGTCGGCTTTGAGCGATGTGGCATCGGAAGGGGCGACGGCTGGAACACTGCTCATGGGCGCGCGTGAGTGGGAACGAGAGGCGGTCAGGCCGTGGTGGCGGAAGCGACAACCGGCGGACGCGCCGGGGTGCCGGCCGAGACGGTCAGCACGTCGTAACCGCTTTCGGTCACGAGCACCGTATGTTCCCACTGCGCGGACAGGCTGCGGTCCTTGGTCTTCACAGTCCACTGATCCGGCATGGTACGGATGTCGCGGCGGCCCGCGTTGATCATCGGCTCGATCGTGAAGATCATGCCCGCCTGCAACTCGAAGCCTGTGCCCGGACGGCCGTAGTGCAGGATCTGCGGATCTTCGTGAAACACCGTGCTGATCCCGTGGCCGCAATATTCGCGCACTACGCTGTAGCCTTGACCTTCAGCGTGCCGCTGGATCGCATAGCCAATGTCGCCGAGATGGGCGCCAGGCCGGACCTGGTCGATGCCGAGCCACATGCACTCGAAGGTGGTCTGCACGAGGCGTTTGGCCAGAATCGAACCTTCGCCGACGATAAACATGCGGCTCGTGTCGCCGAAGTAGCCTTCCTTGATGACGGTGATGTCGATGTTCAGCGCGTCGCCGTTCTTCAGCGTCTTGTCGCCCGGGATGCCGTGGCAGATCACGTCGTTGACGGAAATGCAGGTGGCCTTCGGATAGGGCGGGTAGCCGGGCGGCTGATAATTCAGCGGCGCCGGAACCGTGCCCTGTTCCTTCAGCATGTATTCGTGGCACAGACGGTCGAGTTCGCCGGTGGTGATGCCGGCGGTGACGAACGGGGTAATGTAGTCGAGCACTTCGCTTGCGAGGCGGCAGGCGACGCGCATCTGCGCGATATCGTGGTCGTTTTTGAGCGTAATAGCCATGAGTCGGGCCTGAAATGCGGTTATTTAAAGATTATCGCACCATATTCCGGCTCCCGCTGGCTTTTGAGAGGGCTGACGGCCCCGTCGCCGGGTGCAACCCGCCCGCCGTTTCGGGGCTGCCGGTCGGGTTGAGTCTGCCGATAGTCACGTGCTATAATCTCTGGCTAAGTCGCTCCACATTATTCTATTTTGTGGAAAAGACCCGCCTGTAGCGATAGTTGCCTGCGCTACAGGGGATTTCAAGGCAGCAGACTCGCAAGCCGGCAGCACCCAGGGTGTCCGCCGCGTCAGGTCCTCGCATATGGCGAAGACGGCGCGGTAGATGCAGCAGCCGGCTTAAGACCCAACCCTCGCGGAGATTTTCATGGCAGTTACCATGCGTCAAATGCTGGAAGCAGGTGTCCACTTCGGCCACCAAACGCGCTTCTGGAACCCGAAGATGGCCCCCTTCATTTTCGGCCATCGCAACAAGATTCACATCATCAACCTCGAAAAGACGCTGCCGATGTACAACGACGCACTGAAGTATGTGCGTCAGCTGGCAGCTAATCGCGGCACGATCCTGTTTGTCGGCACGAAGCGTCAGTCGCGCGACACGATCGCCGAAGAGGCACAACGCGCGGGCATGCCGTTCGTCAATGCACGCTGGCTCGGCGGCATGCTGACCAACTTCAAGACGCTGAAGGTTTCGATCAAGCGCCTGAAGGACATGGAAGCAGCGCTGGAAGCCGGTGAAACGGAACGCATGAGCAAGAAGGAAGCGCTGCTGTTCGAACGCGAAATCGCCAAGCTGCAAAAGTCGATTGGCGGCGTGAAGGATATGGGCGGCATTCCGGACGCCATTTTCGTGGTTGACGTCGGCTACCACAAGATTGCCGTGACCGAAGCCAACAAGCTTGGCGTGCCGGTTATCGCCGTGGTCGACACGAACCACTCGCCGGAAGGCATCGACTACGTGATCCCGGGTAACGACGACGCCAGCAAGGCAGTCGCTCTGTACACGGCTGGCGTGGCTGACGCGATCCTCGAAGGCCGTGCAAACGCGGTCAACGAAGTGGTGCAGGCTGCTCGCGGCGGTGACGGCGACGAGTTCGTCGAGGTCAACTCGGAAGCGTAAGGCTGCCCTGTGTCCGGCAAAAAAGGGGGCTTTCTACAGGCCCCCTTTTTTTAAGTCATGACACCTGGCTACAGTACAGTGCGAGAAAAATTCGCGTTGTGCGGAAACGAATTCTTGCCGCCGGCATCGAAGTGCGGGCGGTGTGTGAAAGACAGACTCTAGGAGCAAATGATGGCGGCAATTACCGCAAGCATGGTTGCAGAACTGCGCGCGAAGACCGACGCGCCCATGATGGAATGCAAGAAGGCGCTGACGGAAGCCGACGGCGACATGGAGCGCGCTGAAGAACTGCTGCGCGTGAAGCTCGGCAACAAGGCCAGCAAGGCCGCTTCGCGCGTCACCGCTGAAGGCGTGATCGCGTCGTTCATCGGCGGCAACGTCGGTGCGATCGTCGAACTGAACTGCGAAACCGACTTCGTTTCGAAGAACGACGACTTCCTGGCGTTCTCGAAGCAGATCGCCGAACTGGTCGCTGCCAAGAACCCGGCTGACGTCGCTGCACTGGCAGCCCTGCCGCTGGAAGGATCGACGGTCGACGCAGTGCGCCTCGCGCTGGTCGGCAAGATCGGCGAGAACCTGTCCATCCGCCGTTTCGTGCGTTTCGAAACCGCCAACAAGCTGGCTGCGTACCTGCACGGCACGCGTATCGGCGTGCTGGTCGAGTACACCGGCGCGGACGAGCAGGTCGGCAAGGACGTCGCCATGCACATCGCGGCCATGAAGCCGGTCTCGCTGTCGGCAGACGAAGTCCCGGCAGATCTGATCGCCAAGGAACGTAGCATTGCTGAACAGAAGGCTGCAGAATCGGGCAAGCCGGCTGAAATCGTCGCCAAGATGGTCGACGGCAGCGTGCAGAAGTACCTGAAGGAAGTGTCGCTGCTGAACCAGACGTTCGTTAAGAACGACAAACAGACGATCGAACAGATGCTGAAGGCCGCCGGCGCAAGCGTGCAGAAGTTCGCGCTGTTCGTGGTCGGCGAAGGCATCGAGAAGAAACAGGACGACTTCGCAGCAGAAGTGGCCGCTCAAGTGGCTGCTGCAAAGCAACAATAAGCATCGCCTAAGTTTCACGCTGTACCGTTGGATCCGCGGTGGGGCAAGACCTCGCCGCGGTCGGCAGCGCCGCAAGGCGGTGCGCGGGTTGACCCTCGCCGTGCCGCCGCCGCTGGCGAACCCTAGGGTTCGTCAATTTGGCGGCGCTTGCCCGAATCAGCATTTCACCCCTACAGTTAGTTCCTTGTTGTTGCCCTGTTCTGCGCGATCTGGATACCCCTATGCCCACTGCCTATAAACGCGTCCTGCTCAAACTCTCCGGTGAAGCTCTGATGGGCGATGATGCCTTTGGCATCAATCGCGCAACGATCGAAAGAATGGTGGCGGACGTGGCCGAGGTCGTGCGGCTCGGTACGCAGCTGGCCGTGGTGATCGGCGGCGGCAATATTTTCCGTGGCGTGGCAGGCGGCGCGGCCGGTATGGACCGTGCGACGGCTGACTACATGGGGATGCTGGCCACGATGATGAACGCGCTGGCGCTGCAGGACGCGATGCGCCACGCCGGTATCGAGGCGCGCGTGCAATCCGCGCTGCGCATGGACCAGGTGGTCGAGCCGTACATTCGCCCCCGGGCGATCCGCCAGCTGGAAGAAGGCAAGGTCGTGATCTTCGCGGCCGGTACCGGCAACCCGTTCTTCACGACAGATACCGCAGCGGCGCTGCGCGGTTCGGAAGTGGGTGCGGAAGTCGTGCTGAAGGCCACCAAGGTGGACGGCGTCTATTCGGCCGATCCGAAGAAAGACCCGACGGCAACGCGCTACACGACGATCAGCTTCGACGAGGCGATCGGCCGCAATCTGCAGGTCATGGACGCCACGGCGTTTGCGCTGTGCCGCGACCAGAAACTGCCGATCCGCGTGTTCTCGATTGTCAAGCCGGGTGCGCTAAAGCGCATTGTGCAAGGCGAGGACGAGGGTACGCTCGTCCACGTGTAAACTCTCGTTCACATAACGTGGGCTTTAGCGCGGGCCCGGGCCGCCGCTACTCGCGCGCTGGCCGGCTCGCACCGTTTTGAAGGTTCGGAGGTTTAAAAATGTCTGTGGCTGATATCAGGAAGGGCGTCGAGCAGAAAATGCAGCGCTCGATCGACGCGTTCAAGAACGATCTGTCGAAGATCCGTACGGGCCGTGCACACACGGGCCTGCTCGATCACATCCAGGTCGATTATTATGGCTCGCCGGTGCCGATCTCGCAGGTCGCGAACATGACGCTGATCGACGCGCGTACGATCGGCGTGCAGCCGTGGGAAAAGAAGATGGTGCCGGTCGTCGAAAAGGCGATTCGTGACTCCGATCTGGGCCTGAACCCGGCTACGCAAGGCGACGTGATCCGCGTGCCGATGCCCGCGCTGACCGAAGAACGCCGTCGCGAGCTGACCAAGGTGGCGCGTAGCGAAGCCGAAACGGCCAAGATCGCGGTGCGCAACCTGCGCCGTGATGCCAACGAGCAATTGAAGAAGCTCGTGAAAGACAAGGAAATCTCCGAAGACGACGAGCGTCGTGCCGGTGACGACGTCCAGAAGCTCACGGACAAGTTCGTCACTGAAATCGACAAGCTCGTGACGACCAAAGAAGCCGAGATCATGACGGTTTGAGGCCGTCGGGCTTCAGCATCTTCAGGTCTTTACTTCTTTTTTTGCAGTCACTGTCCCGACGGCCATGACCTATACCAGCTCAACCGTTCGCGTGCCTGATGTCGCGGCGGTGCCGCGACATATCGCGATCATCATGGACGGCAATGGCCGTTGGGCAACGCAACGCCGTCTGCCGCGCGTGGCCGGCCATACGCGCGGCGTCGACGCGGTGCGCGCCGCCGTCGAGGCGTGTGCACGCTCTGGCGTCGAATACCTGACGCTGTTCGCCTTCAGCTCCGAAAACTGGCGCCGTCCAAACGACGAAGTGTCGTTCCTGATGCGCCTGTTCGTGACCGCGCTCGAGCGTGAAGTCGGCAAGCTGCACGCCAACGGCATTCGCCTGCGCGTGGTCGGCGATCTGTCGATGTTCGACAAGCGCATCCAGGATCTGATCCGCCGCGCCGAGACCAAAACCGCCCGCAACACGCGTCTTACTCTCACCATCGCCGCCAACTACGGCGGCCGCTGGGACATCATGCAGGCCACCCGCAAGCTTGCCGAGCAATCGGCGCTGGCGGGCGTGGCCGTCGAAGTGACCGAGGAAACGTTCGCGGAGCATCTCGCCATGGCGTACGCACCGGAACCCGACCTCTTCATCCGCACCGGCGGCGAACAGCGCATCAGCAACTTCCTGCTGTGGCAGCTCGCCTATACCGAGTTCTATTTCACCGACACCTTCTGGCCGGATTTCGACGCCGAGGCGCTGCGCCACGCGATCGATTCTTATGCGGAGCGCGAACGCCGCTTCGGCCGGACGAGCGCCCAGCTCGAGCCGCAATCGCAAAACGTCGATTCGCTTCCATGCTAAAAACCCGTGTTATCACGGCGATCGTTCTGCTGGCTGTGTTTTTGCCGGTCACGCTGTTCGCGCCGGTGGGCGCGTTTGGCGCGCTGATCGCGTTCGTGCTCGTGTTTGCCGCCTGGGAATGGGCGCGTCTTCTGAAAGTCGAGGGCACGGGTCCCGTCATTTATGCGCTGGTCGCGGCGGCCGCGCTCGTCGCGAGCACGCGCCTGGGCACCGGCATGCATCTTCCGCGGCCACTCTTTCAGGCCGCTGCGGTGTTCTGGGTGCTGGCCGGTCCCTACGTGCTGCTGCGCAAGCCAACGCTGGCGCAGGGCGCCTGGCGGCTGTTCCTGTTTATCGTAGGGATCGTCGTGTTCGTGGCCTGCTGGCATGCGCTGGTCGCGGCCAGGATGGCGGGCGTGCCGTTTGTTCTGTCCCTGTTGCTGGTGGTCTGGCTGGCCGATATCGGTGCATACTTTGCGGGTAAGGCGTTCGGGCGGCACAAACTGGCGCCGGCCATCAGCCCCGGTAAGACCTGGGAAGGGGCGATCGGCGGCTGGCTGGCGGTCCTGGTCGTCGCGACGGTAGCCATCCTGGTGCACGCATTCGAGCCGACACTGTATTCTGCGCTGCTGGAGCGCCTTGGCGCGATCCGTACGCTGGTTGCGCTGACCATTCTGGTGGCCTTCAGCGTCGTGGGCGACCTGTTCGAGTCGATGTTAAAACGTCAGGCTGGCGTGAAAGATTCCAGCGGCCTGCTACCGGGCCATGGTGGCGTCCTTGACCGCATCGACGCATTGTTGCCGGTGCTGCCGCTCGCCATGCTGCTGCTCGGCTAGAGAAAGAGATATGCAAAAAAGACTGACACTGCTCGGTTCCACGGGCTCAATCGGAGACAGCACGCTCGACGTCGTCGCGCGTCATCCGGAGCGCTTCTCGGTATATGCGCTCACTGCGCATCGCAACGGCGACAAGCTCGTCGAACAATGCCTGCGTTTCAGGCCCGAAGTGGCCGTGGTCGGCGACGCCGACACGGCGGCGCAAGTCGCCGCGAAGCTGCGCGAAGCCGGCTGCAAGACCGAGGTAACGTACGGCCCGCAGGCGCTCGTCGAGGTTTCGAAGAGCGCCGGTTGCGATACGGTTGTCGCGGCCATCGTCGGCGCGGCGGGACTTGCGCCGAGCCTGGCGGCTGCGCGCGCCGGCAAGCGCATCCTGCTAGCCAACAAGGAAGCGCTGGTGATGTCCGGCGCGATCTTCATGGACGCGGTGCGCGACCACGGCGCTGTCCTGCTGCCGGTCGACAGCGAACACAACGCGATTTTCCAGTGCCTGCCGCGCGAAGCCGCGCTGCATGGCGGCGTCTCGAAGATCATCCTGACCGCGTCGGGCGGCCCGTTCCGCACGCGCGAGCCGGCCAGTCTGGTCAACGTGACACCCGATGAAGCCTGCAAGCACCCGAACTGGGTAATGGGCCGCAAGATCTCGGTCGACTCGGCAACGATGATGAACAAGGGCCTCGAAGTAATCGAAGCGCACTGGCTGTTCGCGCTGCCGGGCGAGCGCATCGAGGTGCTGATTCATCCGCAGAGCGTGATCCATTCGATGGTCTCGTACGCCGACGGTTCGGTACTCGCACAACTTGGCAATCCCGACATGCGTACGCCGATCGCGCACGCACTCGCGTTTCCCGAGCGGGTCGATTCGGGCGTGGCGCAGCTCGACCTCGTGCAGGTCGCCTCGCTATCGTTCGAAAAGCCGGATTACGCCCGTTTCCCGTGTCTGGCGTTGGCCATGAAGGCCCTCGCCGAAGGTGGTCTCGCCAGTGCGGCTTTGAACGCCGCCAACGAGATTGCCGTGGATGCATTCCTGTCGCGCAAGATCGGCTTTATGGCGATCGCGCAAGTGGTCGACGCGGTGCTGAACGCGCTGCCCAATCGTAGCGCCCACGCGCTCGACGACGTGATCGAAGCCGACGCAGCCGCGCGCCGGGCGGCGGCGGATTTTATCCAGCGTTTGCCGCAAGACGCCCTTCGCGCGGAACGTGCCGTCCAGTGAGGCGAATATGAACGTGCTGATCGAGGTGCTCGCCTTCGCGGTCGCGATAGGCGTGCTGGTGGTGGTACATGAGTACGGCCATTACAGCGTGGCGCGCCTGTGCGGCGTGAAAGTACTGCGCTTTTCGATCGGCTTCGGCAAGCCGCTGGTTCAGTGGGTGAGCCCTAAGACGGGCACCGAATGGACGATCGCCGCGTTGCCGTTGGGCGGCTACGTGAAGATGCTCGACGAGCGAGAAGTGGGCGCGCCGATTGATGCCGCCGACCTGCCGCACGCGTTTAACCGTCAGCATGTCGCGAAGCGGTTTGCGATTGTCGCGGCCGGGCCGATCGCCAATTTCATTCTTGCCATTGTGCTGTTCGCCGCCGTGTTTGGCACGGGCGTGAGCGAACCGGCTGCCATCGTTGCTGCGCCGACTCCGAACACACCTGCTGCGCTCGCCGGTTTCGACGGTGGCGAGACGGTGATCGCAGTGCGCAACGCAGATGGCGACGCCGGCTCCAGCGAACCGGTTCGTTCGTGGTCGGACCTGCGCTGGAAGATGCTGGGTGCGGCGTTCGATCATCGCCGCATCATTCTGAGCGCCAAAGACAGCCATGGGACTTTCGATTTCCCGCTGGATCTGCGCGATGTGTCCGAGAAGGATGTCGACGACGATTTCATGTCGCATCTGGGCTTCGAGCCGGGCGGCGGCAAGCTGATCGTGGCGGGCGTGCAGGCCGGCAGTGCGGCGCAGCGCGCGGGCCTCGCCGCCGGTGACCGTCTGCTGTCGATCGACGGCACGCCTACCGATAACGCCACGTCGTTCATCGCCTACATCAAGACGCACGCGGGCAAGAGCGTCACGTTGCAGGTCGCGCGGGGTGGCGATGCACAGCAGGGCGGCAAGACCGAGGACATCCATGTGGTCCCGCTCGCGCAGCACGACGACGCGAGCGGCGCGGAGGTCGGCCGGATCGGTGCGGAACTCGCGACCCAGGTGCCGTCCATCACGGTGCGTTATGGTCCGATCGAAAGTCTGCAGCTGGGCGCGCGCCGCACCTGGGATCTGGCGGCTTACTCGGTGCGCATGTTCGGCCGGATGATTACCGGCGAAGCATCGTTGAAAAACCTGTCGGGTCCGGTCACGATCGCCGACTACGCAGGTAAAAGCGCAAGGTTGGGTCCATCAGCATTCCTGTCATTCCTGGCACTGGTTAGCATCAGTCTCGGCGTACTTAACCTGCTCCCGATTCCGGTATTGGACGGGGGGCATCTGTTATATTATTTGGTTGAAGCTGCAACTGGCAAGGCGGTCTCCGACCGCTGGCAGCTCGTTCTGCAGAGAGCTGGACTGGCCTGCATCGTCGCCTTGTCGGCGATCGCGCTTTTCAACGATCTGGCCCGGCTGATCCATTTTTGACGTGTCCGGCGGCGCCCGCGAGGAGCGGCCGCCCAGCATGATTGAGCTTTACATTGGGGAAGTACGTTGTCGAAACCTCGTCGCCTTGTACCTAAATCGGTCGCCGCTGCTGCTTTAGCCGCGCATGGGTTAGCTGCCCATGCTACGTCGCCGTTTGTGGTGCAAGACATCCGCATCGATGGGCTGCAGCGCATCGAGCCCGGCACGGTGTTCGCCTACCTGCCGATCCAGCGAGGGGATATTTTTTCTGACGACAAGGCCTCCGAAGCGATTCGCGCGCTGTATGCGACCGGCTTCTTCAATGACGTGAAGATCCTTACCGAGGGCGCAGTCGTGATCGTGCAGGTGACGGAGCGCCCGGCGATCGGCACAATCGACTTCTCCGGGCTGCGCGAATTCGACAAGGACAATCTGAGCAAGGCGCTTCGCTCGGTCGGGCTGTCGCAAGGCCGTTTCTACGACATGGCGCTCGCCCAGAAGGCCGAGCAGGAACTGAAGCGTCAATACCTCACGCACGGCTACTACGCGGCTGAAGTCAGGACAACGGTCACGCCGATCGACCAGGATCGCGTGGCACTGCTGTTCTCGGTGGACGAAGGTCCGAGCGCAAAGATTCGCCAGATCAACTTCATCGGCAACAAGGCGTTCACCGACAGCGCGCTGTCCGATGAGATGCAGCAGGCCACGCCGAACTGGTTCTCGTGGTACACGAAGAACGACCTGTACTCGAAAGACACGCTGACCAGCGATCTCGAGAAGGTTCGCTCGTACTACCTGAATCGCGGCTACCTCGAGTTCTCGTTCGACTCGACGCAGGTCTCGCTGTCGCCGGACAGGAAAGACATGTACCTCACGCTCACCCTGCATGAGGGCGAGCCGTACACGATTTCCGGCATCCACCTGGCCGGTGATCTGCTGGACCGCGAAGCTGAACTCGACTCGCTAGTCAAGATCAGATCCGGCGAGGTTTTTTCGGCTGAGAAGCTGCAGGCCACCACCAAAGCGCTCATCGACAAGCTCGGCGAATATGGCTATGCCTTCGCCACGGTGAACGCCCAGCCGCTGATCGACCAGCAACATCACACGGTCGGCCTGACGCTGCAAGTGGACCCGAGCCGGCGCGTCTATGTGCGCCGCGTCAACATCGTCGGCAACGTTCGCACGCGCGACGAAGCGGTGCGCCGTGAAATGCGCCAGTTCGAGAGTTCGTGGTTCGATGCGAATCGCCTCGCGTTGTCCAAGGATCGATTGAACCGCCTCGGCTACTTCTCGGACGTGGACGTGACCACGGTGCCCGTCGAAGGCACGACGGACCAGGTGGACGTGAACGTCAAGGTCACAGAAAAGCCGACCGGCTCGATCACGCTCGGCGTCGGTTACGGCTCGGGCGAAGGCCCGATCCTCTCGGCGGGCATTTCGCAGGACAACGTGTTTGGCTCCGGCACGAGCCTCGCGGTGAACATCAACACGGCGAAGACCTACCGCACCCTGACTGTTACTCAGGTCGATCCATACTTCACGGTGGACGGCATCAGGCGCATTAGCGACGTCTACTATCGCACGCAGCAGCCGTTGTACTACTCCGCGGATTCGAGCTTCAAGATCGTCACCTTGGGCGGTGACGTCAGGTTCGGTATCCCGTTCTCGGAAGTCGATACGGTCTATTTCGGCGCCGGTGTTGAGCAAAATACGCTCGATGTAGACGCTGCCACGCCGCAAACCTATATCGACTACGTGAACGAATTCGGCCGGGTGTCGAACAACGTGCCGATAACAGCGGGCTGGACACGCGATGCGCGCGACAGCGCACTGGTGCCGAGTCGTGGCTACTTTACTCAGGCGAATGCCGAACTCGGCACGCCGGCGGGCGGCACGCAGTATTACAAGGCCGACATCAGCGCGCAGTACTATTATTCGTTTGCGCGTGGTTTCGTCCTGGGTTTCAATCTCCAGGGCGGTTACGGCAGCGGCGTCGGCGGCAAGCCTTTTCCGATCTTCAAGAATTACTACGCGGGCGGTATCGGGACGGTGCGCGCCTATGAGCCGAGCTCCCTGGGGCCGCGCGACGCAACGACAGGCGACCCGATCGGCGGCTCGAAGCTGCTGGTGGGGAACGTCGAATTGACGTTCCCCTTGCCGGGCACAGGCTATGATCGCACCCTGCGAGTGTTTACGTTTCTCGACGCAGGCAACGTCTGGGGCGATGAAGGCAACAGCGTGGGGGCAAACGGCTTGCGTTACGGTTACGGCGTCGGTCTTGCGTGGATCTCGCCGATCGGACCGCTAAAACTGAGTCTGGGTTTCCCGCTCACCAGGCACAACGGCGACCAGTACCAGAAATTCCAGTTCCAGCTCGGAACGGCATTCTGATTGGATGGTCCGGGATAACCCGGGCCTCTTTTACAGTATCGAGAGGATGACTTTGCGAACCGGTATGTTTTCGAAACGTGTGACGTGCGCCTTTGCGACGTGCGCGCTTGTGCTGTCAATGACTTTGAGCGCGGGTGTAGCGCACGGACAGGAAGCCAGGATTGCCGCCGTCAACTCGGATCGCATCCTGCGCGAGTCGGCTGCCGCGAAGGCGGCGCAGACCAAACTCGAGGCCGAATTCGCAAAACGCGACAAGGATCTGCAGGATATGGCGCAGAAGCTGAAGTCGATGTCGGATGCGCTGGACAAGAACGGCGCGTCGATGGCGCCGGCCGATCGCGCGGAAAAGCAGCGCGACCTGTCGCAACTGGACACCGATTTTCAGCGCAAGCAGCGTGAGTTCCGCGAAGACCTGAACCAGCGTCGCAATGAGGAACTGGCAGCCGTGCTCGACCGCGCCAACAAGGTGATCAAGCAGATCGCCGAGCAGCAGCACTACGACCTGATCGTGCAGGAAGCGGTGTATGTGAGCCCGCGCATCGACATTACCGACCAGGTCCTCAAGGCCCTGGCGGCGTCTGCGAATGGCGCGTCGGCCCCGGCCGGCAACTGAAGCGGTAACCGAACTGGCAACTGAAAAGCAGGAGCAGTACACGCATGGCATTTACGCTCGAGGACATCGTCCAGCAGTTCGGCGGTGAAGTAGTCGGAGATCGCTCGCACCGCGTGGGCAGCCTGGCCCCGTTGGACCAGGCAGGCCCGAATCAGCTGGCGTTCCTCGCCAATCCGAAATATCTGTCGCAGGTTGAGACTACCCGCGCGGGTGCGGTGCTGATCAACGCTGAAGATCTCGCCAAACTAGGCGGCGCGCCCGAAGCGGGCGCCGACGGCGCCCGCTTGCACGGCGCCCGTTTGCACGGCGCCCGCAATTTCATCGTCACGCCCAACCCCTACGCTTACTTCGCGCGAGTCGCGCAGACGTTCATCGACATGGCCGCGCCCAAGCCCGTGCCGGGCGTGCATGCCAGCGCGACGATCGATCCGTCGGCGCAGATCGCTGCAAGCGCGGTGATCGGCCCGCACGTCACGGTGGAAGCCGGCGCGGTGATCGGTGAGCACGTGCGGCTGGACGCGAACGTGGCGATCGGCCGCGACACGCAGATCGGTGCCGGCTCGCACCTGTATCCGAACGTCAGCGTGTACTACGGCTGCAAGATTGGCGAGCGTGTCATCATTCACGCCGGTGCCGTGATCGGTTCCGACGGCTTCGGCTTTGCGCCGGACTTCGTCGGCGAAGGCGAATCCCGTACGGGCAGCTGGGTCAAGATTCCGCAGGTCGGCGCTGTATCGATTGGCCCCGATGTCGAAATCGGCGCCAATACGACGATCGACCGCGGCGCCATGGCCGATACCGTGATCGAAGAATCCGTGAAGATCGACAACCTGGTGCAGATCGGTCATAACTGCAGGATTGGCGCGTACACGGTCATTGCCGGCTGCGCGGGCATTGCCGGCAGCACCACGATTGGCCGTCATTGCATGATCGGTGGCGCGGTGGGTATCGCCGGACACGTTACACTGGCCGATCATGTGATCGTCACCGCCAAGTCGGGCGTGTCGAAATCGTTGCTGAAACCGGGCATGTACACGAGTGCATTCCCGGCCGTGAACCACGCCGACTGGAACAAGAGCGCAGCATTGTTGCGCAACCTCGATAAACTGCGTGACCGTATCAAGGCGCTGGAAGCGGCTGCGGCCGCCGACGCGCCAGGCAACAAGGCGTGAGCGCGGGCCGGGTCGGCGATCAGCAACGGCCCGGTTTCAAGCACGTCAAGCTGGTCAAGCAGGAAGCGTCGCGAAGGGTGACCGGGCAGGATGGGCTGCCGGGTTACAGAAAGCGGCGGCAGCACGCGTTACCAACCCACCTGAACCGTATCCGCAGTCATCATCGCGCAGTCAATGCGTGAGCAGAAACACCATGAGCACCGAAAAAATCAATCTCGACATTCATAAGATTCTCACGCTGCTGCCGCATCGTTATCCGATCCTGCTCGTTGACCGGGTGCTCGAACTCGAACCGCACAAGAGCATCAAAGCGCTGAAGAACGTGTCGATCAATGAACCGTACTTCATGGGTCACTTCCCGAGCCGTCCGGTCATGCCGGGTGTGCTGATCCTCGAGGCGCTTGCGCAGACCGCGGCGCTTTTGACGTTCTCGGAAGAGCCGCATGATCCGGCCAACACGCTGTATCTGTTCGTCGGCATCGACAACGCGCGTTTCAAGCGCGTGGTGGAGCCCGGCGATCAGCTGATCCTGAACGCAACGTTTGAGCGGCATATGCGCGGCATCTGGAAGTTCAAGGCGCGCGCCGAGGTGGATGGCGCGGTTGCCGCGGAAGCCGACCTGATGTGCGCAGTCCGTCATACGGATACGAACGGCCAGTAAGGCATGGCTGGTAACGCTGGACCGCTGACGCACGTGCATGCAACAGGCATCCGTGGGAGCGGCCAGCAATGGATAGCCGGTAGGGCGACTGACGCCCGCCTGGCCTCCGGATAACGCAACGGAATCAGAAGCGAGGGCGCATGAGCAGGATTCATCCCACTGCAATCATCGAGCCGGGCGCACAGCTCGACGAAACGGTTGAAATCGGGCCGTATGCCATTGTTGGCCCGAACGTCACGATTGGCGCGGGCACGACGATCGGCTCGCACAGTGTGATCGAAGGTCACACGACGATTGGCGAAGATAACCGCATTGGCCACTATGCATCGGTCGGTGGCCGGCCGCAGGACATGAAGTACAAGGACGAGCCGACCCGGCTCGTGATCGGCAATCGCAACACGATTCGCGAGTTCACCACGATCCACACCGGCACGATTCAGGACGCGGGCGTGACCACGCTCGGCGACGACAACTGGATCATGGCGTACGTGCACATCGGCCACGACTGCCATGTGGGCAGCAACGTGATCCTGTCGAGCAACGCGCAGATGGCCGGTCACGTGCTGATCGGCGACTATGCGATCGTCGGCGGCATGTCGGGTGTGCACCAGTACGTGCGTATCGGTGCGCATTCGATGCTGGGCGGCGCGTCGGCACTTGTGCAGGACATCCCGCCGTTCGTCATCGCTGCCGGCAACAAGGCCGAGCCGCATGGCATCAACGTCGAGGGTCTGCGCCGGCGCGGTTTTTCCGCGGACGCGATTTCGGCGCTGCGTGCCGCGTACCGCCTGCTGTACAAGAACGGCCTGTCGCTGGAAGAAGCCAAGCTGCAGCTACGCGATCTGGCCTCGGCCGGCGGGGAAGGCGACGCGCCGGTGCAGGCGCTGCTCGACTTCGTGGTCGCGTCGCAACGCGGCATCATCCGCTAACCGATGGTCCTGCAACCGAGTCCGCTACGGCTTGCGATGGTCGCCGGAGAACCGTCCGGCGACCTGCTTGCTGCCTCCCTGCTGGAAGGCCTCGGCAGCCACTTGCCGGCCGATACGCAGTATTACGGCATTGGCGGCCCGCGTATGATCGCCGCGGGTTTCGACGCCCATTGGCCGATTGAAAAGCTTTCGGTGCGTGGCTATGTCGAAGTGCTGCGTCACATTCCCGAGATTCTAGGCATCCGCAACGAGCTGAAACGTCAGTTGCTGGCTGAGCCGCCAACTGTGTTTGTCGGCGTCGACGCGCCTGATTTCAACTTTGCCCTCGAGCACGCGCTGCGCGACGCCGGCATTCCGACCGTTCACTTCGTATGCCCGTCCATCTGGGCATGGCGCGGCGGCCGGATCAAGAAGATTGCCAAAGCCGTCGACCATATGCTGTGCGTGTTTCCGTTTGAAACCGCGCTGCTTGAAAAAGCCGGCGTGGCGGCCTCGTATGTCGGCCATCCGCTCGCGGACGAGATTCCGCTTGTACCCGACACGCTGGGCGCACGCCGCAAGCTGGGTCTGCCGGAAAGCGGCCCGGTGATCGCCGTGCTGCCAGGCAGCCGTCGCTCGGAAATCAATCTGATCGGCCCGACGTTTTTCGCTGCGATGGAGTTGATGCAGCACCGCGAGCCGGGCGTGCGCTTCGTGATGCCGGTGGCGACGCCGGCGTTGCGCGAATTGCTGCAGCCGCTCGTGGACGCCAGTCCGGGCCTCGCGCTGACGCTGGTGGAAGGGCAGGCGCAGGTGGCGATGACGGCGGCTGACGCGATCCTTGTCAAGAGCGGCACGGTGACGCTGGAAGCCGCGTTGCTGAAGAAACCGATGGTGATTTCCTACAAGGTGCCGTGGCTGACCGGTCAGATCATGCGGCGGCAAGGCTATTTGCCGTACGTTGGACTGCCGAACATTCTGGCCGGACGTTTCGTGGTGCCGGAAATCCTGCAGCACTTCGCGACGCCTGAAGCGCTCGCCGATGCCACCCTGAAACAGTTGCGCGACGAGGCCAACCGGCGCACGCTGACGGAAATTTTCACGGAAATGCATCACGTGCTGAAGCAGAACACTGCCCTGCGCGCCGCGGAAGTGGTGGCGAATGTGGTCGAAACGCGCAAGGGGCGTCGATGACAGGCGAGCGCGCGCCCCGGCGCAAGTCCGCTGCGGTGGCAGCGCAGCCGGGTTTTGACTTCAACGCGGCGGACGAGATCGTCTGCGGCGTCGATGAAGCGGGGCGTGGGCCGTTGGCTGGGCCGGTGGTGGCCGCCGCGGTGATTTTCGATCCGTCGAAGCCGATGATCCGCGGGCTCGACGATTCGAAGGCGCTCACTGCCAAAAAGCGCGATGAACTGTATGACAAGATCGTCGACCGGGCGCTGGCTTTTTGTGTCGCTTCGGCGTCGGTCGAAGAGATCGATACGCTCAATATCCTGCATGCGACGATGCTGGCGATGAAGCGCGCCGTCGAGGGCCTCGCGGTTGCGCCGACGCTCGTGAAGATCGACGGCAACCGCTGTCCGGTGCTCAGCATTCGGAGCGAGGCGATTATTGGCGGCGACGCGCTGGTGAAGTCCATTTCCGCAGCGTCGATTCTCGCCAAAGTCACGCGTGACCGTATGCTGCTGGAGTTGCATCAGACGTTCCCCGTATATGGCTTCGACGCGCATTCCGGTTACGGCACGCCACAGCATCTGGCGGCCTTGCGTGAGCACGGGCCATGCGAACATCACCGCCGCTCGTTCGCGCCGGTGCGCGAGGCGCATCTGCGCCTGGGCAACGTGTCGGTGAGCGTGCCGGGCGCTGAGCTGATTCTTCCCTGCCTGTGAAAGCCATCACCTCGCGGGACAATCCGCTCTACAAGCGCCTCAAGGCACTGGCCGGTTCGACGCACCAGCAGCGACGCAGCGGCCACGCGCTGCTCGAAGGGTTCCATCTCGCGAGCGCGTATCTGGACGTTGCTGGCCAACCTGAAACCTGTGTCGTCACCGAAGGCGCCTTGCTTCACGACGAGGCGCAGACCATCGTTTCGCGGATCGACGAGCACCGTATCGTGACGCTGCCGGACGCGTTGTTCGGCCAGCTATCGAATGTGGTCAATGGGGTGGGGATTCTGCTGCTGGTCGAGAAACTTGCGCCGCCGTTACCGGAACGGGTCGCGCAGACCTGTGTCGTGCTCGATGGTGTGCAGGACGCGGGCAATGTCGGTTCGATTCTGCGCAGCGCCGCCGCCGCAGGGATTCAGCAGGTGTTTTGCGCGCCGGGGACGGCCTACGCGTGGTCTTCGAAAGTGCTGCGCTCGGGGATGGGCGCGCACTTTCTGCTGGAGATTCACGAAGACGTCGAACCGCAGACGCTGATCGAACGCCTTGACGTACCGGTGGTGATTACAGACTCGCACGGCGCCGAAGCGATCTACGATTGCGACCTGTCCGGCCAGCTAGCCTGGGTGATGGGCAACGAAGGCGCGGGCGTGTCGCAGACGTGGCGCGACGCGGTCACGTTGCGCGTGACGATTCCGCAGCCAGGCGGAATGGAATCGTTGAATGTGGCGGCTGCCGCCGCCGTGTGCCTGTTCGAGCAGTGCCGCCAGCAGCGCTCGGCGCGCTGACTGACCTCATGCCTCGCTTGGGGCACGCGCACGGCGCGAGCCTGAAGCCGCAGCCCTGCCTGCGCCGTCCTCAATACCCCGGCCGGTCGAGCTTGATCTCCTGCAGGATCGTCGTCGCGATTTCTTCAATCGACTTGTGCGTCGACGACAGCCACTTGATCCCCTCACGCCGCATCATCGCTTCCGCTTCGTTGATCTCGTAACGGCAGTTTTCCGGCGCCGCGTACTTGCTGCCCGGACGGCGCTCGTTGCGGATCTCCGAGAGCCGCTGCGGATCGATCGACAGCCCGAACATCTTGTTGCGATGTTCGAGCAACGGCGTCGGCAGCTTGCCGCGTTCGAAGTCTTCCGGAATCAGCGGATAGTTGGCCGCCTTCACACCGTACTGCATCGCCAGATACAGGCTCGTCGGCGTCTTGCCGCTGCGCGACACGCCAACCAGGATCACATCGGCATCGGCCAGATTGCGGTTTGACTGGCCGTCGTCATGGGCAAGCGAGAAATTGATCGCCTCGATGCGGTTCTTGTACTCCTCGGTGTCCGCGTTCTGGTGGCCGCGGCCCATCGCGTGACTCGACTTCAGTTCCAGTTCCTGTTCGAGCGGTTCGACGAAGGTCTGGAACATGTCCAGCACCAGCGCGTTCGAGCCCTTGACGATCCTGTTCGACGAGCTGTCGACAAGCGTCGTGAAGACGATTGGCCGGCGGCCGTCCTGCTTGACCGCTTCGTTGATTTTTTCCAGCGTGGCGTAGGCTTTCTCGGTCGAATCGACAAAGGGAACCCGAACCAGGCGGAATTTCTGGTCGAACTGGGACAGGATCGAATGCGCGAAGGTTTCGGCAGTGATCCCGGTACCGTCGGAGACGATGAATACGGTAGGCGGCATCAGTGGGGCAGTAGGCAGGGAACGTGAGCGGGAAATTACGCTCGAATCTAACATCGCTGCGTCGGCGCCCAGTGTACGGTGGCTAACCGGAAACTACAGGGGCATCGGTGCGGCGCGCAGTTCGAGGCGCAATTCTCGTCCGACTGTCACATTTTGAGAGTCGGCACGGTAGAATAGCGGCAACCTGTTGGATAAGCAATTGCAGGCGAACCGCGGCTAACTCGCATTTATCGCCCGGTCAACGCCCCGCTTTTTGCTGATAACTTGCGGCGAATTTGAATAATTTCGTCAAACCGTTGGCTTCGTCGTGCTTTTGGTGCGCTTCGTGGTCCGGCTGCAAGGTCCTGCAAATCGTGTGCGCTATTAAGCGATTGTTTATCTAACAGGTTGTGCAAGACGCGAGATTGCCGGCTTATCAGGTACTCAGCGGTTCTTATGACCGCTTCGCGTCCAAGCCCACTTGCACAGTCGTGTATTTCTTCCACACTTAGGGGCTTGTATGACTAACGCAGTTAACGTCGCAAAGGATCAGGCGTATGTAGTTCCGTTCGAGCAGTTGCGGATGACCGATGTGGAGATTGTGGGCGGCAAGAACGCGTCCCTGGGCGAGATGATCAGTCAACTCGCTCAGGCAGGCGTTCGGGTGCCGACCGGCTTCGCCACCACGGCGCTGGCATTCCGCGATTTCCTCCATCACAGCAACCTCACCGAGCGCATCGCCAAACGTCTGGAGACGCTGGACGTCGACGACGTGAAGGCGCTCGCCGAAGCGGGCAAGGAGATCCGTCAATGGATCGTCGATGCACCGCTGCAGCCGAAGCTCGAGGCGGATATCCGTGCGGGCTTCGACACGCTCCAGAACAGCTCGCCTGACGAGCTTTCGTTCGCCGTCCGTTCGTCCGCTACGGCAGAAGATTTGCCGGACGCGTCGTTCGCTGGCCAGCAGGAAAGCTACCTCAACGTGGTCGGCGTCGAAGACGTGCTCGATCGCATGAAGCACGTGTTCGCGTCGCTGTATAACGACCGTGCTATCTCCTATCGCGTTCATAAGGGCTTCACTCACGCTGAAGTGGCGTTGTCGGCGGGCGTGCAGCGCATGGTGCGCTCGGACGTCGGCGCGGCCGGTGTGATGTTCACGCTCGATACGGAGTCCGGTTTCAAGGACGCCGTGTTCATCACCTCGAGCTACGGCCTCGGCGAAACCGTCGTGCAGGGCGCGGTGAATCCGGACGAGTTCTACGTCTTCAAGACCACGCTCGCACAGGGCAAATACCCCATCATCCGCCGCTCGATAGGCTCGAAGCTGATCAAGATGGAGTTCACCAAGCCGGGCGAACCGGGCCGCGTGAAGACCGTCGACGTTGCGCATGAGCAGCGAAACCGCTTTTCGATCACCGACGAAGACGTGATCGAACTGGCGAAGTACGCCGTGATCATCGAGAAGCACTACGAGCGTCCGATGGACATCGAGTGGGGCAAGGACGGCCGCGACGGCAAGATATTCATCCTGCAGGCACGTCCGGAAACGGTGAAGAGCCAGGCAAGCGGCAAGGCCGAGCAACGCTTCAAGCTGAAGGGCCAGTCGCAGGTCATCGTCACGGGTCGCGCCATCGGTCAGAAGATCGGTGCGGGTCCGGTGCGCGTGATCCAGGATCCGTCGGAGATGGATCGTGTGCAGCCGGGCGACGTGCTGGTGGCTGACATGACCGACCCGAACTGGGAACCGGTGATGAAGCGCGCTTCGGCGATCGTCACGAATCGCGGCGGCCGTACCTGTCACGCGGCCATCATCGCGCGTGAACTGGGTGTGCCGGCGGTGGTGGGTTGTGGCGATGCAACCGATCTGCTGAAGGAAGGCGCGCTGGTCACCGTATCGTGCGCGGAGGGCGACGAAGGCAAGATTTACGACGGTCTGCTCGAAACGGAAGTCACCGAAGTCCAGCGCGGCGAACTGCCGCCGATTCCGGTGAAGATCATGATGAACGTCGGCAATCCGCAACTTGCCTTCGACTTCTCGCAACTGCCGAACGCGGGTGTGGGTCTGGCGCGGCTCGAGTTCATCATCAACAACAACATCGGTGTGCACCCGAAGGCGATTCTCGAGTATCCGAACGTCGATCAGGACCTGAAGAAGGCCGTCGAAAGCGTTGCACGCGGTCACGCATCGCCGCGCGCGTTCTACGTCGACAAGCTGACCGAAGGTATCGCGACGATCGCCGCTGCGTTCTATCCGAAGCCTGTGATTGTGCGTCTGTCGGACTTCAAGTCGAACGAGTACAAGAAGCTGATCGGCGGTTCGCGCTACGAGCCGGACGAAGAAAACCCAATGCTGGGTTTCCGCGGCGCCTCGCGTTATATCGCGGACGATTTCGCCGAAGCGTTCCAGATGGAATGTATCGCGCTGAAGAAGGTGCGCGAGGAAATGGGCCTCGACAACGTCGAGATCATGGTGCCGTTCGTGCGCACGCTGAAGCAAGCGGAGCGCGTGGTCGGCCTGCTCGACAAGTTCGGCCTGAAGCGTGGCGAGAAGGGTCTGCGCCTGATCATGATGTGCGAAGTGCCGTCGAACGCGATCCTCGCCGAAGAATTCTTGCAGTTCTTCGACGGTTTCTCCATCGGCTCGAACGACCTGACGCAGCTGACGCTCGGTCTCGACCGCGACTCGGGCATGGAGTTGCTGGCAGTCGATTTCGACGAACGCGATCCGGCGGTCAAGTTCATGCTCAAGCGCGCGATTGAAACGTGTCTGCGGTTGAACAAGTATGTCGGTATCTGCGGCCAGGGCCCGTCCGATCATCCGGATTTCGCACAGTGGCTGACCGATGAAGGCATTGCGTCGATCTCGCTGAACCCGGATACCATCATCGAGACGTGGCAGGCGTTGGCCAGGTCGTCGGCGAAATGAAGCGGCAAAAATAAGCAACACGCATAGCCGTTTGGTGCGGTTCGTCAAAGCGGACCGCACTGCCCGGTAAAGTGCACCAGCTTCGTGCTATAAACACCTCGGTAGATCCGGGGTGTTTTTGTTTTGTCGGCCGGAGTTAGTGCCTTAGCACTTGCTCCGGCCTCATGCAGCGCAGTGGAGGTCGACGTGGCGCCAGGTGGACTGTTCTGGTGGGTCGGGGCGGGCGTGCTTATCGTGCTGGAACTGATGAGCGGCACCTTCTATCTGTTGATGATTGCGCTGGGTTTCCTGGCCGGCGGTCTCGCGCGCGTGTCGGGCGCCAATCCCGATGTGCAATTTGCGGTCGCGGCGCTCGTCGCATTGGCTGCGGTGCTGCTGTTGCGGCGCTCGCGTTTTGGCCGGCGGGCGACCCGCAAAACCGCTGCAAGCAATCCCGACGTGAATCTTGATATCGGTCAGACGCTCGCCGTGACCGGATGGCGTGACCGGCGCGCGCGCGTGAACTATCGCGGTGCCGCGTGGGACGTCGAACTCGCACCCGGTGAGCCGGAGGACGCGCGCGTCTATGAGATCAGCGCACTCGACGGCAGCCGCCTGATCGTCGTGGCGGGCAAGCATTCGCACCCGGCACCATAACAACTCAAACCGGAGTCAAACCACAGATGGGAACAAGTATGGATTCGACTATCGTCGCGGTAGTGCTGCTCGTTATCGTGTTCATGATCGCGGCCAAGACCATCAAGATCGTGCCTCAGCAGCACGCGTGGGTGCTCGAGCGGCTCGGCCGCTATCACGCCACGCTTACGCCGGGTCTAAGCATCGTGGTGCCGTTCGTGGACCGCATCGCGTATAAGCACGTGCTCAAGGAAATCCCGCTCGAAGTGCCGAGCCAGGTTTGCATTACGCGCGACAACACTCAGTTACAGGTCGATGGCGTGCTGTACTTCCAGGTCACCGATCCGATGAAGGCATCGTATGGCTCGAGCAACTTCGTGTTTGCGATTACGCAGTTGTCGCAAACCACGCTGCGCTCGGTGATCGGCAAGCTCGAACTCGACAAGACGTTCGAGGAGCGCGACTTCATCAATCACAGCATTGTTTCTTCGCTCGATGAAGCGGCGTCGAACTGGGGCGTGAAGGTGCTGCGCTATGAAATCAAGGATCTGACGCCGCCGAAGGAAATTCTTCACGCCATGCAGGCGCAGATCACCGCCGAGCGCGAGAAGCGGGCGCTGATTGCGGCTTCTGAAGGGCGCAAGCAGGAGCAGATCAATATCGCCTCGGGTGGGCGTGAAGCTTCGATCCAGAAGTCCGAGGGCGAGCGCCAGGCGGCAATCAATCAGGCGCAGGGTCAGGCTGCGGCGATTCTGGCGGTGGCCGAAGCCAATTCGCAGGCGATCCAGAAGATCGCTGCGGCGATCCAGACCACCGGCGGCATGGAAGCGGTGAACCTGAAGGTGGCCGAACAGTACGTGAACGCGTTCGCCAACGTGGCGAAGCAGGGCACGACGCTGATCGTGCCCGGTGACCTGTCGAATATGAGTTCGATGATCGCCTCGGCGCTGACCATCGTGAACAAGGGGAAGGGTGCGACTGAGGTGCGGTAGTAGCGCGCCGGGCCGTTTCCGCTATTCGGGGAACTGGGTGCCCGCTCAAAGCAAAATGGCTCGCGTGGTATGCGGGCCATTTTATTGGTGAGATGTCCCGTTGCCAGCCGCGGTATTGCGGCCCACGCGCGACCTCAGGTGGGGTTACGCATCAAGCGGGCCTTTTCCCGTTCCCAGTCCCGTTTCTTCTCGGTTTCGCGCTTGTCGTGCTGCTTTTTACCCTTCGCGAGACCGATTTCGCATTTGACCCGGCCGCCCTTGTAATGAAAGTTTAGCGGCACGAGCGTATAACCACGTTGCTCGACCTTGCCGATCAGCTTGCTGATCTCCTCGCTATGCAGGAGCAGCTTGCGGGTGCGCACCGGGTCGGGCGTGATGTGGGTCGACGCTTCGGGCAGCGGGCTGATGTGCGTGCCGATCAGGAACAGTTCGTGATTCTTGATCACGACGTAGCCTTCCTTGATCTGGCCGCGACCGGCGCGCAAGGCCTTGACCTCCCATCCTTCGAGCACGAGTCCTGCTTCGTAGCGCTCTTCGACCGAATAGTCGTAGAAGGCTTTTCTGTTGTCTATGATGCTCATTAATGGAAAGTGCCCAACTCGTTTAAAATCACGATTTTAGCAAAGCGGGGCAAGGAAAGCCCGCGGCGCTTGTCCACCCTTGCCACGTGCTGTCCAATTTATGGCAGATGTCCAGAAAACCGTGTTGATACGCCATTCGGCGGAACAGATGTTCGACCTCGTCACCGATGTCAACGATTACCCGAACTTCCTGCCCTGGTGCGGCGGGGTCGAGATCCGTCGTCAGGACGAGAACGGCATGGAGGCGAAGATCGACATCAACTTCAAGGGCATCCGGCAGCACTTCGCTACCCGCAACAGCATGAAGCGGCCCGAGCGCATCGACATGGAGTTCGCTGACGGCCCGTTTCGCAAGTTCACTGGCTACTGGCTTTTTACGGCGCTGCGTGAGGATGCCTGCAAGATCGAATTCGCGCTGCACTACGAATTCACCAACATCTTCCTCGAAAAGATCATTGGCCCGGTGTTCAGCCATATCGCCAACACCTTCGTCGAATCGTTCGTGAAGCGTGCCAATCAACGCTACGGTAAGGCATGAGCGGGCGGCTGTCGATAGAAGTCTGCTACGCGTTGCCCGACGGACAGACGCTGATTCCCGTCGAATTGCCTGAAGGGGCGACCGTGCAGCAGGCGCTCGATGCCAGCGGCATCCTGCAGCGTTTTCCGCAGATCGATCTGACGCAGCAGAAGGTGGGTGTGTTCGGCAAGCTCAAATCGCTCGATACGGTGCTCGTCGATCATGACCGCGTGGAAATTTACCGGCCGCTGATCGTCGATCCGAAGGCGGCGCGCCAGCGGCGTGTCGAAAAGACCCGCAAGGAAGGTTCGATCGAAGGGCGCAAGTGGAAGAACAGGGATTCGCGATAGGGCGGCCGGGGCGCGCGAACTACTGCAATCGCATCAGGGCTGCAGCGACCTGGGCCAGCCGCCGTCATCGCGCCAGGGCGCCTGGCACGGGTTAGCCAGCCCGATCAATGCGCGGACACCTGCGCCTTCTCTTCAAGCGGCGTCGCGCCCGGATCGTCGTCCGCATGTTGCCGCACCGACCAGCTCACGCCTGCCACCAGCAAGGCGATCGCGGCCATCTCCAGCGGGCGCGGCAGCCGGTGGTCGTAAATGAACGCGTAAAGCAGCGCAAACAGCGTTTCAAAGACAATCATCTGACCTGACAGCGTCAACGGCAAGCGCTTCGCCGCGGCATTCCACAGGCCGTTGCCGAGCCACGAGGCGCCGATCGCCACGCCGAGATTGAGCATCCAGAAGGTATGCCAGCGTTCGCTGCTGAGCGTGGTCTGCAGACTGCCGGACGGCAGCAGTGCGATCAGGAGCCACAGCGCCGCGCCGAGCGCCCCGGTCACGACGCCCCACAGCACCGACCACTCGTTGCCGCTGTAGTGAGCCTGGCGCCGCAGATAGCGGGAGTTCTCGACCGCGAACCAGGTCCAGCAGGCGAGGGCGCCTGCCGCGCAGGCCAACCCCGCCAGTTTGCTCAGGACGCTGCCCGCCGTGCCGGGCGCGCCATCGGCCATGGAAAACACATCCACATTGATACAGACGATGCCCGCCACGACCATCGCCAACGGCCACACGAGGCGGGCGAGCGGCACAGCGCCGTGATCGCGCCGGCCCAGCAGCGTGACCGTCACGGGCAGAACGCCGATGATCAGCGACGCCGGCGCCATCCCGACCAGATGCACCGCGCTTGCCAGCAGGATGTAGTAGAGCAGGTTGCCGGCGAGCGCCAGCTTGACGAGCGCCACGAGGTCCTCGCGGGTCAGGCGGGCGGCGAGCGAGCGCGCCATCGGCAGGGCGGCCGCCAGCGAGACGATGCCGTACATCGTGTAGCGGCCCGCGCTCAGCAGCAGCGGGGAAAACTCGGGCAACATCCGCGGCACCAGAAACACCACGCCCCACAACGCCCCGGCCATTACGCCGTACGCCACGCCACGCTGCATCGACTACTCCGACATAAAGCTGAACAGTTGCGCAGGATAGCGTGCCTCTCCCAGGGTGTCTTGTTCGATCCTGCACTCGTCTTGCGAAACGAAACTGGTTCGAACCCGACCCGAACGGCGAAGCGAAATTCCCTCGCCAAAAGACCCTGGAAAATCACCGGAAATTCGCTAACCTGCTGTTCGCGCAGTGAAAACCGGGGAGGTATCGCGTATAATTCGCTTTTGCGCCTATAGGATTTGCCATGCGTCTGATCCAAACAGCACTCACGTTCGATGACGTGCTCCTCGTCCCGGCTTTCTCCGATGTTCTGCCGCGCGACACCAGCCTCAAAACCCGGCTGACCCGCAACATTTCCCTGAATATGCCGCTCGTGTCCGCCGCCATGGACACCGTCACCGAAGCCCGTCTCGCCATTGCGATGGCGCAAATGGGTGGCGTGGGCATCATCCACAAGAATCTGACGCCGGCCGAGCAGGCGAGCGAAGTGGCCAAGGTGAAGCGTTTCGAATCGGGTGTGGTGCGCGATCCGATCACTGTACCGCCGCAAATGAAGGTGCGCGACGTGATTGCGCTGTCGCGCCAGCATGGCATTTCTGGTTTCCCGGTTGTCGAAGGGGCGCAGCTGATCGGCATCGTCACCAACCGCGACCTGCGCTTCGAAGAGCGTCTGGACGAACCGGTGCGCAACATCATGACGCCGCGCGATCGTCTCGTCACCGTCAAGGAAGGCACGCCGCTCGCCGAAGCGAAGGCGCTGATGCACAGCCATCGTCTGGAACGCGTGCTGGTCATCAACGACTCTTTCGAACTGCGCGGCCTGATGACGGTGAAGGACATCACCAAGCAGACCGAACACCCGGACGCCTGTAAGGACGAACACGGCAAGCTGCGCGCGGGCGCGGCGGTCGGCGTAGGCGAGGACAACGAAGAGCGCGTGGAACTGCTGGTGCAGGCGGGTGTGGACGTGATCGTCGTGGATACCGCGCACGGCCACAGCAAGGGCGTGCTCGAGCGTGTGCGCTGGGTCAAGAAGAACTTCCCGCATGTGGAAGTGATCGGCGGCAACATCGCTACGGCTGCTGCTGCCAAGGCGCTGGTCGAATACGGTGCGGACGGCGTGAAGGTCGGTATCGGCCCGGGCTCGATCTGTACCACGCGTATCGTCGCGGGTGTGGGCGTGCCGCAAGTCACTGCTATCGCCAATGTGTCGGAAGCGCTCAAGGGCACGGGCGTGCCGGTCATCGGCGACGGTGGCGTGCGTTTCTCGGGCGACGTCAGCAAGGCGCTGGCTGCCGGCGCGAGCGCCGTGATGATGGGCAGCATGTTCGCCGGCACCGAAGAATCGCCGGGCGACGTGTTCCTGTATCAGGGCCGCCAGTACAAGTCGTATCGTGGCATGGGTTCGGTCGGCGCGATGAAGGACGGCGCAGCAGACCGTTACTTCCAGGACAACTCCGCGAACATCGACAAGCTGGTGCCGGAAGGCATCGAAGGCCGCGTCGCCTACAAGGGATCGGTCACGGCGATCCTGTTCCAGCTGATCGGCGGCGTGCGCGCCAGCATGGGCTACTGCGGCTGCCGCACCATCGCCGAGATGAACGACAAGGCTGAATTCGTGCAGATCACCGGTGCCGGCCTGCGCGAGTCGCACGTTCACGACGTGCAGATCACCAAGGAAGCGCCTAACTACCACGTGGACTAATCGCCCATGAAGCCATTGCTGCGTGCTGTACTGATCATCGATGCCTTGCTCCTGCTGGCGTTCGGCGTGCTGTTCCTGCTGACGCCGTGGACCTCGCTGTACAACGCGCTGCAACTGGTGCAGACGCAGCCCACGCTGGTTGGACAAGGCCTCGGCATTGCGCTGATCGGTCTCGCGTGGCTGGCCTTCCATGCCTCGATCGACGGCGCGCTGACCTCGACGGTCGCCAAGGTCGTTGGGCATGTGAACTGGCTGACGGGCCTGCTGATGGTGGTCTGGCTGATCGGCATGCACCGGCCTGAACTGACCGGCTTCGGTCAGCTGGTCGCGGTGCTGACGGGGGTCGTGCTGGTGGTGCTGGGGTTGGGCGGTGTGCGGCTCTCTCGCACGGTACGGCGCCGCGAACGGCTGCGTCTCGCTGAGATCGCTGCTGCCGAGCGTGCTGAAAGGCAAGCTGCGAAAGATGCAGCGAGGGGACGCGATGTGGTGGGCTATCGGGCTGAGCCTGTGGTCGAACCCGTCGCACCGCCTGTCGTGAGGCCCGCCAGCCCGATCAGTTCCGCCACCGGGCATCCGGTCGAGCCAGACTTCGCTGCGGCGAACCGTCCGGGAACGCTCTCGGCGAGCGACGCCGAAGCGCGCAGCTCCGCTGCGGATGCGCCCGGCGCGCCACGGCCTCCGTTTCATGGCTGAGGCCCGGGGCGCCACGCCACCTGCCGCAGCTTCCGGATTCCGTCTTGAATTCAACGCCGCGCCTTGTGCGCGGCTTTCCTTATCCGTCCACTTTTATTCCGTCCGCTGCCATGCATGACAAGATCCTGATTCTCGACTTCGGTTCGCAAGTCACCCAACTGATTGCACGTCGCGTCCGCGAGGCGAACGTGTACTCGGAAATCCATCCGTACGACGTCGATGCGGCCTTCATTCGCGACTTCGCGCCGAAGGGCGTGATCCTGTCGGGCGGCCCGAGCTCGGTCACCGAGACCGATACGCCGCGCGTGCCGCAAGCGGTGTTCGAACTCGGCGTGCCGGTGCTCGGCATCTGCTACGGCATGCAGGCGATGGCCGAGCAGCTCGGCGGCAAGGTCGACAATGGCCACGTGCGCGAATTCGGTTACGCCGAAGTGCGGGCACGCAACCATACGAGCCTGCTCGAGGGCATCAGCGACTTCACCACGCCGGAAGGTCACGGCATGCTGAAAGTGTGGATGAGCCACGGCGACAAGGTGCTGGAAATGCCGCCGGGATTTCAACTGATGGCGTCCACGGAATCGTGCCCGATCGCCGCAATGGCCGACGAAGCGCGCCATTTCTACGGCCTGCAATGGCACCCGGAAGTCACGCACACGGTGCAGGGCCGCGCGATGCTCGAACGCTTCGTGCTGACGATTTGCGCCGCGCAGCCTGACTGGGAAATGGGTCATTACGTCGACGAAGCGGTTGCGAAGATTCGCGAGCAGGTCGGCAACGAGCATGTGATCCTGGGGCTGTCGGGTGGCGTGGATTCGTCGGTGGCGGCTGCGTTGCTGCATCGTGCGATTGGCGATCAACTGACCTGTGTGTTCGTCGATCACGGCCTGCTGCGTTTGAACGAGGCTGAGCAGGTAATGGCGACGTTCGCGGATCACCTCGGCGTGAAGGTCATTCACGTCGACGCGAGCGAAGTGTTCCTGTCGAAGCTCGCTGGTGTGACGGATCCGGAAGCCAAGCGCAAGATCATCGGCGCGGAATTCGTCGAAGTGTTCCAGACGGAAGCAGGGAAGTTGACGGATGCGAAGTGGCTCGCGCAGGGGACGATCTATCCGGATGTGATCGAGTCGGCTGGCAAGGGAAAGAAGGCCACGCAGACCATCAAGAGCCACCACAACGTGGGTGGCTTGCCGGAGACGCTGAATCTGAAGCTGCTTGAGCCGCTGCGTGAACTGTTCAAGGACGAAGTGCGCGAGCTCGGCGTGAAGCTCGGTTTGCCGCCGGCGATGGTGTATCGCCATCCATTCCCGGGTCCAGGGCTGGGTGTGCGGATTCTGGGTGAGGTCAAGCGCGAGTTTGCGGATCTGCTGCGCCGTGCGGACGCGATTTTCATCGAGACGCTGCGTACCACCATCGACAAGGAAAGCGGCAAGTCTTGGTACGACCTGACGAGCCAGGCGTTCGCGGTGTTTCTGCCGGTCAAAAGCGTGGGGGTGATGGGCGATGGGCGCACATATGAGTATGTTGTAGCGCTGCGCGCTGTGCAGACGCTGGACTTCATGACCGCGCATTGGGCCCATCTGCCGCATGAACTGCTCGGGCATGTGTCGAACCGGATTATTAATGAAGTAAGAGGGATTAACCGGGTTGTGTACGACATCTCGGGGAAGCCGCCGGCGACGATTGAGTGGGAGTGAGGGGGCTTAAGCTCCATTTGACGGTATTTCCTGACGGTATGCGCGCGCAGCAAGCGTAGTGGCTCGTCAGATACCGTCTGCGCCGTCGACAAGACTCACTCGCTGTTCAGGTGAGCGGACCATTTCCCTATCCATCGCAAGCTGTGTCGCTGTGCACACCACAGAACAATTCCATGTTGCCACCAACACTGTATGGATGTACAGTATTGGGGGCAACGCGCCCGATCCACGAAAACGGACTTGGTAGTGTGGAACGCTGAGCCGCAATTTGGCGCGCGTACCCGGCGATCCACCGTAAGCCAGCCACTCAAAAAGCCGCAATCGGCACGCTCTTCAAAGGCGCAGGAAAGCGTGGCGCACCATTGAACGGAGATTCATCGACATGCCTGCTTTATCGTCTCGGGCGCATCATGCCGGTCAACTCTGGTTGCCGGGGATAGAGGCACCAGCGGTCGCGACAGACGGCCTGTTCTTCGCAGTCCTACCCGACGCCAATACCGCGGCCGGCATCGCGAAACTCGGGCAGCAAATGTGCGGAGAGATGCGTCCGAAGAGCAAGCCGCACGCGGCCAACCGCCTGCACGTCACGCTGCAGCACCTAGGGAATTTCGCGGGCGGCTTGCCGCAAGAGCTGGTCGACGTAGCAATCAAAGCCGCCGCGTCAATCAGAATGGAACCGTTCAGCGTCGAATTCGACCATGCTTTGACTTTCGCAAAGAAACCTCGGCCCGGAACGCTGGTGCTTGGAGGTACTGAGGGGCTGGTTGGCCTCTACACGCTCCACGACGCACTCGTAGGTGCATTGCAAAACGCAGGATTCGACCTCACGTCGGAATTCACACCACACGTGACGCTCGCCTACGGCATGCCCTGGATCGATAAACGTCCCATCGAAGCCGCCAGTTGGAACGTCCGCGAGTTCGTGTTGATGCACAGCCTGCTCGGACGTACCCGCCATATCGCGCTGGAGCGTTGGCCGCTGGCAGCATAGCTTTTGACTTGACCTAACCCGCGGACATCGCCCCGCCATCACCCCAACCCCAGCGATCGATCCAGGAAAGGTATCAATCGATTCACTGTTTGGAATTTACGTGAATCGATCTTCTTTCTAAAGTCTCCATCATTCTTCATGGAGATATCACGCTGATGAGCCACTACAGACCAGAGGAACTGCGCGATGCATTGAGCGCAGGCCTGCTGTCCTTCCCGGTTACCCATTTCGACGAGGATCACGCTTTCGACGAGGCTGCTTACCGCAGCAACCTCGAGTGGCTGTCCAGCTACCCGGTCGCGGGGCTGTTCGCCGCCGGCGGCACAGGCGAATTCTTCTCGCTGACACCCACCGAAACCAGCCGCGTGATCAAGGCCGCTGTCGAGCAGGTGGCGGGCAAGGTCCCTGTCGTCGCCCCGGCCGGCGGCGGCACGGCGCAAGCGATCGAGTTGGCCCAGGCGGCCGAGGCCAACGGCGCCGACGGCATCCTGCTGTTCCCGCCTTACCTCACCGAATGCGATTCCGCCGGCGTAGCGCAGCACGCTATTCGCGTCTGCCGTGCAACCTCGCTTGGGGTTACCGTCTACAGCCGCGGAAACGCCATGCTGGACGACGTCGCCGTGGCGCGCATCGCGGATCAATGCCCGAACCTGATTGGCTACAAGGATGGTGTCGGCGACATCGACCGGATGACGCGCGTCTATAACCGTCTTGGCGATCGCCTGACCTACGTCGGTGGTTTACCGACAGCCGAGACCTACGCGCTTCCGTATCTCGAAATGGGTGTGACGACCTACTCATCGGCGATTTTCAATTTTCTGCCGGAGTGGGCATTGAAGTTCTACGCAGCGGTGCGTGCCCGCGATCACGTCTTCGTCCAGCGCGAACTGCGCGATTTCGTGCTGCCCTATACGCTGATCCGCAACCGCCGCGCCGGCTACGCGGTCTCCATCGTCAAGGCCGGCATGAAAGCTGTCGGCCGTCCGGCCGGCCCGGTACGTACGCCGCTGTCCGATCTGACGGACGAGGAGTTGGGCCAGCTCAAACAGCTCATCGGAGATCGCCGCTGACGAGCGGAGTGGCCTGACGGGCGGCACGCCGATCGGCGCAAAACCCCCGGCCAGGTTTCGCTCTCCCGGCTCTGCCACGCGCCATCCATAACGCGACAAAGGACGGCACGCAAAACGGACGCCGGCAGGGCGCCACTCATGCAAAGCGCAAAATATATTTTGACACTAAAATTCTTGGATGCTACATTTAACCGCGAAATACTGAACAATAAATATTCATGCCTCGGCGGGCAAGCGGCTTAGGCGCACGGTGATCCGCGCGTCCAAACCCACCCAGCCACGGGCAACCAGTATTTCCAAAATAAGAGAGGAGACAATGCGAACAGTCGAGGCTTTCGTTTCAGACACGATGGACGGAGCGCGAATCACGCCGACCCATGTCAAGGTCGTTGCACTCGTTGCTGCCGGCTATTGCATTGATGTAATCGACTACGCGATTTACGGTTCATTCATTCCGGACATGCTGAGGCAGCATTTCGCGACGCAGGCGCAGCTCGGATGGGTGGGAAGTGCGCAACTATTCGGTCTCGCGATTGGCACATTTTTGCAGGGCCAATTTACTGACCGCTTCGGACGCAAAGCGGTGTACCAGTTCAATCTGCTGCTGTTTGGCCTTGCCACGATCGCTAGCGCGCTGGCGCCGACCGTCATGTGGCTGCTGGTCACGCGCTTCATCGCAGGTCTCGGCCTTGGAGCCGAGCAACCGCTGGCATTTACCTACGCAGGCGAATACGCGCCAAAAGACATTCGCGGCCGGATCCTCGCCCTGGTGCACTTCATTGGTGGCGCGCTGGTCTGGCCATTGGCGTTTCTGGTCACGCTTTACTTTCGCGAATCTATCGGATGGCGTGGAATCTGGGGGGCGATAGGCGTCGCGGCACTCGTTCTGTTCGTGCTTCGGTTCGCACTACCCGAGTCTCCCCGCTGGCTTGCTGCTAAAGGGCGTGGCAAGGAAGCGTTGGCGATCATCAAGAAGATGGGTCTCGGTTCACCTTCCGAGGAGCTTTCGGACGTCGCGATCACGACCACGACCGATCCGTTCGCGGTGGTGTGGAAGGACTATCGGGTCCGGCTGCTGGCGGCGATGGTCTGTTTCAGTGCGTTCTTCTGCGTCACGATTGGTCTCGGAACCTGGCTGCCGAATATCATGAGCAGCAAAGGCTTCACGATTACCAGATCGCTTTCGTACACGTTCGGCATGACGATGGCGGCGCCTTGCGCAAGTCTCTTCATGATGTACGCCCTCGACAGGTTTGGAAGACGACGCACCGCGTTTATCGCGTTCCTGTGCTCCGGCGCGTTTGCCATCGTCTTCGCGAACGCTTCAACTGATATGCAACTGATTGCGGCTGGCTTCCTGATGATCTTCTTCTACCAGGTGGGCGGCAACACGATGCAGATTTTCACGTCCGAGGTCTTCCCAACCCAGGCGCGTGCATCCGGCTTTGGAATGGCGGCGGGTATCGGAAGGTTGGCCACCGCTGGCTTTGTTCCCGCGCTCCCGATGATCCAGCATACTTACGGTCTTCCTGTCGTATTCGGCACCATCGCGGCCTTAATGGCGATCGCCGCGTCGGGACTCCATCTGATTGGACCGGAGACTCGCCGCCGCTCGCTGGAATCGATCGCGTAACGAGGCCGCGCCGCGCTGAAGTAACTGGACAGGTTGTTGGAATTAAACCCGATGAGGTTCACGATGTACCCGATATCGCATTCTCCGAACGTGACGTTTTTAGGCCATACCGATCAGGGTAAGCGTCCGGACGGCGTCCAGATCATGGTGGACCGCGGCCATGCCTATATCGGTCACATGTTCAGCGATGGCATCTCGGTCATAGATGTTCGCAACCCGAAAGATCCAAAGCCCGTCAACTTCATTGCCTGTGCTCCGAACACCCGTGCGCATCATCTGCAGCTGCACGACAATCTTCTGCTGGCCGTCAACAGTGCGAACGTGTGGGCGCTGCAGCGCTATCAGAGCCAACAGGATTATTTTACGAACGCCATCGACGACAGCTTCAACCGTCGCGAGAAGCCATTCGTCGCGGGCTTGCGTATCTACGAGATTGGCGCTGACCCGTCGAATCCGCGGGAAATCGGCTTTTGCCCTGTCGAGGGAATTGGATTGCATCGACTGTGGTGGACGGGTGGCCGCTATGCCTACGCTTCGGCCCATCTGCACGGCTTCACCGATTTCGTTCTGGCGATCTTCGATGTAAGCGACCCTACGAAGCCGACGCTCGCAGGACATTGGGCGTTGCCCGGCATGAACCGGGAAGCGGAGGAAACGCCGACCTGGCCGAAGGGCAAGCGCTGGGCGCTGCACCATGCCATTCCCGCTGACGGCAAGTTATTCGGCGCCTGGCGGGATGGTGGGCTGACCATCCACGACCTTACCGATCCGGTTGCGCCGAAGCTGATCAGCCACACGGTCATCTCGCCGCCTTTCGCTGGAGGCACGCATACGCCGCTGCCTTTGCCCGGGCGCCAGTTGGCGATCGTCGCGGACGAAGCGATCAGTTCCAATTGCGCTGCAGGTCTCGCGCACACCTGGGTGTTCGACGTTCGTGACGCGGGCAACCCGATTTCGATCGCGACGCTGCCGCAGCCTGAAGAGCTCAACTACTGCGCGGTCGGAGGCAAGTTTGGACCTCATAACCTCCATGAGAACAGGCCCGGTGCGTTTCAGAGCGAAAATCTCATCTTTGCCACCTGGCACAATGCGGGCGTTCGTGTGTTCGACATCTCCAATGCTTTCAGGCCGCGCGAAGTCGGCCATCTCGTCCCGGGTGCACCGCAGGCACTGGTCGATATCCGGCCAGGTGCCGTTCCTGTCACGCAGTCCGCGGACGTGTTCGTTGACCGTAATGGCCTGATGTACGTGACGGACACGAACGCTGGCCTGACCATCGCGCAGTACGAGGATCTTTGATGTTGCCTTCGCAAAATACCAAGGCTGCCCCGAGCTCGACGCGCACAAGTGCGGTCTATAGGGTGCTGCGTCAAGACATCCTGTGTGGAAAACTGACGCCGGCGGCCAAACTTTTAATCGATGAGATCAGCCAACGTTATGGCGTGACCAGCACGCCAATACGTGAGGCACTCAATCAGCTGGTCACGGAAGGCTTTGTTCAGAAAGTCGACCAGAAGGGCTTCTTTGTCGCGCAGGTTTCGCGGCGCGAATTGAGCGAGTTGACCAACACGCGTTGCTGGGTCGAGTCCATCGCACTGCGAGAGGCACTGGCTCACAGGACACCTAAATGGGAAGAGGACCTGATACTCGCGGGCCATCGGCTGTCCCGTACCAACCGGTCGGCGGATCCTGAGGTGTTTCAGGAGAACGCGCCGTGGGAAGACACGCACAAGCAGTTTCACATGGCGCTGATCGCCACGTGTCCATCGCGATGGCTGCTCGATTTTTGTTCTTTGATGACCGATCACGCGGCGCGTTATCGCTACCTGTCAATGAGCCTGGCGTATCCAGAGCGCGATGTCACCAAGGAACACAAGGCCTTGATAGACGCCGCCATCGATGGGCCGCCCGCGCGGGCGATCGAGATGCTGATGGAGCATTACCGCACCACAGCAGACATCATCATCAGGTCGAACCTGGACCTGCCGGATTAGATTGGGGAGCGGCGGGGCATGTTGCCCGAGCCGATCAACAGGACATAACACAACTTCCAAACGGGAATTCAGTATGGCGAACAGATTTGCGGTGGTCACAGGGGCCGGCAGCGGTGTGGGACGAGCGGTAGCCACGGCGCTGCTGCAGAACGGATATTCGGTGGCGCTGGCGGGGCGCCGTCAGGACGCGCTGGAAGAGACCGCGCGTCTGGCGGGCGGCAGTAGCCTGGTTGTGCCTACGGATGTTTCGAAGCCCGACGAGGTGCAAGCACTTTTCGCCAGGGTCGCAGCGGAGTTCGGCAGACTGGACGTCCTCTTCAACAACGCCGGTACGGGTTCGCCTGCAACCAATTTCGGTGACGTGACCTTCGAGCAGTGGTCGGCGGTCATCGACGTGAACATCCACGGGATGTTTCTGTGCGCCAACGCGGCATTTCGCATGATGCGGGACCAGTCTCCTCGAGGCGGCCGCATCATCAATAACGGCTCGTTGTCGGCTCACGTGCCGCGGCCTGGTTCCGCGCCTTATACGACATCGAAACACGCCGTCACGGGACTGACCAAGTGCATCGGTCTGGACGGTCGTGCGTTCGACATCGTGAGTTCCCAGGTCGACATCGGCAACGCAGCGACCCCGATGACCGCCCGCATGGCCAAGGGCGTGCTTCAGCCGAACGGAACCACGGCTGTCGAACCGACGATGGACGCTGCCAATGTAGGCAATACGGTTTTGTTGATCGCGAATATGAGCCTCGACGCTAATGTCCAGTTCGTGAGCGTGATGGCATCGCAAATGCCGTCGTTCCTCGGACGAGGCTAATGCTGCTCCGACTCAGGCCTCATCCAGGCTTGAGTCGAGTCTGAATATCCGTTGGCTGGCCGGCCAGCCAACGAAGACGAGAGTGTTGAAATCGGGCTGACAGGTAATACACGTCACGCCGTTGCTTTGCCAGATTGCCGGGATAAGAAGTAGATATATAAATAAGTATAACTAATTAGATAGAAGAAATCAGGAGTGAGACTTTCAGAGTAATTAGGTCATCTTATTACTATCGAAAAACGGAGACGGAAATGAGAAAGATTGTCTGGATGGCGGCAGGTGCGTCGATATTGGCTAATGTTGCACACGCTCAGAGCTCAGTAACGTTGTATGGCATTGTGGATAACGGCATTGGATATCAGAGCAGTGCAACTACGCTCGGTTCCACGAGTGGCGGCCGCTCTCTCGTCAAGATGACGACGGGCGTCTTTGCGGCAGATCGGCTTGGCTTTAAAGGCGTCGAGGATCTCGGCGGAGGAACGCAGGCCATCTTTACGTTGGAACAGGGTTTCAGTGCCGCGACCGGTGCGGAGTCGACCTCGGGGTTAGGGTTCAGCCGGCTCGCCTATGTTGGGTTGACGAATCAGACATACGGCACGTTCACGGCGGGACGCGAATACTCGGCCTATTACACCCTACTGCAGCCATTTAGTCCGGAGCCGCGGCTGACCGGTTACTACGCCGCACACCCGGGCGATATTGATGGGACGGACACCGACTTTCACGAGAACAACGCACTCGTCTACACGTCGCCGAATTTCTACGGTTTGACCGTTAGCGGCGAATACGCCCTCGGTGGTGTCGCGGGAAGTTTCAACGCCGGCTCGTCGTGGAGCGCTGGTGTGCAGTACATCAACGGTCCGATCGGCGCCGCAGCCGCGATCTGGCGTGTCAACAACTCGACGTCGGGCGGCGGGGCATTTGGTGCGTCGTCGGTCACCTCGAATAACGGCGCCCAGATCGGCATATCGGCCATCAACGTCGGATACCAGACGGCGCAAGCGCAGCAGCGCTTCGCGGTGGCGGGCGCCTACACGTTCAGTCCGGCATGGGATTTGTCCCTGATGTATTCGAATACCCAGTACATCCCGGGCATACGCTCTTCATTTACCGACACGGCCATTTTCAACACGGTCGGTGCAGTGTTGCATTACAAAGTGACCCCTGCGTTCGATCTCGCAGCGGGTTACGCCTATACGCGCGCGACCAGTGCAAACCGGATTTCGTCAGCCGCGCAATATAACCAGATCAATTTCGGTCAGGTCTACAGCCTTTCGAAAGCCACGGCCCTCTATGCCATGGAAGGCTTTCAGCGGGCAAATGGTCAGACACTCGGCATCAACGGCGGCGGAGACATCGTCAATGCCGTGGCATCGGCTGGCGACGGCGGTAACGCACAGCCTGCGTCGTCACGCAGCCAGGTTGTCGGTGGCATCGGTCTGATGCACAGATTCTAAGGAGACCTTCCCGCTGCATTGACAGTCGGTTCGACGACGCGTGTCGATCGGGCGGCAGCATGCAACGGTGCGGTCGCGGACGCAACAGATTTTTCCAGGAGATGGGCATGAAGCTCGTGAGTTTTCGACATGCAGGCAAAGAGTCGTTTGGCGTTGTAGTAAATGAAGGTGTCGTCGATCTGGCGCCTTACGCTTTGGAAGTCGGTTCAACGCTGAAACAGGCGCTCGCGCTTGATAGCCTCGCCGCCATCCAGACAATCACCCGGTATGCGAAAGCGACTCACGCATGGGCTGATGTGGAATTCCTCCCGGTGGTGCCCGATCCGGGAAAGATCCTCTGTATCGGCATCAACTACCTGGAACACCTGAAGGAAACGGGGCGCGAAACGCCGGAAAAGCCGACGATTTTCACCCGTTTCGCCGATTCGCAAACGGCGCACAACGCGGCCATCGTGCGTCCGCGCGCATCTGAAAAGCTCGATTTCGAAGGCGAACTTGCCGTCGTGATCGGCCGTAACGCGCGCCACGTGAAAGCCGCGGATGCCTTGGATTACGTGGCAGGCTATTCCTGCTACAACGACGGCAGCGTGCGCGATTGGCAACGACACACGAGCCAGTTGATACCTGGGAAGAATTTCCCGCGCACAGGCAGCTTCGGACCGTGGCTCGTCACGACTGACGAAGTGGGCGATCCCTCTCTGCTTTCCTTGACGACGCGTCTGAATGGCGAGGTCGTGCAACACGCCACCACAGACGATCTGATCTTCGGTATTCCCGCCTTGATCGAGTACATCAGCACGTTCACCGAGTTAAGGCCGGGTGACGTGATCATCACCGGGACCACGGGTGGTGTGGGAGCGTATCGTCAGCCGCCGCTTTGGATGAAACCGGGCGATGCGGTGGAGGTCGAGATATCGAAGATCGGTATCCTGAAGAATTCGATCGTCGACGAATAAGCATGACTCGATGCAGGTGGTGACCGGGTGTCGTGCGCGTGCACCGCCGGCGACGTGAAGGAGAATGTTCGTGTTCGATCTGAATCAATTGCGCTGTTTCGTGACGGTTGCGGAAGAACTGCACTTCGGTCGGGCGGCTGCCCGGCTGCACATGACGCAACCGCCCTTGAGCAGACAGATCCAGCTGTTCGAGCACAGCATAGGGACGTCACTCTTTAACCGGACAAACCGCATGGTGCGGCTGACGCCTGCGGGACGCAGTCTGTTGCCGGAGGCGCACGCCATTTTGCGTCTTGCCGAGAGGGCGCGCCTGTCGGCACTGAGGACTGGGCAGGGTGAGGCAGGGCGGATCGTGATTGGCTTCACGGCAGCCGCCGGCTACGAATATCTGCCGGAGATGCTGGGGCAGTTGCGGCGAACGCTGCCAGGCGTCGACCTGGAGTTGCGCGAAATGGTTAGCCGCTCGCAGGTGGAGGCTCTGGAAAACGGCCAGCTGGACGTCGGCCTGCTGCGTCGGCTGCCGCCTGATTGCGACGATCTGGATAGCGTATGTGTGGCGCGCGAATCGCTGGTCGCCGCGCTTCCGCTCGAGGACCCGCTAGCGCGGCGCAAGACGCTGCATCTGCGGGACTTCAATGGCCGGGCGATGGTGATGTATTCGCCCGACGAAGCGCAGTACTTTCATGAACTGGTTCGGCATGTATTCGCCCGCGTCGGCGCGACGCCGAAATACGGTCAGCAGGTGAGCCAGGTCCACTCGATGCTGGCCGTGGTTCGCTCGGGCCTGGGTGCGGCGCTCGTGCCGGAGACCGCCAGCAGGCTGTGCTACGAAGGCATTGTATTTCGCGAGATCGACGGTATTGATCCCGTGAAACTCGTGGAACTGCACCTCGCGTGGAAGATCGGCAACGACAATCCGGCGCTGGCGAAGGCGTTGCCGCTACTCCAGAACATTGGCAACCGGCGCCAGCCGCTGGCTCTGACGCAATGAGGAGTGCGAGGCTCCGGAAAGAAAAGAGCCGATTTTCCTGTTCGAAGCTTCTATCGGTGAACGGAGACAACATGCGTAATCGGACAATGTCTTTCCTGCTTCTGCTGGCGCTCGCGCATGGCGCGCAGGCCCAGGTCGCAGACAGGAAGGTGCTCACGCTAGCCGGCGCGCAAGGCATAGTCGAAGCCGCGTTGGCAGCGGCGAAAGGTAACCAGTTGCGCCAGTCGATTGCGGTAGTGGACGACGGCGGTAACCTGCTGGCTTTCGTACGCATGGACGACGCGCAACTGGCAGGTGTGCAGATGGCGCTCGGCAAGGCTCGCACAGCGCTGATGTTTCAGGGCCCCAGCAAGGGCTTTGCGGATCGGATAGCCGCAGGACAACTCAATGTGCTGGCACTGCCGGACATGCTGCCCGCCGATGGTGGTCAGCCACTCGTTTATGACGGGAAGATCGTGGGGGCCGTGGGTGTCAGCGGTGCGTCGCCGGCGCAGGACGGCCAGACAGCCTTGAAAGCGGCCGCTTCGCTGCAATAGCGAATCAGGCGGTCGACCGCAACGATGTTGCATGGAACAGGAGCAATCGCCAAAGCGATAGATAGCTCCTGCCGACAACGGAGACACATATGCTGAAAAAATGGAGCCGGCTCGATCTACGCCCGGCCGCGCCACCTTGCGGCTGCGGACTCTCGCATCCGCATACCCACACACAGCATCACGCACTGCCCGCGCACGGCGCTGGGCGCCGCGGTTTTCTCGGCGCCGCCGCTGCGCTTGGGATGGGGCTCGCGATCGGTGGCGATGTGTGGGCGCAGCAGACCAGGCCAGCGGCGCGGATCGTGGACGTGCATCATCACTACACATCGCCCGCACTGCTTGCGATGATGCTCGGACGCCGCACCAATCAGGTCTTCAATCAGTCGTGGACGGTTCAGAAGTCGCTTGACGCGATGGACGCGGGCGGCATTGCGACCGCTGTGGTATCGACCAGCGATCCGGGTATCTTCTTCGGCGACTATGATCAGGCGAAGGCCCTCGCTCGCGATTGCAACGAGTTTCAGGCCCGCATGGTCGCCGATTACAAGGGGCGTTTCGGCATGTTCACGACGTTGCCGCTGCCCGACATCGACAGCACGCTTGCCGAGATCGCGTATGGCCTCGACACGCTGAAGGCGCAAGGCGTCGGCATGATGACGAGCTACGGTACGAAGTATCTCGGCGACCCGGCATTTGCGCCGGTGATGGAAGAGCTCGAGCGCCGCAGGGCCACGGTCTTCGTTCATCCGCTGCAGCCGGCATGCTGCACGAATGTCGTGCCTAAAGTGCCTGACATCGTGGTCGAATACGGTACCGAGACCTCGCGCACCATCGCCAGTCTGCTGATGAATCACACTACGATTCGCTATCCTAACATCCGCTTTATATTTTCTCATGGCGGTGGCGATGTGCCGTTTCTAACTTTCCGTTTCGCTCGCATGGTGTCGGGAGATCCGGATCTGATGAAGGCCGAACCGGGCGGTGGCATAGCGCTGATCCAGAAGCTGTACTTCGACACCGCACAGGCCTGGAACCAGTATTCGCTGCCGTCGCTGACGGCGCTGATGCCGCCCGAAAGGATCCTGTTCGGCTCGGATTTCCCCGCCGCATCGCCGCTGGACACCGCCAATGGGCTGCGAGCTTCCGGGATGAGTGCCGCAGCGCTCGCGAAGATCGAATGGCAGAACGCGCACGCGATTTTGCCGAATCTCGTCGTATAAGCGGACGGAAAAGAGCGGTGGCGCGTCGGCGGCCATAGCGCGCCGCGTTCCGCTGCTTTCCCGCCAACCCGCGCCAACCCCCGCCCAGCAAGGGCCACGGCCTCCCCGAGGCCCGCATCTACCGCCTGTCTCCCCCACCTGGTTCGCCGGCACTCCCCCATTCAGGGGGTACATCCCGTGTCCCGGCACTTGCATGATTCTCCCAACGCATTAGCACAGCAGGCCAAAAAAACAAATAGATCAATAGTCGCCTGCAATCCATTTGGGGACTCAAGGAGAGACACATGCAGGACGAAATCAAGACGCCAGACTCCACGGCCTACGCGTATCCGTTGCTGATTAAACAGCTTTTACTCACACCATTTGTTCAGTCGCAGGACGAGGAGATCGTCTACCGGGATCAGTTCCGGATGACCTATTCAACGTTGCGCGAGCGCATCGCCCGGCTGGCCAACGGTCTGAGCGAGCTTGGCGTGCAGCACGGCAGCACCGTCGGCGTAATGGATTGGGATAGTCACCGCTACCTCGAATGCTATTTCGCTGTCCCGATGATGGGCGCGGTTTTGCAGACCGTGAACGTGCGTCTGTCTCCAGCGGAGATTGCCTACACGATCAATCACGCCGGTGCTGACGTCCTGTTGGTTCACACGGATTTTCTGCCTGTCGTCGAATCGATCAAGGACCAGCTGGAAACAGTGCGCACCTTTATCTGGATCGATGAGCCGGGCAGCGAAGCGTCTGCCCACAGCATTTCCTTTTCAGCTGAATACGAGGCGATGCTGGCGGCGCATAGCACGAGCTACACGTTCCCGGACTTCGACGAAAACACACGCGCAACGACGTTTTACACCACAGGTACGACCGGTCTTCCCAAGGGCGTCTACTTTACCCATCGGCAACTGGTTCTGCACACCCTCACGCTGATGGCGGCACTGGCGAGCCCTGTCTCGGGGCAGCGCTTCCATCGTGGCGACGTGTACATGCCGCTTACCCCGATGTTTCACGTCCACGCATGGGGCATGCCGTACATCGCCACAGTGCTGGGGGTAAAGCAGGTTTATCCCGGCCGCTATTTGCCGGACCGGCTCGCGCGACTCGTGCGTGAAGAGAACGTCACGTTCTCGCATTGCGTCGGCACGATCTTGCACATGCTGCTCTCGTGCGAGGAGGGCAAGGCGACGGACATGAGCCGGTGGAAGATCATCATCGGCGGTGGCGCTTTGCCGCAAGGCCTTGCCAAGGCGGCGCTGGATCGCGGAATTGACGTGTTCGTTGGATACGGGATGTCTGAAACGTGCCCGGTGCTCAGTCTGGCGCAACTTCCTCCCGGCGCCGAAAACCTCGACGAGGACGAGCAACTGCGCCTGCGCTGCAAGACCGGCCGGCCAGTGCCGCTCGTCGACCTGCGCGTCGTCGACGAGAACATGGACGAACTCGCGCACGACGGTGTAGCCACTGGCGAGATCGTTGCGCGGGCACCGTGGCTCACGCAGGGCTATCTGAACAATCCGGAGGCTTCGGCGCAGCTTTGGGCTGGCGGCTATCTGCATACCCAGGATATTGCCAATGTCGATTCGACCGGCAACGTACAGATCACCGACCGTCTCAAGGACGTGATCAAGTCGGGCGGCGAGTGGGTGTCGTCGCTGGAGATAGAAAACCTGATCTCGCGATATGACGGTGTGTCGGAAGTGGCGGTGATCGGCATCAAGGACGACAAGTGGGGCGAGCGGCCAGTGGCTCTGGTCGTGCTCAAGGAAGGCGCAGCCGTCACGGAAGACGACATCAAGCAGCACGTCCTGTCGTTTAGCACATCCGGAAAGATATCGAAATATGCGGTGCCTCAGGTCGTGAAGTTCGTCGACGCGCTGGCAAAGACGAGCGTCGGCAAGACCAACAAGAAGTGGCTGCGCGAGCAGTTCGCCTGATCGGCAAGCCAATTTCAAGGAGTGCAAAAGATGAGTCTGGAAAATTACAGCGTCGCCAACATCAACGAGTTCGTGGGCGTCGAGTTAGGCGTGTCGAACTGGGTGGTCGTCGATCAGGCGCGTATCAACGCGTTCGCCGAGTGTACGGGCGACAGGCAGTGGATCCACGTAGACGAGGAACGGGCGAAGCGTGAGAGTCCGTTCGGCGGCACGATCGCACACGGCTATCTGACCTTGTCGTTGCTTGGCGGCTTCGCGATCGAAATCGGTGTCGTTCCAAAGGACGCTTCCGCGGGCCTTAACTACGGTCTCGACAAGGTGCGTTTCATGACTCCTGTGAAGGCCGGTGCGCGCGTGCGCAGTCGCGTGACGATCGTGTCGGCGGAGAGCAAGGGCGGCGGCCGCATCCTCATCAAGACAATGAACGAACTGCAGATCGACGGCGAAGACAAGCCGGCCCTGATTGCAGAAACCCTCGCGATGCTGATCGCGTGACCCACGACGTTCGGCGAGGCGCAAGCGCTTCCTGAAGGAGCAGCAAAATGGCGAAAACCACTGAAAGCCCGCAGAAAAACGCGAAGCAAAGCCCGCAAAACGAGACCCCCGATGAACTCGCGGCGTCAGCTGCGGAGGGCATGCTGGGTCCCAATCCCTTTGTCGGTTTGCGGGCGTGCGATATCGTCGCCACCGCGCAGAAAATCGGCACGCAGGCGTTGCGGCAACCCGCGTTGGTCATGGAGCAGGAGGCGGCTTTCGCCCGCGAGGTTTTGAAGCTTTTCTCGGGTGGCGGCGACGCTATGCCGCCGAAGGGCGACAAACGCTTTACCGACGCCGCGTGGCAGAACAACTTTATGTATCGTGCGACGTTGCAAGGCTACCTCGCGTGGCGCGATGCGCTTGCGGGTTTCGTCGAGCGCTCGGCGCTGGATCCTGCCAACAAGGAGCGTGCGAAGTTTGTGATGTCGCTCTTCACGGACGCGGCATCGCCGACGAATACGTTGCTGGGCAATCCCGCGGCGCTCAAAAAGGTTGTCGATACGGGTGGCGCCAGCCTGATGGATGGCTGCAACAACCTCATGATGGACCTGCTCAAGAATCACGGCATGCCCGCGCAGGTCAACAAGACGGCTTTCGGCGTGGGCAAGAACCTCGCTACGTCCACGGGCGCGGTGGTTTTTCGTAACGAGGTGCTGGAGTTGATCCAGTACGCGCCAACGACACAGCAGGTCTATGGCCGGCCGCAACTGATCGTCCCGCCTCAGATCAACAAGTTCTATATCTTCGATCTCTCCGAGGGCAAGAGCATTGTCGACTATCTGGTCAAAAACGAGCTTCAGGTGTTCGTCGTCAGTTGGCGCAATCCGACCGCGGCTCAAAGCCACTGGGATCTGGACACGTATGTCACTGCACTCGTGGAAGCCATTGCGGCGGTGCGTGAGATCACCGGCTGCGTCGATGTCAACCTGCACGGCGCCTGCTCGGGTGCGATGGCCATTTCGGCCTTGCTCGGACATCTCGCGAGCCGGGGCGACAAGACGGTCAACGCCGCGACGCTGATGGTGGCCGTGCTCGATAACAGCGCCGATTCGCAGCTTGGTCTGTTCGCCACTCCTGAGGCCATTGCGGCGGCCAAGCAGCACAGCACCTCGCGTGGGGTGCTGGCAGGCGAGGAAATGGGACGTGTGTTCGCCTGGATGCGGCCCAACGATCTGGTGTGGAACTACTGGGTCAACAACTACCTGCTGGGCAACGCACCGCCAGCTTTCGACATCCTTTACTGGAACAACGATGCGACCCGGCTGCCGGCGAAGATGCATGGGCAATTGCTCGACATTTTCACGCAGAACCTTTTCAGCAAGCCGGGCGCCCTGACGGTGCTGGGCACGCCGATCGACCTGTCTCAGGTCACCTGCGACAAGTACGTGGTGGCAGGCATGACGGATCACATTACGCCGTGGAAGGGCGTGTACAACACCGCGAAGACGTTTGGTGGCAACACCCGCTTCATCCTGAGTTCGAGCGGCCATATCCAGAGCCTGATCAACCCGCCCGGCAATCCGAAGTCGAAGTACTACCTCAACCCCGAGTTACCCGCGAACGCCGATGCCTGGCTCGCTGGCGCAAAGCCAGAAGCGGACACCTGGTGGGGTAACTGGAGAGACTGGCTGGTCGCCCGGTCCGGTGAAAGACGGGCAGCGCCAGCAGCCCTTGGCAGCGAACGGCATCCGGCGGGTGTGAAAGCCCCTGGAACCTATGTTTTGGAACCCTAAACGGCGTCATCGCCGGATAGTGAAATCCATTTTTTTGTAACTACCTTAACGGAGTCATCATGACAGCAACCCATCCTAACAATCTTTTTGGCGAATATACGAAGCTCATCACGCAGTTCAAGCTGCCGGGCGTCGACGTTGCCGCCATCCTCGAATCGCGCCGTAAGGACATCGAAGCGCTTGCCGAGGCGAATATGACGGCGCTCGCCGGTGTTCAGCAGCTCGGTCAAAAGCAGGTCGATATCGCGCGTTCGACGATGAACGAACTGCAATCGCTCGTGACCCGCCTGAGGACGCCAGGCAGCGAATCCGCAACGGCCACGGGAGAGGGCGTTCAAAAGGCGCTGCAAAAGGCCTTCGTGGACATGCAGGAACTCGCGGATGCGGCATACCGCGCGCAAACCGATAGTATCGCTGTCGTCACGAAGCGCTTTGCGGAGCATGTGGAGGAACTGAAAGCACTCGTGCAGCCCACGAAGTGATCGAACGGGCTTATGCGAGCCGCCGTCGTAACATAGCCAGGCGTAACCAGGCGAACCGTCTAACCATGGAACCCACCGGATGACCAACCTACAAACAAGCCCGGAGTTTGTCGACGCCATGCAGATCCAGACGATCGACCTGGACGGCCAGTTGCTGCGTGTTGCAGTCCGGCGGGGCAGCGATGCCTCGCCGCCGCTGCTCCTGTTCAACGGCATTGGCGCGAATCTCGAACTCGTTGAGCCGTTCGTTGCGGCGCTGGATGACGTGACCGTCATCGTTTTCGATGTCCCAGGTGTTGGCGGCTCGCCCGCTCCGTTGCTGCCGTACCGGTTCTCGACGCTCGCCGTGCTGGCCGACAAGCTGCTGACGCGGCTCGGGTACACCGATCCTGTCGACGTGCTCGGCGTATCGTGGGGTGGGGCGTTGGCCCAGCAGTTTGCACACCTCTACCCCAAACGCTGCCGCAGGTTGATTCTCGCCGCCACGTCCCCCGGCGTGATCATGGTGCCGGCGCGGCTGTCGGTACTGTCAAAACTGGTCGGGCCACGGCGCTATACCGACCCGTCTTACCTGAAGCAGATCGGCGCTGAGATATACGGTGGCGCATACCGGCACGACGCTGCGCTGCTCGAGGAACACAGCCGTCATATCCAGGCGCCGCGCGGCCGCGGTTACCTCTACCAGTTGCTGGCTGCATCAGGTTGGAGCAGCCTGCCCTGGCTGGGCGGGCTTCGGCAAACGACGCTCGTCATGCATGGAAACGACGATCCGATCGTGCCGCTCGCCAACGCCAAGATCCTCGCAGCAAGGATTCGAAACGCGACGCTGCAAGTGATCGATGACGGTCATCTGTTCCTGATCACGCGGGCCAGGGAAGTTGCGCCGGCGGTAAAACGATTCCTGCGCCAGGAGGCCAGTTGAACCGTGTGACTGGGAGCGACGGGAATGCCGGGCGTGCAACGGCCCAAGCCACTGCGGACGAGAAGCTCGTTCGGCTGACGCGTATGCGCACGACGGCAACCTGTCTGCTCGCGGCGATGATCGCGCTATTGATCGCCTGCACGGCCTGGCAGACGGCGCATCCGTGGCTCGCGTGGCCGCGTGCTTTTGCCGAGGCGGGTACGGTCGGTGCGATCGCGGACTGGTATGCGGTCGTCGCGTTGTTCCGGCATCCATGCGGAATCCCGATCCCGCACACCGCCATCATCCCGAAGAACCAGCAGCGCATCGCCGAGAGTCTGGGCAGCTTCATCGAGGAAAACTTTTTGACGCCCGAAGTCATCGTCGGGCGGCTCAGTGGTTTCAACGCGGCGCAGGCGCTGGCCGGGTGGCTGGCAGTACGCGAAAACAGCGCGACGATCGCGGATGTAGTGGCAGGCTCGCTTCCGCGATTGCTCGATGATATGGACGAAGCCGACATCGAACACTTCTTCGATCGAATCGTGATCCCGCAATTGCGTACGCTCGACGTATCGCGACTGGCGGCCGAGGTCCTGGATATCCTCACCGAAGGCAACCGTCATCAGCCGTTGCTGGACCGCGGATTGAGCGTCGTGGAAAGCTGGTTGAGTAACAACGTGGGCCTGATCAAGGCGAAGTTCAGCGAGGCCTCGAAATTCACCTTGCCGACGCTGGATGCATACATCGTCAACAAGTTTGTCGAGGGCATCATCGCGCTCATGCATGAGGTCGTGGCGAATCCGGAGCACGAGCTTCGGCGCCGGTTCGATGTGGCGGTGCAAGATCTGGCCGGCGAGATGAGGAGCTCAGCAGCCTATCGCCGCTTTGGCCGGCTGTTGCTACGCGATTGCATTCGGCATCTTGAAGACGGCGGGTATTACGGTGTCCTGCTCGATCACGTCCGTGCATATGTGCTTGCCGATCTTGGCAACAAACACTCGGTCGTGCGCGATATGCTTTCCAGCACCTTCGTGTCCATGGGAAAAGGCGTGTTGAGCGAGCCCTCCATTCAGCAAAAGTTGAACGCCTGGTGGCTTGATATTGCCAACCTGCTCGTGCTACGCCACCGCCATCAGTTATCGGCGCTCATCACAGACGTCGTGAAAGGCTGGGACGCGAAGGAGGTGAGTGGGAAGCTCGAGGCCGAAATAGGCCGGGACCTGCAGTTCATTCGAATCAACGGCACTTTCGTGGGCGGCACAGTGGGTGTCCTGATCCACGCATGTGTGTTTCTTTTCGCGCGGTAAGCCCGGCGGTGTCCGATTCGAGCGAGCGCACCCTAGCCCTGTTTGACCAGGCCGAGCGCCTGCGCGCGCGCGACGGCCTGAGCGCGTTTGTCGACGTCCAGTTTGGTAAAGATGCTTTTGACGTGCGACTTGACCGTTTCAGGTGTGATCCCGAGCGTGCGCGCAATTTCCTTGTTCGACTGTCCCTGTGCGATCAACTCGACGATGCCGCGCTCTCGCGAACTGAGGCGCTCGGGCTCGCTGTCCCGCTTGGGCTGGCTACTGGGTTCGTGCTGGGCTCGCCACCTGTCGAGCAGTCGGTCTAGCCATGTCACGATTTCCGCTGCTCTGGCCGCGGTACGTACGCTGTCGCGCGCGAGCTTCAACAGTGGGCCGATCTCCGGCCCTTGATCGATGATGGACTGGCAAAGCCCAGCAGGCGCTGCGACTGTCGCAACGTCATGAAATATCTCTAACGCCCGCTCGCGCTCGCCTGCGTTCAGCCACGCGAGCGCGAGGAGAGTCCGCAGCCGCAGCGCAAGGTAAGTGCCGTGGAGCTGCTCGAGACGCTCCAGCGCAACGTTCAATATCCCGATCGCCTCCGCGTTTTGCTGGCGCCGAATCGCGAGGCACGCCGCGCCGAGGTCGCGGTAGTTCAGGATCTCCAGCGACACCGGAGCGGACGATGCGGCGTCAGGGCTCGCCAACTGACGCAACTGCGTTACGCACGCGCCCGCTTCGGCGAGCCTGCCTTCTGCCAGATTGAGCCGGGTTCTTTCGGAGAGTGCAGCAGCCACCAGCCGGTCCCAGTGACGTGCCTGCCCCAGCGCCTGGCCGGCGTCGAGCAGCGACTGCGCGTGCGCAAAATTGGAACGCGCCACGGCGATCCGGATGAGGATGCGGTAGCTGATCAGCACGCTGTCGAGAAACACGGCAAGGTCGATAACCGGCATGTGTTCGACGAGCAGCGCTTCGGCTTCATCGAGCCGCCCCTGCTCATACAGCAATTGCGCGATCATGGGGGCGCATAGCGCTACGGCTATCGACTGCGGACCCGAATGATGCTCGGCGAGCTCCATGGCTTCGTTGAAACGGCGCGCCGCGAGTGGCAGGCGCAGTTGCTGCATCTCCACATGGCCGAGCAGGCAGAGCCGATAGACGGTGGAAAATACACTGCGCTGGTCTTCTTCGACCGAATCGGGAATCCATGGAGTGGCGTGAAGGGCCTCGAAATCGCCCGCTTTCCAGTGCGCGAAGCGCGCTACGTTCGAGACCGCGTTGGTGGTCCACGAATCGCGCGAGGGCCGCTCCAGATATTGTTGCGCGAGCATGAGCGCTGTTCGCGGGTCGTCCTGCAATGCTGCCAGCGCCGAGCGAAGGGCGACGCACTCCCAGCGGACGTAGTCTTCGTCGGCGCCTCTGCCGGCGGCATCGCGTTCGATCGAATCCAGCATCGTCACCGCATCGTCGAAGCGCAGGGCGAGTACTGTTCCCCAGGCGATGGCCAGCGTGACCGTGGTCTGTGCGCGCATCAGGTCGGCTGGGAACTGACGCTGCCAGCCGACCAGCGTGAGGAGATCGCCTCCTTTGAGGAGGGACTTGGCACAGTGTTCCATAAGGCGAATCGCATCGTCGGTTGCGCCGGCCGCGATGGCATGCCTGACTGCGTCGGTCCACTGATGCTGCCCTGCGTACCATTGACATGCGCGGCGATGCAGCTCGGCGATTTCCCCCTGGTACAGAGCCTCCAGCCGGCGTTGAAGATATTCGGCCATGAGCGGGTGGTAGCGGAACCAGTGTCCTTCCAGGTCCAGCGGTTCCAGCAACAACTGGCGCGCAACAATGGCATCCAGCATGGCCTGGCCCGGTTTGACGCCGGTGATTGCCTCACACAGTGGCGCGCTCAAACGATCGAGTATCGCCGTACGCAGCATGAACTCGAACATCCCGGCAGGTAAGGATTGCAGAATATCTTCGAGGTAGTCTGCCAGCGGCCTCGATGCACCGGTAGGAGCACTTGCCTGCCAACCCCGGGGGCGATCGTCCCGGGCCAGCACCGAAGCGGAGATGCGCAGCGCCGCTGCCCAGCCTTCGGTGGTCGCGAATAGCGACTTCACGTCCGCGACGATGAGCTTGCCGGGGCATTCGCGTTCGACGAAGCGGCGCGTCTCGTCGAAGTTGAATCGCAAGGTCGATGCGTCGATTTCCAGCAGGTCGTTTCGTGCCCGCAGCCTGGCGGTGGGAAATGGCGGATCGGTGCGTGTGCAAAGCACCACGTGGACTTGCGAGGGCATATTGGCGATGAAGAGCGCCATCGCTTCGTGAATCGGCGCCTCGCTGATCAGATGGTAGTCGTCGATGAAAAGGTAGACCTCGTCGTCGACGTCAATGAGCTCGTTGATCAGCGTCGACGCAAGCGAATTCGCCGGCACAAACGAGGCGTCGGCGGTCAGGCCGATCACGGAGGTGCCGACGTTGCCACAGGCTTGCCGCAAAGCGTGCGCGAGGTGATTGAAGTAGCGGGCGGGCTCGTCATCGTCGGCATCGAGCGCTAGCCAGGCGACCCGCGCGCTGCTCGTTGCGAGGGCGTTGAGCCAGGTGAGCGCGAGCGAGGTCTTGCCGAATCCAGCGGGGGCCTTGATCACCGTCAGGCGCTTCGTTTCGGTCTGCGCAGCAAAAGAGGCGAGGCGCGGACGATCGATCAGGCCGGCGGGCAGGCGAGGAGGAAAAACCTTCGTTGCAAGGACGAGAGGTGGCCTGTGCGTGGGCAGCGTTTTTATCGCTTTTGTCGCTTCTGTCACGTGCATCAACTGCTCCGGGCATTCGGGTTGACCCTGGCGGCTATCCCCCATCCACGTGGTTGTGCTCCCCTTTATGGGGGATTTTGCACGGCGCTGCGCTCAGACACTATGGATTCCAGCGAGCAGACGCGCAGTTCCACAACTGGACGACGGTGCGGCAGGCCGGCCGGTCACGGGTGATAGCCCCTCGGCGGGCTTCGCGTGAACCGGTGTTTTGCTCACGAAATGATACGCCCAACCGCCCTAAGGGAGGAGACATGTATACCGCATCCCGTCGCATTGCGGCGCACAAAACCGGGTCGGCGGCGCGTATCCCAGACGAACAGAACGGAACCTCGCACGGCCGCTTCGTATGGCCGGTGTGAGCGAGTCCTTTATCCAATCGGAGCAGGCAATGAAAGTACTGGTTCCCGTCAAACGCGTCGTCGACGCGAACGTGAGAGTCCGCGTAAAGGCTGACGGCAGCGCTGTCGATATCGCGAACGTGAAGCTGTCGATGAATCCCTTCGACGAAATCAGCGTGGAGGAGGCGGTGCGGTTGAAAGAAGCCGGCGCGGCATCGGAAGTGATTGTTGTGTCGTGCGGCGTGCAGGGCTGCCAGGAAACGCTGCGTACGGCGATGGCAACAGGCGCTGACCGCGGCATCCTCGTTCAGACCGACGCGGAGTTGCAGCCGCTCGCCGTGGCGAAGCTGCTCAAGGCACTGGTGGACAAGGAACAGCCGCAACTCGTGATGCTCGGCAAGCAGGCAATCGACGACGACGCGAACCAGGTCGGCCAGATGCTCGCGGCGCTGCTCGGCTGGCCGCAGGCAACCTTCGCCTCGAAGGTGTGCGTCGAGGCAGGCAAGGCGAGCGTGACGCGCGAGATCGACGGCGGACTCGAGACGCTCGAGGTCGATCTGCCGGCTGTCGTGACCACCGATCTCCGGCTCAACACACCACGCTACGCGACGCTGCCCAACATCATGAAGGCGAAGAAGAAGCCGCTCGAGGTCGTGACGCCCGCAGCACTCGGCGTCGACATCGCGCCGCGGCTGACGACGCTGAAGCTCGCAGAGCCGGTGAAACGCGAGGCGGGCATGCGGGTCGCGGATGCCGCGGAACTCGTGGCCAAGCTGAAGAACGTTGCGCACGTCATCTGAAACGGAAGAGGGAATCATGTCCATACTCGTTCTTGCAGAACACGACAATCAGACGCTGAAGGCGGCGACCTTGAACACCGTCACCGCTGCTGCGCGTCTTGGCGAGGAGATCGATTTGCTCGTCGCCGGATCGCAATGCACGAGCGTAGCCGAACAGGCTGCACGCATCGCCGGCGTGAAGCGCGTGCGGGTCGCCGATGCGCCGCACTACGCACATCCGCTGGCCGAGAATCTGGCCACGCTGATCGCGACGATAGCGCCTGATTACAGCCACGTGCTGGCGCCCGCCACGACCACCGCGAAGAACGCGATGCCGCGCGTGGCCGCACTGCTAGACGTTGCACAAATCTCAGACATCATTGCGGTCGAATCCGCCGACGTATTCGTGCGTCCCATCTACGCCGGCAACGTCCTGGCTACCGTGCGAAGCGCGGACCGCATCAAGGTCATCACCGTACGCACGACCGCCTTTGCGGCGGCGCCTGCCGAAGACGGTACGGCAGTAATCGAATTGCTCGCACCAGCTGGCGAGGTTGCCGGTTCGCGTTTCGTGAGCCAGCAACTGACCCGCTCCGAGCGTCCTGAACTGACTGCGGCGCAGAGGGTGATTTCGGGCGGCCGGGGTATGGGCTCAGGCGAAAACTTCGCACTGCTGGAGGACATCGCCAACAAGCTGGGCGCGGCGGTCGGCGCGTCGCGAGCCGCGGTGGACGCCGGCTTTGTGCCGAACGACTATCAGGTGGGCCAGACCGGCAAGGTCATCGCGCCGCAACTCTATATCGCGGTCGGCATCTCGGGGGCGATCCAGCATCTGGCCGGCATGAAGGACTCGAAGGTGATCGTCGCGATCAACAAGGACGAAGAGGCGCCGATTTTTCAGGTCGCCGACTACTGGATCGTCGGCGATCTTTTCAAGGTATTGCCGGAGTTGTCCGGTGAGCTGGACAAGCTGCAACAAAACTGACTCTGGAGACGATGATGAGCATCTATCTTGCACCGCTGCGCGACATGCGCTTCGTTATGACGGAACTGGCCGGTCTCGGCGAATTGTCTTCGCTGCCGGGCTTCGAGGACGTGAGTCCCGAACTGGCCGAGGCTGTGCTCGACGAGGCGGCGAAGCTCGCGACCGAAGTGCTGGCGCCGCTTAACAGGTCCGGCGACGAGCAGGGCGCGCAACTGTCGAAGGACGGCGTCGTTGCTGCGGACGGCTTTGCAAAGGCTTACCGGCAGTTTGCCGAAGGTGGCTGGAGCGGGCTCTCCGGCGACCCGGAGTTCGGCGGTCAGGGGCTGCCTGAGTTACTGCATGCGGCGACTGTCGAGATGTGGAATTCGTCGAATATGGCGTTTGCGCTGTGTCCTTTGTTGACTGCGGGCGCTACCGAGGCGCTAAGGCAGCACGGCTCGGAAGAGCTTAAGGGACACTATTTGCCGAAGCTCATCAGCGGTGAGTGGACGGGCACCATGAATCTGACCGAGCCGCAGGCGGGCTCGGATCTCGCTGCGGTACGCACGAAGGCCGTGCCAGAAGGCGATCACTATCGTCTCTACGGTCAGAAGATTTTTATCACGTGGGGCGATCACGACATGACGGATAACGTCATTCATCTCGTCCTCGCACGCACGCCGGATGCGCCTGAGGGTGTGCGCGGCATATCGCTGTTTGTCGTACCCAAGTTCCTGCTGAATGCCGATGGCTCGAGCGGCCAGCGCAACGACGCGCACTGCGTCTCTCTCGAACACAAGCTCGGCATTCACGCGAGTCCGACCTGCGTAATGAGCTTCGGCGACCAGGGAGGGGCGATCGGCTATCTGGTAGGACAGGAGAACAAAGGTCTCGCGCATATGTTCACGATGATGAACGAAGCGCGCCAGAAGGTGGGCATCCAGGGACTCGCGATCGCGGAGCGCGCTTATCAGCAGGCCCGCGAATACGCGAAGGAACGCGTTCAGGGACGGCTCGCGAGCAGCAAATCGGGTGGTGCGGTCGCCATCGTTCATCACCCTGACGTGCAGCGCATGTTGCTGACGATGAAGTCGCAGATCGAAGCGATGCGTGCTTTCGCGTATGTGATGGCCGCGGATATGGACCGTGCGCATCGGGACCCCGACGCCGGTGAGCGTGCCGGTCGCCAGGCGCGTGTCGATCTTCTGATTCCGGTGCTCAAGGCGTGGTGTACGGAGTTGGGCGTCGAGATTGCGTCGATGGGTGTGCAGGTGCATGGCGGGATGGGTTACATCGAAGAGACGGGCGCATGCCAGTTCCTGCGTGACGCACGAATCGCGCCGATCTACGAAGGCACGACAGGTATTCAGGCCGCCGACCTGGCAGGCCGCAAACTTGCCTCGGATGGCGGAGCGGCGATGGCTGCCCTGATTGCGGAGATGCGTCAGGCCGCGGCGGAACTCGCGCACAGCAAGGATACGCAAGTGGCATCCATCGGCGCGGTGCTTGCGACCGGTGTAGACGCGCTCGAGAGTGCCACCGCCTGGATGCTGCAAGCATTGGCGAGTGAACCCGATGCAGCGCTGGCCAGTTCCGTCGACTATCTGATGCTCACCGGCTACGTGTGTGGCGGATGGCAGATGGGGCGCGCAGCACTTGTTGCTTCACGGAAAGGCACTGCAAACGAAGACCCGGACTTCCATCGTGCCAAGCTCGCCACCGCGCGCTACTACGCCGACAAGGTCTTGCCCAAAGCGAATGCGCTTCTGGAGGCGATTCGCAGCGGTTCGTCGAGCGGGACCAGTCTCCCGATCGAGCAGTTCTGAACGACGGCTGGACGGCGGCGAAAATCATTGTTGTAAAACTATTGATATGTAATCCGAAATAAAATGGAGGAGATATGCTTAAAAAAATCGCATGCGCTGCGTTAATCTCGAGCGCGATATGTTCCGGCGCGATGGCGCAAAGCGCCGGGAGCCTCATTACCAGCGTAGGCGGGGCGTGGCTCGACTTTGGTCCGTCTTCCGCAACAGCGTTGCAGAGCAGTTCGGCTTTCGGCAACTTCACATCATCGGGGACGGGTGGTCAGATACATAACACATTCACGCTAGAACTCTCGACCACTTATTTCATCACCGACAATATTGCATTCGACCTTGCGACGGGTATTCCGCCCAAGCTCCAGCTCTATGCGCAAGGCAACGCCACGCCGTTCGGCGCCGGCGGCCCATCCCTCAATCTGGGGAATCTGGCGCCGCTCGCCACCACCCGGTCGTGGGCGCCTATCCTGTTCCTCAAGTACTACTTCTTCGACGCGCAGACGAAGCTGCGTCCGTTCGTCGGCGTCGGCGGAAACTATACCTGGTACTCGCACACCAATCTCAATTCGACATTCAGCGGCGCGTTGCAGCAGATTGCCGGGCCGGGCGGACAGGTCAAGGCTTCGCTCAGTCCGTCTTGGAACCCTGCGTTCGATGTGGGCGCGTCTTACAACATCAGCAAGAACTGGTACGCGACTGCGTCGGTGACGTATCTGTTTCTGAAGACGAATGCGACGGTCAGTGCCGTGGCCGCCAATGGTCAGACGGTGTTGTCCAACAAGACGCGCATCACGGCGGATCCGGTGATCGTTTTCCTGGGGCTGGGATACCGGTTCTAAGGACTCGATGTGCTAGATGGAGGCCGCGCTGCGTGGCCTTCGAGACACATCAAGATGTACCCCCCAGCTTTCCAGGCCTTCCTCCCGGCTTCCCTTTGCCTTTAGGCATTCCCATCACACCCTCCGAAAGCTCTCTGCAAGATTTTTCTTGCAGATGAGAATAACTCGCATTATCATTCGCGTTATAGATTTCTGTTTCCGCTTAACAACCACCCGCTACAGGCGCTTGCGTCCCGCGCAGTCATGCTGCATGGGCGTCGGCCTGCGCCTGCGCTCGACCAAAAGAACATGCAGAACCTGTCCACTGCCAGCCATCTGGCGTTTGTCCGCGGCTCGACCCGTACCACCTCGCTTCTCAGCGCCGCACTCCTGGCAAGCGTCGGCCTTTCGCTTTCCACGCTGTCGACGCCCGGTTGGGCGCAAACCGTCGCCGCGTCGGACGCAGTCACGACGCTGCCCGCCGTCACCGTGACCGCCGCGGTCGACCCGGCCACGCAATCCGACAGCGTCAGCGCCGGCGCGCTGGGCACGCGCAAACAGGTGGACACGCCGTTCTCTACCCACGTCGTGACGAGCGAAGAGGCTGAGGACCTGATGGCAACGACAGCGAACGATCTGTTCGCGTACGATCCGGCCACATCGGTCAGCAGCAGCAACCGGATCAGCGAAAACTCGATGTTCACCGTGCGCGGTTTGCCGATCGACACGCTCAACGGCATCAAGGTGGACGGCCAGAGCTTTCCATCCTGGGACACGGATCTTTCGCTCGAACCGTTCGAACAGGTGCAACTGCTCAAAGGTCTGTCAGGGTTCATGTATGGCTTCGGCTCGCCGGGCGGGATCGTCAACTACGTATTGAAGCGGCCGACCGACGAGCCTTATCGCAGCATTTCGGTCGGCTATGAGTCGGCCGGCGTGTTCAGCGAGAAGGTCGATCTGGGCGGCCGCTTTGGCAACGACGACCGCTTCGGTTACCGCCTGAACCTGGTGAACGAGGACGGCAAAACCGCCGAGGCGAATGGTCATGTGCGTCGTCAGGTGGCGTCGCTCGCGTTCGACTTCCGTATCACCCCGGATCTGACGTGGAGCGCCGACGCGTTCTACCAGAAGCGCAAAACCAACGGCACGCTGTTCGGCCTGATGTTCGGCTCGGGGCTCGGCATTCCCGACGCCAGCACGATCACGCACGACCTCACGCAACCGCAGAACTACTACGAGACGGAGATGGCTTCGTTTGGCACGGGCCTCGACTATCGTCTCTCCGGGAACTGGCATGCGAGCCTGAAGTACCGCTTTGCCAAGGAGAACCGCACCAATTCCGATAGTCTGCTGTACGTGACCGATGCCGCCGGTGACTATTCGAACACGCTGTATGCGGCGATGACGCGCTACTTCTACCAGAACGTCGATGCGATGGTGCAGGGTCAGTTCAACACTGGCAGCATCAAACACGATGTCGTCATCGGTGCGGGCTTCCAGTCGCAGACGAGCGAGTACAGCAACAGCACAGGCTGGAACGAAGGCTACAGCCTCGGCACGGGCAATCTGTATAGCAGCAGCTTGCTGACGAATGCCGAGGTCGGGATCGGCGAGGATCTTTACCGGCAGTCGCGCACGACTCAGGCCGCGCTGTATGCAAGCGACACCGTGCAGTTCACCTCGCGCTTTTCCGCGCTGCTCGGTTTGCGCTACACGCAGTTCCGCGAGAACGTCTACGATCCGAGCAGTGCGGTGTCATCGCAATACAGCGCCAATCCGGTCACGCCGACTGTCGCGCTGATGTTCAAAACTGATCCGTACTCCACAATTTATGCGAGCTATGTCGAGTCGCTGGAGCAGGGCGGTTCGTCGTCGAACACCAACGTCAATTATCCCGCCACGTATGGGCCGTTGCGCAGCAAGCAGTATGAAGTCGGCTTCAAGACCGATCACAAGAAATGGGGCGCCGATGTAGCACTGTTCCGTGTCGATCAAGGTTACGACTACACCAACAGCGAGAACGTCTACGTGCAGGACGGCACGAAACGCTACACCGGTGTCGATGCGAGCGGCTGGCTGGCACTCACGAACGAGTGGCGTGTGCTCGGTGGTGTGATGTGGCTCGACGCAAAGGCGGTGGATATCGACGACCCGAGTATCGAAGGCAAGCGCGTCTACGGTGCGCCGCGCTTCACGGCGACAGGTCGGATCGAATACAACCCGTCGTATCTGCGCCCGCTCACGCTTGCGTTCGGCGGCAAGTACGTCGGCAACATGGCCGTCGACGCAGCCAATACGCAGTTCGTGCCGTCGTACGTCACGTACGACGTGAGCGGCAAGTACGAAACGCGGATCGCCGGCAAGGACGTGACGTTCCGCGCGGGGATCAACAACCTGCTCAACCGCCGCTACTGGACCACGGCGTGGGGCTATTACGTTGCGCCGTCGCCGACGCGTACCGCGGTGGCCAGCGCCACGATGCAGTTCTAGATGCGGTGGCCGGCGTTTTGCAACGCGAGGGCGCGCTAACTTTCGCGCCACGGCAACAAGGCGCCCGCATGCATCCGACGTTACGTCTATGAGACCGATACTTGTTCGCCTGCACCGCTGGTTCGGCATCGGCACCGCGCTGTTCCTGTTCGTCTCCGGTCTTACAGGCGCCGTCATCGCATGGAACCAGGAACTCGATGCGGCGTTGAACCCCGGGTTCTTCTACGCGCGCTCCCCGGCGCCTGCGTTGTCGTCGCTTGAACTTGCGAATCGTGTCGAAGCCGCTGACCCTCGCGTGCATGTGACCTATCTGCCGCTGGGCGTGGTGCCCGGCCGAACGCTTCTGATGCGTGTCGAGGGCCGGCCCGATCCCGCAACGGGTCAGCCCTATACGCTGGGCTTCAATCAGATCGCGGTGGATCCGGCCACAGGGATCATTCAGGGCCGCCGCGACTGGGGCGCGTTGTCGCTCAGGCGGCTCAACCTGATGCCGTTCCTTTATCAGTTCCACTACACACTTTATTTACCCATCACCGGTAGCGGGATTGCCATTGGCGTATGGCTGCTGGGGGTCGTCGCCATTGTCTGGCTGTTCGATAGCGTGATTGCGTTGGTGCTCGCGTTTCCGAGCCTCAGGACGTGGCGCAAGTCGTTTGCATTTCGCGTGCGCCGCGGCGGCTATGCGCTGGTGTTCGACCTGCATCGCTCAGGTGGGGTATGGGTGTGGGGTCTGCTGGGCGTGATTGCGGTGACGTCGATTTCGATGAATCTCGAACGGCCCGTCATGCGTCCGGTGGTGTCGATTTTTTCCAGACTAACACCCGGACCGGAAACCAATCCCGAACTGCTAGCACCGCATCCGGCCAGCGCGAAGCCCCTGAGTCGCGAGCGTATTGTCGAACTGGCGAGCGCTACCGGACACCGGATGAAGCTGAATGCCGAACCCGGTGCGACGTTTGAGATTGCTTCGCTCAACCTGTACGGGGTGGGCTATTTTAAACCCGGCGGTGATTATGCGGACGGCAGTCTCGGCAATGCCTGGCTCTACTGGGACGCGAGGACTGGACATGAAGTCGGGGGGGCGGTGCCGGGTCGTGGAACCGCTGGCGATACCTTTATGCAGGCGCAGTTCTCACTGCATTCGGGGCGCATCTTTGGACTACCGGGACGCATTCTGGTCAGCTTCATGGGTGTGATGGTGGCGTTGCTGAGTGCGACCGGCCTTGTTATCTGGTTCAAGAAGCTCATGGCTCGCCGCAGTGCTGCGCAGCGGGTGAAGACGGTCAGGCCGGCGGTGCTGCGATAGCGCGTTTGGAAGGATCGCTTTAGTCGTGTGCAGTGTGCGCGGTTGCGCCGTGCTTTGCTGCTTCAAGCCCGATACTTCACGGTCGCGCGCACGAATTCAATGAAGCGCGTCATTACCGGATCATCCCGTTCCGCCGGCCACGCGAGGCCAACCTGCCATTGTGCTGCCGTGCCGCGTAGTGGCAGCACACGCGCATCGCGCAGCAGGTATTGCGTGCGTGAGGGTAGAAACGCCGCGCCGACTCCCGCCGCGACCGCAGCAAGAACGGTCTGGATATCGTCAGCCTGCTGGGTCACTCGCGGCACGAAGCCATGCTCGCTGCACCAGCGGTCAATCTGCGCCGCGAGTCCCGGGCCACGGCCGCGCGCAAGGCCGATAAACCCCTGCTCATTCAATTCCTCGAGATTGGCCGGGATGCGTTTCCAGCGCGCGTGTTGCGGCACCGCTAGCGCGAGCGCTTCGTCCAGCACCGGAAAGGCGTCGAGGCCACTGTCTGCCGGTAAACGCAGGAAGCCGACGTCCAGCTTGCCGGCAAGCAGCCGTCTGCCTTGCTCCGCGGACGACAGATCGTTCAACGTGACGTTGACCTTCGGATACTGCCGGCGGAACTCGGCAATCAGTTGCGGTGCGAGCGTCAAGGTCGAGAGTCCGAGGCCGACTCGCAAATAACCGCGCGTGCCGCTGCTCGATTCGCGCGCCCGGGTGAGAACCTCATCGGCATCGCGCACGAGCGACTGAGCGTCGGGTAGAAATCCGGCGCCGAAAGTGGTGAGTTCGGCGCCGTGCCGGCCGCGCTCGAAAAGCCGTGCGCCAAGGCTGTCTTCCAGCGCGACGATCTGTTTGCTAAGCGCCGGTTGGCTCACGCACAGGACCTCCGCGGCGTGGCCGAAGTGGCGCAGTTCGGCCACGGTGAGAAAGGCGCGCAGCAGTTTCAGTTCCATTCTGTAAAGTAATCGAACATATCGGAATATTCATTTTACTTATCGAATGCCCGGCGGTCCAATGGAACCGTTCTGTCTTTTCAGGTGGTAGCGATGTCATCCTCGTCTAGTCCCATGCTGTGCGTTGCATCGATTCCATTGCGGTCCCGTCGCGGAGAGCCTGCGCAGAACGTCGCGCGGATCGCTGCGTGGCTGGCGCTTGCGGCTCGTGACAAGGTTGACCTCGCCGTGTTTCCGGAGGCCTGTCTTGTGGGCTATGGCAGCCTCGCGAAGTTGCATCGCGATGAACTCGAAGCACTCGCTGAACCGCTCGACGGGCCAATGATGGGCGCAGTGGCAGATGCCGTCGAGCGCACAGGGGTGGCTGCTGGCGTGGGCTTCATCGAGCGCTCACAGGATGGCCGTCTGTTCAATAGTTATGCGGTGTGCCTGCCCGGTGGCGTCCGTCATTGCCACCGTAAGCTGCATGCATACGAACATCGACGCATTGTGAGCGGAGATCGTTTCACCGTCTTCGATACGGCGTGGGGTGTTCGCGTCGGAGTCCTGATTGGTGGCGATGCTTATCTGATCGAGAACGTGCGCATGACCGCACTGATGGGCGCTACGCTGCTCGTTGCGCCACACCGGAGTTACTCAGCGCAGCGCGGAGCGGGACGCGTCCTGCAGCCGGTGTCGGCGGAACAATGGCGGCATCGCGGGGCGCAGGCGGGTGCAGCGAGGGCCACGGGCGGCGCGATTGGTGATCGGACCGCAAGCGCTACGCTTACTGATGACGTTGCAGGTGAGGCCGGTGTGCGGGCACGGCGCGACGCGGAGGATTGGTTACGTGCGTGGCTGCCCGCGCGGGCAGCGGATAACGGCATCTTCGCCGTCTTCTGCGATGGGCTTGAGCTGGGTAACAACGAGTTCGCACCCGGAGCTGGGATGATCGTCGATCCCTGCGGCCGCATTCTGACCGAGAGCGTCTGCGTAAGCGACGCCTGCATTATCGACACCTCTGCGGAGGGCGTCATCGTCGCTGCTAACGTTGATCCAGGCCAGATTGCCACGAGCGCAGGGCAGCAATGGCTACGGGCGCGCCGGCCGGATCTTTATGCGCCTTTGGGGCGAGCGGATCGTGACACAACCGTTTTCGAATCGCGCGGAATGACCTCACGTGGCTCAATTGCGGTGAGCTTTGCACAGGTCAGCCGTCGGTAAGACACCGGCCATGCCCAAGTGAAGCCTATGTGATGCTGCGTCACCGCAAGGAGTCCGTATCACCGCAACCGGATAGCTGCCAGCCGCGGACGGTTTGCATCCGCTCGACAGCAAGCGCTGAATGCACCACTATGTCAGCCTCGTTCCTCCAGCACCAACATACCCATGGCACTGAAAGCAGTCTTTTTCGATGTCGGCGAGACCTTGGTCGACGAGACCCGCGATTGGGGCGAATGGGCCGACTACCTTGGCGTCACCCGTCTGACATTGTTCGCGGCCTTGGGCGCCGTGATCAATCGCGGACAGCATCACCGCGAGGTCTTTCAACTGATTCGTCCGGGCTGCGATTTCGCCACGCTGAAAGCGCAGCGTCAGGCAGAGGGGCGAGCCTACGCACTTCAGGCGGTTGATCTGTATCCAGACTCCGTGCCTTGTCTAAGAGAGCTGCAGGCTCGGGGGATGCGAGTTGGCATTGCGGGGAATCAGCCGGCTGCCATCGAAGACGCGCTAGCTTCGCTTGGCGTGCCTGCCGATATCGTGGCATCGTCGCAGACGTGGGGCGTCGAGAAGCCGTCACAAGCGTTTTTCGACAAAATCATCGAGGCGGCCGAAGGCATGGCACCGCACGAAATCGCCTACGTCGGCGACCGGTTGGACAACGACGTCATTCCCGCGGCACGCGCCGGGATGGTAGGTATCTTCCTGCGGCGCGGACCGTGGGCGGTGATTCAATCGTCCGCGCGGGCTGACCTCAACATCGGGCACACCATTTCCAGCTTGAGCGAATTGCCGGACCTGCTCGCGCGGCTGCAGGAACATGTGCCCTGAGGCATCCTCAAAAACTGCGGCCGGGTTCCGCACTTGTCTATAATCTTCGTCGACTTCGACTCGGGACATCCAACCAGTGAAAACGACCATTGCCGTCGCTCTCCTTGCACTCGCCTTGACGGGCTGCGGGTCCGCCGCCGACAAAGAAGCGGCGCGCGACAACGACTTCGCCCATTCGGAACGCCGGCTCGATGCGGCGCAGACCAACGCCACCATAAACTGTCGCGATCAGGCGCAATGCGATCAGGCCTGGCAACTGACGAAGAACTACGTAACGCAGCATTCGGAAGAGCCGGTGATCCGTGCGGATGCGACCTCGATCGAGTCCGACGTGCCGGGCAGTTCGGGTCACGCGGTCTATTCGGCCGCCCGCGTGGCGAAGGGGAGCGGCGCGACGATTACCTTGTATGCGCAATGCCGCGGCATGTACGGCCCAGAGCATGCGATGGGCTCGGACTACGACGAATGCGTCAAGAAGATCACGACGACCCAGAACGGTTTCGCGTTGTACCTCGAGCAACATACGTCGGCTAACTGACAGCTGAACGACGGTTACGGGTTGTCGGCATTTCAGAATGGCCGTCGGCAACCCGCTTCACCGCCTAACCTTCGCGGCGGCGAAACTCGCCGAGCCATTCCGACAACGCGGTGACCGCGTCGAGCGACACGGCGTTGTAGAGCGACGCGCGCAGGCCGCCGATCGAGCGGTGACCTTCGAGACCGTGAAAGCCTTCGCGTCGCGCCGCTTCGAGGAAGTGGGCCTCCAGCTCCGGCGTGGGCAGGCGGAACGCCACATTCATCGTCGAACGGCAGGACCGTTCTCCATGCACGCGATAGAACCCGGGCTGCGCGTCGAGCGCACCGTACAGCGCGTGGGCTTTGGCGTGGTTGATCGCGGCCATCGCCTCCACGCCGCCGACTTCGTCGCGCAGCCAGCGCGTCACCAGCATCAGCACGTAGATCGCGAAGACGGGCGGCGTGTTGTAGACCGAACGCGCTGCGATATGCGTGCGGTAGTCGAGCAGGGTGGGCAAGCCAGTAATCGCGCGCTGGGCGAATTCGTCGCGCAGGATCACCACCGTGACGCCAGCCGGCCCGAGGTTCTTCTGCGCGTGCGCATAGATCATCGCGTAGCGCTCGATGTCTATCGGCGCGGCCAGCAGGTTGGATGACATGTCGCACACCAGCGGCACTTCAGGCAAGCCTGGCGCGCCGGTGAATTCGAGGCCTTCGACGGTCTCGTTGGACACGTAATGGAGGTAGGCCGCGTCTTGCGAGAGCTGCAGTTCTTCGGCCGCAGGCAGGCGCCGATAACCGTCGGCGCGGCCATCCCACAATACGCGCGTATCGCCCTCGAGCCGTGCTTCGACCGGCGCCTTCGCGCTCCAGTAACCGGATACGATGTACTCGGCGTGGCGGCCGCTTGCGCGCAGGAAATTCATCGGCAACATCGAGAATTGCAGGCTGCTGCCGCCTTGCATGAACAGCACGTGATAGTGCGCCGGGATGCCGAGCAGCGCGCGTAGATTGCGCTCGGCTTCGTCGAGCACGCCGCGAAACCATTCCGAGCGGTGACTCATGCCGAGTACCGAGAGACCGGTCTCCGGCAGCGCGTCGATGGCATCGCGCGTCTCGCGCAGGACTGAGGCCGGCAGGGCGCCTGGCCCCCCGGAAAAATTCATTGCGTTATTCATTCAGGCCGCCGTGCGACGCTTCATCAACCGCTCGAATGCGTCGACGATATGTTGGACAAAGGGATTCTTGTGGGCCAATGCGCCGGTGCTGCGCTCATAGTGGGCGAGCATTGTAGCGTTGGCCTCGAAGACGAACACCTGGCCGCCGGGCAGCAAGGTGAAGTCGATGCCGCCGTAGTCGAGATCGAGCCGGCGGCCGATCTCCGCAATCGCTTGTAGCGCGCGTTGGCCCAATGCGGCGGTGGGATCCTGCAGGAAGCGTCGTTCTTCGTCGAGCTTCCACGCGTGGCCTTCCATGTCTGCGGAGAAGTAGTGGACCATCCAGTTCGGTGAGATCGCCAGATGATACGGAAACGGTTCGCGGTCGACGAAGATCATCCGGTATTTGCGATAGTAGCCGTCGGCCGAGCGGGTGTCGCGAAACGCGGTCAGATATTGCGGGCCCTGGCTCTCGTGAAGCCGCGCCTGCAGCGCCGCGAGATCGTTGCAGCGGACCAGACCTTCGCCGCCATGCGTGGCGGTGGGCCGGACCAACACCGGCAGTGCGATGCCGTGATCTGCGAGCAGGCCGGCGAGTGTGACGTCCGAAGATGGCGCGGTGTCGATACGCGCGCACGCTGCCGTCTGCACATCGGGCAGACCGCCCAGCAAGGTCGGGGTTCGGTTGCGAGCGGTTCGCTCGATCGCCGCGGGCGGATTGAGCAGAGGCTGGGCGACGCGAGACGTGAAGCGCTCGAGCCGCGCAGCGAGCGGTGCTGCGATATCCGCTTCGCCGATGGCATTGAACACGAGATCGAACGGCGGCAGCTGTTTGTCCTCCGGGTCGGCGGCGTAGTCGATGGCGTACTTGATCCGGCAGTTGACCGCGCCCGGCAGCAAGCCCTCGAACGGCACGTTGCCCGAGGCGCGCGCGGAGCAGAGCACCAGTACCCGGCGCACCTGACCGGGCGCTTCTTCCACGAAGACGCGCTGGATCCGATAGGCGCGTTCGCGATACGCGTCGGCCACGGCCGTGTGTCCAGCCGAAGCGTGGATTGCGGCGAGATTCTGGCAGGCAACCGCGACGTTCGGGTCGAGCGTCAGGACAAGCTGGTACCAGGCTGCTGCGATCTCCAGATCGCCCTTCATGAAGTAACCGGTGGCGACGTCGCACAGATTCGCTGCGCTCGCCTCGGCAGAACCGCTCGCGTAGACATCCAGCGTGTGGGCGGCGATCAGATGGGCGACGGCGCCGAGCTCGTCGCCGGTTGCGCGCCTGGCGTCGGCGAGGGCGCGATGCGAAGCGGGATCGAGCGGGAAAGCAGGTGCCGGATCTGCGAGTAGTGCACCTGCACGGGGACCAGGGTGGCCGTCTGAATGTTCTGGATCTCGGGTCATATTCCTGCGAAATGAGCGTCGTGGCGATGCGCCACTGCGCGTCCGAAGGATAGTGGGCGCGCGAGTGATCCAGATTACAGCCGTTCGCGCGCTCGTTACAGAAATTTACGCAGACGATCAGAAGCGCATTCCGGTGGAGCAGGCACCCGCGAAACCGCCGCCGCTGCCTCCCCCAGCGCCGCAGAAGACGCCGCAGCCCGAGAGCGAAACGGCCAGTACGATGCCGGCTAACCCGGCGCGCAATAGGGTCGACCGATTTCGACGGCGCTGCGAACGCTCGGTGTCCATGGGACGCCACCCGGCACGCATCGCGTCGGGAAGGGTATGTAATGAACGGATCGCATGGGATGAACTGAACAGGGTGAAGCGCATAAGAACTCTGAATGGAATGACAAGGATGGGCGTGGATACCGTCATTCGAAAGCAAGTCGTAATCTTCGAGATTGGGTAACCACGGTGCCACGACCCTAACGCAGCACCATGCGCGCTTCAAATACGCTGAATCCGAAAATCAGAGGGGATTGTCAGCTTCATGGTCGACCCTTACACCTGCCTCGCTGATAGAATGCGTGAGCCGCAACGTAGTGGACTGCAGATGAGATTGCTTGATGCATTAGTTGAACAGCGTATAGCCGCCGCGGCAGCACGCGGTGAGCTCAACGATTTGCCGGGAACGGGCGTCGCGCCTGGCCTTGGGGACGATGCTCAGGTTCCTCAGGAAGTGCACGCGGCGAATCGCATCCTGAAAAATGCGGGCTTCGTGCCGCCGGCCGTCGAACAGCTGCGGGCGCTGAGCGATCTGCAGGACGAACTGAATGCGGTCAGCGACCGCGCCACCCGTTGTCGTCTTCACGCGCGCATGCTGGCGCTGCACATGGCGCTCGAATCGCTGCGCGGTGGTCCGCTGGTTCTGCCGCGCGAATATTGCCGGCGGATTGCCGAACGCCTCTCCGAGCGAGCGGCGGGTGATGCGGCCGGTGCACTTTCCGGCGAGCCGGGGCCGCAGTGAGCGGGCCGCTCTCGAACACTGCAGCGCTTGCAGGTTCGGCGGCCTCATCCGATGCGCCCGAACCTGTTGCCAGCGCAACGTCTATACCTGCCGCGCCCGATGATTCAACCGGTGCCCACGGCGCATTCCTTGAGCCCGGCCAGGCGCCGACGGCTCACAAACTCCCGGTTGCTCCCGTCTCTTTCCCGCAACGCGATCTGCATTTCATGAAGTTGGCGCAAGCTGCCGCTGAAGAAGCGCGTGCGGCCGGAGAAGTGCCGGTCGGCGCGGTGCTGGTGCGTGGCGACGAGGTCATTGCGAAGGGTTTCAATCATCCGATCGGTGCGCACGATCCATCCGCTCACGCCGAGATGGTGGCGCTGCGCGCTGCCGCGCAGGCGCTCGAGAATTACCGTTTACCTGGCTGCGAGCTCTACGTGACGCTCGAGCCTTGCCTGATGTGTGCCGGTGCGATCATGCACGCGCGGATTGCCCGCGTGGTGTTCGGCGCCCGCGATCCGAAGACGGGCGCTTGTGGCAGCGTGGTCGATGCGTTTGCCAATCCGCAGCTCAATCATCACACGACCGTGGTGGGTGGTGCGCTGGAAGACGAATGCGCCGCCGCGCTCAAGTCCTTCTTTGCCGACCGGCGTCGCGCTTTGCGGGAAGCCCGCGAGGCTCGCGCTGCGCTCGACGCCGCGAGAATCGAACCGCCGCCTGCCGAATCGCTCTAAAATCCATCATTCCCCTCATCGGCGTCGATCATGATCGCCCATCGCACTTTCGAACTGGTCGCGCCGTCAGGCTATCCACATGATCCCGACGCGATTCACCGCGCTCTGCACCGGCTGCATGCAGAGGGACATCGTGTGGAGGGCGTCAGTGCTACGGAGCGCCGTTATCAGCGTTTTGCCGGCACCGACGGCGAGCGCGCGGCCGAGTTGAACCGTTTGGCCGACCCGTCGCGCAAGCTGCCGGACATCGTGCTGGCAGTGCGCGGCGGCTATGGTGCGGTGCGTATCCTGCACGGCCTTGATTACGATGGCTTGCAGCGGCGGCTCACCGATCAGCCGGTGGCGTTGGTAGGACACAGCGATTTCACGGCCATACAGATGGCGCTGCTGGCGCGCGCCGGGCTGAAAACGTTCGGCGGTCCGATGCTGATGGGTGATTTCGGCGCGCCGGACCTGAGCGAATTCACCATGCAGCACTTCTGGGCGGCGCTGACCAGGCCGAACTTCACGATAACGAGCACCGTGCCTCAAGCGCAGACGGTCGACGTCAGCGGGATGCTGTGGGGCGGCAATCTGGCGGTGTTGGCCTCGCTGGTCGGCACGCCCTATATGCCGCCGGTGGACGGTGGCATCCTGTTCGTCGAGGACGTCAACGAACAGCCGTTCCGGCTCGAGCGCACGCTTTATCAACTGCATCTGGCCGGGATTCTCGAACGGCAACAGGCCCTTATGATTGGCGATTTCTCGGGCGGCAAGCCGTTCGAATACGACAACGGCTACGATCTGAATACGATGATCGAGCATGTGCGCTCGGTGATCGGCATTCCGGTGATCACGGGCCTGGAGTTCGGCCATATCCCTAACCTGGTGACGCTGCCGGTCGGCGCGGATGCGCACCTTGTCTCAGATCCGCACGGCTTTACGATGACGGTGTCGGAGTACCCTCATCTGAGCTGACGGATGATTCATCCAGGGGTGAAGCGGGCGCTGCCCGCTTTATTTTTGCGTCAGTAACGCAACTAACGGTCTGACTTTGTTGGTGACGGTGGTGGCGAAGCAGGGTTGATGTGACAGATTTTGTTGACAAAATTTTCGTCTAAAAATTTGCCCGATTTCCTCAGACAGAAGCGTGTAGCAAGCGTGGCGGGCGTTCTGGCCAGATCAAGAAGTCCGCCAACCTGAGGTCGAACCACAATCGTTGAAAATTCAATATTGAAATTGTTGACAATCATTGTGTCCATCCTATGATGAGCAACATAACGGAACGGACATCATGTCGACCCCATCCTCTGCCACTGCGAATGGTTCAAAACCCGAAGCGCTCGCCGAGCGTATTCGCGCTGCGATCCTCGAGCATCGACTCGCCCCTGGGGCCAAGCTGACAGAAGCGCAGTTGTGCGAAGTATTTGGCGTCAAGCGCGGGCCGATCCGCCAGGCGCTCGCGTTGCTGGCGACCGATCACCTCGTCGATCTCGAACCGAACCGCGGCGCTTTTGTCGCGAGTCCGTCGTTGCAGGAAGTGCACGAGGTGTTCGAGATGCGCCGCATTGTCGAACTTGCCGTGGTGGAGAAGATCTGCGCCGGTCATGGCCCGCGCCGGCTGAAGAACATTGGCAGCATGATCGGCCGCGAGCGCAAAGCGTTCGAAACGCGTGACTTTTCGGCCTGGATCCGGCTCTCGGGTGAGTTTCACACGGAGCTGGCGTCGCTCACCGGCAACACGGTGCTGTGTAACTGCCTGAACGGACTGGTTGCACGCTCGACCTTGATTTCGGCTTTGTACGAGTCGCTCGGCCGCAGTCCGTGCTCGTTCGAAGACCACGAAGCGATTCTCGCCGCGCTCGACGCCGGCGATGCGAAGGAGGCAGCGGCCCTGATGTCGCGCCACTTGCAAAGCGTCGAACTGAAGATGCTCGACAGGCCGGCACGCGGCGCAGCGGATCTGCACGAAGTGTTTGGCGCAAGACCGGTAAAAACCGCGTCGTCCTGAGGCAGCCTGCCTGTGCGCGTCGATCGACGCGCATCACGGAGCAGGAATTGCGAGGGGCACGCGTTGCACTGAATTTGAACTGACGAATCATCGCGAACCGGCGATGTGGGCAAGTACGTCCATACGCTTTGCACGCGGCCGGCTGAACCGGGCCGCATGCACGCGAGAACGCTTCGGCGCGAGTGCGCGGTGAGTGGCGAAGCGATAACGATAAGTACTTAGTTATGCTTATTTGAACGACTAGGCATCGAGGTACAGGGACAACCGCGGGAATGTCGTACGGGCACGATCCATCCCGACAGGGAAGAGGTTGCGCGTGACAGATGCAGTGCCCGTCGACGGCAAATCGACGGCCCCCTACACCCAAGGAGAAGTCATGGCTCAGTTCAGCGCGGTACCGGGTAATCCTGCTATTCCTCCGAATTCGACCTTCGGCGACGAAGGCTCGTCGGGCGATCCCGGCGTGCCTGCAGGCTACAGCGAACGGCTGTATAACGAAGACCTGGCGCCGCTACGCCACCAAACCTGGAGCGCGTACAACATCTTCGCGTTCTGGATGTCGGATGTGCATAGCGTGGGCGGCTACGTGTTCGCCGGCAGTCTGTTCGCGCTCGGCCTCACGAGTTGGCAGGTGCTGATTGCCCTGCTGGTCGGGATCACGATCGTCAACGTGTTGTGCAACCTGATCGCCAAGCCGAGCCAGCAGAACGGCGTGCCGTATCCGGTCGCCTGCCGTGCGACGTTCGGCGTGCTGGGAGCGAACATTCCTGCGGTGATTCGCGGTTTGATCGCGGTCGCCTGGTACGGCATTCAGACGTACCTTGCGTCGAGCGCGCTCGTGATCGTCGTGCTCAAATTTGTTCCGCAATGGTTGCCGTATGCGGACGTGCACCAGCATGGTTTCATGGGGTTGTCCGCGCTCGGCTGGGGCGGCTTCATGCTGCTGTGGGTGCTGCAGGCACTGGTGTTCTGGCACGGCATGGAAACGATCAAGAAGTTTATCGATTTCGCGGGGCCGGCCGTGTACGTCGTGATGTTCATCCTCGCGGGCTATATGGTGTGGCGCGCCGGCTGGCAGAACATCGGCATCAATCTGGGCGGTGTCAAATATCACGGACTTGAAGTCGTGCCGGTGATGATCACGGCGATCTCGCTGGTGGTATCGTACTTCTCGGGTCCCATGCTTAACTTTGGCGACTTCTCGCGCTACGGCAAGAGCTTTCGCAGCGTAAAAAAGGGCAATTTCTGGGGCCTGCCGGTCAACTTCCTTGCGTTCTCGCTGGTGACCGTGGTGACGACTGCCGCCACGCTGCCGGTATTTGGCCAGCTGATTACGGATCCGGTGGAAACGGTCGGCCGGATCGACTATCCGACCGCGGTGATTCTCGGCGCGTTGACCTTTACGATTGCGACGATCGGGATCAATATCGTGGCTAACTTCGTCTCGCCGGCCTTCGATTTCTCGAACGTCGCGCCGCGTCTGATCAGCTGGCGCATGGGCGGGATGCTGGCAGCGGTCGCGTCGATTTTCATCACGCCGTGGAATCTGTTCAACAACCCGGCCGTGATTCACTACACACTCGACGTGCTGGGCAGTTTCATCGGGCCTTTGTATGGTGTCCTGATCGTTGACTTCTACCTGGTGAAGCGCCAGAAAATTGTCCTGGACGATCTTTACACCGTGTCCGAAACAGGTAGCTACTGGTATCGCAATGGCGTGAACTACAAGGCCGTCGCTGCATTGTTGCCCGCGGCAGTGATCGCGGTGATCTGCGTGATGGTGCCGTCGTTGAACGGTATGGCGAATTTCTCGTGGTTTATCGGCGCTGCGCTTGGCGCCGTGTTCTACCGTGCATTGACTATCCGGTAAGCGTGCTGCAACAGGAGTTCGAAATGCGTATCAAACTGATCAATCCGAACACGACCCAGCGTATGACCGACGCGATGGGGCGCTGTGCAAGGGAGGTCGTGGCGCCTGGCACCGAGGTGATCGCGGTCAGCCCGACCATGGGGCCACCGTCGATCGAAGGCTACTACGACGAAGCGATCGCCACGCCAGGCCTGCTAGCCGAGGTCGCGGCGGGCGAGCGCGAAGGCTGCGACGGCTACGTGATTGCGTGCTTTGGCGATCCCGGTCTGTATGCGGCTCGCGAACTGGCGCGTGGGCCCGTGATTGGCATTGCCGAAGCGGCCATGCACGTGGCGAGCGTGCTGGCACCGTCGTTTTCGGTCGTGACGACGCTCGCGCGTACCTGCGGCATGGCCTGGCATCTGGCCGAGCGCTACGGCATGACGCGCTTCTGCAACAACGTGCGGGCGACCGACGTGGCCGTGCTCGAACTCGATCAGCCTGGCTCGGAAGCGCGCCGCATCATCCTCGACGAATGCCGCCGGGCGCTCGATGAGGACGGCTCGTCGGCGATCGTGCTCGGCTGTGCCGGGATGGCCGAGTTGTGCGCGGAGATTCAGGGCGAACTGGGCGTGCCGGTGGTCGAAGGTGTGACCGCGGCGGTGAAATGGGTGGAGGCGCTGGTCACGCTGCGGCTGGGCACGGCCAAGCGCGGCGATTACGCCCGGCCGCTGCTGAAACGCTATGACGGTGCCTTCGAAGCGTTTAGTCCGACAGAGGTGCATCCCATCCGGCCCCCGTCACGTTTCGGGCGCTGATGCGCCCGAGGCCAGTCAGCTCCCCGTCCGCCCACATACATTCCTTCTGACACGCACTATCTGGCCGGGTGTATGGGCGCACCCGGACGTTTTCGTTACACTGGTTCCACCAGACGCTGGGCGGATCAGGCGGGCATTTTCGGCGGTTTCCGCCGGCGTCGCGGCGAGATTCAGGTGAGTTTTAAGTTCCACCACTCCCTTTTTGTCAGCACGCATTCGTCAAACCATGCCATTCGACTCGAACTATCCACGTGACCTGATCGGCTACGGCCGCCACCCGGTGCAGGCAAACTGGCCCGGACGGGCACGCGTCGCGGTGCAATTCGTGCTCAATTATGAAGAGGGCGGCGAAAACTGCGTGTTGCACGGCGACCCGGGCTCGGAGCAGTTCCTCTCGGAGATCGTCGGTGCGGCAGCCTATCCGGCGCGTCATATGAGCATGGAGTCGATCTACGAATATGGCTCGCGCGCCGGTGTCTGGCGCATCCTGCGCGAATTCGAAAAGCGCGGCCTGCCGCTGACGGTCTTCGGAGTCGGCATGGCTATCGAGCGTCATCCGGATCTCGCCCGTGCGTTTGTCGAACTGGGGCACGAGATTGCTTGCCATGGCTACCGCTGGATTCACTACCAGGACGTGTCGCCGGAGAAAGAGGCGGAACATATGCGCCTCGGCATGGAAGCGATCGAACGCGTGACGGGTGAGCGTCCGCTTGGCTGGTACACCGGCCGCGACAGTCCCAATACGCATCGCCTCGTCGCCGAATACGGCGGCTTCCTGTACGACTCGGATTACTACGGCGACGACCTGCCGTTCTGGATGGACGTCGAAGTCAGCGGCGGCGCGAAATCGCCGCAACTGATCGTGCCGTACACGCTAGACACCAACGACATGCGCTTTGCGAGCCCGCAAGGCTTCAATACCGCCGATCACTTCTTCACTTATCTGCGCGACGCTTTCGACGTGCTGTACGAGGAGGGCGACGAAGCGCCGAAGATGCTTTCAATCGGCATGCATTGCCGTCTGCTGGGCCGCCCGGGCCGCTTCCGCGCGCTGCAACGCTTCCTCGATCATATCGAACAGCACGACCGCGTCTGGGTGACGCGGCGCGTCGATATTGCACGGCACTGGCGCGAGCACCATCCTTACCAACAAAATCACCGCGGGGATGCGGCATGAAGGCGATGCAATACTCTCTGAATCAACTCAACAGCATTTCCACCGACGCGTTCGTCGCGGCGCTGTCGGGCATTTTCGAGCACTCGCCCTGGGTGGCGGAACTCGCAGCGGAGCAACGGCCTTTTGCCAGCATCGACGCGCTGCATCGCACGATGTCAAACGCGGTCGAGACGGCAGGCGAAACAAAGCAGCTCGCGCTGATCAACGCCCACCCGGAGCTCGCGGGCAAAGCTGCCGTGCGCGGTGAACTGACGGCCGAATCGACCCGCGAGCAGAGCGGAGCGGGCCTGTCGCAATGCACGCAGGAAGAATTCGACAGACTGGTGGCGCTAAACGCCGCGTATCGCAAGAAGTTTGGCTTCCCATTCATTCTCGCGGTGCGCGGGTACGACCGCCACGGCATTATCGCCAACTTCGAAGCGCGCGTGAACAATAGCCGCGCCGACGAATTGCGCGCGAGCCTCGACCAGATCTACCGTATCGCACGCTTCAGGCTCGACGACCTGATCGACGCGTAACCGCGCGTCAGTATCAGCACGCAGGCGCATGCTCTCTTAAGCGCCGCTGCAACCCGCGAGCCGAAGCGTTTTTTTAGCATTATTAAAGAGGAAGACAAAGATGGCACTCCCGATTCTCGATCCCAACGCACCGGACTTCACCCGCCGCTATGTGAACCTGGCGGACCCGCGTCTCGGCGCGCAGGCGCTCGAGGCTAGCGACGATTTCTTCGCGCCGAAGGAACGGATGCTGAATCCGGATCCCGCTGTCTTTATTCCGGGCAAGTACGACGATCACGGCAAGTGGATGGACGGCTGGGAAACGCGCCGCAAGCGCATCTCCGGCTACGACTGGTGCGTCGTGAAGCTCGCGCGTCCGGGCGTAATCAAAGGTCTCGACCTCGATACGAGCCATTTCACGGGTAACTTCCCGCCGGCGGCTTCGGTGGAAGCGGCGCGTGTGGTGGATGGCCAGCCTAACCAGTCGACCCAGTGGACCGAAATCGTCCCGTCGACCACACTGCAAGGCAATAGCCATCACTACCACGAAGTCAGCGACGCCAATGCGTACACGCATCTGCGCGTCAACATCTACCCGGACGGCGGGATCGCACGTCTGCGCGTCTACGGCCAGCCGCAAGTGGACTGGGCCGGCGCGAGCCGCACTGAGCAGTTCGATCTGGCTGCGATGGAAAACGGTGCGTACCTGGTCGCAGCAAACAACCAGCACTTCGGTGCAGCGTCGACCATCCTGATGCCGGGCCGTGGCGTGAACATGGGCGACGGCTGGGAAACGCGCCGCCGCCGCGAACCGGGCAACGACTGGGCGATTGTTGCCCTCGCACAACCGGGTGTGATCAGGAAAATCGAAGTGGATACTGCGCACTTCAAGGGTAACTATCCGGACCGCTGCTCGATCCAGGCGGCGTATGTGACGGGCGGTACCGACAGTTCGTTGGTCACGCAGGCCATGTTCTGGCCGGTGTTGTTGGGCGAGCAGAAGCTGAAGATGGACAACCAGCACTATTTCGAAAGCGAAGTAGCGGCGCTCGGCCCGGTGACACACGTGCGCTTTAACATCATTCCGGACGGCGGGGTTTCGCGTCTGCGTCTGTGGGGTACGCTCGCATAATGAAAACGCTCGCTATCGAACCGCTGACGAAGGAAGCGTTCGCCCCGTTCGGCGACGTGATCGAACTCGAAGGCGCGAAGCAGATTCCGATCAACCTCGGCACGACGATCCGTTATCACGATCTCGCGAAAGTGGATGTGACGGACGAGGGTGGCCGCACATTGGTGAACCTGTTTCGCGGTCAGCCGCGCGTGCTGCCGTTCGAAGTGAAGATGCTCGAGCGCCATCCGCTCGGCAGCCAGGCGTTTGTGCCGCTGAACGACAAGCCGTACCTGGTTGTGGTTGCGCCGGCTGGCGAACTTGATGCCGCGCAGATTCGTGCGTTCGTGACGAGCGGCTGGCAGGGCGTGAACTACGCGAAAGGCGTGTGGCATCACCCGCTGATCGCACTTGGTGAGGTGAGCGATTTCATCGTCGTGGATCGCGGCGGCGATGGGCTCAATCTCAACGAGCAGGATCTCACTGAGTCGCTATGGTTGACCGAGGATGCGTTGAGCGTGGCAACGGTTTGATGGGGTAGCAGATCACGCATACGGCGCGATTGCGTCAGTCGCAGGAAACACAAAACGCCCGGGGCATGAGCCTCGGGCGTTTTTGCATCGTACGTCAGCCTCTCGAGCGTCCGCGTTTAGCAAGCAACGGCGACTGACCGATAATTTCGCGCGACCTTTCCGGAGGCTCTGGCGCCGAAAAGCCGGCTGCTTCGATCACGGGCTTGAGGCTTTTAGACAGAATGCCTTTCCTCGGGGTGCGCAGCGACTCCATGCCTTCATTCCACGCGTGCAGCATCTGTTTTGCTACCCCACGCCATTGAGGCTCGTTTTTTGCCGCCTCGATCAGTTCGTAGCCGACCGATACCGCAGAGTCGCATAGTGCTTCGACCATCGCCGTATATTTGGGTGGTGCGATGCCGACGCGAGAATTAAAAAAACGCTCGAGCGCCTTGCCTGCCGCCCATGTCTTGCGGCCGTCGACTGGCAGTCCAGGAGGGTTCGCCGCGAAACGCGGATAGGCTTGCGTCGTCACAATGTCGTAGACCGGCGTGAAAGCGACGTCGTCGACGGACGTATAGAAAAGAGCGATGTTCTTGGTGTGACAATCCGCGTTGCGTACCACGTAGTTGCTAAGCAGATGCCAGCTTAGTTGTTCTAGCTGTTGCCGCATGCTGGTCCGGTCCAGCAAATAGGCTTTCGCGACATTAAGCACTTTCTCTGTGGTCGAGTTGTATTTCTCATGCGGCGGCAGTCCGAGCAATCCACACATGTCCTCGACGCCATGCATGGGAAACCCTTCCGCGTTCACGTCAAAGCGTTCGACGACGAGTGCCCGGCCATCGTCCGACATCTGCGTGTGCGCTACAGGCGCTACACCGAGACGTTCTAGCACACGCATCGAGTAGAACTCGTTGAACCCCAGGAACGGCGTATTTTCGTCCGAACCTTTGACAATATATCGGCTCGTTCGAATGGTGGGTTTGCCAAGTGGGGTGTCGAAAGTGGGGGTGTCAGTCGAGCTCTTTTGCGGAGCGATGAACTTTGGCACAGCGCCCGAGATGGCTGCGCGCGCGTAATCGCGAACCAGCGCGGCGAAATGCTCCGTCGTGTTGTCGCCATGAAGGATATCTTTGACATCCAATGCCTGCAACTCGGTGCCGGGTTCGATGCCCTCGGGCGTCACGGTGACACGTCCGATCCCCATTGCACCCACCACCGCAAGTAACGACAGATCGGTGCCGTCGAGCAAGGGTCCAAATTGTTCCCGAATCAGATTAAGCAAATAGCCTTCGGGCAGATTCTGACGAAAGAACGGGTGCAGGTCGCGTGGCCAGCGCCACGCCTCCTGTCGTACGGGCATCGTCAGACTGACGAAATCGCTGGGGGCTGTGTCCCGTTCGTACTGAAGGACGTAGTCGTCGCGCTCGCGAAAAAGCGTTGCGACTTTCCGGCCTTGGACCTGAACATCAAGCTTCATGGGTTAGATCCCGATGCCGCACGCTGCTCGGCAAGGATGTCTTCAAGTGTCCGGCCATGGCCGTGTGCAACAACCTTGAGATCGTAACCTGCTGCCTCGAGTAAGCGCACGAGTACGGATACGCTCATGTCATTTTTTGCGAGCGTTTCCATTCGTGCGACGGTGGTGCGCGCAACGCCGGCGCGCTGTGCCAGTTCTTCCTGCGATAGGCTGGCTTCGCGACGCACTTCCTTTAACATGTCCGAGACATCGGCGAGCGTGGTCATTTGTAGCCCCAAGGCATCAAAATGCCGAGAATGAGCAATTATTGTAGCCCAAAAGGCACAAATCGCAACTTCTATTTTGTATCTCTTGGGCTACAAAATAGGCCAAAACCCTTGTTTTTGTAGCCCAAGGGATATAATTTCATGCCTGACTCCAGCAGGCAGCGCCATAAGAAAAAGCGGGCTTTCCGCTCCCGCGAAAAGCCCGCTGCCTAAGCTAACTGTTACCCCACCAGGCGAAACGGCCGGCCGCCGCAGCGGCCAGCCTCAACTAACCCACTACTTCTCCGCCCCAGCCTGGAACCACGCCGCAATCTTCTGACGCTCGTCGTCAGTCATATGCGTCACGTTCCCGAGCGGCATCGCCTTCAGCGTCACGGCTTGCTGATACAGGCGCTGCGCATTCTGCGAGATCTCCTCGGGCGTATCGAACATCACCCCCGCAGGCGCGGCTCCCATCAAGGTCGGATGGGCGGAGTGGCACGCGGCACAACGTTGCTGCAGGATCGGCGCAATGTCCGCGACCTTCAGCGTCGGCGCATTAGCTGCTTCCGCCTGCGGCACCACCGGCCTCGGCATCGTCCAGAAAAGGGCGCCGAACATGAACGCAATCCCGACCAGCGGCAGATACCACAGCACCTGACCACGGTGGCGCATCACGAAGAACTGACGGATCAGCGCACCGGCCATCATGATCATCGCGAGGATGAGCCAGTTGTACTGGTTTGTGTACGTCATCGCGTAGTGGTTCGACAGCATCGCGAACACCACGGGCAAAGTGAAGTACGTGTTGTGCACCGAGCGTTGCTTGCCGCGCTTGCCGTAGATGGGGTTCGGCGTGTCACCCTTGAGCATCGCGTCGACCATCTTGCGTTGGCCCGGAATGATCACGAAGAACACGTTGGCCGACATGATGGTCGCGAGCATCGCGCCGACGATCAGGTACGCCGCACGACCAGCGAAGATATGGCACGCGAGCCATGCTGCGATCAGCACATAGATGCCGACGCAGATACCGAGCACCTTGTCCTTGTTGCCCAGCATCCGGCACAGCGAGTCGTAGACAATCCAGCCTGCGGCCAGAAAACCGAGCGCGGAGAACACGGCCACCACCGGGCCCATATCCATCACGCTCGTGTCGATCAGGTAAGTGCTCGGTGAGAACAGATACAGCACGGTGAAGAGACTCGCGCCCGACAACCAGGTGGTGTACGACGGCCACTTCGACCAATGCAGGTCGTCCGGCATTTCCGGCGGCGCGACCGTGTACTTCTGCATGTTGTAGAAGCCACCGCCGTGCACGTGCCACAGCTCGCCGAACACGCCACGCCGGCGCTGGTTCGGATCCGTCGGTGGTTTCAGGCTGTTGTCGAGTGCGACGAAATAAAACGACTCGCCGATCCAGGCGATCGCGGCGATGACGTGAAACCAGCGCAATGCCAGGTTCAGCCAGTCAGTGATAAAGCCTTCCATGAACTCCTCCACTTCTGATTCGTTGTCTGCGCGGCGGGCGGTGGCTCGATGCCGGGTCAATGAAGATGACGGCCGGGTTATTCATCTGCCATGCGCGACTCGCGCAAACTGCTGTTAGGGGACGCGGTGCGCTCAGTTCGCACAGCGCCGTATTGCGGGTTATCGGTTCAATGTCATCGGTCTCAGCGACGGGTTGCGGGCAGGGGGATCGCATTGGCTGCGCTTCGCAGGTGTCTCCAGTCATCTGCGAAATGCAGCGGTGGCGATGTCGGTTGGGCGTGAGCCTGGCCCGGTCTCCATCCTGTGCCCGTGGCGTCGCACGTGCCTTTTAGCTGCCTCTATACGTGCTGTACGACCACGGCGATACCAGTAGCGGCACGTGATAGTGCGCACTGGCATCGGCCACGCCAAAGCGCAGCACGACACGATCGACGAAGCGAGGCTCCGGCACCTTCGTGCCGATCGAAGCGAAGTAGTCGCCCGCGCCGAACACGAGTTCGTATTCGCCTGCGACCAGAGCATCGCCTTCGAGCAGCGGCTGATCGCAGCGGCCGTCGTTATTGGTGAGGGTGGTTTTCAGCGCACGGCGAGTGTCGCCGGTGAGCGCGAAGAGTTCGACCTTGATGCCCGCGCCGGGACGGCCATTGGCCGTGTCGAGCACGTGGGTAGTGAGCTTTCCCATTCGCAATTTTCCTTATGTGAATGCGAGGTTTCGGCGGCGGCCCGATCCAGAATACGTTGCGGCGGATCGAGGCTCCACGTCAGTGGCTACATACCCGTCGGCGAATGAAAGCGAGCGCCGTGGCAGCCATTGTAAAAAGGATGTTCCCGTCCGCGCGCGAGCGATAGGAAAGATAATACCTGGCGCATGACAGCCTGCTGTAAGACTCGTGGTGATAACCCGTAAGACCCGTGCAAACCGTTGCCCCGCGACCACGAGACCTGGATGACCGTTTGTCCCGATCCTACCGGTGCCAAAAAAGCTCACTATATCGGCTGCGTGAGGTTGGGTATCGCAACGGCGTGAGTTGTCAGCGTTATTTTGGCCGTCGAAGGTTACGTCTGTGCGCAGCAGCAATGCCGCGCACCCCGAAGACGGCGTAGCACGCTGGGTAACCGGGCCAACGGCGTTCGAATGAACGCGGCGGCACGGTAGCGTGTGCGCCGCATCGCATTCGAACGACTTTGCACACGGTATGGCGTACCGGCACGGCCGGTATCAGCCTCGCCGTCACGGCCGGCCTGAGCGAAGGCGCACCGCGGCGGCAGCAACAGAGCGGAGAAAACGAATGACGATGACGCAACAGGCAGGCGCGCAAGCGGGCGCAAACAGGCACGGCAAGACAATGCTGGTAAAGCACGCAGACGTGCTGGTCACGATGGATGGCGCAAGGCGCGAGTTGCGCGACGGCGGCCTGTATATCGAGGACAACCGGATCGTCGCAGTCGGACCGACCGCAGAGTTGCCGCAAACGGCCGATGAAGTACTGGATATGCGCGGGCACCTGGTGATACCGGGCCTGATCAACACGCATCACCACATGTATCAGAGCCTGACGCGGGCGATTCCGGCCGCGCAGGACGCCGAATTGTTCGGTTGGCTGACGAACCTGTACAAGGTGTGGGCGAACCTCACGCCGGAGATGATCGAAGTCTCGACGCTGACCGCGATGGCGGAGCTAATGCTGTCCGGCTGCACGACTTCGAGCGATCACTTGTACATCTACCCGAACGGGAGCCGGCTCGACGACAGCATTGCGGCAGCGCGCCGGATCGGCATGCGCTTTCACGCGGCGCGCGGCAGCATGAGCGTGGGACAGAAGGACGGCGGTTTGCCGCCCGACTCGGTTGTAGAGCGCGAACCAGACATATTGAAGGACACGCAGCGTCTGATCGAGACGTATCACGACGACGGGCGTTACGCGATGCTGCGCGTGGTGGTCGCGCCCTGCTCGCCGTTTTCGGTGAGCCGCGATCTGATGCGCGAGTCGGCGGTGCTGGCGCGTCAATACGGTGTGTCGCTGCACACGCATCTGGCGGAGAACGTCAACGATATTGCTTATAGCCGCGAGAAGTTCGGCATGACGCCGGCGGAGTATGCGGAGGATCTGGGCTGGGTGGGCCATGACGTATGGCATGCCCACTGTGTGCAACTGGACGATGCTGGCATCGCACTGTTTGCGCGCACTGGGACGGGCGTTGCGCATTGTCCGTGTTCGAACATGCGGCTCGCCTCAGGCATCGCTCCGGTCAAGCGGATGCGGTGGGCCGGCGTGCCGGTGGGTCTCGGTGTGGACGGTTCGGCATCGAACGACGGCGCGCAGATGGTCGCCGAAGTGCGTCAGGCATTGTTGCTGCAGCGAGTCGGTTTCGGTCCAGATGCGATGACCGCGCGTGAAGCTTTGGAGATCGCGACGCTGGGCGGCGCGAAGGTGCTCAACCGTGACGATATCGGTGCATTGGCGCCGGGCATGGCAGCAGATTTTGTGTCGTTCGACCTGCGTCAGCCTTTGTTTGCTGGCGCCCTGCACGACCCGGTGGCGGCACTGGTGTTCTGTGCGCCGTCGCAGGTATCGCATAGCGTGATTGGCGGGAAGGTGGTGGTGAAGGACGGACAGTTGACTACCGTCGAGCTGGGTCCGGTGATCGAGCAGCACAACCGGTTGGCAAAGACGTTGTATCAGGCTGCGGCCTGACAGGTTTTGTTTCGGTCAACGCAGGCCTGACGCAGAACGAAGGCAAATGCAAACACGCACAACCGTTCCGCGTCCTGCGACGCGGGCCGGCAAGCATCAGGGTTTATCGATCAAGGTCTTGGTCGCCTCGGCAACAAGGCTTCGCAACCAACGTACTTCATCGGAGTAATGCACGCGTTCGTGCCACAACTGGTAGTACTGCATCGGCGGGAAATCGAGTGGCGCGGGCACCACAGTAAGGGGCAGAAATTTAGCGTAGTAATCGGCGAAGAGCCGCGTTGTCGTGAAGATCAGATCCGACTTGATCAGCACATACGGCGCGAGGTTGAAGTACGGCAGAGTCACGACGACATGACGCTTTAAGCGCTCGCGCGCGAGGTGCACGTCGATCGCGCCGCGTTGGCCCACCGAATAGGGAGTAGGCGCAAGATGCGGAGCATTCAGATACTGGTCGAGCGTCAACCCGCCGCGCTTGGCGAACGGATGCGCGTTGCTCATCAGGCAGACGATCTGGTCGACAAACAGGTTCGACAGATGCAGCTGCTCGGGCGGCTCCGGCCAGTTGCCGACGACGATATCGAGCTTGCCGTCCTCGAGCGCCAGTTCATAGTCGAACGCCGGCCCGAGCGAGTGAAACTCAAGCGTCGCGTTGGGCGCCGCCTGGCGGAAGCGCTCCACCACGGTCGGCACGAACAGCACGTTCAGATAATCGGGGCAGCCAATCCGGTAGCAGCGGATCGAAGTGGCCGGATCGAAATTGTGTTGCTGGAACTTGATGCGCTCGATTTCGCGCAGGGCGTTTTGCACCGGTTCGAGCAGACGCAGCCCGTACTCGGTCGGGACCATGCCGGACTTGCCGCGCACCAGCAGCGGGTCGCCGGTGATGTCGCGCAGACGCCGCAGCGCCGCGCTGATGGCGGGCTGGGACTGGTTGAGTTTGACGGCGGCGCGCGTCACGCTGCGCTCCATCAGGAGGGTGTGCAAGACGCGTAATAAATATGTGTCGATCGCCTCGCGTTGCTGGCTCATGACTTCTCCGAAATATATGTTGTGGCTGATCGAACGGGCCTTTGGGTATATGACTTTTAATATGAACAGAAAGATGCGTCAAGAGAGGGATACCCGCACAGCACGCGCTGGCGCGGGTTTGCGGGGAATTTTGGCGGCTCGACTGACAGGGTCGAATTAGGTATCGTCATTTCGATATAGCGAAGGCACGGCGCATTCGGCCGGGGCGCGCCGCCTCGTTGCAACAGACAGTCATTGGCGTATTACGGAAACTCATGGGCGACTCTTCTTCTTATAACGGCGACGCCGCGCACCCCGCAGGTGGGCCGGCCGTCGTGCCGCGCCTCGTGCTGGCAGGCATCAGCAAGCAATATCCGGCCGTGCGCGCCAACGACGACGTGACGCTGATTGTCGCGCCTGGTGAAATCCACGCTGTGCTCGGTGAGAATGGTGCGGGCAAGAGCACGCTGATGAAGATCATCTACGGCGCGGTGCGGCCTGATGCCGGTGAAATTCGCTGGGAAGGACAGACGGTCGAAATCGCGAGCCCGGCTGCGGCGCGCAAGCTCGGCATCGGCATGGTGTTCCAGCACTTCTCGTTGTTCGAGACGTTGACGGTAGGCGAGAACATCGCGCTCGCGCTCGATGAACCGTTCGACCTGAAGACGCTCGCCAAACGCATCCGCGAAGTGTCGGCGGATTACGGCCTCGATATCGATCCGCAGCGTCATGTGCATAGCCTGACAGTGGGCGAGCGGCAGCGTGTTGAAATCGTGCGTTGTCTGCTGCAGAACCCGCGTCTGCTGATCATGGACGAACCGACTTCGGTGCTCACGCCGCAAGCGGTCCGCAAGCTGTTCGAGACATTGAGACGTCTCGCCGCCGAAGGCTGCAGCATCCTCTACATCAGCCATAAGCTCGACGAGATCCAGGAGCTATGCGACACGGCAACGGTGATGCGCGGCGGGCGCGTGACCGGTCATGTGAAGCCGCGCGAAGAGACGCACGCGTCGCTGGCGCAACTGATGGTGGGGCATTCATTGCCCGACTACACGCGTCGCGCTCACACACCGGGCGATGTGCTGCTCGACGTGAAGCATCTTTCGGCGGCGAGCGACGATCCGTTCGGTACCTCGCTCGACGACGTCTCGTTCAGCGTGCATGCCGGCGAAATCTTCGGCATTGCAGGTGTGTCGGGCAACGGCCAGGCCGAGTTGCTGGCGGCGCTCTCCGGCGAGCAACGCGGCGCACGCGCCGACGCGATCACGATTTGCGGCAAGGCCGCGGGCAGACTCGGCGCAGGCGGGCGCCGCTCGCTCGGCTTCGGCTTCGTCCCGGAGGAGCGCCTGGGACGCGGCGCAGTGCCGGCCATGACACTTGCCGAAAATGCGCTGCTGACGGGGCATCGCCAGAAGATGGTGCAGTCCGGCTGGATCAAGGCGGGTGCGATGCGCAGCTTCGCGAAGAAATGCATTGATGCCTTCGATGTGCGTTGTGGCGGTACCGAAGCAATCGCGCAGAGCCTGTCGGGCGGCAATCTGCAGAAGTACATCGTGGGACGCGAGATTTTGCAGGCGCCTAAGGTGCTCGTGGTCGCGCAGCCTACCTGGGGTGTCGACGTCGGCGCCGCCGCGTTCATTCGACAGCAGTTGCTCGATCTGTCGGCACGCGGCGTCGCGATTCTGGTGATCTCGGAAGAACTGGAAGAGCTGTTCGATATATGCGACCGCATCGCGGTGCTCGCGCGCGGCCGGCTGTCGCCCGTGCGCGTCACCGGCGAGACCAACGCCGAGGAGATCGGCAGATGGATGGCAGGCCTGTTCGGCGCGCGGGAAGAGGGCGCGGCGCCTTCGCCCGGACAACCGGCGCACGCCTGAGTGTGGCGTAGATCACGGCGCAACTGCGGGCCTTACGGCAGGCGTAGTCCACGTAGATTGACATCCGAAACAACACCTATAGCAGCCCCACGCCTCAACTTACGACCCCACGCAGACTTATGATTTTTCCGTATCGACTCGAAGCCCGCACTGCGCCCTCACGCTCGATGCAGCTCGCTGTGCCGCTGATCGCCGCAGTGCTCACGCTTGCGCTCGGCTTCCTGATTTTCGGCCTGGTCGGCCGCGATCCGCTGGAGGCGATGCACGCGTTCTTTATCGAACCGCTGTCCGATGTGAACGGCTGGTCCGAACTGCTGCTCAAGGCGTCGCCCTTGTGCCTGATCGGACTGGGTCTCGCGATCGGCTATCGCGCCAACGTCTGGAACATTGGCGCCGAAGGGCAGATGCTGCTCGGCGGTATTGCCGCGAGCGGCGTGGCGATCTATTTCGATCAGGCGAGTGGCTGGTGGATTCTGCCGACCATGATGCTGGCGGGTATCGCCGGCGGCATGGTGTGGGCGGCGATTCCCGCGTTCCTGAAGAGCCGCTACAACACCAACGAGATTCTCACGAGCCTGATGCTCACCTACGTCGCGGCCCAGTTGCTGATCTATCTGGTGAGCGGTCCGTGGCGCGATCCGCAGGGCATGAATTTTCCGCTCTCCGAAATGTTCAGCGGCGACGCGCTGTATCCGACGTTCTCCGGCGACTGGCACTGGAAATTCCTGCGCGGCACGCGTCTGAATGCGTCGATCTTCGTCACGCTCGTGGCGATCCCGCTCGTATGGCTGTTCATGCGCAAGAGCTTTGCCGGCTTCCGTATGAACGTGGGCGGCCTCGCTCCGCTAGCCGCGCGCTACGCCGGCTTCTCCGACAAGAAAACCATCTGGACCTCGCTTCTGATCAGCGGCGGTCTCGCCGGGCTGGCGGGCATGGGCGAAATCTCCGGGCCGATTGGCCAGTTGCAGGCCACCTGGTCGCCGGGCTATGGCTTCACCGCGATCATCGTCGTGTTCGTGGGGCGCTTGCATCCTGTCGGGATCGTGCTGGCGAGCCTGCTGATGGCACTGCTGTATCTCGGCGGTGAGGCGGTGCAGACCTCGATGCAGTTGCCGCAGGCGCTTTCCGGCGTGTTCCAGGGGCTGCTGCTGTTCTGCCTGCTGGGTGCCGACCTGTTTGTGAATTACCGCGTGCGCCGTCGCAATACGACCGCTCACGCGAACTAAAGCCCACTGATTTTCCCCGACCCGGTCTTATGGATATTCAACAAGCTAGCGCGCTCACCTCGAGCGCCGTCACCGCCGCGATTCCGCTGATGTTTGCGGGCGCCGGCGAACTCGTCACCGAGAAATCGGGGGTCCTGAATCTGGGCGTGGAAGGCATGATGCTGATGGGCGCCGTCAGCGGTTACGCAGTCACTGCCGTCACCGGTAGTCCGTGGCTCGGCGTGCTGGCGGCGATTGCGGCCGGGCTCGCCATGTCGCTGCTATTCGGCTTTCTCACGCTGACGATGCTGGCCAATCAGGTTGCCACCGGTCTTTCGCTGACGATCTTCGGCATCGGCTTGTCCGCTTATGTCGGCAAGCCGTACACGTCGGCGGCGGTGCGCGCGTCGATCGATACGTGGACGATTCCTCTGCTCTCGAAGATTCCTGTGCTTGGGCCCGCATTCTTCAGTCTGACGCCGCTCGATTACCTCGCCTTCATCATGTTCGCTGTTGTGGGCTGGTTTCTCTACCGCACGCGTGCCGGCCTCGTGCTGCGCTCGGTGGGTGAGTCGCCGCAGGTGGCGCATTCGGTGGGCTTTCCCGTGATCGGTGTGCGTTACGGCGCGGTTGCATTCGGCGGCGGCATGGCGGGTCTGGCCGGCGGCTACTACTCGATCGTCAATCTGCACCTCTGGCAGGAGCAGCTCACTTCCGGCCGCGGCTGGATCGCGCTTGCGCTGGTGGTGTTCTCGACGTGGCGCCCGGGGCGTCTCCTGATCGGCGCGTTGCTGTTCGGCGCAGTGACCGGCCTGCAGTTTTATGCGCAGGCGATTGGCGTGCCGGTTCCAACCCAGTTCCTCGCGATGCTGCCCTATGTCGCCACGATCGTGGTGCTGGTGCTGATCTCGCGCAATCCGAACACGATCCGCCTGAACGCGCCAGCCTCGCTCGGCAAGCCGTTCTTTGCGGCGGGCTAGGGATCAGCGCGCCACGCGCGCTCGAGTTTCAAATCAGGTTTCAGATTCACTCCATATGCAGTATGTACAAACCCGCTTCACGGCTTGAACGAATCAATCACACGACAGGAGAAAACATGAAGAGAAGAAATCTGCTGACCGCCGCGGCGCTGGGTACGCTTTCGCTCAGTCTCGGCGTCACGCTGACGCAACCGGCACAGGCGGCCGATGTGCCCGGCGTCGCATTCGTCTACCTCGGCAACCCAGGGGATGCCGGCTGGACCTATGCGCACGATCAGGGCTCGAAGGAAGTCGAGGCCAAGTTCGGCAGCAAGATCAAGGTCACCCGCGTCGAGAACGTGCCGGAATCGGCCGACTCGGAGCGCGTGTTCCGCGATCTGGCGAACAAGGGCAATAAGATCATCATCGGTTCGAGCTTCGGCTATCAGGATTTCGAACTGAAGGTTGCGAAGGATTTCCCGGACACCGTGTTCCTGCACGCCACCGGCTACAAGAAGGCGCCTAACTTCGGCACCTATGACGTGCGCATGTATCAGGGCGCGTACCTCGCCGGCGTCGCCGCAGGCTACGTGACGAAGACCAATACGCTCGGCTTCGTGGCATCGGTGCCGATTCCCGAAGTGATCCGCAACATCAACGCGTACACGCTCGGCGCGCGTTCGGTCAATCCGAAGGTCCACACCAAGGTCATCTGGATCAACAGCTGGTTCGATCCGGGCAAGGAAAAGCAGGCCGCGGAAACGCTGATCGGCCAGGGCGCCGACGTGCTGCTGCAGAACACCGATTCGAGCGCCACGCTGGCCACGGCTTCGGAAAAGCACGTGCATGCATTCGGCTGGGATTCGGACATGAAGAAGTTCGGTCCTGACGCGCACCTGGGTTCGGTGGTCGGCAACTGGGGCGTGTACTACACGGCGGTGGTCCAGCAGGTGCTGGATGGCAAGTGGAAGAACGATCCGGTGTGGTGGGGCATTCCGCAGAAGGCCGTCAGCCTGGATGACCTGAACACGTCGGCGATTCCGGCCAATGCGCTGAAGGATGTCGCAACGAAGCGCGACCAGATCGCAAGCGGCAAGTGGGATGTGTTCGCAGGTCCGATCAAGGACCAGTCGGGCAACGTGAAGGTGCCGGCCGGCAAGACGCTGGCCGATCCGGAACTGCAGCGTCTGAACTGGTATGTGGAAGGCGTGGACGGCGACTTGCCGAAGTAATCGCCACGCGCGTTGGCGGGTGCGACGCGGGTGACTGCCGGCGCCGCGTGCCGGTCAACGCAGACAGTCGACCAGGCGGCGGTTTAGCAACCGCTGCTTTCAAGGGCTGCGTCCTCACGGACGCAGCTTTTTTTACTTATTCGATCCGCAGACCGACCTTGATGGTCACCTGCCAGTGCACGACCTTGTCGTCTTCGATGTGACCCCGCGTCTCTGTCACTTCGAACCAATGCAGATTGCGCAGGGTCTTGGACGCTTTTGCAATGGCGGTGCGAATCGCATCGTCGCTCGATTTCTCAGACGATCCGGTCAGTTCGATCTGCTTGTATACGTGGTCTTTCATCATCTCCTCCTTCATCTTCGGGTTAGTGAAAAAAGTATAGGCAATCGCGCCCCATTCGCATTGCTGGGTTGTTCCGCACATGGCATGCCCGGGACGGAGTGGTCTCCGAAGGCGGTAAAAGCGGCTATGCGCGGGCTAACATCTTGATAACCTGCTAAAATATTGGGTTGTTCGCCGCATATTCATTCAAAGGACGCGCCGTGCTGTCTACCGCCAATATCACCATGCAATTCGGGCCGAAGCCCCTCTTCGAGAACATCTCCGTCAAATTCGGGGGAGGGAACCGCTATGGCCTGATTGGTGCAAACGGCTGCGGCAAGTCGACCTTCATGAAGATTCTTGGCGGCGATCTGGAACCGAGTTCGGGCAACGTGATGCTCGAACCGAATGTGCGTCTGGGCAAATTGCGCCAGGACCAGTTCGCATACGAAGACGTGCGCGTGCTCGACGTGGTGATGATGGGCCACGCGGAAATGTGGGCCGCCATGACCGAGCGCGACGCGATCTACGCGAATCCGGACGCTACAGATGACGACTACATGCACGCCGCCGAACTCGAAGCGAAGTTCGCCGAGTACGACGGCTACACGGCCGAAGCGCGTGCGGGCGAACTGCTGCTCGGTATCGGCATTGCGATCGAAGACCACAACGGCCCGATGAGCAACGTGGCGCCTGGCTGGAAGCTGCGCGTGCTGCTCGCCCAGGCGCTGTTCTCGAAGCCGGACGTGTTGCTGCTGGATGAGCCGACCAACAACCTGGACATCAACTCGATCCGTTGGCTGGAAGACGTGCTCAACCAGTACAACTCGACGATGATCATCATCTCGCACGATCGACACTTCCTGAACCAGGTCTGCACTCACATGGCAGACATGGACTACGGCACGCTGAAGGTTTATCCGGGCAATTACGACGACTACATGCTGGCCAGCACGCAGGCCCGCGAGCGTCAGCAGAATGCCAATGCGAAGGCGAAGGAACGTGTCGCCGATCTGCAGGACTTCGTACGCCGCTTCTCGGCCAACAAGTCGAAGGCCCGCCAGGCCACCAGCCGTCTGAAGATGATCGACAAGATCAAGATCGAGGAATTCAAGCCCTCGTCGCGGCAGAACCCGTTTATCCGCTTCGAATACGAGAAGAAGCTGCACAACATCGCCGTGGTGGCCGACAGCATCACGAAGAAGTACGAGCGCACGATTTTCAGCAACTTCAGCATCAGCGTGCAGCCGGGCGAGCGCATTGCCATCATCGGCCAGAACGGCGCCGGCAAGACCACGCTGCTGCGTTCACTGCAGGGTGGCATCAAGACTGAGCACGGTACGGTGAAGTGGGCCGAAAACGCGAATGTCGGTTACATGCCGCAGGACACGTACGAAGAGTTTCCGGACGACATCACGCTGATGGACTGGATCGACGGCTACCGCCAGGAAGGCGACGACGAGCAGATGGTGCGCGGCACGCTGGGCCGGCTGCTGTTCAATGCGGACGACATCCGCAAGTCGGTGAAGGTGCTTTCGGGTGGCGAGAAGGGCCGCATGATCTGGGGCAAGCTGATGCTGGGCCGCCACAACGTGCTGCTGATGGACGAGCCGACCAACCACATGGACATGGAGTCGATCGAATCGTTGCAGATCGCGCTCGACAAATACGATGGCACGCTGATTTTCGTGTCGCACGACCGTGAGTTTGTGAGCGGGCTGGCGAACCGGATTATCGAAGTGCGCACGGATGGCACGCTGTATGACTTCGGTGGCAATTACGAGGATTTCCTGGCTAGCCAGGGTGTGCAGTAAGCAAGAGGCGCTTGCCGCTTCACGATGTAACTTGCGTTGTAGCCATCCTGATCTGACGATGGTTACAACGCGATTCCCGCAGTAACGCGATTCGATCGCGCCTCGATCTCCCCCAGTTTTCCATTCTTCTATCTCCCCACGAATGCCCGGCAGCTTGCCGGCAATCGCGTCGTTGCTCGCTGTTTCCCCGCTCGGTCCCGCGTGCCGTCCCCGCCTCCACAAAAAATGACATCCGCTCTGCGTTTTCCTTGGCGGAGATCAAATTTCGCCTGAGCTTTCACTCGTAGAATCCGGCGGCGTACGCATTTAACTGCGTGGGTTGCGTGTTGCGAAGATGCAGCGGATTTCAGGGGTGGTTCAATGAAAAGCAGGCAAATATGATGAACAAGGGAGTCCTTAACAACAGGGTATGGATACCCCTGGGGGGCGCGTTGGCTGCATGCCTTTCCGGTTGCAGCAAGCTCGATGTGCTCGATCCGAAAGGCAGCATTGGCGCGGCGGAAAAGTCGCTGATCGGCACAGCGACCTACACGATGCTGATTGTCGTGGTGCCGGTCATTCTGATGACGCTCTGGTTCGCCTGGCGCTACCGGGCCAGCAACCGCGGCGCGACCTACGCGCCGAAATGGGCGCATTCCACGGCGATCGAAGTGGTGATCTGGACGGTACCGTCCATCATCATCCTGTGTCTCGGGGTGCTGACGTGGAAGACCACGCACGAGCTCGATCCCTACAAGCCCATCGAATCGGCGGTGAAACCGATCAACGTCGAGGTCGTGGCGCTCGACTGGAAATGGCTTTTCATCTATCCGGATCTCGGCATCGCATCGGTCAATCAACTGGCTTTCCCGGTGGGTACGCCCGTTAATTTCATGATCACGTCGGACTCGGTCATGAACTCGTTCTTCATTCCGCGTCTGGGCAGCCAGATCTACGCCATGGCGGGCATGCAGACCCAGTTGCATCTCGTCGCCGATGAAGCGGGCGACTATGCCGGCGTGTCGGCCAACTTCAGCGGCAAGGGCTTCTCCGACATGAAGTTCCGGGCACTCGCCACCAATCCCGAGCAGTTCAACGCGTGGGTGGAAAAGGTCAAGGCGTCGTCGGGCCGGCTCGACATGAACGAATACAACACCGTGGCACAGCCCAGCGAGAAGGCGCCCGTGCGCTACTTCTCATCGGTCGATCCGAAGCTGTTCCACAACATCATTGCGAAGTACAACAACGGCAACGTTCTCGATCTGCAGAACAGCAATTGCAGTACGAAGGGGTAACACATGTTCGGAAAACTGACACTATCGGCGATTCCGTTCGATCAGCCCATCATCATGGGCGCGGGCGCCCTGATGGCGGTCCTCGTCCTTGCCACGCTCGGCGCGTTGACGTGGTTCGGCAAATGGAAATGGCTGTGGAGCGAATGGCTCACCAGCGTCGATCACAAGCGGATCGGCGTCATGTATATCGTGGTTGCGGTATTGATGCTGCTGCGCGGCTTTGCGGACGCGGTCATGATGCGCCTGCAACTGGCGCTCGCCTATCACTCGCCGGGCTATCTGCCGCCGCATCACTACGACCAGATCTTCACGGCGCACGGCGTCATCATGATCTTCTTCATGGCGATGGCGTTGATGGTGGGTCTGTTCAACCTGATCGTGCCGCTGCAGATCGGAGCGCGTGACGTCGCGTTCCCGTTCCTGAACTCGCTCAGCTTCTGGATGACCGCGATCAGCGCGATTCTGATCAACCTGTCGCTGGTGATCGGTGAGTTTGCGCAGGTTGGCTGGCTCGCGTATCCGCCGCTTTCCGAACTGCAGTTCAGTCCGGGTGTGGGGGTGGACTACTACATCTGGAGTCTGCAACTGTCGGGCGTGGGCACGTTGATCACGGGTATCAACTTCTTTGTCACCATCATCCGGATGCGCGCACCGGGCATGTCGCTGATGAAGATGCCGGTGTTCACGTGGACCGCGTTGTGCTCGAACGTGCTGATCATGGCGACGTTCCCGATCCTGACCATTGCGCTCGCGCTGCTCGGTCTGGACCGTTACCTCGGCATGCACTTCTTCACGAATGATGGCGGCGGCAACGCGATGATGTATCTGAACCTGATCTGGGCCTGGGGTCACCCCGAGGTCTACATTCTGGTTCTGCCGGCCTTCGGCATCTATTCGGAAGTCATCGCGACCTTTGCGAAGAAGCCGCTGTTCGGCTACCGGACGATGGTTTACGCCTCGTGTGTGATCACGGTACTGGCGTTCCTCGTCTGGCTGCATCACTTCTTTACGATGGGCTCGGGTGCGGATGTCAATGCGTTCTTCGGCATTATGACCATGGTCATTGCCATCCCGACCGGCGTGAAGGTGTTCAACTGGCTGTTCACGATCTACCGTGGACGCCTCGAATTCACCGCCCCGGTGCTGTGGACGATCGGCTTCATGATTACGTTCACGATCGGCGGCATGACCGGCGTGATGATGGCCATCCCCGGGGCGGACTTTGTCCTGCACAACAGCCTGTTCCTGATCGCCCACTTCCATAACGCCATCATCGGCGGTGTGGTGTTCGGTTATCTGGCCGGTGTTCACTACTGGTTCCCGAAGGTGTTCGGCATCAAGCTGAACGAAAAACTCGGCAAGGCCGCGTTCTGGCTGTGGTTTGTCGGTTTCTACGTATCGTTCATGCCGCTCTATGTGCTCGGCTTCATGGGCATGACGCGACGTCTGAACCACTACGACAACCCGGCATGGCATCCGTGGCTGATCGCCGCGGCTTGCGGTGTGGTGTTTATTGCGCTGGGTGTGGTTTGCCAGGTTCTGCAGGTGATCGTCAGCGTGCGCAACCGCAAGCTGCCCGAATACCACGATGCGACGGGCGATCCGTGGGATGGCCGAACGCTCGAATGGGCCACGGCGTCGCCGCCGCCCGTCTATAACTTTGCAACGATCCCGGTGGTGCATGAACTCGATGCCTTCACGCATATGAAGGAAACCGGGCAGGGCCTCGGCAAGGTGGCGGTATACCGCGACATTCATATGCCGTCGAATACGAGCGCAGGCCTCTTTATTGGCATCTTCAGCCTGTTGCTGGGCTTCGCCGGAGTCTGGCATATCACGTGGCTCGCGGTGGCAGCGCTGGTCGCCATCATGGCGACGGTGATCGGGCGCAGCTTCGGCGATAACGACGGCTACATGATCCCCGCCGAGACGGTCCGGAGGATCGAAGAGGAGGGCGGCAGGGCAGGCGAAACGAAGCATGACGAGCGGCTTGCCGCTGCGGAGGTCAACTGATGTCACATACAACTCATCTTGCTACACCTGGCGCGCTGGAAAGCGAGCACGCGCCGTCCCATTCGGTATTCGGGTTCTGGCTCTATCTGATGACCGACTGCGTGCTGTTCGCCTCGCTGTTCGCGGTGTTTGCCGTGATGGCGCAGCAGTTCGCAGGCGGTCCCACCGGAAAGGATCTGTTCGATATCCCGGGCGTCGCGCTGGAGACGGCGGTACTTTTGCTGAGCAGTATCACCTACGGCTTCGCCATGCTCGGTGCGCATAAGCGCAAGTCGGGCGTCGTGCTCGGTTGGCTCGCGATCACCTTTGTTCTGGGTCTGGCGTTTCTCTGGTTCGAAGTGCAGGAGTTCTCGCACCTGATCGCTGAAGGCGCCGGGCCGAGCCGCAGCGCGTTCCTCTCGTCCTTTTTCACGCTGGTCGGCACGCACGGCTTGCACGTCACGGTGGGCCTCATCTGGATGGTCGTGCTGGCCGTGCAGATCGTCCTCAAGCCTGAGATGTCCGAGCGCGAGGTTACGCGGCTCGCGTGCCTGAGTCTCTTTTGGCATTTTCTCGACATCGTGTGGATCTGCGTGTTTTCGTTTGTTTATCTTGGGAGCGTGCTCTAAATGGCTCATACCCAATCGCTTCATGAAGAAGAATCGCACGGCAGCGTATCCGGCTACGTCGCAGGTTTCGTGCTGGCGGTGCTGCTGACGGCCGCGTCGTTTGGTCTCGTCGTGCGCGGCGTTCTCCCGCAGCAGATAGCAATGATCGCGCTAGCCGTATTGGCGTTGGTGCAGATCGTCGTTCATCTGGTGTTTTTCCTGCACCTGAATACGTCGTCCGGGCAACGTTGGAATGTGATGGCGTTTTGCTACACCGCGGTGGCCGCGATCATTCTGATCGGCGGCACGATGTGGGTGATGCATAACGTCAGCATGAACATGATGTCGCGGTAATTGCGCGCAGCGTTCCCCTGGAGACCTCATGCACCCATCTCATTCGTTTGCGCCGCTGATGATCCGCGGCCGCACGCTGTTACCGATCGTGCAGGGCGGCATGGGCGTTGGCGTATCCGCGCACCGGCTAGCCGGCAGCGTGGCGCGCGAGGGCGCGCTCGGTACAATCGCCAGCATCGATCTGCGTCACCATCACGCGGATCTGGTCGAGGAGTGCCGCGTCAATCCCAGCCGCGCCACGCTCGAGGCCGCCAACCTCACGGCGCTGGCGCGTGAGATCGGCGCAGCCCGTGCCTTGAGCGAAGGGCGCGGCATGATTGCCGTCAACGTGATGAAGGCGGTCAATGCGCACGCGGACTATGTGCGGGTTGCCTGCGAAAGCGGCGCGGATGCGATCGTCATGGGTGCCGGTCTGCCACTCGACTTGCCCGATATGACGCGAGATCACGATATCGCCTTGATCCCGATTCTGTCCGACGCCCGTGGCATTGCGCTCGTGCTCAGGAAGTGGATGAAGAAGGGACGCTTGCCCGACGCGATCGTGATCGAGCATCCTGCCCACGCCGGTGGCCACCTCGGCGTAACGAATCTGGCGGACATGCAGGACGGGCGCTTCGATTTCGCGAGAGTGTTCGAGGAACTGGAACCGGTGTTTGCGTCGCTCGGCCTGAACCGGCGGGATGTGCCGTTGATCGTCGCGGGCGGCATCAATAGCCACGAGGCCGTGCGGACGTGCCTCACGGCGGGCGCCAACGGTGTGCAGCTTGGCACCCCGTTTGCCGTCACGGAAGAGGGTGACGCGCATCCCAACTTCAAACGTGTGCTTGCTGAAGCGACCCCTGAAGACATCGTCGAATTCGTCAGCGTCACGGGGCTGCCGGCGCGCGCCGTGAAAACGCCCTGGCTGATGCGTTACCTGCGCAACGAGACACGCATTCGCGACAAGATCGGCACGCTCAAGAACGCGTGTCCGACGGCGCTCGAGTGTCTGAGCGTGTGCGGTCTGCGCGACGGCATCGAAAAGTTCGGACACTTCTGTATCGATACGCGACTCGCCGCGGCGTTGCGCGGTGATGTGGCCAATGGCCTGTTCTTCCGCGGCCGCGAGACATTGCCGTTTGGCACGGCCATTCGCAGCGTACGCGACCTGATCGAGTTGCTGCTGACGGGTTCGGCGCGACCTGCTGTCGCAGGGCGATGGGCGTATTCGCTCGGTTGACGCTGGTCAACGCGACTGACGCTTCAAGCTTCGACAATCCCCGCAATCATCAACCAAACGGGGAACAGAATGAAGCACAGCATCAGCAATCGAATCAAAGCCGCGGTCATCGTATCGTGTCTGCTGGGCATGGGACTCGCGGCGTCTCAGGCCCGCGCTGAGAGCGGCGACGAGATGAACGGCATTCACGCGGGCGACGTGCTCGTGCGCTTGCGGGCCATCAGCATCATTCCGAACGTATCAACGAACAACACCTTGTCGGCGCTGAACGTAAACGTCAACAATGCGATCGTGCCGGAACTGGATCTGACCTACATGATCCGCGACTATCTGGGCGTCGAACTGATTCTGGGGACGTCGCGGCATCAACTGACGTCGAGCCTCGGCAATCTGGGCGGGGTGAACGTGCTGCCGCCCACGCTGCTGTTGCAATATCACTTCAACCACCAGGGGCGCATCCGGCCGTACCTCGGCGCAGGCATGAACTACACGTATTTCTACAACAACGGGCTGAACGTGAACGGCCAGCCGATTTCGATCACCAACCACAGCTTCGGGCCGGCTGTGCAGGCCGGCGTCGACGTGCAGATCACGAAGTCGTTGTTCGTCAATGCGGACATCAAGAAAATCTGGATGAGAACCGATGCCTCGCTCGGCGGGGCATCGCTGGGCCGGCTGGACATCGATCCAGTCGTGGTGGGACTCGGTGTCGGGATGCGCTTCTGATGAGGACGCCGGGGTTTCCCGGCGTTTTTTCATGCCGCGCCCGTTTCTTGCAGAACTGTCATGAACCGGGCCGTCTCGCTGTCACAGCTTGTCGTATTTGAAACGCATCGCGGTGCCTTCCTGTTCGATGCGCACCCACACCGCGCGTTTTTCCTCGTCGCTCAGGAAAACCCAGTTGGAAACCTCGGTAGCTGTGCGCCCGCAGCCCTTGCAGACTTCGTCGAAGAGCGTAGAGCAGACGCCGATGCACGGGCTGTCTGGAAGAGCGTGGAGATTCGAAGCCATTCAAAACCTTGGGACGAGAAGCAGGGAGGTACTGCTATGTTAACCGATGCTGCGGATTCCCTCTGAACGTGCCTCCACACCGTCGCCCTTGGCATCGTCGTATCCCTGCGCCACACTTCCTTACAAATAGACTTCACTTCCTGTCGAAACCCGTGCATGGCAAACCACCCGCGGACGGTCTTTTTTTCCCGGTGGACAGGCGGCCATAACCCGCTAAAATTGCGCGCAATTTTGTATCGAACGAACAGGCTGGCGCGTCCGCGCGAACCGGCTGCGCTGTACCCTTTGCGCGACAGCTTCGCGGTTTTTTTGAAGCGCGCAATAATTAGTGGTAGTTTTCGGGTTTTTCAGGAGAGCCGCGGGCGGTGCGCTGCGGCACGTGGAGTGGACGGTCGGCCGAGGCCGACGGATCGGAGAACGGGATGAAAAAACTGGTAGTGCGTCAACTCGCAGCGCTGATGCTGTGTGCTACGCCGTGGCTTACGGCCGGCGCAAAAGATACGCAATTGAACGTGTATAACTGGTCCGATTACATCGCCAAGGACACGATCCCGAACTTCACCAAGCAGACCGGCGTTCAGGTCAAATACGACAACTACGACAGCGACGACACGCTGCAGGCCAAATTGCTGACCGGCAATTCCGGCTATGACATCGTGGTGCCGACCAGCAACTACGCCGGCAAGCAGATTGCCGCGGGCATTTTCGCTCCGTTGGACAAATCGAAGCTGCCTAACCAGAAATACCTCGATCCTTCGCTGATGGCGCTCGTCGCCGGCGCCGATCCGGGCAACAAATACGCCGACCCGTGGGCCTACGGTACGACGGGTCTCGGTTACAACGTCACCAAAGTCCAGCAGATCCTCGGCAAGAACGTCCCGCTCGACAACTGGGACATTCTGTTCAAACCCGAAAACATTTCGAAGCTGAAGGCGTGCGGCGTCTCGGTGCTCGACGCTCCTGACCAGATGTTCGCGGCGGCGCTGCATTACATCGGCAAGGATCCGATGAGCACGAACCCGGCGGACTATCGTGCCGCGCTCGACATGATGAAGAAGATCCGCCCGTACATCACGCAGTTCAACTCGTCGGGCTACATCAACGACCTGGTCGGCGGCGACGTCTGCTTCGCCTACGGCTGGTCGGGCGACGTGGTGATCGCGAAGCACCGCGCGGTCGAGGCGAAGAAGCCGTACAAGATCGAGTATTACATTCCGAAGGGTGGCGCACCGGTCTGGTTCGACGTGATGGCGATTCCGAAGGACGCGAAGAACAAGGAAGCGGCGCTCGAATGGATCAATTACATCGAGACGCCGCAGGTCCACGCCGCGATCACCAACGAGGTCTACTACCCGAGCGCGAACCTCGAATCGCGCAAATATGTGGACAAGGACGTGGCGAACGATCCGGCCGTCTATCCGCCGCCTGAAGTCATCAAGACGCTGTTCCTGCTGAAGCCGCTGCCGCCGGAAATCCAGCGGCTGCAGACGCGGCTCTGGACTGAATTCAAGTCCGGCCGTTAAAGTCTGCGGATTGAATGGTCGATAGCAAGGCATGTCCACCAAGCCCCCGGCGTTCACCGGGGGCTTTGTTCGTCAAATGCAGGAGCGAAGTACCACATTATGAGCAGTGACCAGTCGGGTGTGCTGGCGGCGGCCGGCACGCTGCCTCCGGGCAGCTATGCCGCTGCGGGCGATGCAGCGGAAAACTTCGTGCAGATCGTCGATGTCGTCAAGAAGTTTGGCGAGACGGTTGCGGTCAAGCAGGTCAACCTGTCGGTGAAGAAGGGCGAGCTGTTCGCATTGCTGGGCAGTTCCGGTTGCGGCAAGTCCACGCTCCTGCGCATGCTGGCGGGACTCGAGACCGTGACTTCGGGCAAGATCCTGATCGACGGCGAAGACCTCGCGCAGATGCCGCCGTATCGGCGCCCGGTCAACATGATGTTCCAGTCGTATGCGCTGTTTCCGCATATGACCGTCGAGGCGAACGTGGCCTTCGGCCTGAAGCAGGAGAGCGTGCCGAAGGCCGAACTGCAGGAGCGCGTACAGGCAGTGCTCGATCTCGTGCAGATGGGGCGCTTTGCCAAGCGCAAACCGCATCAGCTTTCGGGCGGACAGCAGCAGCGGGCGGCGCTGGCGCGCAGCCTCGTCAAGCGGCCCAAGCTGTTGCTGCTCGACGAGCCAATGTCCGCGCTCGACAAGCAGATTCGCCAGCGCACGCAGATCGAGCTGGTCAACATCCTCGACAAGGTCGGCGTCACCTGCATCATGGTCACCCACGATCAGGAAGAGGCGATGACGATGGCCGCCCGGCTCGCGGTGATGAGCGAAGGCGAGATCGTCCAGCTCGGCACGCCGCACGAAGTGTATGAGTATCCGAACAGCCGCTTTTCGGCCGAGTTTATCGGCTCGACCAATCTGTTCGACGGCACGGTAGTCGAGGACGAACCGGATCACGTGTTCGTCGAAACCTCCGATCTGCCGGTTCGCCTCTATGTGAATCACGGCATCACCGGGCCGCTTGGCATGCCGCTGACGATTTCCGTGCGGCCCGAGCGCATCGCGCTCACGCGCAAGCCACCTGAGGGCGCGTACAACTGGGGCAAGGGCGTCGTCACGAATATCGCGTACATGGGCGGCTATTCGCTGTACCACGTGAAGCTCGAGAGCGGCAAGATGGTGGTGGCGAACGTCACGAGCCTCGCGCTTTCCGAAATCGAATCGCCGACGTGGGGCGACGAAGTGTACGTGCGCTGGAGCGCTTCCGCGGGAGTGGTGCTGACGTCATGAAAAGCGCGCTGAGTTCATTTGCGTCGTGGCCGGTGCGGCGCTTTGGCCTGACCGGCCGCACCGCCGTCGTGGCCGGACCGTTCATCTGGCTGCTGATGTTTTTCCTTGTCCCGTTCCTGCTGGTGGTGAAGATCAGCTTCGCCGACCTGCAGCTGGGCATTCCGCCGTACACCGAGCTGACGAGTTTCCAGGACGGCGTGCTGCATATTGCGCTGGACCTGTCGCACTACGCGTTCCTGCTAACGGACAGCCTTTACTTTGCGACGTATGTGAATTCCGTGGTGGTGGCGGCAGTGTCGACGCTGCTGTGCCTGTTGCTGGGCTACCCGATGGCGTATTACATCGCTCGCTCGAACCCGGCCACGCGCAATATTCTGATGATGGCGGTGATGCTGCCGTTCTGGACGTCGTTTCTGATTCGCGTGTACGCATGGATCGGCATCCTGAAGAATAATGGCTTGCTGAATAACTTTCTGATGTCGATTGGCCTGATTCATACGCCGATTGAGTTGTATCACACGAATACCGCGGTTTATATCGGCATGGTGTATTCGTACTTGCCGTTTCTGGTGATGCCGCTGTACGCGCACCTTGTGAAAATGGACATGACGCTGCTGGAAGCGGCTTATGACCTTGGCGCAAAACCCTGGAAGGCGTTCTGGCAGATAACGTTGCCATTGTCCAAAAACGGGATTATTGCGGGCTGTCTGCTGGTGTTCATTCCGGCGGTGGGTGAGTATGTGATTCCGGAATTGCTGGGCGGGGCGAATACGCTGATGATTGGCCGGGTGATGTGGAATGAGTTCTTCGACAATGCCGACTGGCCGATGGCATCCGCGGTGACATGCGCGATGGTATTGCTGCTGCTGGTGCCGATGGCGCTGTTTCAGTATGCGCAGGCGAAGGCGCTGGAGGAAAGGCGCTGATGAAGCCGAACAGGTTCTTGCAGATTTTCGCGCTCGGGATTGGGTTTTTGTTTCTATACATCCCGATTGTGAGCCTGGTGGTGTATTCGTTCAACGAATCGCAACTGGTGACCGTGTGGACGCATTTTTCGACGCGCTGGTATGCGGCGCTGCTGGGCGACGATGAACTGATCTCGGCGGCGTGGTTGTCGTTGCAGATTGGATTGTTGACGGCGTTTGCATCGGTGTTTATCGGCACATGGGCGGGGTTTGTGCTGGCGCGGATGGGGCGGTTTCGCGGCTTCACTTTGTACACCGGCATGATCAATGCACCGCTGGTGATTCCCGAGGTGATTCAGGGGATTTCGCTGCTGCTGCTGTTCATCGAAATGGCTAAATGGCTGGGATGGCCTGCCGGGCGTGGGTTGCTCACGATCTGGATCGGGCACGTGATGTTGTGTATTTCTTATGTGGCGATCATTGTGCAGTCGCGGGTGAGGGAGTTGCATCCGTCGCTGGAAGAGGCAGCGCTCGATCTCGGAGCTACGCCGTTGCGGGTGTTTTTCTTTATTACATTGCCGCTGATTTCGCAGGCGCTTGTGGCTGGGTGGTTGCTGTCGTTTACTTTGTCTATCGACGATCTGGTTTTGTCGGCGTTTTTGTCGGGGCCTGGGTCGACGACTTTGCCGCTGGTGGTTTTTTCTCGCGTTCGGTTGGGGCTTAATCCTGAGATGAACGCGCTTGCTACGCTGTTTATTGCTTTTGTGACTGTTGGGGTCGTGGTTGCTAATTATTTTATGCAGCGGAGCGAGAGGAAGAGGGTGGCTTTGGCGGTTTGATTTTTTGGGTTTGTCTTGCGCGACGTCTTTTCGTTTGGCGTAACGCTCACGCTCACGCTCAATACGCATGCGCACATGCAGCCAGGCGGCCCAAAAAGTACAGCGAAGGGCCGACTGGCGTCACATACTCCTTCACTTAGCGACCATAGCCAGATTGTCAGCGGTTGCGTTGGCAGAAGACGGTGCGTTGTGGCGATCCAGGAAGTCAATGACGAGGCTTTCGTCGGCGGCTATCGACAGTCGGCACTCAACCGGTAGCGAGCCTCCGGCCATCCGCGTCAGAAGCTCGCGCGAAACAGCAGGCAGGATGCGCTGGTTGAGGAACGCGTCGACATTGCGTGCACCGGATTCGCGTGCGAGGCAAAGCTGCGCGAGCGCCCCGGTCAACGCGTCGTCGCACGTAAGCTCGATGTCGTAAAGACGGTGCAGACGTTCGGCGACCTTCTCAACCTTCAGCCGCACGATCGATGCGAGCGCTGTAGCATCGAGCGGCCGGTAGACCAGCGTCTGGAAGCGGGCAAGCAGCGCGGGCTGGAAGTGCGCGACGAGTTGTGGGTGGATCGCGTCGTGCAGTTCTGCCTGCGAAATGCCGGGGTTCTCCGCCGTGGCCTCGTCGATCTGCGTGCTTCCGAGATTGGAGGTCATCAGGATCACGCAGTTGCGGAAGTCGATCTCGCGGCCTTCGCCGTCGCGCATCGTGCCGCGATCGAACACCTGATAGAACATGTCGAGCACGTCGCGATGGGCTTTCTCCACTTCGTCGAGCAGCACGACGCTGTATGGACGCTGTCGCACTGCTTCGGTGAGGATCCCGCCACGCCCGTAACCGACATAACCGGGAGGTGAGCCCTTTAGTTGCGAAACCGTATGGGCTTCCTGATATTCGGACATGTTGATTGTCGTCAGTGCGGCTTCGCCCCCGAACAGCAGATCGGCGAGTGCGAGCGCCGTTTCTGTTTTACCTACCCCAGACGGTCCTGCGAGCAGGAACACGCCAAGCGGCGAATGCTCGTTTTTTAGACCCGCTTTCGCTGTGCGCAGGCTTTCGGCGAGTGCCGAAAGTGCGTCATCCTGAGCAACCACGCGGGTGGCCAGGCTTTCTTCAAGCGTGAGCAGTCCGGTCAGTTCGTCTTCGAGCAGGTTGCCGACCGGCACTCCGGTCCACTCGGCGACCACGCGGGCGATCGCCCGGGCGTCTACGTCCGCGAAGATCAGCGGCGCTTTGCCCTGCGCACGCGCGAGTGCCTCGCGCGTCTGGGCCAGCGATCCGGTGTCGCCGGCTGCTGCGGCATCACGCTGCTCGAGGAGCGCCTGCACAAGCCCAAGTTCGTGCCCGTAACGTTGCTGCAGAGTCTCCAACTGCGCTTTCGCTTCGTTGAGCGCGGCATCGAGCGCAGCGCGACGTTCTTCCGCGCTTTCGATACCTGCGCGCGCATCGTCTTCGAGCGTGGTGCGCTCCAGCTCCAGCGCGGCGAGCGTGGCGCGGGCCCGTTGCAGTTCCGCGGGCGGCGATTCGAGACCCATGCGCACACGGGCAGCGGCCGTATCGATCAGGTCGACCGCCTTGTCTGGCAACTGCCGTGACGGAATGTAGCGGCGCGAGAGCCTGACCGCAGCCACCAGTGCATCGTCGCGAATGTGGACGTTGTGATACTTCGCGTAGCGTTCCTTGAGTCCCCGCAGCATCAGGCAGGCAGCCGCGTCATCGGGCTCGTCCACCTTGATCATCTGGAAGCGGCGCTCGAGCGCGGCATCGCGCTCGAAGTATTCCTTGTATTCCGACCAGGTGGTCGCGGCGATCGTGCGCAGCTCGCCGCGCGCGAGTGCGGGCTTGAGCAGGTTGGCGGCGTCGGCGCCGCCTGCTGCGTTGCCCGCACCGATCAGGGTGTGCGCCTCGTCGATGAAAAGCAGGATCGGCACGTTCGAGGCCTGCACTTCATCGATCACATTTTTGAGGCGCTGCTCGAATTCGCCCTTCACACCCGCACCGGCCTGCAGCAGACCGAGATCGAGCGTGAGAATACGCACGTCACGGATCACGTTCGGCACGGCGCCATCGGCTACGCGCAGCGCGAGGCCTTCGACGAGCGCGGTCTTGCCGACACCCGGCTCGCCGACGAGGATCGGGTTGTTCTTGCGCCGCCGGGCGAGCACATCGACCATCTGCTGGATCTCCCGGTCGCGTCCGAATACCGGATCGATCTTGCCGTCGCGCGCCTTCGCCGTGATGTCGATTGCAAAGCGGACGAGTGCGTCGCCTTCCACATTGCGCGTTGCTGTCTGCGCTGTTTTCCCATCCGACGGGTGATTAACGGAATCGGCTCCTGCCGGAACGGCGGACGGGCCGGAAACGACTTCCGGCATCTCAGGCTGGTTCTCGCAGGTTCGCGGCCCGAGGCGTGGCAGCAGGCGTTCGATCTGTGCGCTGCTCACTGAGAGCAGTTGCCAGGCATTGGCCGCACGAAGGACATGCGGGGCCTCGACGATGGCCTGCAGCACATGGCCGGAACGGATGCCCGGGTCACTGCCTTCAGCGTGTGTAGAGGCACGGAACCAGGCGTCCTGGATGACAACGGCCAATTGCGGAGAGAGGCTGGGGCGGCCGCGCAGGTTACGCGGTGTGTGGTCGATGGCCCTGAGCAGTGCATCCCACACGGCATCAACGTTCAGTTCGTAATGGTTCATGATGGCCGGGATATCGCCGTCCCCGGCCTCGATCAGCTTGAGCAGCCAGTGCTCGACTGAAATCTCGTCTGCGAGCCGTGTCTGGCACAGGCTTGCCGCGGCCTCGAGCGCTTTCGCGCAGTGTGGATTGAGCCGCTGCAGAAGCTGGCTGGCGTCGCGGAAGGAAGCGTTTCGGTCGTTGTGCACGGTCATGTTTGGGCTATTCGCACATCTGAAGAGGGGCGTGCCAGCCTGGAGCGGCGCGCCCCGCGCAATAAAAAGGCCAGTCCGAAAGGGCCAGTCCGCGCAGGCAGACTGGCAAGGAAAGGCCGGTAATTCCGAAGACTACCGGGGACGGTGTACCGGCCTCCGGACTACCTGTGAATCAGGAACGCTCGTTCCAGGTGTCCTTGTGGATAATGTTGCCGTCCTTGTACGACCAGGTAATCGTCTCGTAGCGCAGCTCGACTTCCTCCAGGTGGTTGTGCTTTTCGTAGTCCGGGTCCTTGATGTCGAGCATCTTCGGACGCACGGCGACGATCTTCACGTTATCGAGCTTCGTGTTGAAGTACTCTTTCTCCTTGCCGGCGTCGTCGATCTTGTACCACCTGATCTCGGCAGACTTGAGGGTCTGGCCGCTCGTGACCGCCTTGTAGAGGTACGGCGTCGACGCATCGGTTTCCTTGACTAGCGTGATCGGCGAGTGAACGCGCGTGCCGGTCAGCTTGCCGGTGTTGCCGTCGGTCGGAATATGCAGGCTGTGATCGAACGCCGTGATTTCGACGCTGCCCTCGCGGCCCTGGACGGTCACCGAACCCTTGATGTCAGCGCCACCATCGTCCTTGAGCCACATGTATGACGGAATTGCCATTTCTTAACTCCCTTCTGCTTACAGCGACAATCGCCCGGGGTCAGTAACCGGGCTTCACAAATCCCGAAGACCAGAGGCTTCGGGGACAAAAAATGCGTTATCCAGGCTGTCCATCTGTGCGTGCCGGTGCGGCGGATTCCTGAGGGCCGCCTTCCTTTGGCGTGTTTCCCGATGGGACCTGCTGCGCGGCGTCAGGCACAAGCGTGATCTCCACGCGGCGGTTTTTTGCGCGCCCAGCTTCGGTATGGTTATCAGCGGCGGGGCGCGTATCGCCATAGCCCTGAATGGCGAACTGCGTAGCGGGAATACCCGACGCTTCGATAAGCCAGTTGCGTACGGCCTCGGCGCGGGCCGTCGACAGCTTCAGATTGCTGTCCGGGTCACCCACGTTGTCGGTGTGGCCCGCCACCAGAATCCGCTTGTCGGTATGCGCCCTGATCATTTCGAGCGCATTGACCATGACGCGCGTCGAACCGTCCTTGAGTTGGGCCTTGCCGCTGTCAAAGAGCGACATGCTGTCGAGCGTCACGACAGCGGGCGGTGACGGTGGCGGCTGATACGATGCAATCGCGTCGTTGAGTGGAGGGATCAGCCGGGCGCCGCGATACATGCCGAATGACAGCGGCAACGGCGTACCGGTACGTGCGTAACGTTCAAGCTCGTTGCGATCGGCGACGAGCGTCTGCAGGGCATCACGCTTTGCGGCATCGTGGTTGGCCGGGATCATCGAATAGCGGCCAAGATCCGCGCCCATGCGCGTCAGCAATGCCTGGTTGTGCCGGATCGAGAAGAAGAACGCGACGGCGGCCGCACAGGCAAATAGAGCCAGTGCGTGGGCGAGCGCGATGAGGCGTGGCGACATCCAGTAGTGCCTCGGCATCGCCCGAATCAGCCGCTGGGGCAGCGGCCACGGCATCGGCGAAGCTGCGCCCGGCGCGCGCGCGACGCGGGTTTGCATCTGCACATCGCTTTCCCACGGACGGCCTGGCCCGCATGCCGGTCCGCAATCAATCCAGCCAGCGCCAAACAGTGCCCAGGACATATCGGGCTGCCGCGGGTCGGTGAGTGCGTGAATCACGACCCGCTGTGTCCAGCCAATGATCGAGGCGAGTGCGGCGGCGCGGGTTGCCGGCGCACTGCTGTCCGCCACGCGCCATGCTTCGCGCCCGGCCGCACGGATGACAGTCTCGAAATGCCGTGCGTCCAGTATGCGGGCGGTGGACGAAGCCCCATACCATTGCGGTGCGAGAAGATCAGCCGATGCCAACGCGCCATGGCCCCAAATCAGTTTTTTCGGGGTGCCGGAAATGCCTTCTGTCGTGAGCCGCTGATAGACCGCGACATATCCTGGAAGAACGCGTGAACCTAGCATGCGCGCGGCGTCTGCCACTGCCTGTCTGACCACCCGCAGCGACTGTGTGAGCATTTCCGGGTCCGTATGACGGGCTGGCGCCACCGAAAGCACGACACCGTCCGGTGAACGGCCGTCGCGCCACTGTCTGACGGCGACGGCCATGCGCGGCAGATCCTGCGGTCGGTCCACACGCAGCCAGATGGCGCCGTCACCTACATGCGCGAAGCGTTGTCCGTCGTGCCGGTCGAACAGCGCGGGCAGATCATCCCCCGTGACCAGTACGAGCGGCATGCGCGTACGCAGTCTGAGCGGAATGTCGGCGGTTGCTGCGCCGAGGGCGGTCAGCACATGTGCGCCATCCCTGCGTGCACTAACAGACAGCCGGGTGCGCCACAGCATCAGCAGAAGCCCGGCGCTCACGATCATGACCGTGAGCGTCCACGCGAGACCCAGGCCAGGTCTGGCCACAAGCCAGATTACGGTGAGAGCAAGAGCGATTGCAAACACGACCAGCAGACGCAAGGGATACCCAAGCCCTTCATGACCCGAAGCCTGCGATGACGCGGAACCAGCGGTGAGTACGGACAGATCAGATTTCATCGCCGGTTGACCTTTGCAGACCCAAACTGCGAGAACTGCGCGTCGAGGGCGTTGCTTCCGGCAACCCAGACAGCGACCGCAACAAGGCACACGAGAGCGGGAATGATCCACGGCACCAGTCGGTAGAGTCCGTTGAAAAGCTGGGGACCTGCGGCGGGATCAATCATGAAGGGCTCTTCCACGAGCGGACGAAGCAGTTCCAGCCGGGTATCGAGCGCGGCGATCAACGCCGTGCGTTTCGCATCTCCCTCGCGGGCATAGCGGCCAATGAAACCCATACCGAGAATCGTCGCGTAACACTCGAGCAGGTCGGTGTCAGGCGATGCTTCCTGGAGATGCGACTCAATGCAGTCGATGACACGTCGGCCGGCATCGTGGATGGAGAAACGTTCGACTTGCATTGGTTCCAGTTCCCACGCTGTGCGGGCTTCGGTCGATAGATGGCGCAGCGCCATTTCATCGAGCAGTCCGCACTGGGCAACCAGCGCTTCACGCTGGACGTCTTCTGGATAACCGCGTTGCGCAAGTGCATTGGCGAACTCATCAACAAGCTGGCTGCAGCGCTCGCGAAACTTTGCCGCATCCTGAACGGTTCCGCCGGACGCAAGTGATGTCACGAGCAGCGCCGTATCTTGCAGCAGATCGCATATGCCAACGCACGCGGAACGTGCAACGTCCGATACGGATTTCATGTGGGCACGCCTGTCGCGTGCCAAGGTCAGGGTGATCATGCGCGCGGATATCCAACGCAGGATCGGTTGCCCCGACGCGCCGGTATGGTGATTTCGTAAGTCTTGCTAACAATCTCGGAAATTGCTCGCGACGAAGTCCACAAGTACACGTGCCGCGAGAGGGAGACGTCTTCTGGCCAGGATGGGCTATCTGTCTGCAATGTAGGGTCTCCGCTTTCTGTTAGGCGGTGAGATTTTATATGTCAATTTTGACTTTGGCATAGAGAATTATCAGACGAATGGTTGAGTAAATTTCTATGAATTTAAATGCGCCTAAATTCTTAATTTAGGGATAGTCATTGAGAATACTTACAAGAACGTATATTGATTTATATCAATGCTGCGCGCCACAGCGCCTTGACTCAAATAACCTTACGTTGTGTGCTCATCTGGAGGGGATGCGTGGTCACAGAGTGTTCGCGGGGTATCTAAAGGCAGCACGTTATTTTTTGAGAAATGATTTTCCAGTGAAATTTACAAATTTTGATGATTCGTTGTTTTTCTATGTAAGGACAGGCTTTGACGTAATGGCCATAAACCTGTTTAATACCGTTCCACAAAAGGGTCGCATGATTGAAAGCCTTGCATAGAGAGCTGTCCGGACAAGCATTCGCGGTGCGTGTGCAGGACTCTCTCTTCGCGACGGTCGACACCTGCGAAGATTGAAAACCTATTTATAAGGATTACTGATGGATAGCTTCCAGCGAGAGATTCCGAAAAGCCGTGTTTCAATCACCCTCGACCTGCATACGGGCGGCGCCCAGAAGAAGGTCGAGCTACCGCTCAAGCTGTTGGTCGCAGGCGACTTCAGTGCGGGCCGGGAGCAGGCGCCGCTGGCTGAACGCAAGAAGGTCAACATCGACAAGAATAACTTCGATTCGGTACTGGCCGATTACGCGCCGGACCTGAAGTTTGCGGCCGACAATACCCTGGCTGCGGACGGCTCGGAGCTGCCGGTTAACCTCTCGTTCCGCTCGATGAAGGATTTTGAGCCGGAGCAGGTCGCCCACCAGATTCCCGAGCTCCAGGCGCTTCTCGCGATGCGCAACCTGCTGCGTGACCTGAAATCGAACCTCCTCGATAACGTCACGTTCCGACGCGAGTTCGAGAAGATTCTGAAGGACCGGCGTCTGTCCGACAAGCTGCGTGGCGAACTGGGCCAGATTGCCACGGCCGCCACGCAACCGGAAGGCCATGCCTGAGGGGCGCAGGCCGAAGCAGGCCTTCACTTCTTTTCGTAACCAGGTGACGCTACAGACGCAGACAGGACAAACAATGAACCAGAACGAATCCCAGCAAGGCGCAACTGAGACCGTTGTGCTTGATGCCCCCGGCAGCGTGTACGAATCGCTGTGCAGCAAGATCAATCTCAAACCCGTCGCTGCGGCGCGCCCGCTTGAGGCATTCCGCGACAACGACATGCTCTCCGAGGCGTCGGCCGACGAGCGGATCGCGCGCGGCATGGGTGCATTTCTCGATCTCGTCGCGAAATCGAGCCAGCCGGTTGACCGGCTCGACAAATCGCTGCTCGACTTTCACATCGGCCAGCTTGACCGCCAGATCAGCCGGCAGCTTGACGCGGTCATGCACACGCCGGAGTTTCAGGCGCTCGAAGGTCGCTGGCGTGGCCTTAAGATGCTGGTGAGCCGCACGGACTTTCGCAGGAATGCCCGCATCGAAGTACTTGACGTGTCGAAGGAAGCGCTGCAGCGCGATTTCGAGGACACGCCCGAACTCATCCAGAGCGGCCTGTATCGCCTCACGTACATTGAGGAATACGATACACCGGGCGGTCAGCCGGTCAGCGCGTTGATTAGTGATTTCGAATTCGTGAATTCGCCAATGGACATCGCGCTGCTGCGCAACGTCTCGAAGGTCGCGGCGGCAGCGCACATGCCATTTATCGGCTCCGTTGGCCCGGCGTTTTTCGGCAAGAAGTCGATGGAAGAAGTGGCGGCCATCCAGGACATCGGCAACTATTTCGATCGCGCTGAGTACATCAAGTGGAAGAGCTTCCGCGATACGGACGATGCGCGCTATGTCGGTCTGACGATGCCGCGCGTGCTCGGCCGCCTGCCGTACGGGAAGGACACCGTGCCGGTCCGCGCATTCAACTACGAAGAGGCCGTCAAGGGCCCGGACCACGACCGTTACCTGTGGGTCAATGCATCGTTCGCGTTTGCGGCCAATATGACGCGCAGCTTTGTGAACAATGGCTGGTGCGTACAGATTCGCGGTCCGCAGGCAGGCGGTAAGGTGGAGGATCTGCCGGTTCACCTGTACGACCTCGGTACCGGCGTGCAGCCGAAGATTCCGAGCGAGGTCCTGATTCCCGAAACGCGCGAGTTCGAGTTTGCCAATCTTGGCTTCATTCCGCTGTCGTTCTACAAGAACCACGACTTTGCGTGCTTCTTCTCGGCCAACTCGGCACAGAAGCCGGCGCTGTACGAGACCAAGGAAGCGACGGCAAACAGCCGCATCAATGCGCGCCTGCCGTACATTTTCCTGCTCTCGCGTATTGCGCATTACCTGAAGGTGATCCAGCGCGAAAACATCGGCACGACCAAGGACCGCCGTGTGCTCGAACTCGAGCTAAACAACTGGGTCAAGGGTCTTGTGACGGAGATGAAGGATCCAGGTGACGACCTGCAGGCGTCCCACCCGCTGCGTGAGGCGAAGGTGACCGTCGAGGATATCGAGGACAACCCGGGCTTCTTCCGCATCAAGCTCTTCGTCATCCCTCACTTCCAGGTGGAGGGGATGGACATCGGGCTGTCGCTTGTGTCGCAGATGCCGAAGGCCAAGAGCTGACCGGGCCGCTGTCCATGTGAACCACGCCGCGGCAATGTACCGCCCCGGCGTCATTTTTTTGCTCTGCATACGGGGATCCGCCAATGCTGTCCGGCCTGCTTAAGGCACTGTTTCCATCGCGTGACGCTGAACAGATCACACGCTCGCGGCTCGATAACTGGAGCGCCTGGCTGCAACCGCTGTCCGGCGGAAACGGCGTTGGGCGCGATCCCGGTTACGAAGACGCGTTTTTTGCGCTCAAGGACGAGGCGAACAAGCTTTCCGGTATCGATGACGCACTGATCGTGAGCTCGTGCGAGCAACTGCTGAAGGAGACCGGCAAGGATCTCAGGGTAGCCGGCTATTACGCCGGGGCGCGCCTTAGGCAGGATGGGGCGGCTGGATTCGCAGACGGGCTGGAACTAGTCGCCGCGCTCATCGAGAGGTTCGGGGACTCGTTGTTGCCGGCGCGCGCGGAAGCGAAGAAAGGCGCACTGGAGATGCTGGCCACCACGCGCATGATCGAACTGCTGGAGCGCTGCGGCGAACTGGCCTCGCCCGGGCTCGAGCGCTCGCTTGCGGCGCTCGATGTGCTTGTCACGCACACGGCAGCGTGGGCAGAAGCCGCGCGCCCGAACTTGCAACCACTTGTCTCCCGGTTCGAACGCAGGGGAGAGCCTGCGGGCATCGCCACTGACACTTCGCAGGCACCTTCGTCTCCCATGGCGGGCGGCATGTCGACAGGCAGCATTGCCTCGACGCGCGATCTGCTCGAGCAGGCGCGGGCGATGGCCACGTGGCTGCGTGACCAGGAACAGGGCTACCTGCCGTCGGTACGTCTCGCGCGCTGCATTCGCTGGGATACCTTGCATGAAGTGCCGCCGGCGGATGCTGCCTCGCATACGCGGCTTGCCGCGCCGCGCCAGGAATTGCGCGCACAAATGAAGCGGCTCGTCCTGCAGAAGCAGTGGAACGAATTGCTTGAGCGCGTCGAGGGTGCCTTCATGGAGGGCGTCAATCACCTTTGGTTCGACCTTCAGTATTTCCAGCACGTCGCGCTCGATCACGTCGGCGCGCCGCACAGCCTATGGCGGGAACTGCTGCGAGCTGATTTCGCGCTTTTCCTCGAGCGACTACCCGGAATCGAGCGCCTGTCATTCAACGATGGAACGCCATTCGCGGACGATACGACGCTCGAGTGGATCGCCCGACACGCAGTCGTGCGTAATCTCGAAGCGGGCGAGACGCTCGCGCCCCTGCCGGTGTCGGCCGACAGCGAGGAAGGGGCCGCGGGTGACTGGCCGGAGATCGAGGCGCAGGCGAGGGATCTGGCCGCGCGCGACGGCATCGAAGCGGCGTTTGTCTGGCTTGAGGGCCTGCCCGGCATGAAAACGGAGCGGCATCGTTTTTTGCAGCGGTTCGTCATGGCACGCCTTGCGCAGAATGCAGAGCGTGCGGATACGGCCATGGCGTTGCTGCTCGAGCTGGATGCGGCGGGGAAATCGCTGCCGCTTGTGCGCTGGGATCCGCCGTTGGTGTTCGATGTCAAGCAGCAGCTCGTCCGGGCGCTAAAGGCTACTAGCGGCCGCAAGGATGTGGACAAACCGGCGCTGGCGCGCAGGCTTGCCGAGTTGCAGGGTGAGATGACCGTGCTGGATCCGGCACGCATGCTGTCGTTGACGCAATGAGATCGGGCTGTCCACATCGGATGAGACAGCAGCACGGGCGCATGCGACCGGCCGTATGTATTATTCGTCGTAGTAGTTCGACCGTGCGATGACGCGGTTTTCGCCACGCGGGCACTGACACGCCACGATATCGTTGTCGCGTACTGCGGTCTCACCCGTCAGTCCCCAGCCGGTGGCTGTGCCCAGCATGGGGCCGTTGTGCCCGCAGCGCCCACAGGATGCGAGCCCCATGTTTTTCGCGAGCGCTCCATTTTCGTCGGAGAAGTCCTCGTCACCGTCCAGTACTTCGCCCCCGGTCGTCGTTCCGTTGCCCTTGACTGCCAGCATCGTTCCCATCTCATTCTCCTGTTCGTGTTGAATTCGTCAGTACTGCGTCAATACCGGTCAAGCGCCGCCTGCAGCATCCTGAGTCGGGTTTTTCCGTCCGGTGTGAACACCGTGTCAAAGCGCACCAGTCCCTCCTGGTGCAGGTGGCACACCATCGTGAAGCTGACCACCATGCCGGGTTCCGGGGCGTGCACTTCGATTTCAACCGCCTTCAGGCGCGGCTCGTATTTCAGCAGCGTCGCCTCGATGGCGTTTCTGAGCTTGTGCGTTGATGAGGGCAGGTGGCGGTATATTTCCGACAGATCATCGAGACCGTAATCCGGCAGATGCGCAAGGGAGCGGCGCCGGCTATTCAGGATGCGTTCGATGTTATCCCGCACGGAAAGGAACGTTTGATCCTCCGGCGTGAAATCGCTCACGACAGAGCCGTCGGCGAAGTGCCCCGTGATGCGCTCGAAGAGCCCAGGTCCTATACGCATGAGTCCCTCAACGTGCCATGCCGGCGATCGACGCCAGCAGCCACCGGTCGATGGCGAACCACGCGAGCCCCGCTGCGACGCACGCAATGAGGACCCAGGCCAATGGCGAAAGGGCGCGGCGGCGCGTCCGGGACGGATTCACCACCATGGGGCCGGCCAGATCCCGCGCGGCACCACCCGCGGCCCGCGTGAGACGCTCGTCGATCTCACGGATCAGCCTCATGTGTGCGTCGCCTCCGGCTGCGGCAAATCGACCCTTGAATCCGAGGCCGAGCACGGCGGCGAAGATGGCTAGCAGCGGCAATACTGGCCTTGGCTCGCGAAGACGCTGGCTGATCCGCCGCAGCAGTTCCTCACCCGCATCGTTGCGCCCGAACGCGCGCACTTGCAGCGGTTCGCGTTCCCATGCATCGCGCGCGTCTGCACCGAGTCCATTGAGGGCCGCTTCATCGAGAAGGGCGCATTGAGCGTAGAGCGCATCATCGATCACGTCACGCGGCTGACCACGCCGCTGCAGTTCGTCGCTCAGACTGGCGAGCTGCGCGTCACAGTCTTTGCGCAGGATTTCCAGCGACGGCAGGTTACCGCTGCGCAGCTTCACGATGGTGCGTGCCGTGTCGCGCAGGGCAACGGGCAACAGGTCGAGCGGAGGTGTTGTGGCGATCTTCATGACGGCAGCACCGCATAGACCTCAAGCTCGGCCTCGGGAATCGAGGCCGGCAGATAGATCTGGCAGACCCGCGCGGCAATCATTCGCCCAAAGGCCGGGTCCGTGCTGTCCACCGCGAAATACTGATTTTCGATGCGCACCGGGATCGCGGCCGGCAGGCGCGACACGGGACGCAACGCGATGCCTGGCAGCGCGGAGTTGACAATGTGCTCGACCTCGTCGGGGGCCCCCATCTTGCAGAGCTCCGGTAGCCGCTCGAGAAGGGCATGGGCGGGCATGGCGGCGCGTACCGACAGGTAATAGTCGGCGCCTTCGGTGAGCCGCTCGTCGTTGATGTGGCCAAGCCACGTTGAAGTGCGAAGGCGTTCGAGCGCAATGGGCACGACCCGCGATGGAATCACCGCATCCAGCAGCGCGCGGATCAGGGATTCGAGTTCCGCAAACACGGGTTCCGGTGCGGCATGGTCATAAGCGGGAATGGCCTGCAATGTTTCCGTGGTCGAGAAGGTGAGGAGCGATCCGGCGAGTCGCGCGAGCACCGCATACAGGCGCTCGGGATGTTGGTCGGGCGCCTGAGCGAGGCGCGCCAGTTCTGGCCATGTGCTGTTCACCGAATGCAGCAGCCAGAAAAGCGCGACGTCGGACACTGCGTAGTCTGCGATCTGGTCTGAGCGCTCCTTGCGGCGTACCGCGAGGCTCGCGCTCTTGGCTGTCAGGATCTCGGACAGGCGCCGCATGCGTTGCGTGAGCCGCGTGCTGGCCGACAGGAACAGACATGGAGGCACAAACGTCTCATCGGGTTCGAAGCGGCCCTGCGGCGTGCGCACGAGCCGCGCGAGCGGGCATGTGACATAGTCGTCCGTCTTCTCGAAATCGAACAGCAACGCCACGATCTGCCGTTCAACACTGATCTCCTCCTTTCCCTCGCCGTTGATGTCGACGACATGGAGGAATTCGCGGGTGACGCGCCTTGGCCGCGGGGGCTTCTCGCCCGGTTCCACGCAGTTGCCGCCCTGCGCATCGACGAGCGCCACGCCGGCGAGCACCGTGACCGCCTCGACGCCGGCCGGCACGTCGGCCAGGCTGCGCGCCGCGGGTAGCCAGTCAGCCGTTTCGCTATCGATGAGCGTGCCGTCGCGCAGACGCGCGCCCAGCCTCGCCAGCTGCAGCCGGTCGACGTTGAGCGCCTGCGTATCCAGCGCGACATGAATCACGCCCCACGCATCGGGGCTGGCCATACGGGCAGTCTGGTCATTGGCAAACTGTTCCCACAGTGCCTGCTGCTGGAAGTGCTGCGGCGTCATGAAAATGCCACGCGCCCACAGGGGTTTCGTTATCTTCATTGCTGGTGCTGGTCGGAATTCAGGTAAGGAGAGGGGACAACATTCAACGTCTTGCCTTCGGCATCTGCGACATGAGTGCCAGGCTCACGTCCATACCCTCGATCTGGAAGTGCGGAACGATGAACAGCTTGATGCGGAAGAAGCCCGGGTTGTCTTCGACGTCTTCCACCTCGACCCGGGCTTCGCGCAGCGGGTGGGACGCCTGCAGGTCGTCGCCCGGTGTCGTCATGACCGTCACGAGCCCCTTGATCCAGTTGTTCAGCTCGAGCTCGAGCAGTCTGCGATCCTTGGTGGTCCCGATGTTCTCGCGCTGGATCAGTTTCAGATAGTGCGCGATTCGAGAGAGCAGGAAGATGTACGGCAGGCGCGCGTTGATACGGCTGTTCGCTGCGGCATCACGCGTATCGAAAACGGCAGGCTTCTGCGTTGAATGGGCGGAATAGAAGCACACGTGATCGTGATTGCTGGTGTACGAAAGTGCAATGAGGCCACGCTCCGCGAATTCGAATTCGCGCGTTTCGGGAATCAGCGCGTCGGTTGCGATCTTGCCCAGATGCCCCGTATCGAGGTCATAGAGGTGCACTGACAGGTCCCGGATCAGACCGCCCGCCTGTGGGCCTCGGATCTGCAGGCACCAGCCGTTACGCACGAAACTCCTGACCAGGTTCACGGCGAAGGCAAATGCCGCGTTTGCCCACAGAAAAGCGTCGCGGCCGCCGCCGCGCACGTCTTCGGTGTAGTTGAAACCCCGCACGGGATTCGTATCGGGCCCATACGGCAGGCGCGCGAGAAACCGGGGCAGCGTGAGTCCGACATAGCGCGCATCCTCCGTTTCCCGAAACGCCTTCCACTTGAGGTAGGCCGCGCGTTCGAAGTAACCGGCGAGATCGCGTATGCCCGACACTTCCTCCATGGAGGAGCGGCCAAAGAAGGCCGGCGAGACCGCGCTGATGAATGGCATGTGCGCTGCAGCCGCCACCTTCGAAAGATTCCGCAGCAGCGCAATGTCCGGGGTGCCGGCGTCGAACTCATAGTTCGCGATAATGGCCGCGATGGGGTAGGCGCCGGGCGTGTCGTATTCCTGGGCATACGTGAGCTGGAACAGGCCGCTCTGGATCAGGTCGGGGGCGTCCTCAAAGTCCTCCCGCAAGGTCTCCTTCGAGACGTCGAGTACCTCGATGCACACGTTGCGGCGAAAGTCCGTGCGATCGACCAGAAACTGCAGGCCACGCCATGCGGATTCCAATGCCTGGAAAGCCGGGTGATGCAGGATGGCGTCGATCTGCCGGGCCAGCTTCCGGTCGATGATGGCGAGGTGGTGATCAAGGCGAAGCGGATCCACACGCGCATGCGAGCCCGCCGGCGTTTGCGTAAATGGATCGGATGCTGCGGTCTTCATGTCTCGCTGCCTACTGCTTTGGAAGCTTGCGCTCATCGTTCAGTTCTTGATCTGTCCAAGCATCGATTAGTCGAACATATTTAGCATGGCAGCCATCTCAGAAACAGACTAAATCTCAGTGATTGATTAAAAACAACAAACACCATCAGTTACCGCTTCCGACCCTTCACCAGCGGAATGAAGGCGGGTATCGTCTCCTCCCGAATGTGCATCGCTTGCGTGGCTGTATCTGTTTTTACGCATAGCAGTTGTCAAGTAGTGCTGATCAGGTGAGGAGTCGAAAAAAGATGGCAAGCCTGTATGACGAAGCGAGAAGGTCTGTGTCCAGCGTAACGGCGCTTACAGGACGGCAGGCCTATTTTCTGGATGTGCCGGGCACCGTCAGCGCGGCACAACTGTCGGTCGTGTCATTCGATGCAACCGAGAAGATGGGCGAGCCGATTGAAGTTTGCATTGAACTGACCCATCCGCAACAGCTCGCACGTACCGACTACCTGAACCGCGATGCGGTCTTCACGATCGTGCCTGACGATAGTGCTCCGAAGAAGTTCTCGGGATACATCGAGCGATTCTCAACGATCCAGACCACGAAGGACTATACGAAGTACCGTGTCGTCTTGACGTCCCATTTTGGACGGCTTGCCGCGGTCACGACTACCCAGACCTATCAGCACCAGTCTACGCCCGACATTATCGAGTCGGTGATGCGCCGTCACGGCCTGAGGCCGGAGCAGTACTCGTTTCGCCTCAGGAACCAGTACCTCAAACATCTCTTCCGGTTTCAGTACAAGGTCGACGATCTGGCCTACGTGCGAATGCTGATGGAGAAGTCTGGCATCTACTGCTATGTAGTGGAGACGGAGTACGGCGACCAGGTGGTCTTTAGCGATGACATCGATCACTATCTCTATGACCCACGGCTGATCGTGCCGTATCGTGAAGCGGCTGGCCTCGAAGCGGATGGAGTTGAGGCGGTGACGTCGCTCAGGACACACACGGTCACGGTGCCGCAGTCGTTCGTCGTTGCGGATTACAACCCCGAGCAGGCGTGGGAACGCTTTAAAGATAGCGCCAATGTCGCGCCGCAGGATCCGACGACCTACGGCCAGCCGTACATCTACGGGACAAACCATCTCGACCAGCAGGGTGCGAAGTGGGAGGCGCAACTGCGCCACGAGGCGGCTATCGCGCGGCAGGTGGTATTCGAGGGCGAGAGCAACGTGCTGGCGCTGCGGTGCGGGCGCGTGCTGGAAACCGACGTTACGCTGCCCGACGCGCCCAAGGGTCAGGTGATCGTCGAGGTCACTCACAGCGGTGCGCGTGAAAAGCCCTACACCAACAGCTACAAGGCGATTCCTGCCGACCGGCGCTTCCGTTTGGAACTGAAACCGGAAACCTGGCCGAAAATTGCCGGAACGCTCAGTGCACGGGTTTGCAGTCCTGATAAATACAAATATGGCTATCTGACGTCTGCGGGCTATTACGTCGTCCGCTTCGACGTGGACTTTTCCGACTGGCCCAATGGCGGCGAGAGCGTGCCGCTGCGCCTGGCCAAACCGTTCGCGGGCAAGCTGCAGACGGGCATGCACTTCGTCGCGCTGGACAATGACGAAGCCGTGATCTCATTTAGAGATGGCGATCCCGACAAGCCGGAAATCACGGCTTTCCATCACCATAGCCAGGCGCGCGATCTGGTGACAAACGATCGTCGCTGGTTGTCGCGCAACATGATACGTACGCAGAGCAACAACAAACTGCGGATGGAGGACTGGGCCGGTCAGGAGGGCATCAAGCTCAGCACGGAGCACTCAGGCAAGTCACAGCTCAACCTCGGCTATCTGGTGAACCCGAAGCTTGAGTACAGGGGTGAAGGCTATGAGCTCAGGACGTCAGGCTATGGCGTAAGCCGCGCGGGCAAGGGTCTGCACCTCACGGCGTACGATCGGCCGGACGCGAACGGCAAGCAGCTCGACATGCAGGAGACCATTGCGCAGATTGAAAGCGCACTGGCCACTGCAAAAGCACTAGCGGCATCCGCCAGCGGCGCGAAAGCCGAGCCTGCCGACACCGACGCCCAGCAGCAGATGAAGGACGACTTCGATGGTTTGAAGAAGCCGGGTTTGCTCATGAGCACGCCAGCTTCGGCGGCACTTGTGACGGGACAGGGCGTTCAGTTCGCGGCGCAGGGCAGCATCAACACGGTAGCTGGGAAGAACGCCGATTTCAACGTGGTGAAGCGCTTCACTGTCGCCGCTGGTGACCTGATTTCGATGTTCGCCCAGAAGCTCGGCATCAAGATCTATGCCGCTAAAGGCCCTGTCGAGATTCAGGCTCAGAGCGATGCGATGTCGCTGCTAGCCGATCAGGATGTATCGGTATCGAGCATCAACGGCACAGTCCGCGTCAGCGCGAAGAACGAACTCGTCCTCGAATGCGGCGGCGCGTTCATTCAGCTAAAGGACGGCAATGTGACGCTCGGTGGTCCCGCCGATCTGTTCTTCAAGGTCATCACGGTCCAGAAGAAGGGCGCGGCGTCGATGCAGATTTCATCAACGCTACCCGCGGCAAATGACCTCCCTGACCTGACCGGGCATGGCTCCAAGTTTTCCGGCTAATCTCATTCGATCTGCAAATGGCCTCTCCACAAAACCATCCACCAGCGCCGCAGAACAATCCGGCGAGTGCACCGACTGCCACATCGCTGACCTGGCGTTATCCGTTTTCAGCGAAGGACGGCAAGGAAATCACTGACCCGCAGATTTTCTATGGTGCCTTAGGCGCGATGAGCGATGGCTTTTTTCCGCTTGGTGTAAATGGCTTTCCGCACGGCGGCGTTCACTTCGGCCCGGCTTCCGGGTCGCGCGTAGACCAGTCGAAGGGCGTGCGGGTTATCGCCAATGGAGATATCGTTGCCTACAAGCTCGACGATACGTACCCGCATCTGCAATTCACGCAGACGCGGCACTGGGCTTTGTATTCGACAGGTTTTGTGCTGGTCCGGCACAAGATGACAATGCCTCCAGCACCTGGAAGTTCCGCCCCGCAGCCGGAGGACGAGACGCTGACGTTCTTCAGCCTCTATATGCACATGGCGGATTGGAGCACTTATCTGGCGGACGACAAACTTGACCGGCCGGGCTGGTGGCTTGGTGTGGACGCCTTTCGCATAAAGGCAAAAGACACGCAGATTGGCGGTGGCGCATCCGGGGCTTTCGTACTGACCGCGCCAATGCATGGCAAGAAAAAAGGCCAGTACGTTCAGGGGGAGCCGGTTGGCTTTCTGCCCGAAGGCAGCGAAGTCACGATCAGTGAAACGCGTGGATCGTGGGGGCACATCAAGGAGGTGACTTCGGGGGCTATGATTGCCGCCACCGGCGGGGCGGTTTTTGGTTCCGACGACTTGAACAATCCATGGACTCGACCGGACGATGATGTTGCTAGCCCAAATGCCGGCGAGAATTCCCATGTTCCTTCAGCACCGAAAACTGTACCGCTGACGCCGGAAGGGGATTGGGGGTGGATCAAGTTGCAAGATCACCGGCCCTTGAAGGAGCCGACGGGCGTTGGCACCGTGATTACTCCGCCCAAAGATCATCCTATCCATGTGGATGCGGGAGCATTGTTGGGGCAGCTTGGAGAGTACATCGATTACGAAACCTCAACGCCTCTGCCACCGGTCCCGAGTCGGCAGTTGTTGCATCTGGAGGTTTTCGCCGACGAAACGCTCAAGGCGTTCATTGAGAAAAGTCGCTCGCGGGTTGCAAATCTGCCTCCCAACGACAGTGGCCGAACCATCTTCGTTATACAGGCAGGTGCGAAGCTTGTGGCAAAGCCAATCGACCCCGACCTCAAACTCGGCGACGGGGTGCGGCTTGCCAAACTTACGCTTACCCCTGCGAGCCCGAAAACTTGCCCTTGGGTACAGGTCCAGCCGTGGATTTCTGGTCCGTCAGGCCAAGCGCAGCAGTATCAAGGGGCGGTCTGGATTGCACGCTCGAACTTAAGCCGGCTCGATTCTCCGAATGGATTGCCGGCTTGGAAGTCGTTTCCGTTGCAATTGAGCCAGGCCAGTTCACCGGTCAACTCCGATCTGGTGACGTACCCGCGTGCGGAATTGAATTCGCTCGGCGATGGAAACGTCGCGGTCGACGACAAGGGCGTATCCTGGTGGCGCCTCGAAGTCCCTACAGGTTCGGGGCAAGCGGCCACGGGTTGGGTTTGTGGCGGGAAGCAATCTGACGGTAGCGGAAATCAACCCGGCACCCGTTGGGAGAGTCCGTGGGCATGGCCGGGCTTTGAAATTGTGGACGCAACGGGGATCAACCTCACCGATGCCTTCAAACGAAATCTCTCGGTCACCGGCTCGGCGAATCCGAAAGAACAGAAGGCATTCGCACCGTCCACTGCGGCCGTAGGCAACAGTGCTCTCCTGTCGAAGCTTGAGCAGACGGTAAGTCGTCTGCCGTCGCCTAATGGCACAAAAGATCAACAAGGCAAGGATGGCAGTGCAGTTGTCACTGCGGTCAAGTTGAGGCAGGCACTCGGACGTCGATGGCTGGCAAGTGATCTGGGCCACGTCATCCTGAAATACGAGAGCGAATGGGGCGGAGGCACGAGCCGCTGGGAAGCACTCACGCCGCTCATGCGGAATGCGGCCGAGAACTGGATGTGCGAGTTGGAGCGTATCAAAAAGCTCCAGTGGTGGGATTCAGTGAAGGGTAAGGTGGAAGGTTTTCCATCCAGCCCGCTGGTGAATCACTTTCATCCGGTAGCTATGGTTGCGAATTTCATCGGCGGCAGGAAGAGACGGGACTACGATCTGGGCAAACTGTCAACCCAATATGAAACCGGTGGGCGCGGTCCGAGCACGGTATCCGGTGGGCAAGGAGATCCTGGTGGGGTTTCGTACGGCACGTACCAAATGACCAGCAAGACACGCCAAACCGATGGCACATTTGTCATTGGGGGAACGGTCAAGATTTTTGTGACTTCTACAGACTTTCCTTGGGCTGCAGATTTCGCTGCGTTGACACCGGGCACACCAGCCTTTACCAGCAAATGGAAGGAAACTGTACAGAACAACACGAGCCAATTCATTTCCGTCGAGCATGAATTCATGAAGAGGACCCATTTCGACGTGCAGATTAGTACCGTGATATCCAAGACCGGCGTAGATCTTCGCTATCACTCACACGCAATAAATGATGTCGTATGGTCGACTGCAGTTCAGCATGGCCAGACAACAGATGTTGTAACGTTAGCGATAAAAAATCTGAACAGGCCAAACTCGGAAACCCGTGAATATGACCGAGCCCTGATTGATGCCATTTATGAAGAACGCGGGAAGACCAACTCGCACGGCCAATTGATTAGATTCATACATTCGTCGGCTGCCCAGCAAGCGGGAGTCGCTGGACGATACACGTCGGAAAGGCCAAAGGCTCAGGATGAACTGCGAAATGAAAGCGACTATTAAAGCAATTTTTCTCAGTGTTCTACTTCTTCAATCCCGGTATGCAATGTGCGGAACAGCAATAAGCGTATACAGCGGCGCGCACGGCGACGCCATTTTGATTGATTCTGGCGAAAGTAAAACGCTACTTGTAGCTGGGGGAGCCATACCTCAGGGTCCGGCTACGCCTTCGGATTGCTTTGCAAAGGCCACGCTGCATCTAAAGAAGGGGCCAAATTTTTATGAGGGTCCGCTCAACCCTGTTCACAACGAGATAATCGACGTCGATACTGAAACTATTTCAGGGAAGCAAGCTGGCGTATTTATCTATCCGTCTCGTATTCGCATTGGAAACGTGGAGGTTGACGGTATTTGTGCCGACGGCATAGATTTCTCGGGTTACTATAAAAAAGTCGCCGAGCAAAGTGCGAAATACGCAAGCACCTTCACTTATTTTATGCGTATGGAAGACCAGAACGCAGCGGAAATGAGAAAGGACGGTAAGCCCGCTGAGGCGAATGAAGAGTTGCGACCTTTCATTGAGGCAAACCACAGAAAATTGAAATTAGATAATCAAGATAGAAAAACCGTCGAATACATTTCAAAAGAATATGGATTCACACAGAAACCATGATTACGCTTGCCGTCAACGGGAGGCCCCCTAGGGAAGGCGATTTGGATTCACGGTGGGGAATGTATAGTGAAAAGATTAAGAGATACGCTAATGTTCATGATATGCATTGCATGCACATCGCTTCCTGTCTACGCTACAGAGGAGTCGGTGATCGCAGTGTCTGCCGACGCGATTCGGGTCGGTTGCTCGGTATTGTTCTCTAAACAATTTCATCCCGTCCAGGTTGACCCATTAAGTACCGCTCCTTTGATCTGTTGGCAACATGGCAATGTAACGATGATGAAAAATCGGTAATTGACAAATATAAACGGCCCCAGCCCAGAGGTGGCAACTGTGTTTTACTGGGGTCGTTATTACATCGTGGTGCTTGTAAATGGTCGACAAATTCACTCGCGGCGGATTATAGCGGTGTTTTTTACAACGCATTTATATATAAATATACTAAGGCCTCCAGAAAAGGTAATTTGAAATGGATACCGTAGCAATGAAACGTCTTCCAGCCGGCTGGGATGGTCAGGCGAAAGACGGAAAAGTCGTCGTGTATCAATTTAAGGAGGCGGCTCCGATACGCAAGAGACTTCAGGCGATTCATCCTGATCGATAGGACGATCTGGAAAACATAATTGATAAGGTGTCTCAATTGAGGAACATTATCCTCTCGATTATGCTAGCACTTTTGCCTCTGACAACGGCACGCGCTGAGGTACGTTATCAACTTCCAGACGTAACAATTTGTGATGCGCAAGCTGGTTGCGCCATAGCTATTGATGAAAATGGTTTCCTAAGGGACTCAAAATCTCACGAAATGATCTTCAATCAGTCACTTAGGCAAACTGTTTTTGACAGTTATTTGGTGTTAAAGTCGGGTGGCTACTACATTATTGAGCACAGCAATACAACTTCTTCAAAAAACTGGGATGTTCTCTTGCTTACCTACGTAGGTGGGGCTGCGCGTGCTGAGCGAGCGGTTTCCTTGTCAAGAGGCTTTGCGATTAAGACGCCGACGGTTTACTGGAGCGGCTACGAATGTAGAGGTGACGCTCTTATGGATAGGCAATACACACCGTTTGACGCTGCAGAAAAGGCATTATGCGGAAAGGGGTATCAGTCGGATTCCTTGGGTCTGGCAAAAAGTGCAGTCGTCGAGACGGCTAAAAAACGTGGCTTAGTAGTCAATATCCCTGTTTATGGACTGGTATCGAAAAAAAATGTAATTTACTTTTTCCCGGGGAACGATGAACCCGACGCGGGGGCATTGCTTTGTTTGCAGAATTGCAAGTCTGGGCAAGAGGCTTTTGGACGATACGGCGGATGGGTCGATAAAGCTCTTTGGATCGACAGCGTCCTTCATAGCTCAGAAAATCTTGGCGTCTTGACTGGTAGCTATGTTTATATTGGGAAAAAGGAAAGAATTAACCTTTCCGGTAATTATTTGGCTGGTAAATTGAATTTACGCGAGTCGCTCTCTTTTGAGGCGGGGAGTCCGCAAGAGGAAGCTGAATTTGACGGCAATGGCTCAAGCGATGCGTTTGTGGGGAAATGGCACTCCCTTGTATCCGGAAAGACATATGAATTCTTTATGGCTTCGCGAATTTATTGAAGATGCATGCTTAGTGACAAAATCGCTTTCAACAGAGTGAGGCATTGACAATAGAAAATTTCTGCAGGGTTAGTCATCGCTTCCATGTCTCTCAGTGCGAATGCGGCGTAATCGCTAAAATTTATAAAATTATGGACCGGAGTACATCAGGTGACGTTGGAGATAATGTCGCCAAAGTGCTAAATCCGGGGATTTTTTCGCTGTCCTTGCCAGCGCCATTGGCGTATGGTCTCTTGTGTTTATCGAGTCAGATCATACAAGGATGGCTATGATTAGAATAAGTAGGTATCGAAATTTTATGGCTCTGGATTTGATGGAAACAGGAAAGTAAGATGATCAAATTCCAATTTAAAGATGCATTTTCAATTAGAAAATATCTGAATCAGAGCCACGGGAGCGCAAAAAAAGGCAGAAGTAATTTTGGGTTCGTCTTGATTGGCCTTGCACCTGCTCACGGCACATATACTGTCAAAGTTAGCGTCGGATTAAATCATGTGGACAGGTGATTTGCCGTCTTGAATAATTTGGCAGAACTACTTCGGACTAAAATGCGTGACAATTCCAGAATTGATACCCTGCGACTATCCGATAAAAACTCCTTTTATGGCATTGATTTTTACAAAAAAATCGGAAATGTATCAAGGAAACGTCGAGGCAGTTGATGCAAAGAAATAAAAAATTTGGTTTCGTGAGGATATTTCTGCTCCCGCTTGTCGTTTTGACGTTCACTACATCTAATGCTGCGAAAGCGGAATCGCTGCACGGAAAATTTCTCAATGGAAAGACATACAGAGGGGAATACTCTATCGCAGAAAGCAGCAATGAAGACGGAATACGGGTGGATCCCGTGACCGTAAAATTGAAGGTCAACGGAGAGAAAGGTCTATTGCTGTATACGTACATTGCTGACGACCTTCCTTCTATAAAAGCAAGTGATATGGGTTTCTTGTCAATTGTTGTAAAGTCGGGCGGAATGGAGGGGAGCGTCACATATAACTATGTGATCCTGAACCATGGCGCGCTGGTATCAATTGGCATCGTTCAAACGACACTTCATCTTGGAAAAGTTGAAAGCATCGATGTGCAACCAAACAAAAAATTGACGAGAGACGAAATCAATGAATTTGTGAGGCAGATTGTGAGATTCAATCCCCCGGCCTTGTCTGAGCCCTTAAACGCATATTCTGCTGCGACGTTGCTGCTTCTTGGCCAAGGGAGATTCCTGACGCCAGAGGACGATTCCAGGTTGTCGGCTCTATACGGGAACAGGGAAATATCCTCGGATAAGGTCTTGTTACGTGCAATCAAGATAGCAATCATTCCTGTCGCCTAAGGTGATGGGAGTACTCAGGTTTCAAGATGAGAAGGCTGTCGTTAGTAATAGAGCGTATTTTTTTAAATTCCCATCGCTATTAGACATTGAAAAATTGCACTTGATTAGGAGCGATGTTGCGAACTTGATAAAAACCAAGTGGTAGTTAAAGTTGGCCCGTGGACTATCTGTCATTGCGTGGTTTAAAAACAGAGAGATGGCTCCAATGTGGAGATTTGGACTACTGTCGCTGGAAAATGGCCACTGGATCTCCGCAAGTACGGACGAAGCATGAGGTATTTTTTTGTTTTGGCGATGCCATTTTTGATTTTTCAAAGTCAAATACTGAAGCTGAGAAGGCAATATGCAGCTCAATTGAATTGTCAACTTCTGATCGAAGCGTATCGCAGGCCTACAAGCCTGCTCAATCTCAATATCGTGGTGCTGGCAACGATGTCCGCTCGCTCACGCCCGAAAAAAATGGCTTGCGAAACGCAATGAATGTGACGCAGACAGGAATTGTCTCCTTTCCTCAATGAGAAAGCGGTTGAATGAACTGTCAACTCTTTCTCAATAACACCGCAATGCTCATTGGTTTGAACCGCCAGAGCCGAACTCGGCCGTCCAATCAGGGATTCAATTAAAAATGCATGTAGATTTCGTGGTCAATATTGCCTGATGTCCTGGCCTATTCCAGTTTTCATAAAGATCGAATACCCGAAGCCGATCTCCTGGCGCCTGTGGCTGCCGACGCTCGCCGCGGTCGCCGCGGGAGCAGCAGGCGCTGTTTTGCTGATATGGCCGCACGGTAAGTCCACACAGACGTTCCAGTTCTGGGCCACGCTGATTGGCGCGCCGCTGGTTGCCTGCGCGTTGGCGTTTGGCATAAGGTTGAACGACTGGGAAGACGAGCAAACTGATGCTGAGGAATGCGAAATAGAGCAGCAACGCCTTCGAGGCATGTGGCGTGAATGGACCCGCCGCCATTTGTGCGTCCTCGATGCAGCAGCCTTTCCTGCGTCCACAGATGAAATTGCCAGATTCGCCGGCGCGAAAGCCGACCTTCCAGGCAACAGCGATCGAAGCATAACCTTTGACTGGGTGAAAGGCCGCGCGACAGCGTTCCGACGCGCACGCCTGTTGCATCTCATCGTGCGGCGTTTTGCCGACACGCTCGCGCTCCATAAAGAGGTCATCGTCACGTTGATGCTGGACGACGCGTCGCTTGGACATGACGTCGCCTGGACTAAGGAGGTGATGCGCATTTTCGGGCATCTGGTTCCAGGAACGACATGTCACGTCGAAGTGCAATCAGCAAAGGGCAGCGTGCAGTGGATTACCCGGCAGGTAGACACGGTCGATCCAGCCACGCGACTTGTGATCGCTGCACAACTGTGGGCGGACGAGGAACAGGAGCACGAGTTCAGCGAAGGAGCCGCGGCCTTTCTGATCACGCCGAGCGCGGCGCAGGCAGGTTCCATATGCCGTCCCATGGCGAGCACACGCGACACGCTGGAGACCGGACTTTCCCAGATCAAGGCGTACCAGGTGCCTCCTGAACGTCTGGCACTTGCGTGGTTCACCCGCTGCGAAGAGGCCGAGTCAACGGCTATCCGTTCGGCAGTGACAGAGGATCCGAAGGATTCGACCGTCGAACGCCTGCTTGACAAATCCTTGGGATTGCCCGGACCGGCCAGTGGCTGGATTGCACTCGCGATTGCAATGGAAGCGATGCGCGGTGCTGGACCACAGCTTGTCGTCTGGCGTGACCCCGCGTCCGAACCCCTTTATCTGTGCACTATCTCGCCCCTGCCTCAAAAGGAAACAACGGTTTGAAGAGCGAAAAAAGACATATCCTGGGCCGGATTCTGATCACTGCCGCGCTCATTGCAGCGGCAGCATCGGTACTTTTCTTTACCGTGGATACGAAGGATCTGGCTGCATGGTTCATCCGGTATCGAACCCCGCTTGTCCCTATTGCATTCCTTGTCCTCGCTGGAATCGGCTTTCTTCTTCAGCGACGCAAGCAGAAGCGGGACACGATCCAGCAGGCGTCTAAAGACCAGAACGCCGAACCGGACCAGAAGACTGATCTCGCAGCTAACGCCGTAAAGAATCTGGCAGAGCAGGTCGCGACCTGGGCGGAAAACCTGAAGCTGCACCTCAAGCAGAAGCGGTGGTTTCGCTGGGCCCACGTTCAACCGTGGGTACTGGTTGCGGGAGATGCCGCGACTGTCACGGCGCTGATGCCGGAACTGGCCACGAAGGGCGCATTGATTATGGACGACGCCGTGCTGCTCTGGGGTGGCCTGGGCGCCGATGATCGTCCGGATGAATTGTGGCTGCGCCAGATTTACTGGCTCCGATGGAGCCGTCCGCTCGATGCAATCGCGCTCGTGCTGGACAACGCAACGATATTGCTTAACCACTCGCAGGAGAAGAATCGTTGGGGTCTTAACCTTGCGCGCATCAGGGAGCTCCTGCGCTGGTCCGCACCGGTGTACGTGCTTGACGTCGCAGACACCGACCCCATGCACCGGATCGACACACCCGTGACCGGCTGCGAACTGACTCATCCGCTCAACGCATCAGCCATCGAAGCCACTCTGCTCGAACTACGCGACAGACTCGCCGACCGAAGCGTGCATCAACTTGCCAGTAACAGCAGCGACGCCTACGCATCGGAACTATCCGCCCGGCTCGACACCCGAAGCGCGCCACTCGCGCGCTGGATCGCTGGCCTCTCCGACTGGCAGCGCCGCCCCTTGCCAATAGCGGGCGCCTTCTTTGCGCCGCTGCCCGATCCCACCGCGTCGACCTCCGGTTCGGACAGCGCCCGCCTGCCTCTGTGGCGTCATCTTGCCGACGCGTCACAACGCACGCCGGGCCACCGCACGTTTTCGCATCCCTTCAACGTGACGTCACTGGTTGCGCTTGCCTTTATCGGCCTATGGAGCGCCGGCATGCTCCTCTCGGCCACGAACAACGCGCATGAGGTCATGCTCACCAAAGACTCCCTGCAAACCCTCAACCGCGCGGGCGATACCCCCGCGCATCTGCGCGCGCTGCTCGCCCTCCAGCAGCGCATCGCCCTGCACGAGGCGCGCGTGCAGGAACATACGCCACTGCTCACCCGTTTCGGGCTGAACCACGACCGCGCCATCCTCGATGCACTGTGGACGCCGTATGCGCGTGCCGCCCGGCCGCTGCTCGTCGCCCCCGTCCAGCAGGATCTTGAGGGCCAACTCGTCGATCTCGGCCAGATGTCCACAGCGCAGGTCGACGATCAGGGCAGCCAGATGGCTCAGGACGGTCAGCAGGCACTCAAGACCTATCTCATGATGGTCGACCCACAGCGTGCCGATCCGGCCTTCATGACGCCGCAACTCGAGCATCACTGGAACCTCGACACGGGCCTGCGGCCAGGCGAGAAGCTCGACCTGTCAGCACAGTTGCTGGGCTTCTGGGCCCAGCATTTTCCGTCGCACCCCGACTGGGGTATCCAGCCGCGCGAGGATCTCGTCGGCAATGCACGCCAGACGCTGCTCGCGGTCATCGGCGTCAGGAACTCCGAGGACACGATCTACCAGAACATCCTCGGTTCGGTGGGCCACAAGTATCCCGATCAGACACTGGCGTCGCTGACGGCGGGTACGGATACGCGCGGCCTGTTCTCGATGGCGTCCACGGTGCCTGGTGTCTTCACCCGCCAGGCCTGGGAGGGTTCCATCGAAGCCGCGATCGACGAGGCCGCGAAACATAACGGCGTGGCGGCCGACTGGGTACTCGGTGCCGGCAGCGCGCAATTGGGTACATCTGCGGATGCACCGACGCCGGAGGCGCTGCGCGCAACCCTGCGCGCCCATTACTTTGCCGATTACGCCGGGCACTGGCAGGACTTCATGAACGGTATCCGCTGCGAAGCCGCGCCCACGTTGCCGGCGGCCGTGGGGCAGCTCAGGCTGATCGCAGATGCGCGGCAGTCGCCGCTCATCGCACTGATGAAGGCACTCGCCTGGCAAGGCGGTGCGGGCGCGCAGCAGGCGACGCTTTCCGACGCGCTGGTCACCCGCGCACAGAATCTGTTCAGTAAAAAGGACGATGCCCCGCAGCCGGCTCAGGCCGACCCGGCCGGACCGCTCGGCGCGGCCTTTGGGCCAGTGCTCAAGCTGGCTGCGCAGGGCAGTGGCAACGTTGCGCCTGCCGGCAGCGATCTGAGCATGGAGCGGTTTACCGAACGCGTGACGACGCTGCGACTGAAGCTCCAGCAAATCAGCGACAGTGTCGATTCCGATGACCAGGCACGCCAGGTCGCGCAGTCGCTCTTTCAGGGCAAGGGCTCCGACCTGTCCGATACGCTCGCCTACGCGCAGCTCGTCGCCGCCAGTCTCGGTGAGCAGTGGGCGGGCATGGGCGAGGCCCTGTTCGTGCAGCCCATCGAACAGGCGACGCAGACGGTGTTGACACCTGCCGAGGCGAGCCTGAACGACGCCTGGCGCCAGGCGATCGTTGCTGCCTGGAACCGCTCGTTTGCAGGACGCTATCCATTTGCCAGCACGGCGAACGATGCTTCGCTGCCCGAGCTTGCCCGCTTCGTACGTCCCCAGGGAGGACTGATCAATACGTTCCTCTCGACGCAACTGGCCGGCGCGCTTCAACTGCAGGGCGATCAGTGGGTGCCGGCATCGGGCGGATCGCGCACAGGCGGCGCGGCGCGTGCGTTCGATCCGGCCTTCCTGAAAGCCATCAATACGCTGCAGCAGATCGCGGGTCATCTGCTCGCGCAAGGTGAGCCGCAGTACGTGTTCGGACTGAAACCCGTGCCGACGCCTGGCGTGACGGACACGCTGCTGACGCTCGACGGACAGACGCTGCACTACTACAACCAGCAGGAGACGTGGCGCACGATGACATGGCCGTCGAACGATCCGCAAGCCGCCGGCACGCGGCTCGACTGGCAGATGGATACGGTGGGCACGAATAAAAGCTTCGAGTTCAGCGGACGCTGGGCACTGGTGCGCATGCTGGAGCGGGTGAAGGTCGAACCGGTGGACAGCGCGACCTATCAGCTGACATGGCAGGCCAGTCCGGAAAGCGCAGATCCGAAGCCTGCCGCCTCAAAGGCTGACGACGTAGAGGAGGAGGGGACGCCGCTGACAATGCAGGGGCCGCTCGCGCCCGCACCTTCGAACATGACGCATCCGCTGCGCTACCTGATTCGTACCGACGTGGGCAAAGGGCCGCTGGAACTGCTCGCACTCCGGGGCTTCGTGTTGCCATCGCGCATCTTCGTCGATCGCACGGGGCCCGTTGCAAAGCTGCTCCAGCCTAATGGGCCGCCACCGTTGCCCAAAGCGGCGCGTGACGCTGCCAGGAACGCAGAGGTACCGATTCCGCAGGGCCGTGTGCCGTCATGACACATTGGCCCGTACAGCAACCTGAACAGATAAGCCGGACATGACTGAACCAACCCGAGATAACGAGATCCTGCGCTACTACGAGGCGGAAATGCGCTATCTGCGCGAAGCCGGCAAGGAACTCGCGCAAGCATTCCCCGATCGCGCGCGGGAGCTGGGCCTTGAGCGCGTCGGCGTGCGCGACCCGCACGTCGAGCGACTCCTCGAAGGCTTTGCTTTCCTGATGGGGCGCCTGCGCCACAAGCTCGACGACGAGCTGCCCGAGCTGACCGAGGGCCTTGTCAGCATGCTGTGGCCGCACTACCTGCGCATGATTCCTTCGCTCGCCATTCTCGAACTCATCCCGGAGGTCGGCGCGCTGCAGAAACACGAAACGCTCGAAGCGGGACTGGAAGCCACGTCCGATCCGGTCGATACGGAGTCCAATACGAGTGATGCCGCCATCGAGTGCGTGTACCGCACCACGCAGGCGGTCGACCTGTATCCGCTCGCCCTCAGCGAAGCCGGCGTTTATGCACGTGAGGATGGACGCTCCGTCATCCGCTTGCGTTTCGCCATCCAGACCCAGGCCGAGCGCGAGCGGCTGCGGGTGCCGCGCCTGCGCCTGTATCTGAATGCGGACCGGCCGGTGGCGCTTGCCCTTTACGCTGCGCTCACGGCAAAACCGGTGGCGATGCAGGTCCGTGTGCCGGGCTGGCCCGAGGACCGGCCCGGTGCGCCGATGCAGATGGCGGGACTACGCGTCGCACCCGCAGGCTTCGCGGCCGACGAACGGCTCTGGCCAAAGGCCGAAAACTCGTTCGGTGGCTACCAGCTGCTACTCGAATATTTTACTTTCCCCGAGAAGTTCATGTTTGTCGATCTGCTTGGGCTCGACATCCAGGCGATTCCCGCGTCGGCGACGTCACTCGATGTCGAGATCGTCCTCGATCGCCCGTATCCGGATGACATGCGCTTCAATGCGGACAACGTGCGCCTGTACTGCACGCCTGTCATCAATCTGTTCCCGGTGAGCGCCGATCCGGTCACGGTCACGCAGCACGAAACCGAGTACCGGGTACGTGCGCGCGCCGAACATGGCTCACTCGTCGATATCTATTCGGTCGACGCCGTGCAGTATTTCGAGCGCGGCCGGCGCTACGAATATGTGCCTTTCGCGGCGTTTCGCCATCGCGGCGGCATGCTGCGTCACGACATGCCGGAACGGTACTACCACACCCGCATGCGGCGCGGGCCGTCCGGCCGGTTCGACACCTGGATCGTGCTCGGCGGCCACGCGTGGGATCAGGCGAAGACACCCGCCGCGTTGCCCACCGAGACGCTGTCCCTTTCGGTGACCGGGACCAACGGCATGCTGCCGCGCAGGGCCCTGCGCGAAGCGGGCATCACGCGCATGCGCGGCGGCTTTACCAGCATCGGCGCGGTGCGCAACCTCACGGCACCGACCCTGCCGGTCTATCCGCCCACCGGCGACCGGTTCCAGTGGCGCGTGCTGTCCCACCTCGCCCCGAATTATCTGTCGCTGCTCGACGCGGAGATCCTGCGCGGCTCGCTTGCGCTCTACGACTGGACCGATGGCGAACTCAACCGCCGACGCATCAACGCCATTACCGATGTGCGGCACCGGCCGCTCAGCAAACTCGTCAAGGGTGGCCTGATGCGCGGGGTGGAAATCACGGTGACGCTCGATGCAGGTCGCTTTGCAGGCAACGGGGATCTCGAACTCTTCGGTAGCATGCTCAACCGGTTCCTCGGGCTGTACGCAACACTGAACCTTTACACCAGGCTCGTGATAGTGACCCAGCCTACCGGGCAGCGCATCGAATGGCCTGAAACGAAGGGCGAAGGGGCACCATTTTGAACGCACGCACGACGCCTGCGGCCGCAGCACGGCCGATGCTGCCGGCGATTCTCGACGACGCGCCGCGGATGAACTTCATCCGTTTCTGCGAGCTGCTCGAGCTGGCCGCGCCCGATGCGCCTCCGCTCGGGACAACGGACTCGCCGGCCGCCGATCCCATCCGGTTCCGTTCGCGCGCGCAACTGGGCTTTCCCGGGCGTGAAATCGATGCGGTCCGGTACGACACCGACGATCCGGCCGCGCCACCCTCGGTCGTGACGACGTTTCTCGGACTCTATGGCGTCGATGCGCGCATGCCCGCGTATTTCGTCGATGAGGTGGCGCAGAACCGTGATGGGGCAGAGCGGTTGTCGGCATTTCTCGACCTGTTCCATCACCGCGTCATCACGCAGTACTACCGCGTCGCGCGCAAATACCGGTATCCCGTCGGCTTCAGGCGCGACGGTACGGACCCGGTGTCGCGCTATCTGCTCAGTTTCGCTGGCTTTGGATTCAGTACATCCGCGCGCATTGCCACCTTGGTTCTGCGCCTCCCTGCGGCCGGGGAACCGCCGGCGTCCTCCACCGCGAGTCCGCAGCTTCCGGAGGTGGCCGACAAACGCCGGCTGCTATCGATGCTAGGGCTTGCCATGCAGAAAACGCGCACTGCAGAAGGGCTGGCAGGCGTGCTGAGCCATGCCGTGCCAGACGCCTCGATTGCGGTTGAGGAGTTTCACCCGGTGTGGCGGCAAATCGACGACGTCGAGCCCGCCGCGCTTGGTGAGCAATGTCTGCTCGGCCGCGGCTTCTATGACCGGGCGAATACGGTGCGGGTCGTCATCACGCCGGCGTCGCGTGAGGCAGTGCTGGCGCTCGTGCCGGGGCAGCCCGCCCATCGTGAGGTCATGGCACTGCTGCGGTTCTATCTGGGCTACGAAAGCGAAGCGGATCTGCAGATGCATGTGCGGGCCGACCTCATGCCGAAACCCATGCTCGAGCCGCGTCAAGCGAACCTGGGTTTTACGGCGCAACTGGAAGCGCCGGCCTGGTCATCGGCAGGCGGTCCGGCGCGTATTACGCGTGTACAGCTCGGCCGCTGGAACGGCGCCGGGGAGAGAACCGCATGAAGGACGACAACAGGAACAGGGGCATCTTCTTAATGGACGCAAACATGAAACGCGCGGCACATCGCGCAAGTCTGGCAATCGCGTTATTGTCGGCTTTGGCGACGGCTGGGTGCGGTGTGGCACAGGCAGTCGGCGACGGAACCGTCGACGCCGCAAAATGGGCCTTCACGACCCAGGTCAAGACGATGAACGTGGACCTCAAAGGCCATACCTCGCTCAATGCCGACGTCCGTGGGCAGTCGCTCTCGACGGTGGTGAGGTTCTACCAGCTTAAGGATTCGAAGACCTTCGGAGAGCTGAATTATGTGCAACTTCAGTCTGACGATCTGAACCTGCTCAAGGCGGATCTGCTCGCGACGAAGGACGTCGTGTTACGTCCGGACGCGAGCGCCAGTATTGTCGAACCGATGAACGAGGCGGCGCAATTCGTGGGGGTGGTAGCGTTCTTCCGCGAGCCGGGGCAGGATGCGGTGTGGAAGCTTGCGATTCCGAAGAAGCAGTGGAAGAAAACCGATCCGGTGAAGATCGAGGTGCGCGGCAACGAGCTGGTGCTGGACGGTGCGGATTCCCAACCCGTCAAACATAAAACTCCCCAACAGGCCGCGCCGGCAAGTCCGGCCTCAGCCGCAGCATCGGAGCCGCAATCTGGCGCCCATAAGCAGGGCTAGAAACGTTATCCGGGATTGCACCTTTTCTGCACCGGAGGGTGCGATCCGCAAAAACCATCAAACCCTGTACCCCATCCGAACCCCACCCCAATGCCGCCCATTAACGTAGATGGGCGCCGATGCATCCTTCATCAGCACAAACTCCCCACCCCCCATGTCGCGCCGGTAAGTCTGCAACAAAAACGCCTTGGTATGAGTCGCAGCCGCAAGCCCTGTCCGATCATCGAACACCCTGCGATTCCGGCAATTCGCCGCATTCCAGACCGGATCATCGCGCTGCGGCTGAGAAAACTTCTGGTTATGCGTCGGGAGATAACCACGCACATCCACTGCCGCACAAAACGCCACCCGTGGATCCAACCCGAGCAAAGGCTCCTGCACACCAGGTAACACGCGATCAGTGAACGCAGTAAACCGTGTCGTGAACTGCGGTGGATTCGTCCCCGGAATCGGCACATACGTACGGTCAAACAGGTCATCGAGCTTTAGCTCCCCACTCGCCACCGCGCGCTCGAACATCTTTCCGATCTTCGTCGCGGTCTGCTGCACCGCTTCGATAAACCGCGTATCCGTTGTCTCGACCCCCGTGGCCGCCGTCAATTCGATTAGCGTCTCCGAAACTCCTAGCAAGTTGCCCAGCCGGTTCTTCGCCTGCACGAAGTTTTCGCTCGAGTCCTCCACGCCGCTTGCCATCTCCACGACCTGTGCCTCCAGTCCCGTGCACCGGCTCTCGATTTCTCCCGTCAACGTCGCAATCTGCGTGGCCTCCGCGTTGAGCTGCGTAATCGCCTCGCCCGTCGAATGCACCACCTCGCCAATCTTGCGTGTGCCCTCCCGCACCCGATGTGCGCGCGCTGTGTTCACCGACCCCTCCGTCGTCAACTGCTCGGTCTGTTGGGTCAGTTGCGCGAGCGTGCTTTCAATCTGTCCCGTCGCCGAGGCCGTCTTGGCCGACAGGTTTTTCACCTCCGCGGCGACCACCGCGAAACTCTTGCCCGACTCGCCGGCTCGTGCTGCTTCGATTGCGGCATTGAGCGCCAGCAGATGCGTCTGTCGCGCGATCAGCGAAATTTCCTCGGAGACCTTGCTCACATGCGCAATCGCAGCCCGCAGCGAGCCAATGTGGCTCTCGATCACCGTCACGCCTTCGACGAGACCGTGGATGTCCGCCAGGGATGCCTCCAACGTCTGCTGCGATTCCTGCACACCGCTTGCGACCTCGGTCGTGACGTCACGCATCTCGCGCGCGGCCGTTGCGATCCGGCGGTTGCCCGCCATCGTCTGCGCCGCAGCGTCTCGCAGCGACTGGCACACCTGCGCCTGATGCTGCACCCGCGCCGCGACTTCTTCGACGTGGCCCGAGACGTCGCAGATCTCAATGCCGAGTTTGCCCGCCTGTGCGGCAATGTCGCCCACAATCGACGGCACCCGGCTCGACCGGCGAAAACTAAAGCGCGTCATGAGTGTCTCCTTGATGGCGCGGGTCGGTGTGGCCATCCAGCACGGATGCCGCGTCTTCTCCCGATAATGACGGCCCGGTGGTCCGCAACTTGATACGGGGTATCCCGGGGTCGCTATGATGTGGGTCTCGTCGCAGACTGGGCGGCTCCGCTGACTGTGCCTTGAACCTTGCCACCAATCGATTGCCTGATCCAATATGCCTGATGCCTTCGCGTGTTTTGCCGGCTGGCAGCAGCTCTATCAGTTGTGGGAGCTGATCGTGCTGGCCTGCAAGTTTCTCTGGGATGTGCTTCGCTTCCTCGGCGGCGGAGGCTGAGCGCTCTTGCCCGCCGCGCGAGCGCGAACTGAGGTAATTTAGAACTCCTTTCCCACCGGCACAGGTTTTCTCCCATGACCGATTCCACGCAGCGCTTTACCGATCGTGTCGCTGACTACGTCAAGTACCGGCCCAGTTATCCGCGGGACGTGGTGAGCTTCCTGCATGAGACCTGCGGTGTCGCGCCGGACGCGCAGGTTGCCGATATCGGCGCGGGCACGGGAATCTCGGCGCGGCTCTTTCTCGACGCCGGTCATCCGGTGATTGCGGTCGAACCGAATCTGGCCATGCGCGAGGCCGCGAACGCGTGGCTCGCACCTTACGAGAACTTTCGCAGCGTCGCCGGCACCGCGGAGGCGACCACGCTGGAGGACGCCAGTGTCGATCTGGTGATCGCCGCGCAGGCCTTCCACTGGTTCGATCCCGTCGCGACTCGGCGCGAGTTCGCACGCATTCTCAGGCCGCAGGGCCACGTGGCGCTGTTCTGGAACAGCCGGCTGCTCGATGGGTCGCCGTTCCTCGCGGGCTATGAGGCGCTGCTCAGGGCGTACGGCGTCGATTACACGGAAGTCGCCGAGCGTTACCCCGACGACGCGGCAATGGCCGCGTGGTTTGGCGATGCGTTTTCGCACAAGGAGAGCTTCCCGAACCTGCAGCGGCTCGATTTTGACGGGCTCAAGGGCCGCCTGATGTCGTCGTCCTATGCGCCCAAAGCGGGCCATCCGAATCACGAGCCGCTACTGGTCGCATTGCGCGATCTGTTCGATCGCACTGCGCACAACGGCATGGTCGAGTTCGGCTATACGACGCGTGTTTATGCGGGATATGCCGCGGCGAATGCGTGACGGCCTGTGTCCAGGCGCGTGGCGGTGAAGCGTGCGCCGTGTTTCCACACGCACGCCTTTACCTGCCGGCAGGCGGCGCGCATGGACCATTTCAAGCGAACCTCGGTCACGCCGTGACCGGCCTGGTACGCACGGCTTGCTTTGCGAGGAACGCTCGCAAATCGTCCAGCACGCGCGCCGGGTCTTCTTCCATTGGGATATGGCCGAGTCCCGCGTACATCACCGCCTGTGCGCCGGGAATGCGCTGCGCAAATTCGGCAGCATGAGCGGGCGGGATCCAGCGGTCTTTCGCACCCCACAAGACTAGCGACGGGACGTCGAGCGTTGTCAGCACGCTGGTGTCGAGGTCGGCGAAATCGAGCGTCGGCACCATCTTGCCGATCGCCGCGCGTGTGTCTTCTCCGTGAAAGAACTCGATATAGCGTCGCAGCACGGGCGCCGCCAGCTTGCGCGGATCGCCGTAGACATTGCGCACCGCGCTTTTGATAATCTGCTCGGGCAGCCACCACGGGGCGCTCATGCGGACCAGTGCGCTGTTGAAGAGGCCAATGTAGATCGGCAGCTTCATCGGAAAGCCTGCTGCATCGATCAGCACGAGCCGCTCGACCGCATCGCGATGCCGCACCGCGTAATCCCACGAGATCAGACCGCCGAGCGAGTTGCCGATCAGCGTCACGCGGCGGGTATCGAGACCGAGCGCCTGCATGAACGTATCGATGAAGCGCCGGTAAGTCGGCAGGTTCATCGTCTCGATCTCGCCGGACGGGGAGCGCAGCGGTCCTGTCACGCCAAATGGCGGCAGGTCGAGACGGATCACCCGATAGCTACGCGACAATTCGTCCGCGACGCCATCCCAGGTGTGCAGCGAAGAGGCGAAGCCGTGAATCATCACCAGCAATTCGCCGCTGCCTTCGTCGACATAATGAACGTCGGCGCCCATGATCCTGACGAACTTCGAGCCGCGCTGAGTGTAGCGCTGCCGCAGTTGGTCGCGCGGCACGCTGCTGATGCCGAGGCGTGCGGCAAGCGAGCGGGGTGCCAATGGCGTGCTCTGGGTGTGAGAAGCGGTGTCGAGGCTCGCCATGCGTATCTCCCTGATTATTTGAGTTCGAAAGCGCCGATGCAGCTCTTTGTCTGATTCTTCGTTTGATACCGACGGGAGGTGAAAATAGAAGTGCCTGTCTACACTTGTCTACATCATCTCAAGCCGCAGAGTAGACAACTGTGCACTTCACGTCAAGATCGTTTACAGTGCGGACATAGACCTCCATACCGGCGCTTTGGCACGCTCCCCGCGTGTCTTGAGCGTTTGGCGAGTTAAGCGAGTTTTCCTTCAGTCGTCCATGGAACCCACCCCCAATCCCGATCTCGATCTCGCCCCCGGCAAGCGCCGGCTAATTGAAGCGGCCCTGCGCCTGACGGCCGGCGGCCGCAGCTTTGCGTCGCTCGGTTTGCGTGAAGTGGCGCGCGAGGCCGGTTTGAATCCGAACACGTTCTACCGGCATTTCGATACGCTCGACGATCTGGCGCGTGAAGCGGTGGAGTGGGTGAGCCGGCGTCTGCGGCCGATGCTGCGACGCGAGCGCTGGCTTGCTGCGCACGACGAGCCGCATAGCGTGCCGCGTCGAGCCTGCGCGGCGTTTTTTGCGTTCGCACTCGATAACCGCGAAGCGTTTTTGAGCGCGCTGGCGGAGTATCACGGCACCTCGCCGGCGTTACGCGATGCGGTGCGCGCGAACCTGCACGAGGTGTCGGCTGAAATGGCCGACGATGTCGTGCAACTCAAGCTGATGCCAGCCCTCTCGCGGACCACGATCGACGAAATCTGCACGCAGATCGTGCTGCAACTGTTCCATCTGTCGCATGAGTACATTGCAACAGCGGCTCATCGCGAGGCGCTGATCGATTACTCGGAACGCTTCATTGTCCGGTTGTTCGCCGGTGCGACCGTGCTCGAGCAACATCAGCAACCGCTGTCCACTGGCGCGTGAACGTCACAAGCCGCGTTCTGCGCATGTGATTGCATCGTCGCGCGCATCACACCCAGGCGGCGCATAAAAAGACAGGCTCCATGGAGCCTGTCTTTCGTGGATGTTGCGCGTAATCGCAGCAGCGAACCGGGAACCTGCACTGCGCTTGCGCGCGTGTCTGGATCAGGTATCAGGTGTCGTTCCAGCCGCCGGAGTCGTCGTTGCCCATATCCACGCCGCCACCGCCGCTGCCGTCGTCCCAGTTGTTCGACCCCTGGCCGAAATCGAGACCGCCGTCGTTGTTGCCGTTATTGCCGTCGTCGCGGCGGCGCCGGCTTTCGTCGTCCTCGACGATCACTTCGCGCTCACGACCCGAGTTGAGCGCCTCGCCGAGCAGCACGCCGGTCAGCAGACCGCCCATGCCGCCACCAAAGCCGCCACCTTGCTGCACGATAACCTGAGGCGGTTGCTGCTGCGGATAAGGATAGGGCGCTTGCGGCGGATTACCGAAACGATCGGCTTCACGCGCATACGCGGACTCGCCCGAACCTGCAGGCGCAGCCGCGTATGGATCGGGGCGGCCTTCTGCACGCGCCTTCAGGCTGGCAACGCGCTGTTCCAGTTCGTCGAGCTGATACGGCGGCAACGGATTCTTGCCGTTGGAGAGTCCTTCGACAACACCGCGCAACTGGTCTTCCGTGCCTTCCACTTCGCGCGCGAGCGCTTCATGTCCCGGCAACGTAGAGAGCTTCACATCGAGCTTCAGCGAGCGCACTGCGTTAAGCAGCTCGGTAGCGCGCTTGAGCTGGACGCGGCGATCGTCGTCGGCGCGCGAATCGTCCTGCGTGCGGGCGCGGCGCAATGTCCAGCGCAACACCAGCGCAATCGCACCGATCAGGACAATGATGCCGATCCATAGGCCCATGCCTGGACCATGCCGTTCAGGTACTTGCGGCGCCATGGCCGACTGCTGTACCGCCGTGTTCTGTTGTGCAAACGGATTGGTGGTGTGGCCCGTTGCAGCACCGGTACGTTCCGCGTCGCGGCGGATGCGCGCTTCGGTCTGCGCGAAGCGCGTAGGGTCAGTGAAGCGGATTTGCGGATCGAGCGTCTTGGCCTGCTGGATCTGCGCGAGGGCATCGCCCGTGCGGCCTTCGCGATCGAGTACCTGGGCGTACAGATAGTGCGCGCGTGCGTTGTCCGGATGAGCCTGCAGCACTTCGGTCAGCCCTGCATCGGCCTGTTGCCAGTTGCCCTGTGACATCGCGGATTCGATCTGCTGCGCTGTCGGCACGGCGAAGGCCGCCGTGGAGATCAGCAACAGCGACGCGAATGCGGCTGCGAGAAATTTTTTCATGTGTCGGACCGGATGGCTTTACACCCGTCTCCATGTCGATCGATTCTCCGGTGTGACACGCAGCGCCGCACGATTGCCGGCGCTGCGTCACATCCGGTGTACTGCTTGACGACGTGTTACTGGGCCGGCGTGTTCAACTGCTTCTTCAGCGCTTCGAGGCGGTCTTCGACCGACGGCCCGCGATTGAGTTCGGCGAGCTTGTCGTCGAGCGCCTTGCCGCTCTTCACGTCAGCGGAATTCAGGCGAGCGTCGGAACGTGCATTCGACAGCGCGACCTTGTCTTCGAGCTTCTGGAAGTCTTCTGACAGGTTGCGTCCGCCGATGCCGCCCAGCGCGGTTGCAGCGACATCTTTGGCCTGAGCGATTTCCTGCTTGGCCTGCAGAATGCTCGAGCGTGAAGCGAGGTCGTTGCGCCGGCCACGCATATCTTCGATCTGGCTCTTCAACTGATCGACCGACGGCTCGAGCGTCGAGAGTTCTCGCGCCAGCGCATCGCGTTCCGTTTCGGCGGTCGCCTGTGCGCCGAGCGCTTCGCGGGCGAGTGCTTCGTCACCCGATTGCAGCGCGCGCTTGGCGCCGTCTTCGTACTTCTTCGCCTTGTCGGCGGCAACGTCGCGCTTGCTTTGCTGGGTGGCCACCTGGGCCTGAATCTCGATCAGCGAGTTCTCAGCCTTGGCGATGCTCTCGTCGAGCTCACGCACGATCTGGCGCGAGTCGCGCGACGGATCCTGCACGGAATCGGCAGCGTCGTTCAGGAGACCTTTGAGCGTGCGCGAGATGCTGTCAAATAGCGACATGTATACCTCCGTAAAATGAAATCGGCGCTGAGTAGCTGGCGCGTTCGACCACTTGTGACCACTAGTTTACGCTGCCCGTCGCGGTATTGCGCGGGCAACCGCTGCGGAAGTCGGGGCACGCGTGCGAAATGCAATAGCCGCCCCGCAAATTGTTCAACCGCTGTGTTGCGCCAGTGGGGCAAAGGGCCTCGTGCAAGCCATGCAGCCTCAGCAGCTGGCAAAGATTACACCATAGGATGTCTTAAAACCGCCTTAAAAAGTCGGTTCCACACAGTTTCAGACGTCGATTCCGCGCAAAGGCCCGCGGAATATTTCAACGTTGTGTGAAGACGAAGCGAAATGCGTCCAACGGCGTGGCGCCGTGCCGTTCACGCGAAGCGGCCGTCTTCCGGAGTGGGGTCGTTGCGCGGATCGTCGTCGTCGGGCGCGGTGTCGATCCGAACGCGCACGCGCGTGCGCGGCGCGCGGGGCGTAGCGACAGGCGGCAGGTCTGTCTGCCCGCTCTGCCCGCCGGGGTCGGCAGGGTGTGCAATTGCAGCGGCTTCTGCCGCGGTGACGCGCGCCACCGCCTGGGCGTCGGCCAACGCCTGTTCTTCTTCCGGCGTGCGCACCAGCGCCGCGAGTACGTCCGCCGGCAGCAGGGGCTCGCTTGCGGCTTCTGGTTCCGCGCCGGCAGGCACAGCAGCGTCTTTTTCGTCTTTCTTCAGCACGGCGGGCAGGGCAGCGCGAGCGTTGCGGGTGCCGCGCGCGACCCGTTCCAGCGCGGCATTCAGGGCGTCCGGTTCGCGCGGCGCACGCAGTCTGTCGACGATGCTTGCGGCCTTGACCTGTTCGCTGGTGGCGCCGAAGCTCAGCACGGCACGCCGCATCAGTTCGCTAACGCTGATGCCGAGTTTTTCTGCGCTGGCGGCAATGGCGCGTTTCTGGGCCGGTGTGACGAATACGACGATGCGTTCGCTGGGCTTGTTCATAGTCTGCTCGCGTACTTGTTGTGGCGTGGAACGCCTGATTTGGCGCGCGGCCGCGCTTTCCCCGCGCGACGAGTCCATCATAAGGCGAGTTGCCCCGATGCGTAACGTGCGCCGCATGAAAATCCCGTGACATCAAAGGGTTGAAACGTTTCAAGTGGCCTTGTCCACAGGGCTATGAACAATTTCTGTTGATAACCGCGCTTCCCCGCGCAGCCATACGCCAGCGCGCTTCGGAGAAGAATCCCGAAGGGAATTCTTACAAAAAAATCACCTTGGACCGCGCTTGATTTCTTTAAAATGCGCTGTTACGTTGCGCGGGGCCCCTTAGGGTCGGTCCTATCCGGGCGCGCCGTGCGGCCAGCCGGGGGCGTAAGGCCGTGCGGCGGCAATTGCCGCCCGCATAAAGGCGTGCAGTCAAGCGCCATCTATTCGAGTCATGCCAATCATCAAACGACCGCAATCCTCAAATTCTCCGGGTGGTGACGACCGGGATCCCTACCACCGCAACCCAGGACGCAATGACGCTTCGCGCGACGAGCCGCGGCGCCGTTCGCTCGTCGGGCGCATCCTGCTGACGTTCGTGGGCCTCGTTGCGACCCTGCTGGTCGTCGGTGCGTTGATCATCGGCTACGCGCTTGTCGTCATGGGGCCGCAGTTGCCGTCCCTGGAGGCACTCACCGACTACCGTCCGAAGGTGCCCCTGCGCGTCTACACCGCAGACCACGTGCTGATCGGCGAATTCGGCGAAGAGCGGCGCAACCTCGTGCGCTTCCAGGATATTCCGGATCAGATGAAAAAAGCGGTGCTCGCGATCGAAGACTATCGCTTCTACGAGCACGGCGGCGTCGACTTCGTCGGCATTCTGCGGGCCGGCTCCGCCGATCTGCTGCACGGCGGCGCGTCGCAGGGCGCAAGTACGATCACGATGCAGGTGGCACGCAACTTCTTCCTGTCGAGCGAGAAGACTTACACCCGTAAAGTGTATGAAATGCTGCTCGCATACAAGATCGAGCGTGCGCTGACGAAGGATCAGATTCTCGAGCTGTACATGAACCAGATTTATCTGGGCGAGCGCGCGTACGGTTTCTCTGCGGCGGCGCGGGTGTATTTCGGCAAGGATCTGAAGGACCTGTCGCTCGCGGAGTGCGCAATGCTGGCTGGCTTGCCGAAGGCGCCGTCGGCGTATAACCCGGTGGTCAATCCGAAACGCGCGAAGATCCGTCAGGAATACATTCTCAAGCGGATGCTGGATCTGAAGTACATCACGCAGGAACAGTACGACGCGGCCGTGAAGGAAGAGATTCGCACCAAGAATCCCGGCAATGAGTACAGCGTGCATGCCGAGTATGTCGCGGAAATGGTCCGCCAGATGATGTACGCGCAGTACAGGGACGAAACGTATACGCGCGGTCTGAACGTGATTACCACGATCGATTCTGCGGATCAGGACGCCGCTTACCACGCAGTGCGTAAGGGCGTAATGGACTATGAGCGCCGTCACGGCTATCGCGGTCCGGAAGGTAATGTCGACCTGCCGCCGCCGGGCGACGACCGTGATCAGGCCATCGACGACGCGCTGACCGATCACCCGGATAACGGCGAGATCGTCGCGGCCGTGGTGACGGCAGCGAATCCGAAGGAAGTGCAGGCGCAGTTCCTCGACGGCACCGAGGCGACCATCAACGGCGACGGCCTGAAGTTCGTGGCCGCCGCGTTGGGCCCGCGCGCCACAGCGGCGCAACGCATCAAGCCGGGCTCGATCATCCGTGTCGTGGCGGACGATAAGGGCAACTGGCAGATCACGCAATTGCCGCAGGTGGAGGGCGCGCTGGTGTCGCTCACGCCGCAGGACGGGGCGATTCGCGCGCTGATCGGCGGCTTCGATTTCAACAAGAACAAGTTCAATCACATCACCCAGGCATGGCGCCAGCCGGGCTCGAGCTTCAAGCCGTTTATCTATTCGGCCTCGCTCGACAAGGGCCTCGGACCGGCGACGATCATCAACGACGCGCCGCTCTATTTCCCGCCTAGCAGCCCGGGCGGCGATCCGTGGGAGCCGAAGGACGACGACCAGCCGGACGGTCCGATGCCGATGCGCATCGCGCTGGAGAAATCGAAGAACCTGGTGTCGATCCGCATCCTCTCGTTCATCGGCACGAAGTACGCGCAGGATTTCGTGACACAGCGTTTCGGCTTCGATGCCGACAAGACGCCGCCGTATCTGCCGATGGCGCTCGGTGCGGGCCTCGTCACGCCGCTGCAATCGGCCGGTGCGTATTCGGTGTTCGCGAACGGTGGCTACCGGATCAATCCGTATCTGATCAACGAGGTGACGGACCCGCGTGGCGTAACGATTTCCAAGGCACAGCCGCTCACGGCGGGCCGCGACGCACCGCGCACGATCGACCCGCGCAACGCGTACATCATGAACAGTCTGCTGCACTCGGTGGCGACCGCCGGTACCGGCGCGGGCACCAACGTGCTGAAGCGTTCGGACCTGCAGGGCAAGACCGGTACGACGAACGACGCCAAGGACGGCTGGTTCGCCGGTTACCAGCAATCGCTCGTTGCGGTGGCCTGGATGGGCTACGACCAGCCGAAGAGCCTCGGCAGCCGCGAATTCGGCGCGCAACTCGCGTTGCCGATCTGGGTCGACTACATGGGGCACGCGCTGCGCGGTGTGCCGCAGGCCGAGCCGGCCATGCCCGACACCGTCACCAGCGTCGACGGCGAACTGTTCTATACGGACATGACGCCGGGCAACGGTTTTGTCGCCAGCATCGGCCTCGACTCGGCCAATCCGCTGGCCGGCGCAAGCGACGCCGTCGGGGGCGTCGGTCCGGCGGGGATGACGCCGCCGGATGTGTCGTCGAGCGAAAAGCAGCAGATCATGAACCTGTTCGAATCGAACAAGCCCTGATGGGGCGGGCGAATCCGGGCGCGAGCCGCCCGGATTCGCGAGTCTCACGCACGCGCCAATTTCCCCTTCATCTTCCCCCACCGGGCCGCGCTAATACGTCGTAATGTAATTTCTACCGTGCGATGCCCTGGTCCGGTCAAATCCGGTTTAGTATTCGCGTACCCAATTTGTAAACTCTCGACTCGCGGAAACGCGTGATCTCCCGTTTTTTTACCAAAGCGCAGCGCGGTACCCGGTTTTGACGCGCGCGCATGCCACTTCGCCCCCTCCGCTCAGGCGTGCCAGGACGAAGTGTTTGCTTCACCGCTCTCAACCGGGATCCCTCTCGTGAAAAGCCGAATACTCATCTTTCTGATGACAGGACTGCTGCGCGTGTTCGCACTCCTGCCATATGGCGTGGTTGCCCGCGTGGGCAACGGACTTGGCGCGCTGCTCTATCGCATTCCGAGCACGCGCCGCCGCGTCGTGCATACCAATCTGAAACTCTGTTTTCCGGACATGAGCGACGAGGAGCGTGAGCGCCTTGCTCGCGCGCACTTTTGCCATGTGATTCGCAGTTACGTCGAGCGGGGGCCGCAGTGGTTCGGCAACGCGGCGGCGATTTCACGGCTGGTCGAAGTGGAAAGCGCGATCGACCTGGCGGAAGCGCACTCGCGGCCGACGATTTTCCTCGGTTTTCACTTCGTGGGGATCGAGGCCGGCTGCATGATGTACTCGACACGTCATCCGGTTGCTTCGCTGTACACGCCGATGTCGAACGTGCTGTTCGATGCGATGGCCAAGCGCCAGCGCGGCCGTTTCGGCACCGAGATGATTCCGCGCAGCGATAGCGTGCGCCGCGCGCTGCGCGTGCTGCGCGAAGGCAAGCCGGTGATGCTGGCAGCCGACATGGATTTCGGCCTGCGCGACTCGGTGTTCGTGCCGTTCTTCGGGGTGCCGGCGTGTACGTTGACGTCGGTGTCGCGCCTCGCCAAGGCGGGCAATGCGCGGGTCGTGCCGTTCGTCACCGAGGTATTGCCGGACTACCGTGGCTACAAGCTGACAATCTTCGAAGAACTAAGCGATTTTCCGTCAGCCGATGCGACCGTCGATGCACGTCGTATCACCGAGTTCCTCGAAACCCAGGTGCGGCGGATTCCGGCCCAATATTACTGGGTACACAAGCGTTTCAAGCACCGGCCCGTGGGAGAGCCGGCGGTGTATTGACGCTTAGCCTGGCACGGGGCCGGTAGACGGCTGCGAGCCAGAGACTGGCGAGTGCATTGGCGCTGCCGGAGCCGCAGCAGCGCCTGTGGTTCCTCCAGTCGTGCCAGACGCCCCCGTTGTTGCCGTAGACCCCACCGCGCCCGCCTCATCTACTGGCGGCGTCCCCATTGCCTGAAACAGCGCCGCGGTATCGGTCAATCGCGCACCGGTATAGCGGATCTCATCGAGCCGCGCGTTGCGAAACTGCTGCTCGCTCGAGCGTGCAGCCGACACCGGCACGGCGCCCAGACGGTAACGTGCCGCGGTCTCATCCGAAATGCCCTGCGCCGCCCGTGCTGCCACGTTTGAGGCGTCGAGTGCCTGCGCGTCATGCTCAAGCGCAGCCAGCGTATCGGCGACGTTCTGGAACGCTGTCAGCACCGTCTGCTTGTACTGTTCCGTGGCTGCGTCGTAAGTCGCCATTGCCGCGCGGCGTTGCGCGAACAGTGCGCCACCGTGGAAGATCGGCTGCGAGAGCGAACCGGCTACGGCCCAGATAGCGCCCGCGCCGGAAAGCGCCAGCGGCCAGCTAAAGCCGCCTTGTCCCATCGAGGCTGTGAGCGACAGGCTCGGATACATCTGTGCGGTAGCCACTCCCACATCCGCTGCGGCTGCCTTGACCGCAGCATCGGCGGCCTGGATGTCCGGGCGTGCGCGCAATAGCTCGGACGGCACGACCACCGGCACCTGCTCAGGCACATGCAACTGCACCAGATCGAGATCCGGCGGCGCGGCGTCGGGCGTGCGTCCGATCAGCACTGCCAGCGCATGCCGCGTGCTCACCCACTGTTGCTGCAGCTCCGGCAAACTGGCTGCCAACGATGCCGCGCTCTGTTGCGCATTGAGCATATCTGCATGCGATACCGCGCCGAGCGCATAGCGTCGTGCTGTGTCGCGGGCGTCGTCATTCGCGAGCGTAATGAGCCGCTGGGTCGTGTCGATCTGCGCATGCAGTGCGGCCGAGGTGATGGCTGCCGTCACGATGTTGGCCGCCAGCGCGCGCCGCGCCGATTCCAGTTGAAAAACCTGCACGTTCACCCGTGAAGCGAGCGCGGCGTTGGCGAGCCGCGAAGCGCCAAACAGGTCGATCGTGTAGTGCGCCTGCAACTCGCCGACGAACGTGTTGTACAGGAACGTGTTCGGCCCGATTTCCGGAATCCCGAGCGCGCGCTGCCGGGCCGGCTGGGCTACGGCATCGACGGTGGGCAGCATCGAACTGCCGACCTGCGCACGCAACTGCTCGCGCGCGGCGGTCAGGCTCTTGTCGGTGGCGGCGAGGGTGGGGCTGTTGCGCAGACCCTCGTCGACCAGCGCGTTCAGGTCGTCCGATTGATACAGACGCCACCACGTCGGCACCGGCTTGGCACCCACTACAAACTGCTGGGTGATGCCCTGAGCGGGCACCGTTTCGGTGAGCTGCGGCTCGGCCCCGTAGTGGGCTGGCTGCGGCACCGCCGGCGGGTTGCCGTTCGGGCCGAACGAGCAGGCCGCGAGCGCGAGCGCGCTACCGCCTACCGCCAGCGTGCGGGCCTGCCTGACACGTTTGAGGACAGAATGAGTCATGGTCAATTTCCCGAATGCGACGCTTGCGTCGAGGCGGCCGGCGGCTCGCGTTCATCGCCGCGCACTCTGAACGAGGTTGCGTAGAGCGCGGGCAGATGGAACAGCGTCAGCACGGTGGCGCTCGTGATGCCGCCCATCAGCGCGGTGGCCATCGGTCCGAAGAAGTTCGAACTCAGCAACGGAATCAGCGCCAGCACGGCTGCTGCCGCAGTCAGCGTAATGGGCCGGAAACGCCGCACGGTTGCACCGACGATCGCATCGAAGCGTTTGTGACCTGCGGCGATGTCCTGCTCGATCTGATCGACCAGAATCACCGAGTTGCGCATGATGATGCCGAACATCGCGATCACCCCGAGCATCGCCACGAAGCCGAACGGCTGACCGAACAGCAACAAGGTGGCGACCACGCCGATCAGGCCGAGCGGGGCGGTCAGCACCACCATCAGCACGCGAGCGAAACTTTGCAGCTGGATCATCAGCAGCGTCAGCACGGCGATGATCATGATCGGCATTTGCGCGTTGATCGAGGTCTGGCCTTTCTCGCTTTCCTCCACCGAGCCGCCCAGTTCGATACGGTAGCCGACCGGCAGCGTCGAGCGGATCTGGCTCAGCGCCTTGTCGACACTATTGGTCACGTCGATGCCTTGCGCGTTGCCGATGACGTCCGATTGCACCGTGATGGTCGGCTGGCGGTCGCGTTCCCAGATCACGCCGTACTCGAGGTCGTAGCGCATATGACCGAGCGTACCGAGCGGCACCGGACCATTGGGCGTGGGCATCGCCAGCGTGACGAGCTGCGCCGGATCCACGCGCTCCGTCTTCGGCGCACGCAGATCGACGCTGATCAGCTTGTCGCGTTCACGGTACTGCGTGACCGTATAGCCGGACAGCGTCATGGCGAGGAAGCTCGACACGTCGTCCGAAGTGACGCCCAACTCACGCGCCTTCTTCTGGTCGATCTCGAAGCGCACCGAGCGCTCGGCCGGCTCGTCCCAGTCGAACTGGACGTTGGTCGTGCGATGGTCGTCGCGCATCGTCGTGGCGACGCGTTCGGCGATCGAGCGCACCGTGGCGATGTCGTCGCCGCTCACGCGAAACTGCACCGGATAGCCGACCGGCGGCCCGTTTTCGAGGCGCGACAGGCGCGTACGGATAGCCGGGAACTGGTTGCGCAACTCCGGCTCCAGCCATTGCGCGAGTTTCTCACGGTCCTTGACCGACTTCGCGGTGATTACGAACTGTGCGAAATTTGGCTGCTGCAATTGCTGATCGAGCGGCAGATAGAAACGCGGCGCACCGCTGCCGACGAAGTCCACCGAATGATCGATCTCCGGACGGCCCTCGATCGCTTTCTCGAGCCGCTGTGCCTGGCGCAGGGTGGCCTCGAAGGAAGCGCCTTCAGGCAGGCGGACGTCGACCAGCAACTCGGGGCGATCCGAACTCGGGAAGAACTGTTGCGGGACGAGCGTAAAACCAAACAGCGAGACCACGAACAGCGCAACAGTGATCGTCAGCACGACGAAGCGCCGCTCGATGCACCAGCCAATCCAGCCGCGCAGGCGCTTGTAGAAGCGGGTGTCGTAGATGTCGTGTTCGTAGTCGTGCGCTTCGTGTGCCTGACGTTTGCGCTCCGGCAGCATGTGATAGCCGAGCATGGGGATCAGCACCACGGCGGCGAGCCACGACGCGATCAAGGCAATCGCCGACACTTCGAAGATCGACCGCGTGTATTCGCCGGTGCTCGATTTGGCCAGCGCGATCGGCAGGAAGCCGGACACGGTGACGAGTGTGCCGGTCAGCATCGGAAACGCAGTACTGGTATAAGCAAACGCAGCGGAACGGGCGCGGCTCCAGCCCTGTTCGAGCTTCACCGACATCATCTCCACGGAGATGATCGCGTCGTCGACCAGCAAGCCGAGCGCCAGCACAAGCGTGCCGAGCGAGACCTTGTGCAAGCCGATATCGAACAGATACATGCACAGCGCCGTGACCGCGAGCACGATCGGAATCGAGATCACAACTACCATGCCGGTGCGCACGCCCAGCGAGACGAGACTCACCACCAGCACGATCGCAATCGCCTCGGCAACCGCCTCCAGAAAGTCGTCCACCGATTTCGCCACCGCATTCGGCATGCTCGACACTTCGACGAGCTTGAGCCCGGCCGGCAGATAGGAGCGCAGGGTAGCGGACTGTTTGTCGAGCGCCTTGCCGAGCTGGATGACGTCGCCGCCCGGTTGCATCGTCACGCCGATGCCGAGCACGGCCTTGCCGCCGTACCGCATCTGCGTGGATACGGGATCGTCGTAGCCGCGTTTGATCGTCGCGATGTCGCCGAGGCGGAACGAGCGGTTGTTGATGCGGATCAGCGTATCGGCGAGGGCGTTGACGTCCTTGAACTGGCCGGTGGGGCGCACGAAGACGCGATCATCCAGCGTGGTCAGCGTGCCGGCCGGCGAGACGCTGTTCTGCGAGTTGATGGCCTGCGCGATCTGCTGGGGCGACACGTTCAGACGCGTCAACTGCGTGTTGGCGATCTCGATGTAGACGTGCTGGTTAGGATCGCCAAAATAATCGACCTTGGCGACGCCCGGCACGCGTAGCAGCACCGTGCGCAATTCGTCCGCATAGTCGTGCAGTTGTGCAGCGGAGAAACCGTCGCCTTCGAGCGTGTAGATGTTGGTGTAGACGTCGCCGAATTCGTCGTTAAAAAACGGCCCTTGAATGCCTTGCGGCAGCGTGGCGGCGATGTCACCGACTTTCTTGCGCACCTGGTACCACGTTTCCGGCACATCCTTGACAGGCGCCGAGTCCTTCATTGAGAAGAACATCAGCGATTCGCCAGGGCGCGAATAGCTGCGCACGAAGTCGATATACGGCGTGTCCTGCAGCTTGCGGCCGATGCGGTCGGTAACCTCCTCCTGCACCTGGCGCGCGGTTGCGCCCGGCCAGAAGGTCTGGATCACCATCACGCGGAACGTGAACGGCGGGTCTTCCGATTGCGCGAGCTTCGTATAGGCGAGGATCCCGAAAGCGGTCGCGAGCGCGATCAGGAATACGACGAGCGCCTGATGACGCAGCGCCCACGCGGACAGGTTGAAGCGTCCCTCTTCATGTTCATGTGGAGTACTCATGAAGCGAAGTCCTCGGGATGCAGCGGGGCGATCGGATGAACCGTCTCGCCAGCTGTGACCGTGTGGACACCTTGCAGCACGACACGTTCGCCGTCTTTCAGGCCGCCGGAAATGGCGACGGTGCGCTCGTCATAGCGCGTTACCTGCACGCGGCGCAGTTCCAGCACGTTGGTGCCTTCATGCACGACCCACACGGCAGGCGCCGTGCCGTCGTGGAACAGCGCAGTGGCGGGCAGTATGAACGAAGTTGCGGGCTGGGTCGCGGTATTGCCCGAAGTGAGTGCGACGTCGGCGGTCATACCAAGTCGCACATCCGGGCCGGGATCGAGCAGCGTGAGATTCGCACGATACGTGCGGCTTTGCGGATCGGCGGCAGGCGATAGCTCGCGCACGCGGGCGCTGAAGCTGCGCCCCGGCAGTGCGGACATGGTGACCTTGGCGGTCTGGCCAACCGCGAGCGCCGCGAGCGTGCTTTCCGGCACATCGACGACCACGTCGATATCGCCGCTCCACGCGAGGTTGTAGACGGCTTGTCCGGCCGACACATTCTGTCCGGTCTGCGCCTGTTCGGCGGTAATGACGCCGGCGTGATCGGCGAGCAGGTCGGTGTATTGCAACTGGTTCTTCTGCAGCGCCGTTTGCTGCGCCGCCTGGTCGCGTTGGGACAACGCCGAGGCATACGCGTTGGTGGTCTGCTCCAGTTGCGCCGCCGAGATCAGGTTCTCGCGCGCCTGCGCCTGGTCGCGGTCCAGTTGCTGCTTCGCGTAGACGAGGCTGTGTTGTGCCGCATCGAGTTGCGCCTGCGCGCTGGCTTCGCTCTTTTGCGCGTCGGCCGGGTCGAGCCGGGCCACAACTTCGCCGACCTTCACGGTATCGCCAAGACGCACATGCCGCTCGATGATCTTGCCGGCAATCCGGAACGACAGCGGCGTCGAGTAACGAGCCTGTACTTCGCCGGGCAACGAGGCTGACAGCGAACTGCCATCGGCATGAACCGCGAGCGCGACTACGGGACGCGGTGCGGGCGCGGCCGCCTGCTTCTGGCCGCAGGCGCCGAGCAGCAGAAGGCCGGCGAGTGCGAGCGCGGATGCCGCGCGGCGCGGTGTGGACAAAGGGGACAAGAGAGACAAACGGCGACGCGGATGACTGCGCTTGCGCATCGAATGTGATGCGCGACCACTGGGACGATTCACAATTACCCCAATCAGAAGACAGCGAACGAACAGAACAAGCCAGACGGCTGGTCAACGAAGGCACGTTTGAAACAGAGCGTGCAATAGACTGTTGCTTCAGATGATGAACTGCATTCTAATACATACCTGTATCTGAATGTGAAGCCGTATGTGAATTCTTTCCGGTGATAAACTATTCAGCATGAAACGCCAACGCCTCACACGCGAGCAGAGCAAAGACCAGACGCGCCAGCGGCTGCTCGATGCCGCGCAAGCTATTTTTATGAAGAAAGGGTTCGTCGCGACGAGTGTAGAAGACATCGCGGAGGCGGCCGGCTATACGCGCGGAGCGTTCTATTCGAACTTCAGCAGCAAGCCCGAACTGTTCCTCGAACTGCTCAGGCGCGACCATGAGGAGATGCAGGCGCAACTGGAGAGCATCTTCGAGGAAGGGGCGACGCGCGAGACCATGGAGGCGCAGGTGCTGGCGTACTACAGCAACCTGCCGCACGACAACAAATGCTTCCTGCTATGGATGGAGGCCAAGCTCGTGGCCGCGCGCGATAGCCGCTTCCGGGCGAAATTCAACGCATTCATGCATGAGAAGCGCGAGCATATGAGCGAATACATTCGCGCATTTTCGGCGCGTGCAGGCACGCCGTTGCTGTTGCCGGCGGAAACGTTGGCGATAGGACTGATGGGGCTGTGCGAAGGCGTGCAGTTCCTGAGCACGATCGATCCGCAGAACATTTCTGCGGATGCAGCCGAGGCGGTACTGGCGGGATTCTTTGCGCGCGTCGTATTCGGGCGCGATGCGGCAGGCTGAGTGGGTCAGTCCACCGGGAAGTTCGCGCAGGCGTCGGTCACGGGCGACGCGCAGACGAACGAATACTCGCCGCTCCATTGCAGCGCGGTTTTACCCGCATGCAGGACCTGGCGGACGTCGGGATCCGTTTCGTAGGCGATGAAGGCAGAGCAGGCGACTGCGGACAAAACGACCAACGAAAACGCGATCTTTTCAAAAATCTGGAAACGGTATGGCATGGCGATATCTTCCTTTTCGCCCGTAATGATACCTCAACCTAGGGTTTTCACCTAGTCCGGCGTACGCCAAAATGCCTTCCCCTGGCACGTATTTTCCCGTGCCACGTTATTTGCCCCCGCTGCCGCCTTTGCGCTTCGAACAGCGCGCAACTCCGTTTAATTTCCTGCGCATCATTTACCTGACCGTTTTGTCATGTTCACGACAGGGTTGGGCCATGAGTGGTCGATACAATCAAACCCGTAGGGCAAGCCTTGGTGCGAGCGACTGGCGGCGTGGGAAACCACGCACGAGGTCCGCCGTCGAGGTGCGATGTCACCCGCTGGTAGTCATTGGCTTGCGCAGTCGCCGACGCTCCGTTTTTACGCCGCGTCGGTGTTCGTTGGCTTGGCTTTAACCGCGGCAGGAGTGGCCCCATGAATCATTTGCAGTCGATGCGAGTTTTCGTCAAAGTGGCCGAACTCGGCAGCTTCGCCCGTACTGCCAGCACGATGGGCATTTCCACTGCCGTCGTGACCCGTCACGTAGCCGACCTCGAAGAACGTCTCGGCACGCGCCTCCTCAACCGCACGACGCGCAGCCAGTCGCTGACCGAGTCGGGCCGGGTCTATCTCGAGCGCGTTCGTCCGATCCTCGACGACCTCGAAGGCGTCGAGCAGATGGTGGTGGCGCGCAATCACGAACCGGTCGGCACCTTGCGCATCGTGGCGCCGGTGGTGTTCGGCCTGCATAACTTTGCGCCGGTGTTGCAGTCGTACGCCGAGCGTTATCCGAACGTCATTCCCGATGTCACGCTGGTGGATCGCCATGTCGACCTGGTCGAAGAAGGTTTCGACGTGGGCGTGCTGATTGCCCGCCAGATGCGTAGCGCGAGTATTGTCACGCGGCGTCTCACCACGGGTCATATGACGGTGTGCGCGACGCCGGACTATCTGCGCAAACACGGCACGCCGACCCGTCCCGAGCAACTGCAGGATCATCCGAGCCTGTCGTTGCCATCCGAATACGGCGGCGACGAGCGCGTCTTCACGAGCATCGACGGCAAGGGCGAAGTGCGGATGCGTCCGACCAATGCGATCGTCGCGAACAACACGGAAATGCTGCGTCAGTTCGCACTGCTCGGCATGGGCATCGCCATCCTGCCGAGTTACCTGATTGGCCGCGATCTCGAACGCGGCCGTCTGGTGCGGCTGCTGGCCGGTTATCGTCTGCCGCAGGTGGAGGTGACGATTGCGTATCCGAGCCGTCACCATCTGCCGGCCAAGGTGCGGACCTTTATCGATCATCTGGTTGAACACTTCAGCCAGATGTCGACGGGTCTGCCGGGCGACCCCGCGGCCTTGCAGGAGCCAGCACTGCGTCCGGCTCAGATGATGCAGCGTACGGTTGCGGAGATGGAAGCGAACGCGCCGGAGTTCGATGACATCGATGAAGCTGCGTCCTTGCAGCGCGGCAAGGCGGCTGCGGCACCCGCCCCGCGCAAGGCAGCGCGGTCGGCTCGCATGACCGATCAGGCGACTGCAGCGGGTTTGTGAACTGCGCAGAAAACACAGGCGCCCGGCAGACGCAGTGACGCAGAGGGACGCGTTGCTCGCCGCATCCGGATTGCGGACGCGGGGCGGTATCAGCGGAGGGACAAAGGCGCGACTCGGCGCCCTTGAGCGTGTGGCAATAATCAGGCGATACTGCGGGTTAGCAGGGCGCGGACAACCGCCCGCGACCAATCCGCGGTGAGTCCGCGCACGCTATCCGGGGAGCATGACGAGTTGAACGTCGCCTTTGCCAACACAACCAGCGACGACGTCGAAACGCTGGTGCAAATCCGCATCGAAGCGATGCGCGAAAGTCTCGAGCGCATCGGGCGGTTTGATCCGGTTCGTGCCCGTGAACGGTTTCTGGCGTCGTTCGAACCCGCGCAGTGCCGTTTCATTCTCGTGGATGGCGTCGAGGCAGGCTTTGTGCTCGTCAGGCCGGAGCCCGGTCATCTACAACTTGCTCATTTGTATATCGTTCCTGCTCACCAGGGCAAGGGCGTCGGCGCTGTCGCGCTCGAAGCTGTGCTCGCCGATGCCGATACCCAGGGCGTGCCGGTCAGATTGGGCGCGTTGCGCGACAGCGACTCGAACCGTTTCTATCAGCGCCACGGTTTTGTCAAAACCGGTGAAGACGAGTGGGACATTTACTATGTCCGCGAGCCGCGCGCGGCCTCAAATCCATAAGTCATTCTTCGCGGTCCGCTCACTCTCTTCGCCGCCGGTATTCCTGACGCCGCGCGGTTCGATCACCAGCATCTGCACTTCCTTCTCGGCATACGGCTTGTGCTCCTTGCCGCGCGGCACGACAAACATCTCGCCGGCTGAAAGATGCACTGCGCCGTCGCGGAAATCGATTCGCAAGTGTCCGTCGAGCACGATAAAGGTCTCGTCGGTCTCCGCGTGCTCGTGCCAGACGAAATCGCCTTCGATTTTCACCACCTTGAACTGGTAGTCGTTCATCTCCGCCACGACGCGCTGTTGCCATTGGTCGTGAATGAGAGCGAGTTTTTCGGCGAAATTGATCGCGCGGTAGGGGGCATGGAGGGCCCTGCTGGCCGGGGCTGGTGCGTTCGACATCGGCTGTTCCTGTGGGTGTAAAGAGGCACAGGTAAGCGTACGGCCTGCGGCTCGCAGCGTCTTGTACGAATGTGCGTGGCTTGGGTGCGTATGACGGGCGTGTGAGTAGCGCGGGCGTATGCGAACAGGTGCCCGCGCGACGCTAGCGTCGCAAGACCGTGCCAGACGCGTGGCCCGCGGTGTTTGCCTGACTCACCATCTTCAACCAGCGCGACGGCGGCACGCCCCACGTTTTGGTGAAGTGCCGTGTCATATGGCTTTGATCGGCAAAGCCGGCGGCAGCGGAGGCATCTGCCAGCGGCCGGCCCTCGCTTGCAAGCCGGCGTGCCAGGTCGAGACGACGCATGGTCAGATAGCGGTGCGGGCTGGTGCCGAACAGGGCGCGGAAGTCGCGCGACAAGCTCCATTTGTCCTTGCCGCTCGCCGTAGCGAGTTCGTCCAGCGTGACGGCTTGCGCGAGCGATTCGTGCAGGTACTGGCGAGCCTGTTCCGCAGCCCGGTAGTCGGCAATGCGTATTGTCTGCGTAGCGCCGGAGGCCGCGTCGAGCGCCATGGCGAGGTCGTAAATGGCATCTTCCTGCTCGAGCGGATCAAGGGCGCGGTCGATGGCTTGCAGCAGCCCCTCGGTGGCCGCGAACAGGCGCGGATCGTCCGACAGTCCGCCTTCGATGAACGGCAGCGGCTTCCCCCCAAGCACCTGTTGAAACAGCGCCGGCTCGACATAGACCATGCGGTAGCGAAAGCCTTCGTCGGTGCCGGCCTGGCCGTCGTGCGCTTCGTCGGGATGCAGCACCATCGTCATGCCCGGCACGCTGTTGCACATGCCGCGGCGGTAATGGAAGCTTTGCACGCCGGCTAGCGTGCGGCCGATCGCGTAGGTGTCGTGACGGTGCAGGCCGTAGGCGGCGTCATGAAAGAACGCTTCGATGCGCTCGATGCCACCGGACGAAGGCGCGCGCTCGATCCAGTCGGCGCCGTCCGTGCGGCGCGTCTTCGGTGTCATGCCCATACGCTCAAGAGCTGAGTCCGGGCCCGAAATTACCACCCAGCAGCGGGGTGATGGAGGCGATGTCCGGGTAGTCCTGCTCCGGCAAGCCGTCGAGCATCGACAGCAATTCATTGCTGGCGCCGGCTTCGCGTGCAAGGTCGACGAGTCCGTCCTTGTTGACCGGAAACTTCGCTTCACGCAGAACGTCTGCAATCTGCAGATCGATCGATTCGCCGGGGATACCCGAGCCGGACATGCGCATGCTCCTTGTCGCAGATTATGTTTGCAGATGCTGATCCTGGCCCGTGAGGCCGCGGTCCAGGCGCCGCGATTTCGGCAGCGCGATGTGTTCCCACTGCTGCGGACGGTTCGCGTCCGTGACGCCGACGTTCGGCGCAGCCGGTGCGACAGGCGCGGCATTAGCACGTGCGACGGCTGAACCGGCCGTGCTGTCGAGCGCCGTATGAACCGGCGCTGCAAAGCACGAAGCCGACAGCGTCACCATGACCATCAGTGTCGAGGTTTTCATCGCCCGACCTCCTTTCCACATGCAGCGCAGAGACTGCAGCAAGCGCTGTGCCATTCCCGCGGCGGCAGGAATGGCGCACGCCGCGTGCGGACCGCGCCTACGACGCGCCGCACTCCTTCCATCTTAGACGGCAAATCGTGCAACCGCCGCAAAAACCGCGTGAGACTGCGCAACACCGCGAAAGGGAGCCGTCTGGGTCAGATCATGGCAGAAAACGCAATCTTGCGCCGTGGAGCGGGCTGTGCAGCGGGACGGCTAACGCAGCACGTCAAAGCGCGTCCAGGGCCATGAGGGCCGGTCCTGCATGTAGCCATTGAGCCAGTTCCACTGCGGATGGCGTTTCATGAACGCCTGCGCATCGAACGGCTGACCGCAGGGATGGCCCCAGCGGGCCTCGAAGGCCATGTCGCGGGCCATCTCGCTGTCCGCCACTTTGCCGTCATTGGCGCCCCAAGGGTTGAACGGCCCCAGCTCGGAGCCGCCGAAGCGCGCGTCGTCCAGTTCCAGGTGCCCGCAGATGGTGCGCGAGCACGGGTTGTCAGGCCGGTTCAGATACACGTCGTGATGGTCGGCAATCATTTGCCGGGCCAGTTCGACATCGATCTTGCCGCGATGCAGTTCCTCCAGCTGCATGAAGCGCAACCGCCGCGCGCCGTTCTTGCGCACGTCCGTGTAATCCTCGCCTTCGCCGACGCACTCCTGATTGCGGATCTTCAGGTCGGTCGCAGTGTTGTAGCCGCTATAGAAACCGTTCCGCGTGCTTTCGAAGCCGGAGTAGTGCAGCCCCAGTTCATAGCGGGCGATCTCGCCCGTTTTGACATCCCCGAGCAGCCAGCTATTCGCATAGCCGCCGTTGTTGGCCACGGCGAACATCTCGCACCACTCGCCGATACTGTTCGCATACTGCGTAGCACGCCGTGAGCGGTAGAACTCCGGCGCGCCGGCCGGGTTATAGCCAACGAAGTCGGAGATGGTGGTTTCGGTCACCATCAGCCCGGCGGCGCTGATCCAGAAGTCGGTGAGACTCGAGATGCAACCGGGCAGTCCTTGCATCAGGATGCGATGACCGGATTCCGGCACGATGTCGAAGATCACATTGAAGGCGTCGCCCGCGGCGTAGCGGTCCCATGAGTTGTGCGCCATGACGATGCGCCCATCGCGCGTGGCATTTCCGGTGGCGATGAAGGCGCTGCAATGGTGGCCGCGCCTGCCGCGCCACGGTTTGACGCCGAGTCGCGGCTGCTGGGCCGCCACGTGGCTCGGCCACCAGCTTTGCAGCAGGTCCATGTAGCCGTTCCATGCGAGGACCTCGGAGAACGGCAACCTCGCGCCGTCGGCGATGCCCTGGATCTCGTCGGTGAATTCGCTGTCGAGTTTGGGGCTGAACTGGGCCGCGGCCGCGTTGACGAAAGTATCGAACTCTTCGCCGGTATCCCATTTCGCGAGGTAGCGCGCGGTGCCGATTGCGTTGCGGATTTCGGTGGCGAGCAACTGGCCGTGCTGCTCGCCGCGGTCGTACGGCTCGCCTTCGATATGCAAGAAGATCCAGCCGGCCTGATCGCGGCGCACCGCATCGATGGAGGGATCGCTCATGCTGACTCCGGGTCGAAGCCGCGCGGAACCCGGGGGCGTCCGTCGAGGCGTTTCAACCGCGCCGCGCGAGGCGGCGTGCTACTGGTTTTTATTGTAGAGCGTATGCCGCGCTTTGCCATGCGGCGTCGAGGCAGGGCGGGGGATGACGTTCAACCGTTCGCAGGTCGGCAGGGCGGGATGCTCAGGCGGCAGCGGTCTAGAGAACCGGCATCGCAACCGCTCAGCGCGTGGGATTCATGCGGAAATAGGCATCGAGCAGCGAGGTCTTGTAGACCACCCCGGCCAGCTTGGGATGCGCGATGCTCTCGATCACCGGCAGACGCTCGCCCTGAAAGGCCATGAAGTGCTGCAACGCGACGCCGAGCGGCATATCGGGCGTGAGCACGTCGAAGTGAGTCTGCAGATAGTCCGAAGCGCTTTTGGACGAGGTATCGCGCTTCTCGAGCAGGTCAGACGTAATGTCCTTCAATGCGACGACGCCGAGGAACGCGCCGGCGTCATCGGCGACATAAAGATACTTCACGGGATATTCCAGGAACACCCGCGTCATTTCCTGGACGGTCGCTGCGGGCGTCACCACCGTCTCCGCGGGGCGGATCAGCTCGCGCATCTGCGTGGCGCGCAAGCGCACCCGTTCCTGCTCTTCACGGTTGCGCACGAGCGTGATCTCATACATCGAGGTTTTGCCGATCGCGCGCGCCACGAAATAGGCGACCACGCACGACAGCATCAGCGGCAGCACGACCTGATAGCTGAGCGTCATTTCGAAGATCATCAGGATTGCCATCAACGGTGCCTGCGTGGCGCCGGCGAGGAACGCGCCCATGCCGACCATGGTGTAGGCGTAGGGCGCCGACGTGCCGTTCGGCCACAGCGCATGCATGCCGAGGCCGAACAGCGAACCGACCACCGCGCCCACGAAGAGCGTCGGCGTGAACACGCCGCCCACTGCACCCGAGCCGGCAGTGGCGGCGGTGGCGATCAGCTTGAACACCAGCACGAAGACGAGCGCCGTCCAGGTCCACGGTGAATGAAGGATCGAGTTGACGACGCTATAGCCATTGCCCCAGACCTCGGGCGACCACACTGACAGAACACCGACGATCAGGCCACCCAGCGCCAGCCTCACCGGCAGCGGCAAGGGCAACTTGCGAAAGCCTGCCTTGGAGATGTCGAGCATGCGCAAAAACTGCGGAGCCGCGGCGCCACACAGCACGCCGAGCGCGACGAACAGCAAGACTTCGAGGCCCGCCACCGGCGGAAACGCCGGCATCTCGTAGGGGGGGCGGTAGCTGGTGAACTCGCGCATCGTGATGTTGGCGACCACGGCCGCGACCACGACGGGCCCGAAGCTTTCCATCGCCATCGAGCCGAGCACGATTTCGGTCACGAAGAAGGCGCCCGCAATCGGCGCGCTATACGCGGAGGTGATGCCCGCCGCCGCGCCGCAGGCTACCAGCAGGCGCAGGCGCGGCGGGTCGAAATGCACCCAGCGGCCGATCAGCGATGCACTGAGCGCCGCCAGTTGCACCATCGGACCCTCGCGGCCGATCGAGCCGCCGCTGGAGATGGTGAACAGCGACGACACGCTGCGCCAGAAGCTCAGTCGCACCGGCACGATGCCGTCGCCGATCGCCACGGCTTCCATATAGTCAGTGTGCACGTTCTTGTCGGCGTGACGTCGTGCGATCAACAGCAGGAAGCCGGCGATGAGACCGCCCGCGGCGGGCAGCAAGATGCGCACGGTCAGCGGCAGGCTGCGCGCCATCTGGACGAAACTGCCCGAGTGGCCGACGAAGCCCAGTTGCAGCAGCGAAATCGCCTCACGGAAGGCGATCGTCGCAAACGCGCCCGCGACACCCACCACCACCGACCAGACCAGCATCGTATGGGCGTCCGACAGCCGGAACATGTCTTGCGCGCGGGTGCGCAGCCTCAGCAGGAATGAAAGCACGACGGCAGCAGGATAGAGGGAGAAAGGGGGGGAACCGCGCGCAAGAATAGCACTGCGCGACGGTCGTGGGAGACGTTCGAGAGGACGGTTTTGGCTGGGCGCAAGGCGCGCTTGCGCCGCTGTACGAGATGCATCCTCCGCGCCGTCAGCGTTTTCACCGGGCGGCCTTGTCGAGTTCCGGGTAGTGTCGGAAGATGCCTGATTCGTTGTAGGCCAGACGCCGTTCCGAAGCGAGATAGGCGGCAATGTTTGGACGCGCGGCCACCGCGTCGTGCAGCCCGGCGAGCAACGGATAGTGCACGCCGAAACGCTTCATGGCACGCGGGAACGCGTAGTGCAGCCCGTCGATCAACTGGAACATCGACAGATCGACGTAGGTCAGCTTGTTGCCCACCAGGTGCGCATCGCTCTGCGTGTTTTGCAGGATCACGCGCTCGAAGTAGTGCATGAACTTCGGAATCCGGTTGTCGATGAAATCGTGGGCGCGGATTTTGGCGGCGTCTTTCTGGTCTTCGTAGTAGAGCTCGCTCGCGAGCGGATGATGGGTGTCGTGAACTTCAGTCACCACGTCGGCGATCGTCAGTTGCAAGCCGTTTGCGACGTAGCGCAGGCCTTCGTCGGCAGGCGCCAGACCGAGCTTCGGGCCGAGGTAGAACAGAATATTGGCGGTCTGCGAGATCAGCAGAGTGCCGTCTTTCAGGAACGGCGGCGCAAACGGCGGATGCCCCTCGCGCTTGCTGCTCATCACCTCCAGCATCCTGGCCGTGCCGAGCCCTTCGGCTTCCTCGCCGCGAGCCACTTCGATGTAATCCGCGCCTGCCTCCTCCAGCGCGAGCCGCACGAATTCTCCGCGACCCTGCAAGCCATCCCAATAGTAGAGTTCATAGCTCATCGATCGATCCTCATTCGGCTGTTCAGGCAGTCAGTATGCCGTGTGAGCGCGCCGCGTTGTGCGCAGAAATGCGCAAAGCCCCGCACGCGGCGGGGCTGGCTGCAAGGTACGAGTGGCGTTGCCAGCCGCATCAACCAAACAGACGCTGGACGGCCCAGGTAATGCCGAGGCCTCCGACGATCAGCCATACATACAGGATCAGTCCGGTCGTCAGCGCTCGCGGACCGGCCTCGCGGATCTGCGAGATGCGGGTTTCGATGCCGAGTGCCGTCATCGCCATGGTCAGCGCGAACGTATCGAGCGTGTTGAGCGTCTGGGTGGCGGCTTCGGGCAACACGTGCAGCGAGTTCAGCACCACGAAGCCGAGGAAGCCAAGCGCGAACCAGGGAATCGCCAGCTTGCGCGGGGCGTGCTGGGCGCCGGACTGCGCACCGCCAGCGGCACTAGCAGCACTGGCACCGGCACGGCCCGGACGGTTGATCCACATGCCGATCGCGAGCAGCACCGGCACCAGCAGCATCACGCGCGTCATCTTGACGATGGTCGCGATATGCGTGGCCTCGGGGCTGACGTTACTGGCCGCGCCCACCACCTGTGCCACCTCATGAATCGTGCCGCCGAAGAACAGCCCCGCGCCGACGGTATCCAGATGCAGCCAGCCGGCCTTGAACAGGATCGGGTAGAGGAACATCGACAGGGTGCCGAACAGCACCACGCTGCCGACTGCCATGGCGCTCTTGTGCGGCTTCGACTGCAGCGTCGATTCGAAGGCCAGCACGGCGGCCGCACCGCAGATGGCGCTGCCGGCGGCGGTGAGCAAGGCCGTGTCGCGGTCGAGCTTCATCAGCTTCATGCCGGCCCATGTGCCGATGACCAGCGTACTCACCACGATCAGCACCGATTCCGCCAGTCCCGGCAAACCGACCTGGGCAATTTCCTGCAGGCTCACGCGCAGGCCGAAGAAGGCGACAGCGATGCGCAACAGTTTGCGCGCCGAGAAGTTGACGCCGGCCGCCCAGCTCGCCGGCATGCCGTCGCGCATGGTGTTGCCGTACAGCGCACCGGCGACGATACCGACGATCAACGGACTCAGACCAAGTCCGGCGATGGCGGGCAGCGCGGCAAGCCGGGTCACGGCAGCGGCGAAGAGGGCGACGAACAGGACGCCGTTGAGCTGTCCGCGGGTGGTGGAGATCGCCTGGCCGGGAGCGGCCTGAATATGAGCGGTAGACATGATTTTCGCCTTCGGGGCGTTTGGCTTGGACGAGCTAATCCTAGTTTGAATATATCGATATGAAAAATCGTCATTTATGACGTAAACTATCTGTTGAACTGATATTTCAGCGCCATGACCCCCGATCAGCTTATAACTTTCGCCGCCGTCGCCGAGCATCGCAACATCAGTCGAGCCGCGGTGGCTTTGCATCTGTCGCAGCCCGCGGTGTCGGGGCAACTGCGTCAATTGCAGGATGAGTTCGGCGAACCGCTGTATCAGCGCGACGGCCGTGGCGTGCGCCTGACGCCGGCCGGCGAGCAGCTCGCCAGTTATGCGACACGCCTGCGCGACACCTGGCGGCAGGCGCATGCCTATCGCGACGCATTGCGCGGCATGGAGAGCGGCACATTGCGGGTCGGCGCGAGTACGACGCCGGCCAGCTATCTGCTGCCTTATCTGATCGCGGCGTTTCACCGGCGCTATCCGGACGTGACGCTGCATACCACGGACGGCAATACCGCTGAGATCGTCGGTGCGCTGGCCTCGCTCGATATCGCGATGGTCGAAGGGCCGGTGGGTGCCGATTTGCCGCCGGACACCGCCGTGCAGGCGTGGCGGCAGGATGAGATTGTGGCGATCATGCCGCGGACGCATCCGCTTGCATTGGCTGCGGGCGCGGGAACCGCAACGGCAGCCGCGGGCGTAGCTGGAGACAGGGGCGCCGCGGCCGGTCGGATAGAGTTAGCGGCACTGGGAGCGCATTCTCTTGTGCTGCGCGAGGCCGGCTCCGGCGTGCGCCAGATTGTCGAGCGGGCGTTTGCCCGCGCGGGGGTGCCGATGCGCGTCGCGCTGGAGATCGCCGGTGTCGAGGGCGTGAAGGAGGCGGTGCGCGCGGGCATGGGGATCGGCTTCGTCTCGGCGATGTCGATGCGTCATGAGGGTGGCGCGCTGTGCCTGTTCTCGCTCAGCCCGGAACCGCTGACGCGGCATTTTTCCATTCTGATTCCCCATGCGAGCGCGCCGTCACGCGTGGTCGAGCGCTTTCTGGCACTCACCTCGGACGATGCGGATTGAATACGTGTCAACGGATGCTTTTTCGGTATAATTGGATGGAACCGGTTCCATTTCCAGGAAATCGGGACAAAGCAGGGCAACTCCGATGATTTTGCGATAGTTGCAATAGTCATCGCGGCGTCCCGGCTTTCTTAGGAAACCGCATGAATCCGACGCTTGATGTCATCACCTACGGCGAAGCCATGGCGCTCTTCGTCGCTGCTGAAACGGGTCCGCTCGCCGGAGTCGGCCAGTTCACCAAACGGATCGCCGGGGCCGATCTGAACGTGGCGATCGGTCTCGCTCGACTCGGCTTCAAGGTGGGCTGGATGAGCCGGGTCGGCAACGATTCGTTCGGTCAGTACGTGCGCGACACCTTGCACCGCGAAGGCGTCGACCAGCAACGCGTCGTCACGGACGATCGCTATCCCACCGGCTTTCAGCTCAAGTCGAAAAGCGACGACGGCAGCGACCCGGCTATCGAATACTTTCGCAAGGGCTCGGCGGCCAGTCATCTGTCTCCGGACGACTATGCTCCGTTCTACGTGCTGCCGGCGCGTCATCTGCATCTGACGGGCGTCGCACCGGCGATTTCCGAATCGTCGCGCAAACTGGCGTTGTTGCTGGCGCGAGAAATGCGTGCCGCAGGCAAGACGATCTCCTTCGATCCGAACCTGCGGCCGACGCTCTGGGCGTCGCGCGCGGCGATGGTCGAGGGCTTGAACGCGTTGGCTGAGCTTGCGGACTGGGTGCTGCCTGGCATCGGCGAAGGTGAGATCCTTACCGGCTATTCGAAGCCGGAAGACATCGCGCGCTTCTATCTGGAGCGGGGTGCGCGCGGCGTCATCATCAAGCTCGGGGCGCGTGGCGCGTATTTCCGCACGGCGGACGAGTCTGGCGTGGTCGAGGCGCAACCGGTCGCCAAGGTGATCGACACGGTCGGCGCGGGCGATGGTTTTGCGGTCGGCGTGATCGGCGCCTTGCTTGAAGGGCGGCCGTTGCCGGAAGCCGTGGTACGCGGCAACCGGATCGGGGCGCTGGCGATTCAGGTGATTGGCGATTCCGAAGGCTTGCCGACCCGCGCCGAGCTCGACCTGCTCGAACAGGCCGATGCCACGACACCCGGCGCCGCCTTGCTGGACAACGTCTAATAGCGCCGTCTGCTTTACTGGCTTTGATCTGGAACCTGTACAAGCATTAAGACTTGTAGCGCACAACAACAAGATGCCCGGAGACGCTGCTTCACGCGCACGGCACATCCATCCAAACGGGTTAAGGTTGCAACCATGTTGCATGGGACGGGAGACATCCATGACCTCATCGCTTGCGCTTCGCCGCTGGTGGACGATCATGCCGATCGTGTTCATCACCTACAGCCTTGCCTATCTCGACCGCGCGAATTTCGGCTTCGCGTCCGCTGCCGGGATCAACCAGGATCTCGGCATCAGCAAGGGCCTGGCGTCGTTGATCGGCGCGCTGTTCTTCCTCGGCTACTTCTTCTTCCAGGTCCCCGGCGCGATCTACGCGGAGCGCCGCAGCGTCAAAAAGCTGGTGTTCTGGAGCCTGATCCTGTGGGGCACTTGCGCAGCCTTGACCGGGATCGTCAGCAATATCCCCTCGCTGATGGCGATCCGCTTCCTGCTGGGCGTAGTCGAAGCGGCGGTGATGCCGGCCATGCTGATTTTTATCAGCAACTGGTTCACCAAGCGCGAGCGCTCACGGGCCAACACCTTCCTGATTCTCGGCAATCCGGTGACGGTGCTGTGGATGTCGGTCGTGTCCGGCTATCTGGTGCATTCGTTCGGCTGGCGCCCGATGTTCATCGCGGAAGGCGCGCCGGCCATCGTCTGGGCCGTGTGCTGGTGGTTTATCGTCGAGGACAAGCCGGCTCAGGTGTCGTGGCTCACGCAGCAGCAAAAGGACGAGCTCGCCGAGACCCTGCGCGCCGAACAGGCCGCGATCAAACCGGTGCGCAACTATGGCGAAGCGTTCCGCTCGTCCGCAGTGATCAAGCTATCCACACAGTATTTCTGCTGGAGCATCGGCGTGTACGGTTTCGTGCTGTGGCTGCCGTCCATTCTGAAAAACGGTTCGACGCTCGGCATGGTGGAAACCGGCTGGCTGACGGCGCTTCCCTATCTCGCGGCGACCATCGCCATGCTCGCTGCATCGTGGGCATCGGATAAACTGGGCCGTCGCAAGCAGTTCGTCTGGCCGTTTCTGCTGATCGGCGCGGTGGCGTTCGCGACCTCGTACGCGGTCGGCTCGACGCACTTCTGGATCTCGTATGCTTTGCTGGTCGTCGCCGGCGCAGCCATGTATGCGCCGTATGGACCGTTCTTCGCGATCGTGCCGGAACTGCTGCCGAAGAATGTCGCCGGCGGTGCGATGGCGTTGATCAACGGCATGGGGGCGCTAGGGTCGTTCGTCGGCTCGTACGTGGTCGGTTATCTGAACGGTGCGACCGGTACGCCCGCGGCATCGTATGCATTCATGAGTGCGGCGCTCGTCGCCGCAACGATTTTGACGTTGACGGTGAAGCCACAGCCGTCTGCCTCTCCCAAACTCGTCGCTAATCCATTGCAAGGAAAATAAGCTGATGAAGAAGATCATTGCCTACAAGCCGTTGCCCGACGACGTACTCGCGTATCTGCGCCAACATGTCGAGGTCGTGCAGGTCGACGGCGCGCAGCATGATGCGTTCGTCGCAGCGCTCAAGGACGCGGACGGCGCGATTGGTGCCAGCGTGAAGATCACGCCGGCCATGATCGAAGGCGCGACGAAGCTCAAGGCGCTCTCGACCATCTCGGTTGGATTCGATGCTTTCGATGTCGCCGATCTCACGCAACGCGGTATCGTGCTCGCACACACGCCGGATGTATTGACCGAATCGACTGCAGACACGGTGTTCTCGTTGATTCTGGCGACCGCTCGCCGGGTCGTCGAGCTTGCCGACTGGGTGAAGGCCGGCCAATGGAAGACGGGTGTCGGGCCCGCGCAATACGGCGTCGAGGTTCAAGGCAAGACGCTCGGCATCGTCGGCCTCGGACGGATCGGCGGCGCTGTGGCGCGCCGCGCCGCGCTCGGCTTCAACATGCCGGTGCTGTACACCAACCGCAACCCGAACCCGCAAGCCGAAGAGGCTTACGGCGCACGCCGTGTCGAACTGTCCGAGCTGCTGGCGACTTCCGATTTCGTGTGCCTCCAGGTGCCACTGACTCCGGAGACGCAACATCTGATCGGCGCGGCCGAACTGCGCGCGATGAAGAAGAGCGCGATCCTCATCAACGCTTCACGCGGCGCGACCGTCGACGAAGCCGCGCTGATCGAGGCGCTGCGGGCCGGCACAATCCACGGCGCGGGACTCGACGTGTTCGAAACCGAGCCGCTCCCCGCCGATTCGCCGCTGCTGTCGATGCCCAACGTGGTGGCGTTGCCGCACATCGGTTCGGCGACCCACGAGACGCGTCACGCGATGGCGTTGAACGCCGCCGAGAACCTCGTTGCCGCGCTCGACGGCACGTTGACGCGCAACGTCGTTAACCGCGACGTTCTGCGCAAGTGAGCGCATCTTGAGCAGCCCGCACACCATTGCGCCGCGCCGCGCCACCATCAGCGACGTGGCCCGCGAGGCCGGCACCGGCAAGACCAGCATCTCGCGCTATCTGAATGGTGAACTGAGCGTGCTGTCGCCGGAGTTGCGCGCGCGGATCGAAGCCGCGATCGAGCGGCTCGACTATCAGCCCAACCAGATGGCGCGCGGTTTGAAGCGCGGCCGCAACCGGCTGATCGGCATGCTGATCGCGGACCTCACCAATCCGTATTCGGTGGAGGTGTTGCAGGGCGTCGAGGCCGCGTGCCATGCGCTCGGCTACATGCCGTTGATCTGCCATGCTGCCAACGAAGTGGAAATGGAGCGGCGCTATCTGCAACTGCTCACCACGTATCGCGTGGAGGGCGTGATCGTCAATGCGCTTGGGGTGCGTGACGAAACTCTCCGGCCGGTCGGCGACGGCGGGATTCCCGCGGTGCTGGTCGATCGCATGGTGGACGGTCTCGTTGCCGATCTGGTCGGGCTCGACAATACGGCGGCGGTGCAACTGGGCACGCGTCATCTGCTCGAGCGCGGTTTCGACGATATCTGGTTCGTCGTGCAACCGTTTGAGCGCATCAGTTCGCGGCGCTTGCGCGAGGAGGCGTTTCGCGCGGCGATAGACACTCAGTCGCGGGCCCGAGGCCAGACCGTTGTGCTGGAGCTCGGCGATGCGGCAGCGGTGGAGGGCGCGCTGGCCGAACTGGACAAAGAACTGGACCGTGCGCTGGCTGATGCGCCAGATCGCGCCACCCGGGCGACTCACGTCACTCAAGCCGCCGCAGCACCGGCGCCTCGCATTGCCCTGTTCGCTGCCAACGGGCCGGTCGCGCTCTGTCTCGCCCGTCATCTGAATGCACGCTACGGCATGCGCTGGCAGGAGCGCATTGCGCTGCTATCCATCGACGACCCCGAATGGGCCGAATTCGCTGGCATTACGGCGATCCGTCAGCCGACCTATCAGATCGGCTATCGTGCGGTGGAGTTTCTCCATGAACGCATCGACGGCGTGCAGACGGCCGTGCGCGACTGCCTGCTGCCAGGCGAATTGATCGTGCGCGAGTCAACTTCGCGCTGATCTGCGATCATTCGGGCTGCGGCGCGCAGCGGGTGCGCGCCGGTCATCGTAAGGAAACCCATGGTTGTTGCACCGCTCACGCTTACCTGTCTCGTACTTTCGACGCTGTTCGCCGCCGCTTTACCGATTGTCCTGTACCGCCGCCTGCGCGTACCGCTTGGGCTGAACGCCCGCGACGCGATCGCTGGCATTGCCGTGTTCGCGCTGTTCGCCAGCGTGATCGAGCGTGCGCTGAATGGCTATGTGCTGCATCAGAATGCAGCCGTCGCCGCCTGGCTATCCCATCCGCTCACGTTCGTGATCTATGGCGCGCTGGCCGCAGGCGTCTGCGAGGAAGTGGGGCGGTTCATCGCCATGAAGATGATGTGGCAGCGGGCCGTGGCTGCCAAGGCTGCCGCTGCGCCGAATTCACTCGCGAATTCGGCGAGCGAAGCGTCCGTTGCCAATGCGGCGGTTAGCAGTTCGACCACCTCCCGGCCTTCCGTGTCGGCCCGCGTGTCGATGCGCAAGAAGACCGTCGTGCCGCCCTCGACCGGCGATAGCACAGCGCTCGGTTACGGCATCGGACATGGCGGCGCCGAAGCGTGGATAGTCGGCGTGCTGGTGCAGATACAGTGGATCGTTTTCGCGGTGGTGGCGAACCGCGGCGAGCTCGACAGCTATCTGGGCAGTCTGCCGGACGAATCGCTGATGCGCATCCAGATGGTTCTCGCCAGTCTGTCGCCGCTGACGGCGGGGGTTTTTCTGCTCGAACGGGTGGCAGCGCTGGTGCTTCAGATCGGCCTGTCGGTGTTGATGTGGCGCGGTGTGCGAGCCGGCTGGTACGCGATCCTGCCGCTGGCCATCGTCGCACACGCGTTGGTCGGCTTGCCTGCTGCGTTGTTCCAGGTGGGAGTCATTCCGCTTTACGCCGTGGATGGCCTGTATGCGCTGCTGGCGATCATCGTGGCGGTTGTGCTGGTCAAAATGTTCCAGCGTACGGCACGTACTGCCTGAACTCTTACGGCAACTTTCTGGCGAATTCCTAACCTTCGGTCTGCAAACATGGAAGCCTACCAATACGTCTGCACGAGCCCCGACATGGAAGAACTGGCGCGCGTCATCAGCGACCTGTTTCCCGAGCAGACGCAGTTCATCGAACGTCCGGCCGAGGATGGCACGCCGACCCTCGCGGTCCACTGGGTCGCGATGCGCTTTGGCGCAGCGGCGCGCCGCATTACGGTGAGCGTGGTGATGTCGCCCGCGGTGCTGGCGCGCTATCGGGCCATGCCGGTGCGCCAGCGCGGACGCAGTTTTGCGGTGTTGCGCGCTTATGTCGAAGCGACCATCGGCTCGCTTGAAGAACAGTATGCAAACGGCGAGGCCGTGCCGCGCGAGGTAACGATCGAACTGGATGAACAGTTCGCGTGATGGGGCGAGCGGGCGGCCAGCTCGCGCGGCCTACTCGGCCAACCGATACACCTTGGCAAAGCGTGCCGCCTGCACGACGCCGTAGTCGCCCGGCGAGTATTGCATAACCCAGTCGCCGGCCGTGCCGCGCAGCACATCGCCGCCGGCCGCGGAACGCGCCAGCGTAAACGGCCCGGTCATCTGCCGGGCCAGCACGACGGCGGGGCGATTGCGGTACGCACCCGGTTCGCCGTGAGCGAGCGAAGCCTCGGCGGGCAGATATTTCGCATCGAAACGATCGCGTGACACCACCCAGCGGTCGCCGGTCGAACCGGTGATCAGCGCATCGCCGCGCACATAGCGGTTCGGGCCTTCGAGGCTCATCAGTTCGCCATCGCCCGCGGCAAATTCGACGGAGACGGTTTCGTCCTTGACGACACGTTGAGCGGCCGCATCGGAGCGCAGGTCGAGGTTCTTGAGTTCGATCATGAAGCAGGTTGCCAAAAAGGTAAGACGCTGGATGACAGCGGTTAAAGCCGTGTGCGGACCGCCGGGCCTGGCTTGCTGCAGGTCGCACATCGCGCTCACGTACGGCTCGAAAGCCCGCTTGTGGCGAGCGCAAAGCCGAATGATGCCAGAAGCATAAAACAGAAAGCCTGCCGTTCAGGGCAGGCTTTCTCTGGACCGCTACAGCGAAGCTTTACTTATGCTTCTTGCCGCCGCCCGGCGATTGATGGAAAGTCTGATCCGCCAGTTTCTTCTGATCCGGCGAGAGGCTGTTGTACAGCGGTTCGAACGCGTCGACCAGCTTCTTCATGCCGTCGGCGTGTGCCTGAGCGATTGCCGCGTATTGCTTCATGTCGTCGATAGCCGACTGGGCGCCCGCCTGCTGACGCTGCTTGAACAGATCACCCATGGTTTGCGCGTTGCTGCGCATTACATCGGCAAACGCGCTCCACTGCGGGTCCTGCGCTGGCGTGATCTTGAGCTGCGAGTGCAGGTACGCGATGCGATCTTCGACGTTGCGCTCGTGCTTGCCCGCTGATGCGGCCGCCGCGGCAGGTGCCGAGGCCGGTGCTGCGGTCTGTGCGAAGGCGCCGCTCATGGCGAGCGCGGAAGCCAGGATTACCAGTGCTTTTTTCATCGAAACTCCTGATGTTCGTTCGTATTCGGTTACAGCGCGGACAGTGCGCGGACGAGGCGCGGGTCAAGCATAGGGCGTCTTGATGATGAGCCGGTCGGAATGCCCGCTTTGCCAAGCTCGCTATTAGTATCACGATATCCCTACAATGCGACTACGTTGCGACAAACGCTTACAACCGAAACCAACAGGAAATAGCGGGTGGACAAATTCGTCAGCATGGAGATCTTCGTGGCCGTGGTCGAGGCGGGCAGCCTGACGGCGGCAGCCGAGCGTTACGAGATTTCGTCGGCGATGGTCGGCAAGCATATCCGCTCGCTCGAGACACGGCTGGCCGCCCGGCTTCTCACGCGGACCACACGTCGTCAAAGTCTGACGGAGATTGGTCGTCAATATTACGAGCAGTGTCGGCGCATTCTCGCGGATGTGAAGGATGCCGAGTCGCTCGCCGAGGCCATGACGGCGACGCCGCGCGGCGTCCTGAAGGTCACGGTGCCGCTCACTTACGGCGTGGAAGTGTTCGCGCCGGCGATGACCGACTATCTCACGTCATGGCCCGACGTCAGTCTCGAACTCGACCTGTCGAACCGGCTGACTGACCTCGTTGAAGAGAGTTTCGATGCCGCGGTGCGGATTGGGCCTCTAGCAGATTCGAGCTTTGTGGCGAGGCCATTGAAGCCTTACCGGATGCGGGCGTGCGCCTCGCCGGAGTATCTCGCGCGGGCGGGCACGCCGCGCACGCCGGCCGATCTCGCCCAGCACGAATGTCTTGGTTTTCTGGACTGGGGACGCGACGGCGCATGGCGCTGGAATGGGGAGGCGGAGGGCGAGAATCCGTTGCGAGCGGGAAGGTTTCGCGCCAACAACGGCCAGGCGCTCAAGGTGGCGGCGTTGCGCGGCTTCGGTCTGGTATTGCAGCCGGAAGTGCTGCTGGCGAAGGAGATTGCCAGCGGCGAACTGGTTTCGGTGCTCGAAGATTATTTGCCGCCGGGCATGCCTGTGCATCTGCTTTATCCGCGTGACCGGCGCGCGACACCGAAGCTGACGAGCTTTATTGACTTTGTGATGGAACGGTTGGGCTTGTAAGCGGCGATAATCCGCTGCATGCCATTCAACGCTTTTAAACAAGACTGCCATCGATGAGACCTCCGCGCCTCGACCAACTCGACGACCTCGACCGTAACCTCGTTGCGCTGCTGCAGGCCAACGCACGCGAAAGCGTCGCGGACCTCGCGCGCCAGCTCGGCGTGGCGCGCACCACCGTGATCGCGCGGATTGCGCGGCTCGAACGCACCAACGTGATTGCGGGCTATAGCGTGCGGCTTGGCCAGGATGTACTCGACGCGAGCATTTACGCGTATGTGGGCATCATCATCGCGCCGAGGCACGGGCCGGATGTGCAGAAACGCCTCGGCAAGATGCCGGAGGTGCAGCTGCTGTGCGCGGTGAGCGGCGAGTTCGACTATGTGGCGTGGCTGCGCGCGGATTCGCCGGACAGGCTCAACGATCTGCTCGATCAGATCGGCGCGCTCGAAGGTGTGGAGCGCACGACGACGTCGATTATTCTGGCGCGCAAGATCGATCGCGGGATGATTGGCGGGTGAGTCAGGGCGGCGCGTTTACACCGTTTTTACGTATTCTGGTCAATTTGACGTATTCAATCGTCAATTCGTCGAAATAGCTGGTCATAGCGCAGCACTTTGAGTCTATAAACTGTTTTTGCTTCTCCCTAAACTGTGTCGCAAGGGTTCAGCCCGCCGGGCGCAACGCCAGGCGCGGCGCACTTTCGAAGCTGGTAACAGCATACACAGAACAAGGAGAAGCGCATGAAAGTTGCCATCGTTGGCGCGGGTTTGATCGGCCACACCATTGCCCATATGCTGCGTGAAACCGGCGACTACGAAGTCGTCGCGTTCGACCGCGATCAGCAGGCGCTCGACAAGCTCGCCGAGCAGGGTATCCCGACCCGCCGTGTCGATTCGGCCGACGCCGCAGCGCTGCGCGCCGCCGTGCAAGGCTTCGACGCGCTGATCAACGCACTGCCGTACTACCTCGCCGTAAACGTTGCCACGGCCGCCAAGGGTGCCGGCGTCCATTACTTCGATCTGACCGAAGACGTGCGCGCCACCACCGCGATCCGCGCGATCGCCGACGAGTCCGACCACGCTTTCATGCCGCAATGCGGCCTCGCCCCTGGTTTTATCGGCATCGCCGCGCATGAACTGGCGAACCGCTTCACGGAAATTCGCGACGTCAAGATGCGCGTCGGTGCGCTGCCGGAATTCCCGACCAATGCGTTGAAGTACAACCTGACGTGGAGCGTGGACGGTCTGATCAACGAGTACTGCCAGCCGTGCGAAGCGATCCGCGACAGCCGCACGCAATGGGTGCAGCCGCTCGAAGGCCTCGAGCACTTCTCGCTCGACGGCACCGAATACGAAGCCTTCAATACGTCCGGCGGTCTCGGTACGTTGTGCGAAACGCTGGCCGGCCGCGTGGAAATGCTCGACTACAAGTCGGTCCGCTATCCGGGGCACCGCGAACTGATGAAGTTCCTGCTCGAAGACCTGCGCCTCGCAAGCGACCGCGACACGCTGAAGTCGATCATGCGCCGTTCGGTGCCGTCGACGGCACAAGACGTCGTGCTGGTCTTCATCACGGTGACAGGCATGCGCAATGGTCAACTGGTCGAAGAAGTGTTCACCCGCAAGATCTTCGCGAAGACGGTTTGCGGCGTGCCGATGAGCGCGATCCAGATCACCACGGCGGGCGCGATGTGCGCAGTGCTTGATCTGTTCCGCGAAAAGAAGCTGCCGCAAAGCGGGTTTGTGCGTCAGGAGCAGGTGTCGCTGCGCGACTTCCTGTCTAACCGCTTTGGTCAACTGTACGAAGGGCAGTCGCTCGACGCAACGGCGACGGTTTGAGGCGAAAGGTCATAGGCCATCCGAGGGCCGTGAGCAGTAGAGGCAGTAGATAGCAAGCTCAGGATGCAAAGGCCGCACAGAAGGCCGGTGAGGGCGCCCCCAGTTCACCTGGGGGCGCTTTCCTTTTTCATTAGTTCCATCTGCGCTTGAATGAGGTGACGTGCGGTGCTATCCGCGCAGAATCCGTTCGATCAGCGCGTCGTAATCCGCTACGCCCGGCGCAGTAGCATCAAACATGAGCAGGCCTACGCAACTCTCGCCACTCGGGATGAAACGGCGTTGCCGGTATTCGTCCCAATGCGCGAGTTTGTAGGCATCGTTCGGATCGCCGCGCTCGAGGATTCGCTGACGCGCGGTCTCTTCCTCCGTGTGCACCCAGACCACGCGAATCTCGACATCCTCCCCAACTCCGAGCCAGGCGCGATCGAACAGTTTGCGCTCGCGAATTTCGCGTGACAGCGGAGCGATGACGAGTGCGTTGATGCCGAGTTCGAGATTGTCCCGCGCGGTGTCGATCAATCCGCGGTATTCCGGGTCGCGCAAATGTTGCAGGAAGAGGGGGCTGTCGCGGTCGTTGGGGTCCTGGGTGAGCAGGCTCATTGCGGCAGAACTATAGACGCCGTATAGCGTGTCTTTGTCCAGCAGGCAGAAGGCGCTGCCAGCCGCGCGCATCAACGGTGCGATCAGGCGTCTGGCAAGTGTCGTCTTGCCGGTGCCCGCATGTCCGCAGATGAAAACCAGATACGCCACTAACGCTTGTCCGTGGTCGAGGTGTCAGCGGGCGCGGCAAGCGGGTCGCCTGGCACTGCGTCGCGGCTGAACGTGCCGTTGGCTTCGAGCCACATTACGTTGATGATCCCAAAGCCCAGCGCCACGCCGATACCGAGAATCCAGCTGAAATACCACATTGAAGTCTCCTTGATCGAGATCCCGGACGCGTGGGGTTCGTGTGGCGATAAATCACCCGTATGGCACGATCATGAACAAGAAGCGGATGGCGCGCAAGAGGGCGCGAGATCGGCCGTTCGGCCAGGCTGGCGGAATGGCGGCACGTTGTTATGATGAGGAAACAACGGCATTCACCACACGCCACAGCGACAAAAAAAGGGGAGACGCATCATGTCAAAGCACCCGCTGGTCACCTGGCGAGCCGCAGGTCTTGCCCTGATGCTTGTGACCTTGCTCGCCGCATGCGCCTCCGAACCCGCCGAGCCCGTGGCCTTCAAACCGGTCCCCGCATCCCGCATCGTCAAATCTGGCTACACCGAGGCCACCCAGGGTCTTGTCGCAGTCGACGTACGGCGCGAGCGCTCGCGCGACCTCGTCGTGCGCTTTCGCGATGCTCTCGTCTACGTGGACGGCGAGCAGGTCACCGACCTGCTGAACGGCGAGCATGTCGTCTTCTATCTGAGCCCCGGCGTCCACAAGATTGCCGTGTCGACCCAGTTCGATCCGGTCGTCGAACTGCGCTTCATCGTGACCGCGGATACCCGCTACACCAACCGCGCCTCGGTCACCTTCGACGCCGACCACCGCATCGGGCTTCGCCGGGTCGCGCAATAACCCTACCAGTGACCCTACGATAGCTCCACGCTGCGGTGACAACTCGCTTACATGCGTGAGCGCCAAAACGGCTAACATGGCGGCTGCCAATCACCCATTCAGTCGCGCAGGTTTGCCACTTTCCTTGTGAAGCGCCGCGTCGGCGCCGCAGCCTGCCGCTGTTCCCAAGGTAATCGACATCATGCTGATCAATTGCGCGGCCTACCAGGATGGCCGCAAGCTCGCCGATATTCCGATTGAAGACATCAGCGACTATGTCGCGCGGCCCGAATGCTTCGTCTGGGTTGCCCTCAAAGACGCCTCCCCCGACGAACTTGCCGTGATGAAAGAGGAGTTCGGTCTGCACGATCTCGCAATCGAGGATGCCTTGCTGGGTCATCAGCGGCCGAAAATCGAGGAGTACGGCGAGTCGCTCTTCGCCGTCATGCATACGGTGGAGATGGATGACGACCACGAACTGTTGATCGGCGAGGTCGATGTATTCGTGGGATCGAATTACGTGCTCTCGGTGCGCAACCGGACCCGCTTCGGTTTTAGCGACGTCCGCGCGCGTTGCGAGCGCGAACCGGAACTGCTCCGGGAAGGCTCCGGTTTCGTGCTGTACGCGCTGGCCGACGATATTGTCGACCGCTATTTCCCGATTCTCGAGGAACTCGGCGCCGAAATCGAAGAGGTCGAAGACCGGATCTTCGAAAAGAACGACGTCGCCGCATCGCGCGCGATCATCGCGGATCTGTATTCGCTCAAACGCCGTCTCGTGAGTCTGCAGCATCATGTGGCGCCGTTGCAGGAAGCCATCAGCAAACTGGCCGGCGGCCGCGTTCCACAGATATGCTCGGGAATGGAGGCGTACTTTCGCGACATCTACGACCATCTCGAGCGGACCGTGCGGATCGTCGACGGGCGCCGCGAGATGGTCGTGACCGCGATCCAGGTGAATCTCGGCATGATCTCGCTCGCAGAGAGCGAGATCACCAAGCGTCTCGGCTCCTTTGCCGCCCTGTTCGCGGTGCCCACGATGATTGCCGGCATTTACGGCATGAACTTCCAGAGCATCCCGGAGTTGCATTACAAGTACGGTTATCCAATCTGCATCGCCGTGATGTTCACCGTCGACATGTTCCTGTGGTGGCGCTTCCGCAAGGCTGGCTGGCTTTAACGTCGAGCGGTGTGCCGGAGCGTGCCGCTAACGCTTGCATCGCATGCAATATCAGTCCAGCATAGACGACCCACCGCCCACAGAATGTGGGCGATGGGTCACCAGCACGCGTGGACTGAGCGGGAAACTCATGCGAAACCAGACTCTGAAGACCTCCCCGGATGCGATGCGCGGCGGATGTTTAGTTTTAGTCATTGCGACAACGACGGCACAACTTTGCGGCGCAATACCGCAATCCGTTGACACCATACGGCAACCCCGCTGAAAATGAGCCTCGCAAACGTTTGCGTGTAGCTAAAAACGCGGCTCGTCGCGAGCCCATAAATCCTGGAGATTTGCATGAATCAACGCATTCGCCGCCGCGTCCTGGCGGCCGCTGTCGTTCTGACCGCTTCCGTTGCGCTGCCTTTTTCGTCTGCTCATGCGCAGGCTGCCAGGAAGCCCAAAGTGGCGCTCGTCATGAAATCGCTCGCCAATGAGTTCTTCCTCACCATGGAAAACGGCGCGAAAGACTATCAGAAGCACAATCCTGGCGAATTCGATCTGATCACCAACGGGATCAAGAACGAAACGGATACGACAGCACAGATCCAGATCGTCGAGCAGATGATCGTGTCGAAGGTCGATGCGATCGTGCTGGCGCCGGCCGATTCGAAGGCGCTGGTGCCGGTGGTCAAGAAAGCGGTAGACGCGGGCATCATCGTGGTGAATATCGACAACCGGCTCGACCCGGACGTGCTCAAGTCGAAGGATCTGAATGTGCCGTTCGTCGGTCCCGACAACGCCAAGGGCGCGCAGAAGGTCGGCGACTATCTGGCGCAGAAGCTGAAGTCTGGAGATGAAGTGGGCATCGTCGAAGGCGTTTCGACCACCACCAACGCGCAGCAACGCACAGCGGGCTTCAAGGCGGCGATGCAGAAGGTGGGCGCGAAGATCGACTCGGTGCAGTCTGGCGAGTGGGAAATCGACAAGGGCAACGCGGTGGCGTCGGCCATGCTCAATGAGTATCCGAACATCAAGGCACTGCTGTGCGGTAACGACAACATGGCGATCGGCGCGGTCTCGGCCGTGCGCGCGGCCGGCAAGCAGGGCAAGGTGTACGTGGTCGGCTACGACGATATCGATGCCATCAGGCCAATGTTGAAGGACGGCCGTGTGCTTGCCACCGCCGATCAGTACGCGGCCAAGCAGGCCGTGTTCGGCATCGACACCGCGCTCAAGGCCTTGAGCGAGCACAAGAAGCAATCCGAATTGTCCGGGGTGGTTGAGACGCCGGTCGATCTGGTGACGAAGTAAGCCGTCAGCAGGAGCGGCTCAGCGGACAGTGCGCCGCGGCTCGGCGCGAGTCCGCCGGACAGTTCGGACGCTGGTTTACATCAATTCAATAAACGCTCAAGAAAGCCGCGCCGCCGCCGTTATTCCAGAGATAAGCGTCATGTCGGCGGTCGCGGCGGGTCGGGGAACGTTGGCCAGTCCAGCGCAGTACCTGCCTTGAGCCGGCATGACACGTGGTTGCCCAACGCGGGCTCCAGCCGGCTGTTGTCGTCTGAAGTCCCGTCAGGCAACCCCGGAACCAGGATCGCGATGGAATTGACTGCCCACGATGCACTGCCCGCCGTACTGTCTGTGACGGGAACCGGCAAGACCTACGCCGAGCCCGTACTCGCCAATGTTGCACTCACACTGCACGCCGGCGAGGCATTGGCGCTTACGGGCGAAAACGGCGCAGGTAAGAGCACGTCGTCGACGATCATCGGCGGCCTCGTGCTGCCGGCCACGGGCTCGATGCGCCTCGCCGGCACGCCGTATGCGTCCGCGAAGCGCACTGAAGCCGAAGCTCTGGGCGTGCGCAAGATCGGCGCGCCGTTGCTCAAAGTGGACGGGCTCACGCGCGGCAAGGCAGCAGGGAGTGTGTCATGACGAATCGACCGGCACCTCCGGGCGGCAACCAGGGCGGCGCGTCAGGCACGTCGGCAAAGCCTTCCGCGACCGACGGGTCCGCCCCGCTCGCGAGCGGCAAGCCGGCGGGCACGCGTCTCGGCTTTTCGAATTACCTGGGGCTGGCGGGCGCCTTGCTGGCGATGATCGTGCTGTTTTCGGTGCTCAGTTCGCACTTTCTGACGTACGACACGTTCAGCACGATCGCCAACCAGATTCCGGACCTGGTGGTGATGGCGGTCGGCATGACGTTCGTGCTGATCATCGCCGGCATCGACCTGTCGGTCGGCTCGGTGCTGGCGCTGGGCGCCTCGGTAGTGAGCGTGGTGGCGCTGAAATGGCACTGGCCGCCGTTGCCGGCAGCCTTGCTCGGCGTGGCAGCCGCGGCGCTGACCGGTACGTTGACGGGTGCAATAACCGTGGGCTGGCGGATTCCGTCGTTCATCGTTTCGCTGGGTGTGCTCGAAGCGGCACGCGGTGTTGCTTACCAGATGACGAACTCGCGCACCGCCTATATCGGCGACGCCTTCGACGTGCTGTCCAATCCGATCGCGTTCGGCATTTCGCCGGCCTTCCTGATTGCGGTGGCGGTGATGGTGATCGCGCATCTGGTGCTTACGCGCACGGTGTTCGGTCGCTATCTGGTGGGCATCGGTACGAATGAGGAAGCAGTCAGGCTGGCGGGCGTCAATCCGCGCCCTTACAAGGTGATCGTGTTTGCGCTGATGGGCGCGTTGTCGGGACTCGCGGCGCTGTTCCAGATTTCCCGGCTCGAAGCCGCCGATCCGAATGCGGGCGACGGCATCGAGCTGCAGGTGATCGCCGCAGTTGTGATTGGCGGTACGAGCCTGATGGGTGGCCGGGGTTCGGTGATCAGCACATTCTTCGGTGTGTTGATCATCTCGGTGCTGGCGGCGGGGCTTGCGCAGATCGGCGCGAACGAGCCGACCAAACGCATCATCACCGGCGCGGTGATCGTCGTGGCGGTTGTGCTGGATACGTATCGGAGCCGGCGCAAGCGTGCCTAGGGTGGTGAGCGCGGCAGGTTGATCGGTTATTGAGGCAAACGCCCGGCGCGGTGCAGGTCGCACGGCCGGCGGGAAAAACAGGCAGGAGAGCAACAGGTTATGGCGACCATCAAGGATGTAGCGGCCGTGGCAGGCGTGTCGTTCACGACGGTTTCACACGTCGTGAACAACTCGCGTCCCGTGTCGGCCGATGTGCGCGCAAAAGTCGAACATGCGATCCGGCAACTCCACTATGTGCCCTCGGCAGTCGCCCGGTCACTGAAGGCGCGCGCCACTGCGACGATCGGTCTGGTGGTGCCCAACAGCACGAATCCCTACTTCGCGGAACTGGCGCGCGGCATCGAAGACGGTTGTTCGCGCAACGGCTACTGCGTGTTCTTCTGCAACTCGGACGACGATCCCGCCAAGCAGCGTAACTATTTGCGGGTGCTGCAGGAAAAACGTATCGATGGACTGATCGTGGCCTCGGCCGGCGACGACGCTGTGCTCGCGCAGGCGCTCGCCGATGCGCGCGAGCCGCTGGTGGTGGTGGACCGCAATATCGAGGGCCTCACCGCGGACCTGGTGCAGATCGACCACGAAAAGGGCGCCTATCTGGCGACGCGCCATCTGCTCGAACTCGGGCATGTGAAGATCGGTTGCATCACCGGCCCGGTTGCCACGGCTGTCAGCGCAATGCGCGTGCACGGTTTCATCCGCGCGATGGCCGAACGCGGCATCGACATCGCGCCGGGCGCGATTGTCGAAAGCGATTTTTCGGGCACCGGCGGCTATCGCGCGTCGAGCCAGTTGTTCGACACGGTGCAGCCGACCGCGATTTTCGCCGGCAACGACATGATGGGCATCGGCGCCTTGCGCGCCGCCGCGGAGCGCGGCATCAACGTGCCGCACGATTGCTCGATCATCGGCTTCGACGATATCGAGCTGGGCCGCTTCACCTATCCCGCGCTCTCGACGGTGGGACAGTCCGTGCGCGCGCTCGGCGAAATGGCGGCGCAAACGCTGATCGAGCGCATTACTGGCACTGCGGCCGGTGCCGAGGATTCTCCGGCGCGCCGGAGGGTGTTGGCGCCGCGGCTGATCTTGCGCGAATCGACCGCGGCCTGGGAAGGCGCTGGCGCCGGTGCGGGACGTGACGGTGTGACGGCCTGATGATTCAGGCTGCACTGTCGGCCGTCTCTGACATTTTGTAATTCATACAAATCCCGCTCGCCAAATTCTTCAGACCATATAAATATTTTAAGTCTGGGGCCCAGGTGCCGTAAACGGAGAGTAGAGCGCCGTTTCCAGAAGGCGCCGGACAGGCGAAGGCGGAATACATGGTGCCGCCGACGCCCCCTCATCTTCGTTACGTCACAGGGAACAGGCATGTTGAACAAGGGCATCACCATCAAGGCGCGTATCGGCCTGACGATGGCATTTCTGGCCGCATTGCTGGTGATCATCGGCGTCCTTGGTCTGACAGGCATGAGCCGCGCCAACGACGCCGATCACGAGACTTTCGCTAACCAGATGCCGAGCGCAGTCGATATCGGCAACGCCGAACTTTATGCGGCGCGCGAACGGCTGGCGCTCGACCGGGCCGCCTTCCTGTTCGGAACGCCAGAAGTGGCGGCCACGATAGCGCGGGCGCGGGAGATGCGCACCACGTCCGACGCCTGGTGGAAGAAATATTCCGATCTGCCGCGCGGTGCGGAAGAAGACCGCGAGGCGCAGGAAGTCTCGGCGAAGCGCGAAACGCTGCATCAGTCAATGGACGCGTTTGCCGCGATCGTGGCGGGGACCGACCAGTCGAAGGTCGTGGCCGGCGCGAAGGACCTGCAAGTCAAATACAACCAGCTTGCCGTCGCCGACGACGCCCTGCGCAAGCTGCAGTTCACCCAGGCCCAGCAAGGCTTCGACGCCGCCCAGAGCACCTTTGTCATGTTTCGCATCGTCAGCATCGGCGCGGTGATCGCCGGTCTGCTGGCGGCGCTATTTTCGTATCTGACGTTGAGCCGTGCGATCGGCCGCCCGCTTGCCGAGGCACTCGGTCATTTTGACGCGATCGCTGCAGGCGACCTGCGCCGTCCGGTGGTCGTGGCGTCGCGCGATGAAATGGGGCAACTGCTCGAAGGCGTCGCGCGGATGCAGCGCAGCCTTACCGAGACGGTCCGCTCGGTGCGCGGCGGCAGCGAGTCGATCGCGACGGCCACGCGCCAGATCGCCGCGGGCAACCTCGATCTGTCCTCGCGCACGGAGGAACAGGCCTCGGCGCTGCAGGAAACCGCATCGAGCATGGATCAGCTCACCAGCACGGTGAAGCAGAACGCCGATAACGCCCGCCAGGCGAGTTCGCTGGCAGCGAACGCCTCGGAGATCGCCAATAAGGGCAGTGCGGTGGTCGGGCAGGTGGTCGGGACGATGGGCGACATCAACCAGAGCTCGAACAAGATCGCCGACATTATTTCCATCATCGAGGGCATTGCCTTCCAGACCAACATTCTGGCGCTCAACGCCGCGGTCGAGGCCGCCCGCGCCGGCGAGCAGGGGCGTGGCTTTGCGGTGGTGGCGGGCGAGGTGCGCAATCTGGCGCAGCGCTCGTCGGCGGCCGCGAAGGAAATCAAGGAACTGATCGACAACTCCGTGGAGCGCGTGCGTTCGGGCTCGGCGCTGGTCGATCAGGCCGGCCGCACGATGACCGAGATCATTGGCGCGGTGCAGCGCGTCACGGACATCATGGGCGAAATTGCGGCCGCTTCCGAAGAGCAGAGCAGCGGTATCGAGCAGGTTGCGCGTGCCGTCACGCAAATGGACGAAGTGACGCAGCAAAACGCGGCGCTGGTGGAGGAGGCGGCTGCGGCGGCTCAATCGCTCGAAGATCAGGCCGGCAAGCTGCGTACGGCCGTCGCTGTGTTCCAGGTTGAAGAGAGCGGTTTCAAGGCGCCAGCAGTCCAGCCGGCCTCGCGCCGGGCCGTGCCGAAGCCGGTGGCGGTCCGGAAGGCGGTTGCAGGCGGCCGGGCACGTGCGTCCGTGGCTGCGCCGGCCCCGGCGATGGCCTCGAGCTCCCCGAAGGCTGCCGTGGCCCTGGCGGCACCCGCGCCTGCGGTTACCTCAACCCCGGCGGCAGCGCGAGCACCGGCGGCAGCCAGAGCGCCTGCGCTGGCTGCAGCAGCCGGTAGCGACAAGGACTGGGAAACGTTCTAAGGGGCAAAGGCCCAGCAAATGGACAGTAAGAGCACGGTTGTGTGCGCAACCGTGCTCTTTTTTCATTGTCAGCGTACTAAGCGACCCGGTTCGACTTGTGTTCCGGTACATTGACGGGCGCGACTGCCTATTCCATTCAATGCGCCAGCCAGAAAGGACCGACATGACGCCACACGACCTCGCGCAACGCCTCGTTCAGGCGCGCAGGCAGCACCGCCTGATCGATGCCCCGCCGCCGGACAGCCTGCCGCCTGACGCGGCCACAGCCTATGCGATCCAGCAGGCCGTGATCGCCGGCCTGGGGCAATCCACCGGCGCCTGGAAAATCGGGGCGAAGGCACCGGGCGGAGCGGCGTCGGGTGCTCCGATTCCCGCTTCGCTCGTGCTCGAGTCGCCCGCCCGCATCGCCCACAGTGGTTTTTTCCGCGTGTTACTGGAACTGGAGATCGCTTTTCGCTTCAGCGAGTCCATCGCGCCGCGCCGCGAGGCCTACGCGCGCGACGAGGTGCTTGCGCGGGTCGGCGCAGTGCTGCCGGCCATCGAAATCGTCGATAGCCGCTTTAGCGAGTGGCCGGATATTGCCCCGCTCGCGCAACTGGCCGATGGGCAAAACAATGGCGCGCTCGTGACAGGACATCCCGTGGCGTATCCGGGCTTCGCGCGCACCTTCGATTTCGTCTCGCCCGAGCTGGAACTGACCTTCGACGGCAAGTCGCTGGTGCCGGAAGCGTCCGGCAATCCGGTCGGCGATCCGCGCGAATTGCTGGTGTGGTTCGTCAACCATTGCGCCGCTACGGGCGTCACGATCGAACCGGAATGGACCATTACGACCGGCTCCTATGTCGGCGCCCATCGCGTCGAGCGTGCCGGCCTCGTGCATGGCCACCTGGACGGGCTCGGCGAGGTCGAGATCGAGCTGACCTGACGCGTATCGCATCGTTCATTGGCCACCTCGCGGCCGATCCTGTCACATTCCGTGCCGTGCCGGCGCCACCCCAGGGCGCATCCAGGCACTCCCCATCCCCGTATACACCTATGCACGTGGCAACACGCGCCGCCGACATCCAGTTATGTCAGCGGCCGACCATGTAGCCGATGTGGATATTGCATATGGTTGTCGAGGGCTGCACACACAGGTGCAATTCGTTGTGAACGAAAACCGTACCGCGGTGACGAATGGTTGACGCGCTGCATGTAACAGCAATCCGTGCGGCACATTGGCGAGGCAAACTATGTAACACAGCATGAATCATGTGCACGGAAACGCTGCACGGCGCGTTGTGGGGAAAAGTGACCAGATAGCGGGTAGCGCAACGGCAGCAGGAACGCAGACAGATGCAAAGTTTCACACATGCATCACGATGAAATTTGTACGCGTAGACTGCAGCAGGTTCGATGCTTTAGTGTTGCGCTGGTGTGTTGGCGGTGTAACGCAGATGTAGTGACGAAGTGCAGGACGCAATGCGCAACATGGCAGTGGAGATGTCTGCAATCCTGGTGGGTGTGGCGGAAGCAGTGGTCGATGCGGTGACCGAAGCGTGGTCGAAGATTGTAGGTGACCGAATCTGCGTTTCCAAGTGAGGATTGTAGGTAGGGCAACACGGCACGATTTTCATCACGTAGTCCGTGAAAAAAAATTTAAAAGGGTTTAGGATGAATTCGAGCGATGTCGTTTCCGATTAGCGCGCCGCGCACGACATCGGTCTAGACTTTGGCGAGGAGGTAGCATGGATATCTACAGCAGTTTCGCGACCCGCTTCGAGAAAACGCGAGAAGATGAGCTCTCGCTCGAGGAGTATCTCGCGCTCTGCAAAGACAATCCCGCCGCGTACGCTACAGCTGGCGAACGCATGTTGACGGCAATCGGAGAACCCGAACAGATCGACACTCGCAACGATCCGCGCACGTCGCGTATCTTCGCGAACAAGGTCATCAAGGTATACCCCGCATTCCGTGAGTTCTACGGAATGGAAGACGTGATCGAGCAGGTGGTTGCGTACTTCCGGCACTCGGCCCAGGGGCTCGAAGAAAAGAAGCAGATTCTTTATTTGCTTGGCCCGGTTGGCGGCGGCAAGTCGTCGATCGCGGAACGTCTGAAACAACTCATGGAGCGTGTGCCGTTCTATGCAATCAAGGGCTCGCCTGTCAACGAGTCGCCGCTAGGTCTGTTCGACTACGACGAAGACGGTCCGATCCTTGAAGAGCAATACGGTATTCCACGCCGCTATCTAAAGAGCATTCTCAGCCCATGGGCGGTCAAACGGCTGCATGAATATAACGGCGACATCCGCAAGTTCCGCGTCGTGCGCCGTTACCCCTCGATCCTGCGGCAGATCGGTATCGCCAAGACCGAGCCGGGTGACGAAAACAATCAGGATATTTCGTCGCTGGTGGGTAAGGTCGACATCCGCAAGCTCGAGCAATACGCCCAGGACGACGCCGATGCGTACAGCTACTCCGGTGGCCTGTGCCTCGCGAATCAGGGCCTGCTCGAATTCGTGGAAATGTTCAAGGCGCCAATCAAGGTCTTGCACCCGTTGCTGACTGCCACCCAGGAAGGCAACTTCAAGGGCACGGAAGGTTTCGGCGCCATCCCGTTCGACGGTGTGATCCTTGCTCACTCGAACGAGTCGGAATGGAAGGCGTTCCGCAATAACCGCAACAATGAGGCCTTGCTCGACCGGATTTTCGTCGTAAAGGTACCGTATTGCTTGCGCTATGGCGAAGAGATCAAGATCTACGAGAAGCTGATCCGCAACTCGTCGCTCTCGAGCGCGGTGTGCGCGCCCGGCACCCTGAAGATGATGGCGCAGATGTCGGTATTGACGCGCCTGCACGAGCCGGAGAATTCCAGCCTCTTCTCGAAGATGCAGGTCTACGACGGCGAGAATCTGAAGGACACCGATCCGAAGGCCAAGTCGTACCAGGAGTATCGCGACTTCGCCGGCGTGGACGAAGGCATGACGGGTGTGTCGACGCGCTTCGCGTTCAAGATTCTTTCGCGCGTGTTCAACTTCGACACCACTGAAGTCGCAGCGAATCCGGTGCATCTGATGTATGTGCTCGAACAGCAGATCGAGCGCGAGCAGTTCCCACCGGAAACCGAGCAGAAGTACCTGTCCTTCATCAAGGACGTACTGGCCTCGCGCTACGCAGAGTTCATCGGCAAGGAGATTCAGACCGCTTATCTGGAATCGTATTCGGAGTACGGGCAGAACATTTTCGATCGCTATGTGACTTATGCGGACTTCTGGATCCAGGACCAGGAGTTCCGCGATCACGACACCGGCGAGAGTTTCGACCGTGCCTCGCTGAATGCGGAACTGGAGAAGATCGAGAAGCCTGCAGGGATTAGCAATCCGAAGGACTTCCGCAACGAGATCGTCAACTTCGTGCTGCGCGCGCGTGCTGCGAACGCAGGCAAGAATCCGGCGTGGATCAGCTATGAGAAGCTGCGCGTCGTGATCGAGAAGAAGATGTTCTCGAATACGGAGGAACTGTTGCCGGTGATTTCGTTCAATGCAAAAGGGTCGGCAGAGGAACAGCGCAAGCACGAAGACTTCGTCAACCGGATGGTCGCAAAGGGCTATACGCCCAAGCAGGTGCGGCTGTTGTGTGACTGGTATCTGCGCGTGCGCAAGTCATCGTGATCTGCTCATGAAACTTGGCACGTGCCGCCCGCGCAGGGAGACTGCGCGGGCACCTTGCGAGGCGCAGGTTGCATGGACATAACGTTGCTACGCAACGTGCGTCTCGCGCACCCGAAATGAAATAGCGGGAGACCGGATGTGCTTCATCAAATCATCGACCGCAGGTTAGCTGGCAAGAACAAGAGTATTGCAAACCGCGAGCGCTTCTTGCGTCGCGTCAAAGGCTATATCCGTCGTGCCGTCTCGGAAGCGGTGCGCGACCGCAGTATCAAGGATATCCAGAACACCCAGAGCATCACGATTCCACGCAAGGACATTGCCGAACCGTCGTTCCGGCATGGCCCCGGCGGCAAGCGTGAAATGGTGCATCCAGGTAACGCCGACTATATCCGCGGCGACAAGATTCCACGTCCCCAGGGTGGTGGCGGCGGTGGCGGCGGCAATCAGGCCAGCAACGAAGGCGATGGTCAGGACGACTTCGTGTTCGAACTGAGCCGCGAAGAATTCATGCAGTACTTCTTCGACGATCTCGAACTGCCGCGTCTCGTCAAGACCCATCTGCTGGCGGTCCCTACCTGGAAGAGCATTCGCGCAGGCTGGGCGGCGGAAGGCACGCCTAACAACATCGACGTGGTCCGTTCGCTGCGCAGCGCGCTCGGCCGGCGCATCGCGCTGGGCGCACCGCTCGTCAATGAGTTGCACGAGATGGAGCGGCAACTCGAAGAGATGAAGGCTGACCCCGAAGATCGCCGCGACGACATCAAGGCGCTCGAAGAGGAAATCCATCATCTGCGTGGACGCATCTGGCGCATCCCCTTTATCGACCCGTTCGATCTGCGTTACGTGAACCGCGTGAAGCAGCCGCAACCGTCGAGTCAGGCCGTGATGTTCTGCCTGATGGATGTGTCCGGTTCAATGGACGAGCAACGCAAGGATCTTGCGAAGCGCTTCTTCATCCTGCTGTACCTGTTTCTCAAGCGCAATTACGAACGCATCGAAGTGGTGTTCATTCGCCACCACACGCGTGCCGAAGAGGTCGATGAAGATACGTTCTTCCACTCGACGGAAAGCGGCGGCACGGTGGTATCGAGCGCGCTCGAGCTGATGAAGAAGGTCCAGGAGGAGCGTTATTCGCCTACTGAATGGAACATTTACGGCGCGCAGGCGTCCGACGGCGACAACTGGACCGACGATTCGCCCAAGTGTCGTAAGATCCTTTCAGATGACATTCTCGAGAAGGTGCGCTATTTTGCGTATATTCAGGTAACGCCCGAAGAGCAGAACCTGTGGCTCGAATATGCGCAACTCGCGCTGTCGCAGCCGCATATGGCGATGAAGAAGGTCGAAACGGCCGCCGACATCTACCCTGTTTTCCGGGAGTTGTTTGAAAAGCAGGTGGCGTCTTCATGAGCACCAAACATCTGCGGAATGAGGCGCCCGGCGATCCGCCGGCGCGCAAAAAAGGCGTGCCGAAGCAGAAGTCCGGGCATGCCGATGCCACAGTGGCCGAAACGCAGGCTGCTGATGCGGGAGCGGGTCTGGACAACGCTGTAACTGCACGGGGACACACCGGAACGCCCTCAGAGGGGCAAAGGGAAGTCCGTATGAACGTAGCCGATAGACGGCCTCTGCCGTGCCCGTCCGACTGGACCTTCGAACTGATCGAGGAATACGACACCCATATTGCCCGTGTTGCAGAGCAATATGAGCTGGACGTGTACCCGATCCAGCTCGAACTCATCAGCGCTGAACAGATGATGGATGCGTACGCGTCCGTCGGCATGCCGGTGAACTACCGGCACTGGTCGTTCGGCAAACACTTCTTGTCCACCGAAAAAAGCTACCGTCGCGGACAGATGGGGCTGGCTTACGAAATCGTCATCAATTCAAACCCCTGCATCGCGTATCTGATGGAAGAGAACACGATGACGATGCAGGCTCTCGTCATCGCGCACGCGGCCTACGGACATAACTCGTTCTTCAAGGGCAACTATCTGTTCAAGCTGTGGACAGATGCGCACGCGATCATCGATTACCTCGTTTACGCGAAGAATTACATTGCGGAATGCGAGGAGCGGTTCGGCATGGACCGGGTGGAGGAACTGCTCGACTCCTGCCATGCGCTGCAAAATTACGGCGTGGACCGGTATAAGAGGCCGCAAAAGCTGTCGTTGCAGAAGGAATCGGCGGCGCGGCGCGAACGCGAAGCGTATCTGCAGTCGCAGGTAAACGAGCTGTGGCGCACGCTGCCGAACAGGCAGACGCCGGAGCCGGAGGAAACCGACGACCGCTATCCGCCCGAGCCGCAGGAAAATCTGCTGTATTTCGCGGAGAAAAATGCACCGTTACTCGAGCCGTGGGAGCGCGAGGTCATTCGCATCGTGCGCAAGATCGGCCAGTATTTCTATCCGCAGCGCCAGACGCAGGTAATGAACGAAGGCTGGGCGACGTTCTGGCATTACACGCTGCTCAACACGCTGTACAACCAGGGCAAGCTGGAAGACGGCTTCATGATGGAGTTCCTCCATTCGCACAGCAACGTCGTCTATCAGCCGCCGGTCACGAAGCCGTATTACAGCGGCATTAATCCGTATGCGCTGGGCTTTTCGATGATGAGCGATATTCGCCGCATCTGCGAAAACCCGACCGAAGAGGATCGGCGCTGGTTCCCGGAACTGGCCGGAAGCCCCTGGCTGCCGGCGCTGCACTACGCGATGCGTAACTTCAAGGACGAGAGCTTCGTGGCGCAGTATCTGTCACCGCATCTGATCCGCGAAATGCGGCTCTTCTCTGTGCTGGACGACGATATGCGCGACGCGCTGGAAGTTTCGGCGATCCACGATGACAGCGGCTATCAGTATGTGCGCCAGGCGCTGTCGCGACAGTACGATATGCATCACCGCGAGCCGAATATTCAGGTCTGGTCGGTCAATACACGCGGCGACCGCAGTCTCACGTTGCGGCATTTCATGAGCGACAACCGGCATCTGTCTGGCGACAGTGATGAGGTGCTCAAGCATATGGCGCGGCTGTGGCAGTTCGACGTGTATCTGGAAAGCGTCGACGAAAACGGTACGGTGAGGAAACGCTATGAGTGCCGGTATGTGCCGCCGGCAGTCAGGCTCTGATTGTCGCGGACGCTTCGCCGATGCGAGCGTTGTTCAAAAGCCAGCCTTCGGGCTGGCTTTTTATTGGCGCATGCTGCCGGCAGCACCTAACGCGTTAGCGCACCCTCTGGGGAAGAGATTCGCCTGGCATGAGGTGTATTGGCCGACTTCGGCGGTCTCGAAACAAGGGGGCTTGTAGATCTGCGGAAATCCCCAAACTTGCGTGTAAAATTAGCGCTAAACCTGAACGAAGATTTTTTACAAAACCAAATCGAATGGAGAACCCACATGACCCCGAAAGGCAAGACTGGGAATATCCATGGTGTCGAAGTGAAAGCACGAGCACGGACGCAAGAACCGACAGTGACGGTAACGACGGATACTGTGGAAGGCCGCAAAGCGGTATTGCTCGCCGTTGAAAAGGTATACGAGCAGCACCGTGAGGTGATTCAGGCGCTCGCCAATCGATGACGCTCGACCCGGAGTTGGTTGGGCTGATTCACGACTACATCCTGGGCAACGAACCAGGTATCCACGGATCTAATCGTGGCGCGTTGGAAGGCGCGCTCGGCCGGATAGAATCTCGGCGACATTACGAGGGCCTTCACGACATTTTCGAGATTGCGGGTCTGTACGCCGAAGCGATCGCGAGGGGGCATACATTCTCCGATGCCAATAAGCGGACAGCGCTCGTGTCTGCGCTGGTTTACCTGTTTCTAGAAGGGTTCTCAGTTGAACGGACGCCCGCTCTCGAAGAGATCATGGTTGACGTCGCCGAGGGCCGGCTGAATTACCTGGATCTGGCCAACATCTTTTCAACTCTGGCAGTTCGCGTCCCGCAACCGGGGTCCGAATAGTGCGAGCTCTGCGTCATCCGTGCTCATTCTTGCGGGATCGCGCTGGAACATGAAAAAAGCCCAGCGCAAGCACTGGGCCAAGCTACCAGACATTTGGCAGCGGAGGAGTCCGGGGAAATGATTTTGCAAACAGGCCCACATGGACGCCAAACGCTGGCCTGTTTCATATTCGTGAGCCGGTGCAACCCGGCTCTATCTCATGCAACCGCCCGATTAATGCGCAACGTAGACCGGCGGCGAGTACGGGCTAACCGTTAGCTCAGCGCGTTGACCCGACTGCGACGTACCGCTTGCGCTCGGACCATAACTCGTCGTTTCAGCCTGCGCCGTACCATTTTGAGCGGCGACCTTTGCTTCAGCTGCCTGGACGTCTTCCGGATAGTACGGGTCGCGGCCACGGGCCGGCGAATAGCCTGCCTGCTCGATCTGCACCAGTTCCGCACGCACTTGTGCTCGCGTCACGGGCTGGCTGTTCGATTGCGCAAACGATGCCACCGGGGTAGCGAGAACAGCAGCGATAGCAACAGCTTGAATAAGGGACTTCATGATGTGTTACCTCCGAAATTTATTTATGGACTGCCTGTAGCACGTTCTTTAAACCGGTACGGCCATCTTAGTGATGGCTGAAGAACACCGAACGTGCGCCGGTCGACGGTTCACGCGAACCCGATTGCGAAGTTTGTTCAGCGACGCCGCCGTACGAGCTGTTGTCATTCGCGTTGGCACGTTCAGCTGCAACGGTTTGCGCGCTTTGGCCTTGTTGCGAAGCAGGTGCGCCAACAGTCGGACGGTAGAACGGTGCCGGGCCGTAGCCGCTCGCAAACGCGGGGGCAGCGAGGGTAGCGGAAGCAGCAACCAGCAGAGCAGCAATGATCTTGGTCTTCATGATGGGACTCCATTAACGTTTTAATTTCAGTTCAGGATGGCGTCGCGACCGGGGCGGTGAGCTGTGTCTGCAACGTCGATGGAGGCAGTGTATACCCCGACTATCGAATCTTTGTATCGATAGCTCGAAATGACTGTTTTGAATCGGCCGATAATCCCGTGCAGCCCGCCAGACAAGGCGGAGCGAGGGACGGCGAGGCAGGATGAAGGTGAGGCGAGGGGCGAGGGGCGCGGCGCTCAGCGCCCTGTTCATTACGCTACGACGATGTTCGTTCCCAATTGATGAAGCAGATCGCGCAACGCTTCGGCCTGCGCCATGCGCGCATCGCCCCGCAGATGAATCTGAACGGCACGACCAGCGATCCCGTCAACCGGATGCGCCAGCCACAATTCGACTGCCAGACCAAGTCCATCGGGCTGATTGATAGCCACGGGCTCGATGACCCGCGGCTTGAACGAGGCACGCTCGGACATGGCAACACTCCTCTGATCTGACTGTGGAGCCTCGATGCTAGTCAGCGTCGCGGGCGTCGACAAACGACAAATACGCGTTTGCAAATCACGGCGCAGCTTCGAAGAAAAACCGCTTATGTCGCTTATGTCACGAGCATCAGTGAGGCGGGTTGAATCAGCAGTACGAAGCACTGCGAGAGTCCAGACTGCGGAACCCGCGCAGCGCAGGCCATCGCGCCCGCGCTCACGCGTTCCCTTTCCTTAACGTGCGCTTTGCCGGTCCTTGCAGACAGAACACCAACGTCAACGTGAAACGGCAAAGCCCAACCAACCGTTCAACTCACCGAAGGCTCGCCTTCACCCGGCTTCTTGCCAGGGTGGTCGGCCGGTGACTGTTTCCGCGACTCATCATCGCGCTCTGGCAATTTGCTCTTCTCGTTGTCGCTGTGACTGGCGGGTTGCGGATGCTTGAGACCCGGCTCTTTAGTCTCTTTCGGCTGCTTGCGCTCTTTGGTTTCGCTCATCATCGGCTCCTCGAGTGTAGATACTCAAGGAGTAGCAAAGCCCGGTCCTGCCTCCAGGATTCGCTGCGGATCGAACCGAAACAGAGGTGGTACAGACACGTTTCCCCTGAGTCGTATAGAGTAATAAATCAGCCGCAGTTGAACGCAGAGCCGTCCTCACTTTCAAGGGGCTGTTATCCAGATGAAATACAAGGACTATTACGCCACCCTGGAGGTGGAGCGCAGCGCGACCCAGGACGAGATCAAGCGTGCCTACCGCAAGCTCGCCCGCAAATATCATCCGGACGTCAGCAAACAGGCAGACGGCGAGGAGCGCTTCAAGGAAGTCGGCGAGGCGTATGAGGTGCTCAAGGATCCAGAGAAACGGGCGGCCTATGACCGGATGGGCAGCGAGTGGCAGAACGGCCAGGAATTCCAGCCGCCGCCGAACTGGGACGAGGGATTCGAGTTCCGCGGGGCGGGCAGTCAGGCGGGCGGTTATGCGGGCGACGAAGCTGGTTATCAGGCGGGCGGCGAAGCTAATCTCGACGACTTCTTCGAAGCCATGTTTGGCCGCACGCGCGGTGCGCATCAACGGCAGGGGGCGGCCGCCGCGATGGGCGGCCAGGATCACCATGCGAAGATACTGATCGATCTCGAAGAGGCTTACCACGGGGCGCAGCGCGGCATCACGCTGCAGATGCCGGTGGTCGATCCGCAAGGCCACGTCACGCTGGAGTCGCGCACGCTGAATGTCACCATTCCCAAGGGCATTCGTGCCGGACAGCATTTGCGGCTTGCCGGGCAGGGCAGTCCCGGGATAGGCGGCGGTCCGCCGGGCGACCTGTACCTTGAGATCGCGTTTCGTGAACATCCGCGGTTTCGCGTCGATGGCCGCGACGTCTCGCTCGATTTGCCGGTCGCGCCCTGGGAAGCGGCGCTTGGTGCACAGATCACCGTGCCGACGCCCGACGGCTCCGTCGAAATGACGGTGCCCAAGGGCTCGCAAGGAGGACGGCGCCTGCGGCTAAAGGGTAAAGGCATTCCTGGGAGCCAGCCCGGCGATCTGTACGTGGTCCTGAACATCGTCTTGCCGCCGGCCGATACCGAACGTGCCGCAGCCGCCTATGACGTGATGCGGCAGGCGTTCAATTTCGACCCTCGCGCGCATTTTTATGGATGATCGCTCATCATGAAAGAGTCCGTGACGACCTATCTGGAAGGTCAGATTGTGAATGAAGAGATGGAGTTCACGCTCGTCGAGTTGTGCCGCGTGAGCGGTGCCTCGCAAGACGAGGTGACGCTGTGGGTCGCAGAGGGTGCGTTCGAGCCGCAAGGCGCGCGCCCTGAAGAGTGGCGCTTTAGCGGCACGGCATTGCGCCGCGTGCGCACCGCCCACCGCCTCGCGCACGATCTCGAGATCAATCCGCCGGGCATCGCGCTCGTGCTCGATCTGCTCGACGAAATCGATTCGTTGCGGGCGCATCCAAGGCGCACCCGTAGCGGCTAAAGCAGGCGTTCGCCCATCGACGCCATACTGTTGCGCGCCACCGGCGCGGATTTGACAATTACCGCGCTGAGCCGCCACGGACAAGGCATCGCGGCTCGCCGGACAAACTCGCAAAAGGGCCCTATCTCCGGCTCTTTTCCGCGAATCAAAATCCCGCTCTCCCCACAATAATTGCCCCTGTGTGATGCCGTGAATGTCAATTCACGCTCCTTCGCGCGACGAATACATACGGGGAGAACCAATGAAAACCAGCGTGCTTTGCGCGGCAGCCGCCATGACGGCGCTCGCCGCCGGCATACCCGCACACGCCGAACTCGGCAGCGCACCCACCTGGCCGGCCAGCAGTTCGGGCCAGGCGACTCGCCTGGTCCAGCACGTCAGCTCGGCAGCGGTGCCGTACACCGTCAACGAAACCACGCTGACCAGCGGGACGGTCGTGCGCGAATACATCGGACAAACCGGCACCGTATTCGCTGTCGTCTGGCATGGACCGCAGATGGCGCCGCTCAACAGCCTGCTCGGCAGCTACTTTCCAACCTATCTGCAGGGCGCGAGCGCCGCGCGCGCGGCTCAAGGCGGAGGCCATGGACCCGCCACCGTGCAGGCGCCCGGCCTGATGGTGCAATCCGGCGGACATATGGGCAATTTCACGGGCCGGGCCTATCTGCCTGCAGCACTCCCACAAGGCACCAGTCCAGACGACCTGCAATGAACACGACAAACATGAAGCAAATCATGGCCCGCGCGTTCGTCGCGGCGCTGCTGGCTGGCCTTGCCGCCTGCGGCGGCGGTGGCGGCGGCTCGTCGTCGACTTCGGCGACCGGCAATACGACCAGCAATTCAACGACGACCACTCCCGCGACGAGTACGACGGCCACGACGAACACCGTCAGCTCGGCAACGCCGACCGCGACGCCGACTGCGAACACGGCTGCCAATACGGTTCCCGTGGTGGTTTCGTTCACGCAGTTCAATCGGGCAAATTCTCCGCTCGCCAGCGTCACGATCTGCACGGCGGGCACCGGCGCAACCGCTAACTGCTCGACGATCGATAACGTGCTGGTGGACACCGAATCGTTCGGCTTGCGTCTGTTTGCGTCGGCGATTCCGTCGAGCACACTCAACACGCTAAACGCGCAGACCCAGACGTCGACGGGTGCCACCATCGCCGAGTGCGCGTTGTTCGGCAGCGGCTATACATGGGGCACCGTGCGCAACGTCGACCTCAAGATGTCCGGCGAGGTGGCCCAGAACGTGCCCATTCAGGTGGTGTCCGATTCGACGCTGGCGGCTAGCGCGCCGAGCGCTTGCCAGCAGCAGCCGGTTCTCGCCCAACCCACGGATCTGGGGGCGAACGGCATTCTCGGTGTAGGTGTGGCCCCGCAGGACTGTGGCGGCCAATGCGTGAGCAATAGCCCTGCGGGCACCTACTACGCCTGCAGCGGCACGAGCTGCGGCGTGGCCAACGAGCCGCTCGCGCAACAGGTGGGCAATCCGGTGCAGTTCTTCGCGGCCGATAACAACGGCGTGGTGCTGGAGATGCCTGCAGTCGGTTCGACGGGGGCGGTGTCGTCCACCGGCACGCTGGTCTTCGGGATCGACACGCAGGCCAACAACACGCTGGCGGGAGCCGGCGCGACCGTGCTGGGCACCGATTTGTCCGGAGACTTTACCGCGACGTACAACGGTGTCACCTATACCAGCAACGCCTTCTTCGACTCGGGATCGAGCGTCCTGTTTTTCCAGGACTCCAGCATTGGCAGCAGCGCGCTCAAGTACTACATCCCGAGCACGACACTGTCGCGTTCCGTCTCTATAGCCGGGACCAATCTCGTGACCGCGACCGTCGATTTCAACGTGGCGAATGCGAACACGCTATTTGCTACGGGGAACTATGCATTCAACGACATGGCCGCTTCCATGACCAGCGTGTTCGACATGGGCATGCCGTTCTTCTACGGACGTCACGTCTACTATGGGATCACGGGCACGGCGTCGGCCGGTGGCGGCACGGGTCCGTACGTCGCCTTCACATCGAGCTGACCGAACTGGCTGGCGTGCGGCGTTGCTTCGCGCGCGCCGCTCAATTCATCGCGAGCGCATCCGCAAGCCTGGCTTGTGGGCGCGCCACGTGATAGCCCTGCACGTAGACCTTCGGACGTTGTCTGAGCCAGCGTAGCTGAGCCTCGCTTTCCACGCCTTCTACGACTACCCGCATCTCGAGCTTGTCGAGCATGTCGAGCAAACCGGTCATCACCACACAGTCACGCGGCGATGCCGGCACGCGGGTCAGAAATCCGCGTGCCAGTTTGACCGTGTCGATCTGCACCGTGCCCAGCATGGCGAGCGGCGAATAACCCGAACCAAAGTCGTTGAGCGCGAGGCGTACGCCGAGTTGCCGCAACGAGCGTGTGAATTCCTGCGTGGACAAGAGTGTCGACGCGTCTTCGGTAGCAACCAGTTCGAACTCGAGGAGTGTGGGATCGATGCCGTGACGCTGGGTTGTCGCGCGCACTGTGCTGCCCAGCGTTGCATCGAGCAATTGCGACGGCTGGATATTGATGGCGGCCGCCGGCAACGCCTGGCCGGTCCGTCGCATCTCGGCCAGTTGCAGGCACACCGATTCCAGCATGAATTCGCTGACCTCGCGCGCGGTGTCCCTGTCTTCGAAGGCCGACACGAAGCATTCGGGCAGGAGCAGGCCATACTCGGGATGCTGCCAGCGCAGCAGGCATTCGACATTGAGCAGCTTGAGGCTCTGCGCGTGCACAACCGGCTGGAACGCAACGCCGAACTCGCCCGCCCGCAGGCCTCGGCGAATCCGTTGCGCAAGTTTTTCGTCGGAGCCGGAGGGCGCCGCTTCGTTCGCGGCGCCGTGGCCCGACAGGGATAACGCGGCACTTCCGACGCGGTCCACAGGGCATTCCTTTCTAAAGTGAGCGGCAAGCTCGAATCGGCCCTCAAGGGTTGTATGGGCTACTTCCTGCAGAGCTTAGGCGAATGCCTCGCCCGTGTGTCGGTTAATTGACCGGCAAGGAGCGGTTCGACACAGAGTGCAATAACCAGATTCGCGCGCTGCGAACTGCATGTCCGGCACATCGTTTGGGCGCGGCGGCGCTTTGATGGACTCAAGCATAAAGCGGGTTGTTTCGGAAAACTGTCAAGAATCGACAGCTGGAGACGCTTAAGTTTTAAATGATGTTAAATCATGGGGATTAAATGGTGAAAACATGGAGAAATGCAGAAAAGACATAACGGTGTCTGGTCTGATTTGCGAGATAGGAAATTGGTTTTTGAGTTGGTGCTGTCTCATTTTTAATCTGGTCGTGGTGATGATTTTTGATGAAATCTGAGCCGTATTGATATGATGATTATCGAATCTGGCCGAATGAATTGACTGAAAATATCATTCCTTCTGCCTGAAATTTAGTGCCTTGCGGTGCGCGTCGTTAATAGTCCGGCTAATTCATATTTCTAGGATTTGGCTGGCTGAGAGCCCTATGTAGTGGGGCTTTGGGACGATCTGTTCCATTGTGTTCGCATGTCTCAAAACTAGCGCGATGCTTGCTGACATTTCCCGGACCTTTGGATTTAAAAGATAGGAAGATTAGCTTCCTCGTATCGAGTTGACGATTTTTAACAAATGTCGCCGCTTGAATTTGCATTGCTTGTCAATCGTCCAATACCGAAGCTCATAGAATCCGCTCATCCCAATTTTATGCGCGTCGGGATTTGATCTTTGAGTCCGGATAATTTGTCTGCTGAATATCAGGGCATCCGGTTGGTGTCGCGCGTTACCTGAGAGAGAGTTTCGAAAATGAACAGGTCATACAGAAGTATCTGGAATGAGGCACTCGGTGCGTGGGTGGCGGCATCGGAAATCTCATCCGCGCGCGGCAAGCCGAATAAATCGGGTATTGCGAAAGCTGTCACTGCCGTCTTGCTGACTACCGGCCTGGGAGTCAGCGCCGTGCATGCGCAGTACCAGGCTGGCGGGGGCAACGCCTCGGGCGCGGGTCAGGTGGCGATAGGGCCGGGTGCGTCGGCTGCCTCGACCAGTTCGGGAACTTACGGAAGTATTGCGTTGGGCAAGGGCGCCACGGCGACCGGTAACGGCGCATCGACGATTGCGATTGGCTCAAATGCCTACGCCTCGAACCCCACCGCCAACCTCGGAGATGCGTTGGCGCTCGGTACCCAGGCAACGGCTTCTGGCCAGGACTCGACCGCGGTCGGCGGCCAGACCACCGCCAGCGGGATCAACACGCTCGCGATTGGCAATAACGGCACGTCCGCCACCGCGGCGAACGCAACGGCATTCGGGGTAGGCGCCACATCATCGGCTAGCTACGCCACCGCGGCGGGCAGCTTTACTACGGCTTCGGGCGTGGGATCGGTCGCGATCGGCGCCAACGCTACAGCGCCGGCCGTGTCACAGGGGCAGAACTCCATTGCTATCGGCGGCCAGTCGGTCACGGGGACGACGGCGGCGGGCGGTGTGGCGATCGGCTATGCCGCGACGAGTTCGGCTGCAAGCGGGGTTGCCCTGGGACAGTCGGCGACCGCGGCGGGTGCATCGTCGGTGGCGTTGGGGCAGAGCGCGGTGGGCTCGGCAACCCAGGCGACCGCGGTTGGCTACAGTGCCCGTGCAGCGCAGCAGGCGGTGGCGATCGGTAATGGCGCGAGCGCGACTGCGACGTTCTCTGCCGCCATCGGCGGCAATGGTACGGTTGCCAATGCTTCGCAGGCCTCAGCATTCGGCGATGCGGCGACGGCATCGGGCGTGGCGGCCACGGCGCTCGGCACATTCGCTACGGCGAGCGCCGCGAGTGCGACCGCAATCGGCACGACATCGACTGCAACCGGTACGGGCGCTACGGCGATCGGGACGTATGCCACTGCAGGCAGCAACAATTCAACTGCGATCGGCGACGGCGCGACCTCAAGCGGGACGTCGTCGTCGGCGATCGGCTACAACTCGATCGCCGCTGGCAACGGGTCGCTTGCGCTCGGCACGGGCAGCAGCGCCAGCTACGCGAACAGCGTGGCGATCGGCGCAGGCAGCGTGACCGGGACGGCCGCGCCGACTGGCACGGGTTATCTGACGGGTACTGCAGCGCCTCTTTCCGAGGTATCGGTGGGCAGCGCCAGCGCATTGCGCCGGATCACGAATGTAGCCGACGGCTCCGCGCCGCAAGATGCGGTCACGGTGTCGCAGTTGAGCACTGGCATGAGTACCACGGCGAGCAGTATCACCCGTTTGTCGACCTCGACATCGACCGGTTTGAGCACGGCGGCGAGCAGTCTCGCTTCGTTATCCACTTCGACGTCGACGGGGATCAGCACGGCGCAAAGCGGGGTGAATTCGCTGTCGACCGGGTTAAGCACTACGAACAGCAATGTAACTACCTTGTCGACCTCGGCTTCCACGGGGATCAGCACGGCGCAAAGCGGTGTGGCCTCGTTGTCGACCGGGTTGAGCACCACCAACAGCAGTGTGACGGCGCTGTCGACTTCGACGTCGACGGGGCTGAGCACGGCGGTGAGCCGCGACGCCAGTCTGTCGACGGGATTGAGCACGACGAACAGCAATGTAACTACCTTGTCGACCTCGGCTTCCACAGGGATCAGCACGGCGCAAAGCGGTGTGGCCTCTTTGTCGACCGGGTTGAGCACCACCAACAGCAATGTGACGGCGCTGTCGACTTCGACGTCGACGGGGATCAGCACCGCGCAAAGCGGCGTAGGTTCGCTGTCGACAGGTTTGAGCACGACCAACAGCAACGTGGCTTCGTTGTCGACTGGACTGAGTTCGACGACCAGCAGCGTGGGCTCGCTCTCGACCGGTTTGAGCACGACGACCAGCAACGTGGGCTCGCTCTCGACCGGTTTGAGCACGACGAACAGCAACGTGACGGCATTGTCGACTTCGACCTCGACCGGGCTCGCGACTGCGAACAGCGGCATCGCCAGCTTGTCGACTGGGGTGAGCACCGTCCAGACCAACGTCAACACCCTGGGTACCAGCACGGCGTCGGCGTTGGGCGGCGGAGCCACCTATAACCCGTCGACCGGTGCGGTCAGCCCGCCCGCGTACACGACGTACAACGCGAACGGTACGACCAGCACGGTCAACAACGTCGATGCAGCGCTGAGCAATATCGACAGCCAGGGCATCAAGTATTTCCATGCCAATTCGACGCTGGCGGACTCGCAGGCACTTGGGACGAATAGCGTTGCAATAGGACCGGCTGCCGTGGCTCATAATCCCGGCGATGTCGCACTGGGCTACGGTTCGGTGACGTCCGCCGCGAACCCTACCAGCAGCGCGACGGTCGGATCGACGACCTTCGGCGGTTTTGCTGGCGCGACGCCCACCAGCGTCGTGAGCGTCGGCGCATCCGGTGCGGAGCGGCAGATCACGAACGTCGCGGCGGGGCGGATTACGGCAACCAGTACCGACGCGGTGAACGGGAGCGAGCTTTACTCTGTAGCGAGCCAGGTGAATTCGGTGGGGAGCACGGTGAGTTCGTTGTCCACGGGTTTGAGCACAACGAACAGCAATGTGGCTTCGCTGTCGACCTCGACTTCGACGGGCATCAGCACCGCGCAAAGTGGTGTGACTTCTCTGTCCACGGGCTTGAGCACGACCAACAGCAATGTGGCTTCGCTGTCGACCGGGCTGAGTTCGACGACCAGTAGCGTGGGTTCCCTGTCGACAGGTTTGAGCACGACCAACAGTAACGTGGCGTCGCTGTCGACTTCGACCTCGACGGGCATCAGCACGGCGCAAAGTGGTGTGACCTCGCTGTCCACCGGCCTGAGCACGACCAACAGCAGCGTGGCGTCGCTGTCGACTTCGACCTCGACAGGCATCAGCACGGCGCAAAGTGGTGTGACCTCGCTGTCCACCGGCCTGAGCACGACCAACAGCAGCGTGGCTTCGCTGTCGACTTCGACTTCGACGGGCATCAGCACGGCACAAAGTGGTGTGACCTCGCTGTCGACGGGCCTGTCCACCACTAACAGCAATGTTGCATCGTTGTCGACGGGTGTCGGTTCGCTGTCCACGGGGCTGAGCACGACCAACAGCACGGTCGCGGGTCTTTCCACGTCGACTTCGACCGGTCTGAGTTCGTTGTCCACCGGCATCAGCACGACGAACAGCAACGTGGCCAGCCTGTCGAGCTCGACTTCAACCGGCATTACCTCGCTGTCCACCGGCCTCAGTACAACTAACAGTGCCGTAGCGAGCCTCTCGACCTCAACCTCGACCGGCATCAACTCCCTGTCGACGGGTCTGTCCACCACCAACAGCAACGTAGCCTCGCTGTCGACAGGCGTAGCAAACTCGGTCCAGTACGACGATGCAAGCCATACCAAGGTCACGTTGGGCGGTGTCGGTTCGACCACGCCGGTGACGCTGACCAACGTTGCCGCCGGCGTGAACCCGACCGACGCGGTGAACTACGGTCAGTTGAGTTCGCTCTCCACCTCGACCGCGACGAGCATCACTTCGCTGTCGACGGGCGTGAGCACGGCACAGAGCGGCGTTGTGTCCTTGTCCACTGGCCTGACCACGACGAACAGCAATGTCGCGTCGTTGTCTACCGGACTCACTACCACAAACAGCAACGTTGCCTCGCTGTCGACGGGGTTGAACACGACCAATAGCAACGTAGCGTCCCTGTCTACAGGCCTCAACACGACCAACAGCAATGTTGCTTCGCTGTCGACGGGCCTGAACACAACCAACAGTAACGTCGCGTCGTTGTCTACCGGCCTCACCACCGCCACCAGCAGCGTCACCGCGCTTTCGACCGGTATCCAGAACGGCACCGTGGGCCTCGTGCAGCAGGTAGGCGGCGCGCCGGGCAACGGCGCCATCACGGTGGGCGCCAACACGGGTGGTACCAGCGTCGACTTCACGGGCACCGCGGGCGCACGCCAGCTCTCCGGCGTCGCCGCCGGCACCGCGCCGACCGATGCCGTGAACGTAAGCCAGTTGCAGGCAGTGGCCTCGGTAGCAAGCGATGCCGTGCTGTACGACAACGCTTCGCATACGAGCGTGACGCTCGGCGGTGTCGGTGCAACCTCTGCGGTTGCTCTGACCAATATCGCAGCAGGCGCGATTACCGCGACCAGCACCGACGCGGTCAACGGCAGCCAGTTGTTTGCACTCGAAACGCAAATCGGCACGCTGGGCGGCCAGGTTACGCAGATCTCGCAAGGCACGACAACAGGAGGGTCGTCGTCGAATTCCAAGTACGTCGCCGTGAATTCGACAGGCAGCGCAGCAAGCGCCACAGGTACGGAGTCGGTTGCCATCGGCGGCAATTCGACGGCGAGCTCGAACAACAGCGTTGCGGTGGGTTCGGGGTCCCAGGCAACCGGCTCCGGTTCGTCCGCAGTGGGCGCCAACGCAGTAGCGTCAGCGCCGAATTCGGTGGCGATCGGCGCGGGCTCGGTGGCGAGCGAGGCGAACTCGGTATCGGTGGGCTCGCCAGGCAATGAGCGGACCATCACCAACGTGGCGCCGGGCGTCAATCCGACCGATGCGGTAAACGTTGCACAACTGCAAGGCGTTCAGCAGAATATCAACGACACGGCGCGTGCAGCGTATTCGGGTGTCGCCATGGCGGGCGCGCTGGCCGGTTTGCCTCAGGTGGAACAGGGCAAGACCTTCCAGGTCGCCGCAGGCGTGGGTAACTATGCGGGATACAGTGCCATCGCCATCGGCGCCAGTGCGCGGCTTACGCAAAACACCATCGTCAAGGTGGGAGCCAGCGCAACGGATGGCGCTCACGTGCTGGTCAACGCCGGTGTCGGATATTCCTGGTGATGCGTGCGCCGGCGTTGACGCGCCGGCCTCTCCAGGGCGCCGCCGGCACGGTGAGCGAATCAACGGATCCTCGCCCACGGTGAGGGTCCGTTTCAACATGTGTTAAATGTGACTATGCGCATCGGCATCTCCGTCATTACCCATACCGGTCAGAACATCTGGCAGAACGGCCTGGGGCAGAACGTCATCTTTCTGGCGGAGCTGTTTCAGCGCTTGCCGTTCGTGCAATCGGTAGTGCTGATCGATGTCGGCGACCAGGGGGTGATGCCATCGCAGGTGGACCTGGCAGCACGCAATCTGCGCCTGATGAGGGCGCACGAGGCCAGCGACGAGGTAGATGTGATCGTCGAAATGGGCGGGGCGCTCGATATCGAATGGCTCGACCTGATGCGTGCGCGCGGCAAGAAGGTGGTCTTCTACTGCTGCGGCCAGCCTTATGTCGGCCTTGCCGAGCCCGCCATCTTTACGAAACCCACTCATGCACCGCGTCCTGATCGCTGCGACGAGGTCTGGCACCTGCCGAAAGACAGCGCATTTGCTCCGATGATGCGTCTCCTGCATCGTTGCGATGTGCACGGGGCGCCGTTCATCTGGCATCCTCAGTTTGTTCGGCAGCGAATGCGTGAAGTCGAGGCGCTCGGCATGCGCTATGGCTTTGCAGCCCGCGAGACGATGCACAATGAGCCGGCAGCCGTTGAAGCGGATGGCGCCAAACGCCGCGGCCTGCGCGTGGCAATTTTCGAACCGAACATTTCGGTGGTGAAGACGTCGAGCATTCCAATGCTGGTTTGCGACGAGGCTTATCGCGCGGATGCCAAAATGGTGGAGGCGATGCATGTGCTCAACACCTTGCACCTGAAAGATCATCCCACCATGCTGTATTTCGCCAACTCGCTGGATCTTGTGCGCCAGCATAAGGCTACCTTTCACGGCCGGCACGATATTGTCGGCTTCATGGTGCAGCATGCCGATGCCATCGTGTCGCATCAATGGCAGAACGAACAGAATTACAGCTACCTCGACGCGCTCTACGGCGATTATCCGCTGGTGCACAACTCGCCGTGGCTCAAGGACGCGGGGTATTACTATCGCGGCTTCGATGCGCGCGAGGGCGCGGCGCAGTTGCAGCGCGCCGCGGTTGACCACGCGGAGAGTCTCGACGATTACCGGGCCCGCTCGCAGCGTGTATTCGCAAGCGTTAATCCGTTCAGCCAGCAGAACCTCGACGCGTACGCCGCCCGACTGCTGCACCTGTGCCGCGACACGGCGTTTGTCCCTCACGCGAGCCGCTCATGAATCTCGATCCCGTTCAAATTGGGTTGCCGCGCAAGCTGCGGGTCGGCGTGTCGATCTTCGTCCGCAAGGGCGAGCAGTCGGTCTGGGAAAACGGCATTTACCAGAACTGCATTTTTCTCGTGATGCTATTGATGCGCTCGCCGTTGGTGGAAGCGACGTACCTCGTGGCGGGTGGCGGCGACGGCCGGCCCGAGGATGCGAAGAATTTTCTCGCCGATTCGCCCGTGCCGCTCATCGACATGAACGAGGCCGCCACGACGCTCGACGTGATGATCGAGATGAGTGCGCAACTGGCGCGCGAATGGGTGGTGGCGTTCCGCGAACGCGGCGGCAAGATCGTCTCGATGCGGGTGGGCAACGACTATGTGATCGACATCGAGCGCATGATCTTCGATCAGCCGCACGGTCTCCTGATTTCAGCTGCGCCGTATCACGAGGTCTGGACGCTGCCCGAGTACGAGAACACCTGTGTGCCATATTACGCCAGTACGTTTCGCTGTCCGGTGCGTGTGATGCCTCATCTGTGGAGCCCGCTAGTGCTCGAGCGCGAAGCGGCGCGCCTGCCTGAGGGTCTCAGCTTCGGTTATCGGCCAGGACGGCGGCGCTGGCGCGCGGGCATCTTCGAGCCCAACATCTGCATGGTGAAAACAAGCTTCGTGCCGCTGCTGTCCTGCGAGGCGGCGCATCGCTCCAATCCTGACATGCTCGAACATGTGTGGGCTTACAACACGTTCCATCTGAAGGAGCACGTGAGCTTCAATGGCTTCGCGCGCAGCCTCGACATCGTGAAGCACGGTTTGACTTCGTTCGAGGGGCGCTTTCCGTTTTGCCGGGTAGTCGCGGGCGATGTCGACGTAGTGGTCAGTCATCACTGGGAAAATGCACAGAACTATGTCTACTACGAGGCACTGTATGGCGGCTATCCACTGATTCACAATTCGCATCTGATCGGCGAGTGTGGATACCGCTATCACGACTTCGACTGCTTGGAAGGCGGGCACGCCTTGCAGCGGGCGTTCGCCGAGCACGATACCCATCTCAGTGCTTACCGCCAGACAGCAAACGCGTTCCTGCGCGGGTTGGATCCCGAGAACGACGACAATGTGCGCACGTACAGCAATGCGCTTGCCGCGCTCTATGCGCCCGCTTAGGATCTGGGTATCCCATCATGAGCACTCTGCGCATTGGCATCACGATTGGCTTGCACTACGAGGCGGAGACGCTGTGGAATAACGGCATCAAGCAGAATGCCGCGTTTCTTGCCGAGGCGCTGCGGCATTGTCCGCAGGTCGCGCGGGTGGTGCTCGTGAACACCACGGCGGTCGCCATTACCGCTGCGCTGCCGTGGGATCAGGTCCGCTATCCCACGCTATCGTTCGAGACGGCGAAAGACGATCTCGATGTGCTGATCGAACTCGGCGGCCAGGTCGACGCCGCGCAAACCGAATACCTGAAGCAACGCAACGTGCGGCTCGTATCGTACTGCTGCGGCTTCGAATATGTTCACGCCATGGAGTCGGTGTTGTTCCGCAAGCCGGCGTGGGGCGACACGCTGTTCGTCAATCAGCGCTACGACGACATCTGGATCATTCCGCAGGTCGCGAATATCAGCCGGTCATATTTCGAGGTATTGCGCCGGCAGTCCGGCCGGGTCGTGCCGTTTGTCTGGAGTCCGATGTTTCTGGATGAGCGCGTCGAAGGTCTGCTGCACGCAGGTCAGTACCAGCCGCACGACGGCGCGCGGCGCCTGAGTGTGATGGAGCCGAACATCAACGTAGTGAAGTTCTGCCTGTACCCGGCGTTGATTGCCGAGCTCGCCTATCGCAGGTGTCCTGAGCGGATCGCCTTGCTGCAGGTGACGAATGCCGAGCAGATCGCGCGGGAAAGCCTCGATTTCATCGCCCTCATGAATCAGCTCGATATCGTCCGCGATCACAAGGCGGTATTCCTCGGCCGGCACGACACCCCGGTGTTTCTGGCCGAAAACACCGATATCGTCATTTCCCATCAGCTCGAAAATCCGCTGAACTACTTTTACCTTGAAGTGTGCTGGCAGGGTTACCCGCTGATCCACAACGCCTCGCTATGCCGCGACCTTGGGTACTACTACGAAGGCAACGATGCCGACGAAGGCGCGCGCCGGGTGGTGGAGGCGATCGAGACACACGACGCGCACGCATCCTGGTACCGCGAACAGCAGCGCGGCCTGATTGCGCGCTATCTGCCAGACGACCGGCAACTGGTGGCGACGTACGGCGCGTTGCTTGACGATCTGCTGGCGCGGCCGGTCCGCTAAGCCTTTGAGGCGCCATTAGCGCCTCAAAGGCTTGTGCACTTGCACGATGCGGTTAGCCGATTTTGATTAGAATCGGATATCAAACGCCTGTGCCTGGCACTCCCGGCACTCTTCAGGGCGTTCGCTTTCCGCAGGAGCCGTACCGTGTGGCATCTTCCGACCGCTATTCCCCCTGCGCTGTGCGCGTGGGTGGTTTTCATGAGTGTGCTGATCACGCAACTCGGCGCGCCGGTGCCGGCCGCGCCTATGCTGATTCTCGCGGGCACCATGGCTGCCGTCGGCGAAGTGTCCTACTCCAGCGTGTTTTTCGCCGCCGTATGTGCCACCGTGCTGGCGGACGTCCTGTGGTTCACCACTGGCCGCTTGCGTGGCAGACGGATGCTGAACTCGCTGGTGCGCTTTTCACTGTCGTTCGACGCCGCAGTGCGACTTGCGCGCAACATCCTGGAGCGCCACGGCGCGCCGATTCTCGCGTTGGCTAAATTCATCCCCGGTATCGGCCTGATCGCCGCACCGTTGCTCGGCACCACCAGCATCGATGCGCGTGTTTTCCTGTTCTGGGACATCGTGGGCGCGGCGTTATGGGCGGGTGTCTGGCTGGTCGGCGGCGCGGCGCTGCACGACTGGATCGCGCAAGGCGTGCAGCTCGTGCGCCAGAACGGCGCCACGGTGTTCGACGTTTTCGCCGTGGTGGCCGTGCTGTTTGTCGGCTATCGCTGGGTGCGTCGGTTTCAGTTTCGTCGTTGGCTGGCGGAGATTCGCATCAGCCCCGAGCAGCTTGACGAACTGATGAAGTCAAGCGCGCCACCGCTTATCTTCGATGCGCGGCCTCCGGAAGTGCGGGCGAAGGAAGCGTATCGGATACCGGGCGCGCGTGCCCTCGATCTCGATTCGCCAGAGCAACTCGATGAGAAACTGCGCGGGCGTCCGATCGTGGTGTATTGTGTCTGCCCGAATGAAGCCACGGCGAAGCGGATCGTCGCGCAGCTGCGTCGAAAGAACATTCACCATGTCCAGGCGCTCAAGGGCGGTCTCGATGCCTGGGAGCGCCGCGGTTATCCGGTCGAGCCGCTGTCGGCGGATTTTCATGCGCCGCGCGACGAGAATGGCGAGTTCGATCCGGTGCTCGACAGCGAATACACAGTAAGGGCACGCATGACGAAGTGATGCGCCTGTGCCGGCGCGCTACACACAACATAACGATTTCCGGGGCCCCCATGTCCAGTACGCAACACCTCCATCTGCTCAATCAGCTTGCCGAGATGCCGGTATTTCTGGAAAAGGCGTTTGCCGGCATGTCGCGTGAGCTGCTGGTACGCATGCCTGCCGAGGATAATTCGCCGCTGATCGAGCATCTGTGGCATCTGAAAGATTGCGAAAGCGATCTGTATGGACCGCGTATCGAGCGCGTGCTGAACGAAGACCGGCCGACTCTCCTGCCCATGGACGTCAGCGGCTGGCCGGTCGAGCGCGGCTACCATTCACGCGACGGCGACCAGGCGATCCAGGAATTCAATGCGTTGCGTCACAAACTCATTGAGCAGTTGCGAGCCACCGAGCTCGCGTCGTTTGAGCGGGTCGGAGTTCGCACTGACGGTCATGAGGTTGGCGTCTACCGTCTGGCCGAGCAGCTCGCCGATCACGACCGGGACCATCGCTGGCGCATGAGCGCAATCCTGCGCGAGTATCTGGAACGCTAAGCCAGACCGTCCGACGCGCCGGACGACAGCGTCGGCGCAACTCGGGCTTTCCCAAACCGCGACACGTGTGTCACTATCTCGTACATGAGCCCACGTAACGTTCCATTCCGGTCGCACCATCATCACGGCAGCAGTCCGTTGCGCCGTGGTTCGTTACGTCTCATAGCAGCGAAGCCTGGAACCCACTGAGTTCCTCGCTCATGCGAAAACGACCAAGGCGCCTATGGCGCCTTTTTTTTATTTCATCATCCTTAGGAGTTCAGTCATGACCATGATCCGTGGAACGCGTTTTATCGTCGGTGAAGAAGCGGCGCAAGCCCGTGCGCTGGAGAACCGCTTCCGGAGCTACCTTCATTGATGCCGGCGCGGAAGAGGCCATCGTTCCTGCGTTGTGGTCGCAGGATACGTTCGTGCAGAAGGCGGGCGGCAGCGAAATCATTGGCCAGATGTGGGCCTTCCCGGACAAGAAAGGCCGGCCCTGTTGCCTGATTCCCGAGGCAACCGCGCTCTTTCAGGAGCGATGTCAGGAACTGCTCGAACGCCGCAAGGAACGCATGCTGTTTTACGTGGCTCGCTGTTACCGCTATGAACGGCCCCAGGCCGGACGGTACCGCGAATTCGTGCAACTGGGCTTCGAGTACCTGTGTTCGAACCCGCAGCGCGCGCTCGTGCGCAGCCGTGAAATAGGCGCGGGCTTTCTCGATTCGCTGGGACTCGATTACGCATTCGACATCGCTGCGAAGCGGGGCCTGAGCTACTACCTGAATGGCGAGGGCTTCGAGATCCGCTGTCCCGAACTCGGCGCGCAACAACAGGTGGCCGGTGGCGGCGCGTATCGGGAGGGTGCGGGCTTCGGGATCGGCGCAGAGCGTTTGCTGCTGGCGATGGGCATGCAAGGTTTGTCGGCCACCGCTATTGCCCCGTCCTAGTGCAGCCGCGCTAAAAAGGGATACAGAATCCGGGTCGCCGCGGGAGCACAGTAGGCCCACCCGCCAGACCTGCCCGTTCTGGTTACATCCGTAACGGAGCTCGAATTCGCTCGTCCTATCATGTGCGCCAGTTTGACGCACCCTCTGCGGTTGAGGAGGGTATCCCCCATTCGCGGAGACATGTGATGTACGCAGAGAGTATCGATAAATTCGCAAAGGTCGGCGCGCACAAGGCGTCGTCGATCGCGCGCTCGCCGCTCGCTTTTCTGATCGGTGCGGCCATGGCCGGGGCCTATATCGGCTTCGGCGACATCCTGATGTTTTCAGTCGGCTCGCATGTCGATCCGGCTTATGTGCATCTGATCATGGGCGCGGTGTTCGCCTGCGCGTTGACGATCGTCGTGTTCGCCGGCTCGGATCTGTTCACCGGCACGGCCATGTACATGCCGTTTGCTGTGTTGCGCGGCGAGACGGGTGTCGGCGGGATGGTGCTGGTATGGGTGGTGTGCTGGATCGGCAATCTGATCGGTGCGGTGGTGCTCGCGGCGATTCTGCATGCGGCGGGCGGCGGCGTGCTGCTGACCGATGGCTCGGAAGTCTTCTTCAAGGCGGTGTCCGCGAAGATGAGCGCGCCGGGTCTCGCGCTGTTCGCCAAGGGCCTGCTGTGCAACTGGCTCGTGTGCCTCGCTATCTGGATGGCAGCGCGCACCAATAACGATGGCGCAAAACTCGGTTTGATTTTCTGGCCCGTGTTCGCGTTCGTGGCAAGCGGCTTCGAGCACAGCGTCGCCAATATGTTTGTGTTCGCACTCGCCCTGATCGGTGAGCATCCGGACAACATCACGCTGGCCGGTGCTGTGCACAACGAAATTTTTGTCACGCTCGGCAACCTGGCGGGCGGCGCGATTTTCATGGGGCTCGGCTACTGGCTGCAGGAAGGCGGTATTGGCCATCCGTCGAAGACCCGCTTGCCGGTTTCGGCAGGCAGCGCCCAGACCCACTGACGAACTGATCCGAAGCGGCGGCTACGCCCAATGCGCGCCGACCGCGCAGCCCGCCGCCACGATCAGCAGAACTAGCACGGTAATTGCGCTATAGCGATAGTCGCGTTGCTGCAGAAACACGCCGAGCATCAGGATCAGGCGCAGCACTGGCAGGAGAATAAACAGCGCAATGCCGGCAGTGACGAGCGACATGCCTGGCGGCAGCGCCGACCGGTGCAATGCGGTGTGCACATCCGGCAACAGCAGAAGCAAACCCGCGGCGATCGTGAGAGACGCTATCCACGTGCCGCCTTTTAGCAATGCGGCGAGCCAGCGCTCGAGCGGTGTCATCACCGAGGCGAAGGTCGCAGGGGAGGCCGTGGCCGAAGCCGGCAAACGGTCGCTCATACCGGCTCGCTCACGGCTTTGACGTGGAATGCTTCGAACAGCATCTGTACCGCAAGCACAAGCAGGATCGCGACGAACATCAGCCGCAGCTTGTCGTTCGACAGACGCATCAGCACCCTTGCGCCGAGTACCGCTCCCGCTACTGAGCCGAGTGCAACCGGTCCGGCAATCGCGCTGACGATATCGCCGCGCAGAAACCAGGCGCCGGCGCTTGCAGCCGCCGTCACGCCGATCATGAAGTTGGAAGTGGCCGACGAGACCTTGATCGGCAGGCGCAACGCCGTATCCATGGCGGGGATTTTCAGCACACCGCTGCCGATCCCGAGCAGCGCCGAAATCAAACCCGCGCCGTACATCAGCAGCATGCCCAGTGGCACACGTTGCACCCGATAGGCGACCTCGCGGCCGAGTGCACGATCCGGATAGCTCGAATCGAGCGCAAGGGAAGCCGTCCAGCCTGCTGTCGCCGCAGCGCCGGTTGCAGCGTCAATTGAAGAGGTAACCGAAGCGCCGGCGACCGGATCGCTTCGTCGTACCAGCATCTGGCGCGCCGATACGAGCAGAACCAGCGCAAACAATATAAACAGCGCGAACACCGGAACGATCCCGACCAGCAGCACGCCGCACAGTGCACCCAAGGTCGTGGCGGTCTCCAGCACTACCGCGAGCCGTACGTTGGTCAGACGCTCGCGCAGGAACGGCGCTGCGCCGCCACACGAGCAGGCGATCACCGAGACGATGCTCGCGCCGATCGCCACGTGAATGTCGAGATGGCCGAACATGGTCAGAACCGGCACGATAAAAATGCCGCTCGCCATGCCGAGCATTCCACCGAGCGCACTCGCGCCGAGCGATACCGCAAAGAGCCACAGCGTGAAGCCCGTATCCATCGGAGTCTCCCGCGCGTCAGCCGCGTTTGCCGCGGCGGGCAAGCCGCGTCACGAACTGGATCTGATCGCCGCGGTAATGCAGCTGTTCGTAATCGACCGGTTGATGTCCGGCACCGTACGAGGTGCGTTCGATCAGAAAGATCGGACTGCCAGGTTCGACACCTAGTGCCTGCGCCACGGTCTCGTTTGCACAGGTAGCCTCGAGCCGGTACTCGGCTTCCACGAGTGGCGTGTCGTATTTCTGCTCGAGCAGGGCGAAGATCGGTTCGGTCTCCAGATCGTTGCCGATCACTTTCTCGCCAAGGTCTTTAGGCAGCCAGGTTTCGTCGAACGAGAGGGGCACGCCGTCCGCGAGCCGCACGCGCTGGATGCGCATCACCAGCGTGCCGGCCGCAAGGGCGAGATGGCGCGCCACCGTGTCGCTGGCGGGCAGCACCTGCTTGTCGAGCACGCGAGCGCTCGGGTGACGGCCAAGCGCCTGCATATCTTCGACGAAGCCGCTCAGCTCCGTCAGTTCCTGGGTGATTTTGGGCTGGGTGACAAAGGTGCCTTTGCCGCGGCGGATTTCGATCAGGCCGCGTTTGATCAGGTTCTGAACCGTTTTATGGATGGTGGTGCGGCTCACGCCGAAGCGCTCGATCAGGCCGTCCTCATTCGGCAGGCGGCTGCCGGCCGGATAGGTGCCGTCTGCGATGCTGGCCGCCAGCACCGCTTCGACCTGGGCGTATAGCGGCGTGGGGCTATCGGGATCGATTTTCATGTTGGACATAGTGACATCATGACGTCACTATGTCAATCGCCCCAGCGTCAGACGAGGCTATTCAATCCTTCCTCAACCGCCTCGACCCCGGTGGGCCGCACCACACGTGCGACTTCGGCGCCATCGCGAAGAAAAATCAGGGTAGGCCACAGCTTCACCCTGAACGATCGCCCGAGTGGGCGGCCGGGTCCGTCCTCGATCTCCAGATGACGCACCGCGGGATGCTCCGCGAGGGCTGCGCCGATCACCGGTTGCGCGCCCTGACAGTAGCCGCACCAGTCGGTGCCGAATTCGAGAACCGTTGCCCCCGTGAGCGTATCCACCTCGGCACGTGTCGGTGAGGTGACGGAATAGGCGGTTTGAGTGGTCATTTTTGCTCCGGAACAGATGAGGCAGGCAGCACGATTTACCTCGCGGAGTGCATCGTTCTGCGTTGCGGGACGGCTTCAATGTATCGGAAAACTTCACGCGCGGCATTGTGCGAACATGCCGTCCGCGAGCGCATCGTTTATGCGTGGTTCAAAACGTATTCTGGTGCTCAAATACGCGCTCTGCATGCGAGAATCCTGCGAAAGCATTTCTGCGTGCAGCGGGGTCGCAGCCATTGCAATTTCGCACCGCCGTGAATCGCTGGGGACCACCGATTACAGCTACAACAATCCAACCGGGCAACCGTCTCGAGGAGATTGCGTTAATGAAGCCGGACAGTTCAATGACCGACGCATTGCGCGCTGGTTTGACCACGACCTTTCTGGTCGGCGGCGGGGAGATGGGGGCGCTGATCCGCGCCTACGACTGGGCCTCGACTTCGATCGGCGCGCCTGAAAACTGGCCGCAGGGCCTGAAGACCGCGATCCGCATCATGCTCACCTCGCGCCAGCCGATCTGGATCGGTGGGGGCCCCGATCTGCTGTACTTCTACAACGACCCGTACAAGTCGATTATCGGCGGCAAGCATCCAGTGGCGCTCGGCCAGCCGACCGCGGTCGTGTGGCACGAGATCTGGAGCGACATTGCGCCACTGCTCGAGACAGCGTTGACGGGCGCCGAAGGTACCTTCGTCGAACAGAAGCTGCTGATCATGGAGCGCAACGGCTTCCCGGAGGAGACCTACTACACCTTCTCGTATAGCCCGATTCCGAACGACGACGGCACGGCCGGCGGCATCATCTGCGCGAACAGCGACGATACCTCGCGCGTCATCGGCGAACGCCAGTTGATGCTGCTGCGCGAGCTGGCCGCATCGACTGCGGATGCACGGCAGTGGCGCGACGCGTGCGAACTGAGCGCCCGCGCGCTGCGGAGCAATCCGCGCGATCTCCCGTTCGCCTTGCTGTACATCGCGGAACCTGGCTCGGCGGACGTGACACTGGCGGGCGCAAGCGGTATCGCGCCCGGTCATCGCGCTGCGCCGGAATCGATGAGCGCGGCCGAAGACGCGCCGTGGCCCGTTGCTGAAGCGCTGCGAACGCAAGGTGCGGTGGTGGTGCGCGACCTGGCGCGGCGCTTCGGGCCTGGATTACCCAGCGGCCCATGGAGTCTCGAGCCTACCCAGGCGGTCGCGTTGCCCATCATGCCCGGTGGCGAAACGGGACGTGCGGCAGTCCTGATTGTTGCGGTGAACCCCTGCCGCCTGCTGGACGAGGGCTATCACGCGTTTCTGAACCTGCTCGCGGGGCAAATCGGCGCTGCCATCGGGTACGCTCACGCGTACGAAGAAGAACGCCGGCGTGCCGAAGCGTTGTCCGAAATCGACCGGGCCAAAACAACGTTTTTCTCCAACATCAGCCACGAATTCCGCACGCCGCTTACCTTGATGCTGGGACCGCTCGAAGAGCTGCTCGCCAAACAGGATGCAACCAGCGAGGCCGACCGCAATCTGCTCGAGATCACGCATCGCAACGGTCTGCGGCTTCTGAAGCTCGTCAACGCACTGCTCGATTTTTCCCGTATCGAAGCGGGGCGTTTTCAGATCAACCCGCAGCCGACCGACATCGCCACGTTCACGACTGAACTCGCCTCGCTGTTTCGCTCCGCGATCGAAACGGTTGGGCTGCAACTCGAAGTGGACCGTGGCGTGGATGTGGGTGGTGGGCCGATCATTGCGCAGATCGATCGCGACATGTGGGAAAAGGTCGTGATGAACCTGCTGTCGAACGCGTTCAAATTCACGTTCTCCGGTTCGATCAAGGTTTCGCTGCGGCAGGGGCGGGACGGCAGCATCGAGATGAGCGTCGCGGATACCGGCATCGGCATTCCACCAGAAGAGATCCCACGTCTGTTCGAACGGTTTCACCGGGTGGCGGAGTCGCCGGGCCGCTCGGTCGAAGGCAGCGGCATCGGTCTTGCGATGGTGCAGGAGCTGGTCAAACTGCACGGCGGCACGATCAGGGTCGACAGCACGCCGGGTGTGGGCAGCTGCTTTACGGTGGTCTTGCCGCCCGTCGGTGGCCCGCTTGCCGTGCCTGCGGCTGAAGCCACGCCAACCTCGCCGGCCGCGCTAAGCCGGCACGCGTTCGCTTATGTCGATGCCGCGCGGCGCTGGATCCCCGAGTCGAACCATTTGGACGAGATCGGCACCGACGAGCCGCAATCGTTGCTGGAGACCGCCGAAACGTCAGCGCCCTTGCAGGACGGACAGGTTGCCGCGCGGGTGCTGGTGGTCGACGACAACGCCGATTTGCGAGACTACATGCGCCGCATTCTCGGCCAGGCAGGGCATGAGGTTCAGTTCGCCGTCGACGGTGAGGAAGCGCTGGAAGTGGCACGCGCGGCGCTGCCGGATCTGATCGTCTCGGACGTGATGATGCCGCGGCTCGACGGCTTCGGCCTGCTGCGCGAACTGCGCAGCGACCCGGTCTTGCGCGAAACGCCGGTACTGCTGCTCTCGGCCCGTGCAGGGGAGGAAGCGCGCTTAGGCGGCCTCGAGTCCGGCGCCGACGACTATCTGACCAAGCCTTTCTCGGCGCGTGAACTCGTCGCGCGCGTGGCAGGCAATCTGCAGCTGGCCCGGCTGCGGCGCGAGACCGAGCGCAATCTGCGCGAAGAGTCGCGCACGCTGGAAATCCTCAACCGCGTCGGCACAGCCGTGGCGGCGGAACTCGACCTGGGCCGCGCCGTTCAGGTCGTCACCGATGCGGCAACGGAGCTCACGGGCGCCGCCTTTGGCTCGTTTTTCTATAACGTGCAGTCGCCACCCGAAGCGCAGGTTGATCAGTTCAGCCAGGCTAATCGGGACGATGACGGTGGCCGCTACATGCTGTACGCGCTCTCCGGCGCGCCGAAAGAAGCATTCGCCAGTTTGCCGATGCCGCGCATTACCGCCCTGTTCGAGACCACCTTCAAGGGCGAGGGCATCGTGCGTGTCGACGATGTGACGCAGGACCCGCGCTATGGCAGGAATGCGCCGTTTCGCGGCATGCCCGCCGGCCACCTGCCGGTGCGCAGCTACCTCGCCGCGCCGGTGATCTCGCGCACGGGTGAAGTGATCGGCGGTTTGCTGTTCGGCCATCCGGAACCCGGTGTGTTCAAGGCGCGCTCCGAACGCATCGTCGTGGGTATTGCGGCGCAGGCGGCCATTGCGATCGACAATGCGCGGCTCTATCAGGCGGCGCAATCGGAAATCGCCGAGCGCACCAAAGCCGAGGGTGCATTGCGTGAGTTAAACGAAACGTTGGAGCGCCGCGTGAGCGAAGCGGTCGCAGATCGCGACCGTCTGTGGGAACTGAGCGAAGATCTGCTGGTGGTGGCGAGTTTCGACGGCACGCTGCAACGCATCAGTCCGTCGTGGCAGAGTACGCTCGGCTATCCGCTGCACTGGCTGATGTCGCACTCGTACATGAATCTGCTTCACCCCGACGAAGTCGAAATGGTGACGGCGCAACTGGAGCGTTTGCGCCGCGCAGGCGTGCCGGTGCGTTACGAATCTCGCCTGAAACGCGCCGACGGCGCGTGGCGCTGGGTGGCGTGGACCTTGTCCCTCGACCCGGCTTCGGAGCGTATACACGGCGTGGGGCGCGATGTCACCGCCGACAGGGATAACGCCGAAGCGCTGCAGCACGCCGAAGAGGCGCTGCGCATGGCGCAGAAGATGGAGTCGATCGGCAAGCTGACCGGCGGCGTAGCGCACGATTTCAACAACCTGCTGCAGGTGATCGGCGGCAATCTGCAACTGCTGGCAAAGGATGTGGCCGGCGTCGACAAGGCCGAGCAGCGGGTGCGCAATGCGCTGGCGGGCGTGGCGCGCGGCGCCAATCTGGCCTCGCAGCTGCTGGCCTTCGGGCGGCGCCAGCCGCTCGCGCCGAAAGTCGTCAATCTCGGCCGTTTTATTCGCGGTCTCGACGATATGTTCCGCCGCGCGCTCGGCGACGGCATCGAAATCGAAACGGTGGTGTCGGGCGGTCTGTGGAATACGCTGGTCGATCCGTTCCAGGTCGAAAACGCGCTGCTCAACCTCGCTATCAATGCGCGCGATGCGATGCGCGGACACGGCAAGCTCACCATGGAAGCCGGCAACGCCTCGCTCGACGACGCCTACGCACAGCGCAATGCCGAGGTGACGCCGGGACAGTATGTGATGGTCGCGCTCACCGACACCGGTTCGGGCATGCCGCCGGAAGTGCGCGAGCGTGCCTTCGAGCCGTTCTTCACGACCAAGCCTGAAGGGCAGGGCACGGGTCTCGGGCTCAGCATGGTGTACGGCTTCGTCAAGCAGTCGGGCGGTCACGTCAAGATCTACAGCGAGCCGGGTCACGGTACGACGGTGCGCATCTATCTGCCGCGTGTGCGTCAGGAAGAAGACCTCGAAACGCAGATCGATGCGGGGCCGGCGAAGGGCGGTGCGGAAACGGTGCTGGTAGTCGAGGACGACGAAGACGTGCGGAGCACGGTGGTCGAGATGCTGAGCGACCTCGGCTATACGGTGCTCAAGGCCAAGGATGCACAGAGCGCGTTGGCGATCGTCGAGAGCGGCGTGCCGATCAATCTGCTGTTTACGGACGTGGTGATGCCGGGGCCGCTGCGCAGTACCGAACTGGCTCGCAAGGCGCGCGAGCGCTTGCCCGATATCGTGGTGCTGTTTACCTCGGGCTACACGGACAACGCAATCGTACACGCCGGCAGACTGGACGAAGGCATCGAGTTGCTGAGCAAGCCGTACACTTACGAGGCGCTCGCTCGCAAAGTGCGTCACGTGCTGCGGAACCAGTTCTGGCAGCCGCACGACGAAGCCATTGCCGCCGTGCAGGAGGCGGGAGCGGCTGCTGGTGGCGACGCCGCCGCCGACGTCGCCAAGGCCATTAGTAGTTTGAACATTCTGTACGTCGAAGACGACGAACTGGTGCGCCTGAGCACCACCGAATTGCTCAGGACATTCGGACTGCAGATCGTCGAGGCCGCAAGCGATGTGGAAGCCATGCGTGTGCTGCGCGAACGGCCGTTCGACGTGCTGCTGACCGATGTCGGCCTGGCTGGCAAGTCGGGAGTCGATCTGGCGATCGAGGCATGCCGCGATCATCCGCACTTGCAGGTGATCTTTCTGACCGGCTACGATCTGGTGCTGACGTCCGAACAACGGGAGCGGTTGCCCAACGCCATTCCCTTGCGCAAGCCGTATGATCCGATCGCGCTGGTCGATCTGTTGCGCCGTTGCGCGGACTGACGCAACGTCTGTGCTATATCTGAAGAACTGCTGTTTAACTGTGATTGACGAGGATGCCCCCGTATGGACCGCCTGCAGGCAATGGAAGTCTTCACCCGCGTGGTCGAGACCAACAGCTTTTCAAAGGCAGCTGAGCTGCTCGATCTGCCGCGCGGATCGGTCAGCAACCTGATCCAGGCGCTCGAGGAACACGTCGGTGTGCGGCTGTTGAACCGCACAACCCGGCAGGTCAGTGTCACCGAAGATGGTGCGTTGTACTACGAACGTTGCGTCGGCATTCTCTCGGAGATTTCGGATGCGGAGTCGTCGCTGTCGAACAAGCGGCAAAGCCCGGCGGGCACCATTCGCGTCGACACCTCCGGGACGCTGGCGAAGGCGTTGCTGTTGCCGGCGCTCGGCGATTTCTACCGGCAGTATCCCGAGATCGACGTGCGCCTGGGCCTCGCGGATCGCAATATCGATCTGATTCAGGACGGCGTCGATTGCGTGATCCGTATGGGTGCGCTGGAAGAGTCGAGCCTCGTCGCGCGGCGCATCGGCAACTCGCGTATCACCACCTGCGCGTCGCCGGCCTATCTCGCCGAGCATGGCATACCGACCACGCTGGAAGAACTCCAGGGGCATCGCGCCGTCAACTACGTCTCTGCGCGCAGCGGCAAGGTTTTTCCGTTCGAATACGAAGTGAATGGCGAGGTGGTCAAGGTAACGCTCGAAGGGGGCTTGGCGGTGAACGACGGCACCGTCTACATTACCGCCGGCGTGCTCGGCTACGGCATTATCCAGCCGTCGCGTTTCATGGTGGCGGAGATGATCGAGCGCGGCGAACTGCAGGAAATACTGACCGGGTACAAGATTCCTTCGACGCCGCTTTCGCTGGTCTATCCGCATCGGCGCATGAGCTCGCGAGTGCGTGCGTTTACCGAGTGGTTCACCGAGCTCACTAACCGGCATCCGGATCTGGGCCGTTGATCCACGGGTGCGACGCGAGGCGGAGCAGGCGAGGCGCGTCGCGAATCCGGCTACGCGCCGTCCTTGCCTGCAGAGGTCAACGAGGCGTCAACGAGAGGTCAATGAGCGGACGGCGCGGCAGCGCCCCCGCCCGCGGCTTCGATCCCATCCACGCTCGCATGGATGCGGCCACCGGCGAAGCGCACGCGCAGGTTGCGGTACTTCCTGAGGTAATGCAGTCCCACCAGCGCAGCGCCGAAACCGGAAGCCGCGCCCACCCCGAGCGCCCAGCGCGGGCCGAAGTGATCTGCCACCCAGCCGACGATCGGCGCGCCGAGCGGCGTGCCGCCCAGTGCGATAGCCAGCAGGATCGCCACCACCCGGCCACGCATGGCGGGTTCGGTCGACAGTTGCACGAGGCTATTCGTCGAGGTGGTGAAGGTTTGCGTACACATGCCGATCACGACCAGCGTGGCGCCGAACAGCCCGTAGGTGGGCATGCATGCCGCGAGCGTACAGCCAAAGCCGAACAGGCCAGCGCTGACCAATAACAGCGCGAGGCGCGGGCGCGCGCGGCGTGCCGCCAGCAGCGCACCGGCCACCGAGCCGATTGCCATGGTGGATGTCAGGAGTCCGTACTGGCTGGCATTGGCATGAAACGCCGTGACCGACATGGTCGAGATAAATATGGGAAAGTTAAGCCCGAAGGTGCCGATCAAAAACAGCATCGTCAGCAGCGCTCTGAGGTCGGGGCGGCTCCAGACATAACGGAAGCCATCGACGAAAGCCCCACGCGCGCGGCGCGCCTTCAGCTTATGGTGCAGTTCGTGAACGCGCAGGATCTTCAGCGAGCACAGCACCGCCGCAAACGACGCCGCGTTGATGAGGAACACCCAGCCCGTCCCCACCGAGGCGATCAGCACGCCGGCGACCGCCGGCCCGATCATCCGGCCGGCGTTGAAGGAGGTGGAATTGAGCGCCACCGCGTTCGACAGATCCTCTTCTCCCACCAGCTCCGCGACGAAGGTCTGACGCGCGGGAGAGTCGAACGCAGTGACGCAGCCAAGCAGGAACGCGAACACGTACACCTGCCACAACTGCACGAGGCCGGTCAGCGTCAGCACGCCGAGCCCGAGCGCCAGCCCGGCCATCGTTGCCTGGGTGACCAGCAGCAACTTGCGGCGGTCCAGATGGTCTGCGGCATAACCGGTCAGCGGCAGCAGGAGCAGCATGGGGCCGAACTGCAACGCCATCACGATGCCCACCGCAGTCGCATTCCTGTGCGTGAGCTCGGTGAGAACGAGCCAGTCTTGTGCGGTGCGCTGCATCCAGCTACCCACGTTGGAGATCAGTCCTCCGCTGGCCCAGACCCGGTAATTGAAGCCGCTCAGCGAGCGGAAAGTACCTTTCACCGGACTATCCCCGAAGCGCGCGTGCGCCTGGCCCGCGTGAGCGTGCACCCGCGTGCGTTACCTGCGTGGCAAGCGCGTTCATGCGCGGGTCTTGTCGAGCAGCGCGACGATTTCCGCCGTCGTGCCGGTCTCGCCGAGGCGCGGGAAAATCCGCGTGATCGCGTTGTGGTGGGTCTCGGCGCTGAGGTCGGTCATGGCGTCGACGGCGAGCGTGACGTTAAAGCCCAGCTCGTAAGCCTGACGCGCGGTCGATTCAACGCCGATTGAGGTCGCCACGCCGGCCATCACGACCTGGGTGACGCCCTTGTCCTTGAGATACTGCTCGAGGTCGGTGCCCACGAACGCGCCCCATGTGCGCTTGGTGACGAGATGATCTTCCGGTTGCGGGTTCAGCTCGGCGACGAGATCCGTCCAGCCGGCGGGAAACTCGCCCGTGTGGCGAGCCTGCTCGGTGCGTCCTGGTGCGCCGCCGGCCACGTTGACGAGCACGATCGGCAGCCGGTGCGCGCGGAACGCGTCGAGCAATACCCGGCTTTGCTTCACGACTTCGCCGGCCGGATGAGCGGTGGGAAGTCCGACGATGCCGTTTTGCAGATCGATGACGATGAGTGCGGTTTTCGGGTCGAGCGTAGTGATAGCCATGATGGAGTCCTGTTTGAGGGGGGGACGATGCCGCGCCTTGGGAGCGTGCGGCGAGCGACGGGATCAGATCAGGTGTCGACGAGGCGTTTGAGCAGTTCGACTGCGCTTGCCAGTTGCGCCTGCTCGGCCGGCGCGAGCCTGGCGCGAATCTCGCGAAACAGCCAGTCTTCGCGCGCGGCCCGGCCGGTCCGGATTGCTTCCTGGCAGGCCGGGGTGAGCGACAGAACGGTTTGCCGTCCGTCGTCGGGATCGGGGGCGCCGGCGACGAAGCCTGCCGCCTTCAGCGCGGCAACCGCTTCGCCCATCGATTGCGGGCGGATGCCCTCGGCCCGCGCCAGAGCGGTGACGGTGGCAGGGCCTTCCTTCTCCAGACGGGACAGCACGCGCACCTGGGTCCAGCTCAGGTCGCCGAAATGCGACTGTTCGCGCAGCCGGCGCTTCAACCGGCCGACGACCACGCGTAACTCGCTGGCCAGCGCGAGCGCGCGGGCGGCTTCGGGGTCAGGGGAGGATTCGCTCATGTGCGGGATAGTGTGCCGGTGCGTGGATGCGTTCTATCCGGGTCGGCCGCGAATTTAGCCGCACGGATAACTGCGAAGGGTACCTGCTAAGGCTACCTTCATATGTGGTCGCAAGTCAAGTTGAAAGCATCGGCCAGCGCGGTTGGCGGTCTCGTTACCGCCGGCCCAGCAACACTTACATGACGGAGTGCGCGTTACCTGACTCCCGGCGCGAGCCGGTCATCGTTGGCGTTGTCCGCGCCGTCCGAGCGTTCGCCGTCGTCGGCCTCGGCGGCGGTCCCGCGTCTGCGTGCCTCCAGCAGGTCCTGATAGTGCAGCCACGAAGCGGTCTCACCCGATTTGGCGGCGTACATCGCCGCGTCGGCGTTGAGCAGAAGGGCTGCGGCGGAGGTGCCGTCGGCCGGATAGTGGCTAATGCCGATACTTGCGCCCACCAGCATCGACTGTCCATCGATCAGCAGCCGGTCGTTCAGGGCGCGGATGATGTCGCCGGCGATGGTGGGCGCGGCGTCCGTGGAGGGCGTACCCCTGAGCAGCACGATGAACTCGTCGCCGCCCAGACGCGCCACCATATCGCCATCGGACAACACCAGCTGGATGCGCCGCGCGACGCTGGCGAGCACGCGGTCGCCGACGGCATGGCCGTACTGGTCGTTGATCTGCTTGAAGCGATCGAGGTCGACGAACAGCACGGCGAGTTGCTCGCCGCTAGCGGCGGCTTCGCTGACCGCGGTCTCCAGCTTCTGGGTGAACAGCAGGCGGTTGGGCAGGCCGGTCAAGGCATCGTGACTGGCGAGATGAACAAGCTCATGCTGCTTGTTATGGAGCACATCGAGTTGCGAACGGATCTCCCGGCGCATCCGGTCGAAGCAGCGCGCGAGCACGCCGATTTCGTCGGTGCGTCTAAGCGGCAGGGCGCCCATCGTATGGTCTGCGAAGAAATGCGTGGCGGCATGCGCAAGCATCTGCAGCGGTTGGGTGAGCGCCCGCGCGAACAGGATGGCCAGCAAAAAGGCGAGCACGCTCGACACCAGCACCATGCGCACGATGCTGTTGCCAAGCAGCGTGGCGCCTGCCAGCACGTCAGTGAGCGGCTTGGCGATGCCCAGCACGATAAAGCGATTGCCGTCCGCCACGCCGAATGGTCTGCGGATAAAGGCATACACGTAGCCCGCTGCCTCATGCGGTTGCAGCAGACCGTTCATGGACACGCTGTTTTTCGACTGCTCGAACAGCGGTTTCGTGACCGGGAAGTTGTCCTGCATGAGGATGCGCCGCCCGCGATCGAAACCGAAGGTCTGCGAAGCATCGGGGTGCATCAGAAAATCGCCCCACTCATTGGCGAGATACACCTCGTAGCCGCGCGGCAAGTCGACCTGCAACAGCTTGAGCAGGCTCGCGAGATCCACGTCGATCACGAGGACGCCGGTCGCCTTGCCGTCCGCGGCGACAACAGGCGTGGCGAGGCGCAACGTCGCCTTGCCTTCGGCGGAATGCGCGCCGTGCTCGTGGTTGACCGTGATCGGCGAAACATAGATGCCGCGCGCCGGCAGCGCGAGCGTGTCGAATACATAGGCAAACTGGCCTTTCTCCTGCAAGCCCTTTGCCGCGACCCGCACGGCGCTTTGCGCGTCGCGGTCGAAGCGGATCAGTTCGAGGCCATAGCGCTGACGCGCGATCAGCCGGACCTGCAGGTACTCGGGGTGATTCGCCATGATGCTGGCGAATACCGTGGCAAGGCGTTCGCGAGCATCGTTGGTGCCCGAGCCGTCGTCGGATTGTGCGACCGACGCTGCCGACGGCAAGGTCGCGAGCACGAGCGCATCCTGCGACACGTCGCCCAGCGCCACGGAAAAGCGCTCGCTCAGCAACTCGGTCGAAGTCAGGAGATTCTGCTCGGCTTCGTTTACCAGCATCGTACGGTTGGCTCGGTACGCATAGTAGCCAGTCGCGCCGGATGCCACCACGCCGATACAGGCGAGCAGGATCGACAGTTTGAAGGTCAGGCCGGGGCGCATCATCTGAAGCGCTCCGGCAGGTCGCCCGAAACGATCTTGCTCCACAACGCTTCGCGCTGCTGAATATCGTCCACCGGGCGCAGCCAGATCAGGTGCGCATCGGCGTTGCTCTCCGGCGAAGGTGTGAGCGTATTGGCGAGGCCCTGGCGCTGCGTCAGCAGCCCGCTGACATCCGGTTCGAGCATGTAGTTGATCCACGCAAGGGCGAGCGGGCGATCGGCTGCGGTGCTCGTCATGGCCCAGCAGTCGAGCCAGGCGAGGGCGCCTTCGTCGGGAATCACATAGCCCACATCGGCGCCGGCCCGGCGCAACTGCGCGAGCTGCTGGGTGCCGTAGTTGCCGAACATCAGCGCAACCTTGTGCTGGATGAAGAATGCGGTCGCTTCTTCGGGCAGGTTGTAATACGTCAGAAGATTGCGCCGCAGATCGATCAGTTTCAGGGCGATGTCGTGGGTTTGTGCGGGCGTGAGCCGGAACGGATCGGGATAGCCGAGCGCCAGCGCCGTGAACGAGAAATTGTGCTGGGCGCTGTTGAAATCGAGCACCTTGCCGCGGTATTGCGGATTCCACAGTTCCGCCATGGAATGCGGTGCGACCGGGATCTGCTTGCGGTCGTAGATCAGCCCCATCGACGAGTACGTGAACGGAATGGCGTAGACCTTGCCGGCCACGCTCAGGCCTTCGATACCGCCGCGCGGCTGGAAGCGCTGCAGTTGCCGCTGCGTGTTGGGAAGCTGCGCGAGGTCGAGCGGCGCGAGCATGTGCTCGTGGGTGTAGCGCTGGATTTCCGCGGTATTGGCGGCGAGCACGTCGTAGTGCGGCATGCCGCCCGCATGCATCTTGTCCCACAGGGCTTCGTCGGAATCGACCAGCGTCACTTCAACCGTCGTATGGAAGCGGGCCTCGAAGGCTTTCACGACATCGCTATCCGCGTAGCCGGGCCATGCCAGCACGCGCAACACGCTTGCAGCGGCCGTAGCAGGGGCGGCCGCCAGCAGACAGCCGGTCAGGAACAGCACAAGCACGGTGAAGACGCGACATGCGCGCCAGATCATGCACTGTGAATTCGACGGTGTCCTAACGGCTTGTGGCGGCTGCCGCAAGCGGGATAGGGGGGCCCAGCGCATGTCATCGGTCCTTTTCAAACGCGTACACGGAATCGATACCGCCTGGCATCACGCGCTCGAATTCGAGCAACGCATGCCTGCGACGCCGGCCGCTGCGTCGTCATGTCCAACGGCGACAGGCAGGCCGCCGGGCTGACGAAGCTTGATCTGATGTTCGTGTTTTGCGAAGGTTATGCGCACCTTCGGTGTTTTCGCCGCTGGCCTTCGGCCCGATTACCTCTCGCCAAAAACACCCGAACGCGCCTCTCTGCTGCATAACGACCTGGCAGAGGATATCTTTAGTTGTGTCTTCTCCAGCTAATCTTTCCAAAAATATCAGGCATAGATGTCGTACAAAAAAAAGCGGCCCCGAAGGGGCCGCCTGGTACTTTCATTTTATGCTTCGTGCTTCGCGTTGCTCTTCGGAGCTGAAGCTGAAGCCGCGTGAGTCGCTTAGGACGACATCACAGTGACCGACTTCGTCACCAGATACGCTTCGAGGGCTTCCGGACCGCCTTCGGAGCCGTAGCCCGAATCCTTCACGCCGCCGAACGGCATTTCCGGCGTCGGCGTGGCGGGCTGGTTGATCCACAACATGCCGACTTCAAGCTGTTGCGACAGCAGATGCACGTTGGCGAACGACTTGGTGAACGCGTAGCCAGCCAGACCGTACGGCAGGCGGTTGGCTTCGGCAATGGCGTCTTCGAGCGAATCGAAGCCGCGAATCGCCGCGACCGGGCCGAACGGCTCGTTATTGAACACATCGGCTTCTAGCGAAACGTTGGTCAGCACCGTCGGCGCAAAGAAGTTGCCTTCCGAGCCGACGCGCTCGCCGCCAGTAGCGACCGTTGCGCCGGTAGCGCGGGCGTTGTCGAGCACCTTGGCCATGGCCGTGAGGCGGCGCGAGTTGGCAAGCGGGCCGAGCGTCGTGCCTTCGACCAGACCGTCACCGAGCTTCAGGCTTTCGGCGTGCTTGATGAGCGCCTGCTCGAACTGTTCGCGGATGCTGTTGTGCACGAGGAAACGCGTCGGCGAGATGCAGACCTGACCCGCGTTGCGGAACTTCGCCGCGCCGGCTGCCTTGACCGCCAGTTCGACGTCCGCGTCTGCCGCGATGATGACCGGTGCATGACCGCCCAGTTCCATGGTGGCGCGCTTCATGTGCTGCCCAGCGAGGGCGGCCAGCTGCTTGCCGACCGGCGTCGAACCCGTGAACGTGACCTTGCGGATCACCGGATGCGGAATCAGGTAGCTGGAAATCTCGGCCGGGTCGCCGAACACGAGACCCACGGTGCCCGGAGGCACGCCGGCTTCGACGAACGCCTGCAGCAGCGCGGCTGGCGATGCCGGGGTTTCTTCCGGCGCCTTGACGAGGAACGAGCAACCGCTCGTCAGGGCGGCGCTCAGCTTGCGCACGACCTGATTGACCGGGAAATTCCACGGCGTGAAAGCCGCTACCGGGCCGATCGGTTCCTTCAGGACCAGTTGCTGGGCCGCCAGATTGCGCGGCGGCACGACGCGGCCGTAGATGCGGCGGCCTTCATCGGCGAACCATTCGATGATGTCGGCTGCGGACAGCATTTCGATGCGGGCTTCGGCGAACGGCTTGCCTTGCTCCTGCGTCATCAGGCGTGCGATGTCCGAAGCGCGTTCGCGCACCAGTGCCGCGGCCTTGCGCATGGTGTTGGCGCGCTCGTTGGCGGGAATCTTGCGCCAGGCCGCGAAGCCTTTTTGCGCGGCCTCCAGCGCCCGGTCCAGATCGGCGATGCCAGCGTGCGCAACCTTGCCGATCGGCTTGCCGGTGGCGGGATTGATGACTTCGATAGTCTTGCCGCTCGCGGCGTCGCACCACTCGTTGTTGATCAGGAGTCGGGTGTCGGTATAGCTCGATGTAGCCATGCTGGGTTCCTCTGATGGGTGGGGCAAGCGGCCGCGACAACAGGCTGGCGGCCGAGGATGGACTGCAGATAAGCTTATCTTAGCCGATTGTGGGTAGCCTCACAGGCGGCGCGGGTAAGCGCCGGCCGGTATCGGACAGGGGTATGGCGCTTATTCTTTGGCGGATGGGGCTTTCTGATGGTTGGCGCATTCGGCCGTGAAAACCATGCTGGCCTGGTCGGGCGTCATGGACTGGCCCTCCGGGCCGTAGATGCGCTCGATGATGGCGTTGAGCGCCTGCTGGTCGGCCTTGCCCTGGTAATACTTGGCCGCCTGGTCGAGCGCCTGCGTTTTCGTTTTCTTGTGCATGCGCCACGAGGCGACTTGCCCGGCAATATCGCCGATGGCAAAACATTGATCGTTCACTGTTTGCGCAACCGCCTGCGCGGCTGGTTGCGCGAGGCACATTGCCAGCGCCGCCGTTAACACTGCTCGCTTCATCGCTACGTCCTGTTGTCCGATACGTGGCGGCCCGCAGCGCGGCCGAGGGTATCGGCGAGCGGGGAACCGCAAAACAAAAGGACGTAGTTTACCGAGAAGTGAGCGGCGGCGGCATTCAGACCGGCAAATGGGCTTGCCACGCCACTGCCGGCGCCTCGGATGGAGCCGTACGGCCTTAGCGCAGTCCGCCGCTGGCTACCAGCGTCTCGCCCGTGATCCACCCAGCGTCATCCGACGCCAGGAACACGGCCACCCGCGCGATATCCTCCGGCTGACCGATACGCCCGAGCGGCGTTTGCGCCACGACCGCGGTTGCCATTTCGGATGCGATGATGCCGCCGTCTTTCGTGCCCTCGGTTTCCACCATGCCCGGATTCACCGAATTGACGCGAATCTTGCGCGGCCCCAGTTCGCGAGCCAGCACGCCCGTGATCGCATCGACGGCGCCCTTGGTGGCCGTGTACACGACGCTGCCCGGCGGCGTGATGCGGCTGACGACCGAGCCGACGTTGACGATGCTGGCACCTTCGCCGAGATGCTTCGAGGCCGCCTGGGTGATCAGCAGCAGCCCGCGCACGTTGACATTGAAGTGCTTGTCGAAGTGCTCTTCCGTGATCTGTTCGACCGGTGCGAAATCATAAACGCCCGAGTTGTTGACGAGGACGTCGAGGCGTCCATACGTTTCGATGGCTGCATCGACGATGCCTTGAGCATCCGCTGCCTTCGAGACGTCGCCACGCACAGCGACTGCCTTGCCGCCGGCTTGCGTGATCGCGGCGACGACCTTGTCGGCACCCGCCTGGCTCGATGCATAGTTGACGACGACCGAGGCGCCTTCTGCCGCGAGCGCCTGGGCGATGGCGGCGCCGATACCTTTCGATGCACCGGTTACGACGGCTACTTTGCCTGTGAGTTTGGCCACGATTGCTTCCTTTGAGAGGTCCATGTAACCGCGCCCGGGCGGGACGATTCCCGCGGGTGCGAACAGGATGGGACTGGAGGCAATGTAGTGGATCGCCGGCCCGGGATCATCGGGCTCGCGGCGAATTCATTTGACGGATGGGGCGAACAATGGGCGGTGTGGTGGGAGTTTGCCCTGCAACTTGCCGGGGAACTTGCAAGGAAATCCGCCCAGAAATTCGTCCGGCCGACCCCGTGCGGGGCCAAACCGCGCGCGAAGCATCAATGCTCGGCCGGTTGTGCCGCCGAAGCCGGCATATCGGTTTGCGCGAGCCGGCGCTCGAGCAGCGCCTTCGATTCCTGCACCGGTTTGCCCTGCAGTTTATTGAGCGCCTGCTGCAGCATGAAGTCGCCGCTCGAGCCGAACTCCACCGGCGCGCGATCGCGGTCGTGCTGGCGTTGCTCCGGCGTTTCCTTGTCACTCTTTTCTTCGAGCATCTGCACTTCTTCCTGGCGGTCCTGTGCGCGCGCTTCGAGTTCCTTCTTCTCGTTCGGGTCCTGGATATTGGCCAGATGATTCGGATAATCGGCTTCGCGTGTCACGAGTGCATCGTCGGGATCGCCATCCGCGAACTGGTCGACGGCCACGTCAGGACGGATGCCGATGTCCTGGATCGAGCGGCCGCTCGGCGTGTAGTAATAAGCGGTTGTGAGACGCAAGGCCGTGTCCTGGGTCAAGGGCACGGAGGTTTGCACCGAGCCCTTGCCGAAAGTGGTCTTGCCGATAATCAGCGCGCGATGCGCATCCTGCAACGCGCCCGCCACGATCTCCGATGCCGACGCCGTGTACGCGTTGGTCAGCACGATCATCGGCACGGTCTTGAAGATCGCCGGCTCGTTTTGCAGCGGATCGCTCACGAAGGACGGCAGGCGGTAATACGTGTAGCTGTCGCGATAAGCCTGCTTCGAATACTCGACCTGGCCGTTGGTCGTCACCACCACGGAATCGCGTGGCAGAAAGGCACCCGCTACACCGACCGCGCTTTGCACGAGCCCACCACCGTTGTTGCGCAGATCGAGTACGAGACCTTTCAGATTCGGTTGTTGCCGGGCGATCTCGGCGAGCTTCACCGCGAGGTCGGGGGTCGTGCGCTCCTGGAAGCTCGTAATGCGCACGTAAGCGTAGCCGGGCGCCGGCGTTCCCGATTTCACGCTTTGCAGATTGATGATCGCGCGCGTAATCGTGAGCGGGAATGTACGGTCTTCGCTCTTGCGGTAGAGCGTGAGCGTGACCTTGGTGCCTGGCGTGCCGCGCATCAGTGCCGCCGCCTGATCGGGCGTCATGCCGCTGACCGGCTTGTCGTCTATGTTGGTGATCAGGTCTCCCGGGCGAATGCCGGCCCGAAACGCGGGCGTGTCCTCGATCGGCGAGATGACCTTGATGAGCCCGTCTTCCGCACCGCTTTCAATGCCGATGCCGGCAAAGCGTCCCGTGATCTGTTCCTGCAGGTCGCGGAAGTCGGTCTTGTCGAGATACGCCGAGTGCGGATCGAGGCTCGACACCATGCCTTTGATCGCAGCGGTCAGGAGCTTGTCGTCGTCGACCGGTTCCACGTATTCCTGTTTGATCTGCCCGAATACTTCGGCAAAGAGTCTGAGCTGATCGAGCGGCAGCGGCGCCGATGGCGGCTGCGCGGCAAACGTGGACAGCGGCAGCATCGCCAGCGTGCCGAATGTCAGATTCAGGGCTAAGACACAGGACAGTTTCTGCATGATGGCGGCTCGATGTGCGTGATGGCTCATCACACATTAGCGCAGTCATTTCGCTTCCGCAATCACGATGCCAGGCGTGGCAGCCGCGGCATATTTTTGAATATGACCGCGGCGCCATCTTTCATTGAAAACGCTTCATTGCAGGGCCTTCATTGCACCGCGGGTTGAGCCCCCTGGCCGATGGCACTACTGGTCTGCGCGGCCGGCGCCGATGCCGCCGATGCGGCAGCCGGCTGAGCCTGCAGCTTGTCCGGATTGCGCGGATCGTGCAGCTGGCTATCCGACCAGCCGCCGCCGAGGTCGCCAATCAGCGAAGCCGCATCGAGCAGACGCGACTGCTGCACGCTCAGTGCGGTTTGCTGGTCAGCCAACTGGGTCGCCTGTGCGGTGGCCACCGTCGTGTAATCCACCGTGCCCGCCTGGTATTCGTTGAAGGCGATCTCCGTACCGTGGGTCGCGTCGCGCACGGCAGTATCCAGCGCGTCGGCCTGTTCCGCGAGGATCCGCAAGCCGGACAGATCGTTCTCCACGTCTTCGAATGCAGTCAGCACCGTGCCGCGGTAGTTGGCCACGGCCGCCTGGTAGTTAGCCTTCGCCGCCGCCACTTCACCGCTACGCTCGCCGCCGTCGAAAATCGTTTCGGTAGCGCTGCCGCCGAGCGACCAGACGTAATTGGCGACGTGCAACAAGCCGCCGAGCGGCGACTGCGTAAAGCCGTCCAGCGCCGACAGCGACACCGTCGGGTAGTACGCGGCGACCGCTATCCCGATCGTGGCATTTTCGGCGGCCATCTGGCGTTCGGCGGTCGCAATATCGGGCCGGCGCTGCAGGATCGTCGAAGGGACGCCGACCGGAACCGTCGGCAAGGTGGGCATCGCGGCGCTATGCGGAATGCTCAGCTCTTCCGGATTCTTGCCGACCAGCACGGCAATCGCATGGGCATACTGGGCCCGCGCGACGCCGAGCGCGATCAGGCTCGCGCGGGCGTTTTCGAGCTGCGTGCGCGCGGTCACGACATCGGAAGGCGCGACCGTGCCGTACCTGTCCTGATTGGAGACCACTTCCAGAAAGTGCTCATAGGCTTTGACGGTGGCTTGCAGCAGATCGATATTGGCATCGCTGGTGCGCAGGTCGATCACCGCGGTGGCGAGCGCAATCTGCTCGGACAACGTGGCGTTGGCGAGCGTCGCCTCGCTCGCCTGGGCGGTCGCGGAGTTCTCTTCGATCGTGCGGCGCACCGAGCCCCACAGGTCAAGGTCCCAGCTCACGTTGCCTTCGAGCGAACCCGAATTCACGATCTGCGCGCCGCTGCCCACACTGCGGGTGAAGCTCGAACTCGTCGAACCGGCGGAGGCACGCTGCCGGGTGCCCGACCCGGTCACGCCGATGGTCGGGAAAAGCGCCGAGCGCGCCACCTTCACTTCGGCCAGCGCCTCCTGATAATTCGCATAGTCCTGGGCCACGGTCTGGTTGGAGACCGCGACCTGCGGTTCGAGCTCGTTGAGCAGCGGGTCGTTAAAGCCCGTCCACCACGCGCCCTTCGGGGCGTCGGCGTCGGCCGGCTGGGCTTGCGTCCAGCCCGGCAGCTCGCTGTAGGTGGCGGGCACGTTGACCTGCGGCCGGTGATAGTCCGGGCCCACCATGCAGCCGCCAAGCAGCAGGGCCGCCGCAGCGGCGATCGGTTTACAGGAAATCTTCATCTTCATGCCTTCGTATCCGTTTGCCCCGATTGCCGCGGCGGTCCCATCTGTTCAGCCTGGCGGTTCCACGGCAGTCCGGAAGACCACCTGACCAGTCTGGAGCGCAAGCGGTCCAGGTACAGGTAAATCACCGGCGTCGTGTAAAGCGTAAATACCTGGCTCAGGATCAGGCCGCCCATCACCGTGATACCGAGCGGTTGGCGCAGCGACGCGCCCTGGCCGATGCCGATCGCGAGCGGCACCGCGCCGAGCACCGCGGCGAAGGTGGTCATCATGATCGGCCGCAGACGCACGACTGCGGCATCGTGAATCGCGTCCTTGGCCGTCATGCCTTCCTTGCGCTGCAACTGGATCGCCACGTCCACCATCATGATGCCGTTTTTCTTGACGATACCGATCAGCAGGATGATGCCGATCAGCGCGATCACCGAGAACGGCGTGCCGAAGATCAGCAACGCGAGCGTGGCGCCGATGCCGGCCGAGGGCAATGTCGAGAGAATCGTGAGCGGGTGAATCGAACTCTCGTAGAGCACACCGAGCACGATGTAGACCACGCCGAGCGCCGCCACGATCAGCAACGGGATGGTGCCCGTCGATTGCGCGTACGCCTGCGCGGCGCCCGCGAATGCACCGTGGATGCTGGCCGGCATGCCGATCTCGCGCGACGCCTCGTCGATCGCCTTCTGCGCCGTGCTCAACGACCCGTCGGGCGGCAGGTTGAACGAGATCGTTGCTGCTACCAGCCCGCTCTGATGGTTCACCTGGGTCGACGTATGGTTGTTGACGGAGGTCACCATGGTGGGCAGCGGCACCATCGTTTCGGCCGCGGTGCTGTCCGCGCTGCCGCTCGAACTGCCGCCCTTGCTGTTCGAGATGCTGTTGGTGGTCGCGTTGGCCTCAGCGTTCGAGTTCAGCGAGTTGGTGCTCGACGTGCTCGACGCGGAGCTGATCGCGCTTGCTTGCGTCACACCCGTGACGGTGCCGCCCGGCATTTGCGTTTGCGCGGTGCCGGTCGCATTACCCGCGGCCGTGCTCAGGTAAATCTGGTTGAGCGTCTGCGGATATTGCCAGTACTCCGGCGCCACCTCCATCACCACGAAGTACTGATTGAGCGCGTTGTAGATGGTCGAGACGGTTCGTTGGCCAAACGCGTCATACAGCACATTGTCGATCTGGTTCGGCGCAAAACCGTAACGCGACGCCGTGGGGCGGTTGAAATTGATGTAGGTCTGCAGGCCGTTTTGCTGCAGGTCCGAGTTCACGTCGAGCACTTCGCCGCGCATCTTGCTGAGTGCGGTCACGAGCTTGGGGGTCCAGGCGAACAGCGCGGTGGAGTCTTCGCTCGTCAGCGTGTACTGGTATTCCGCGGCCGACTGCCGTCCGCCGATCCGCAGATCCTGCTGGGCCTGCATGAAGAGACGCGCGCCCGAGACCGCGTTCAGCTTGGGCCGCAGGCGGTTGACCACCTCGGTGGCGGTCGCATGGCGCTGCGCTAACGGCTTGAGCTCGACGAACACGTTAGCGGTGTTCAGCGCACGGCCGCCGGTAAAGCCGGCCACCGACTGCACCGCCGGGTCCTTCTGCACGATCTCCTGCAACTGGGCAAGCTTCTTCTCCATTGCCGAGAACGAGATGCTCTGGTCGGCGATGATCTGCCCGATCAGAATGCCCGTGTCCTGTTCGGGGAAGAAGGTGCCTGGCAGCAGCTTGAGCAGGAACACGTTAGCCACGAGCAGGCCGATCAGCAACAGGATGACCAGCAGTGCGTGGTCCAGCGCAGCCGTGAGCGAACGCGAGTAGGCATTTTTGAAGCGGTCGAATTGCCGCTCGATCCAGACGGCCCAGCGCGCGCGCGAATGGCCGGCGTTGTTGCGGCTCAGCACGTATGCACACATGGCCGGCGTGACCGTCAGCGAGATCACGAGCGAGATCAGGATCGCGATCGACAGCGTCACCGCGAACTCGTGGAACAACAGGCCGACGATGCCCGGCATCAGCAGGATCGGCAGGAACACCGCGATCAGCGAGAGGCTCATCGAGATCACGGTGAAGCCTACTTCGCCGCTGCCTTTCAGCGCGGCTTCTTTCGGACTCAGGCCCATTTCGAGGTGGCGCGTGATGTTTTCCAGCACCACCACCGCATCGTCGACCACGAAGCCGGTGCCGATGGTGAGCGCCATCAGCGACAGGTTATCGATGCTGTAGCCGAGCAGGTACATCGGCCCGAAGGTGCCGACGATCGACAGCGGCAGCGCCACCGCCGGCACCAGCGTGGCGCGCGGCGACTGCAGGAAGATGAACACCACGCCGACCACCAGCAGCACGGCGATAAACAGCGTGCGCTCCGTATCGGCCACCGAGGACCGGACGGACTCCGAACGGTCGACGGCGACCTGTACATGGACGCTGTGCGGCAGCGTCGCCTCGATCGAGGGCAGGACGTTGCGGATCTGCGCGACGGTACTGACGATGTTGCTGCCCGGCATCGGATAAACGATCACCAGCACCGCCGACTTGCCGTTGTAGAGCCCGGCGTTGCGGATATTTTCGTTGGAGTCCCTCACCTGGGCGACGTCGCGCAGCAGCACTGGCGAGCCGTTGCGGTAGGCGACGACAAGGTCCCGGTAGGGCGCCGCCTTCGTAATCTGGTCGTTGGACAACACGACGTAACGCTGGTCGCCCTCGTCGAGGTGGCCCTTGGCGCTATCGGCGTTCGCCGCGGAAATCGCCGCGCGCACGTCTTCGAGGCCGATGCCGTAGCTATTCAGCTTGCCCGGCTGCAACTCGACCCGCACCGATGGCAACGCACCGCCGCCCAGCGTGATCTGACCCACGCCGCTGACCTGCGAGAGCTGCTGCTGGATCACCGAATCCGCGGAGTCGTAAAGCTGTGCCTTGGTGAGCGTGTTCGAGGTCAGCGCGAGCACCATGATCGGCGAATCCGCCGGGTTGTACTGGCGATAGGTCGGATTGCTGCGCAGCGTAGTAGGCAGGTCGGCACGCGCCGCCTGGATGGCCGCTTCGACGTCGCGCGCCGCACCGTTGATGTCGCGGTTCAGGCCGAACTCGACCACGATCATCGACGAGCCGACATAGCTGATCGAAGTCAGCTCTTCGACGTCGGCAATCGTGCCCAGCCGCCGCTCGAGCGGTTCGGCCACCGTCGAGGCCATGTTTTCCGGGCTCGCGCCTGCCATCTGCGCCTGTACCACGATCACCGGGAAGGCGATGTTCGGCAGCGGCGCGACCGGTAGCCGGAAATAGGCGAGCGCCCCCGCGATCAGGATCGCGATGGCCAGAAGCGTGGTCGCGACCGGCCGCTGGATGAATAACGCCGAGATGTTCAAGGCGTGTCCTCCGCCGTACCTGCAGGCGCACCTTCAGCTGGACCTTGCGGCTTGTTGCGGTTGCGCCAGCGCCGCGTGCGTTCGGCCATGCGGTCGAAGAACAGATAGATGACCGGCGTGGTGAAGAGCGTGAGAATCTGGCTCAAGGCGAGGCCGCCGATAATTGCCAGACCCAGCGGCCGGCGCAGCTCCGAACCCGTGCCGGTGCCGAGCAGCATCGGCAGCGCACCGAGCATGGCGGCGAGCGTCGTCATCAGGATCGGCCGGAAGCGCAGCAGCGACGCCTGGAAGATCGCCTCGCGCGGCGGCTTGCCGTGGTTGCGCTCGGCATCGAGTGCGAAGTCCACCATCATGATGGCGTTCTTCTTGACGATACCGATCAGCAGCACGATCCCGATGATGCCGATCACATCGAGATCGCTGCCGGCGATCATCAGGGCGAGCAGCGCACCGATCCCGGCCGAGGGCAGGGTGGAGAGAATCGTCACCGGATGGATGAAGCTCTCGTACAGCACGCCCAGCACGATATACACGGCCACCAGCGCGGCGATCAGCAGGTACACCTCGCTCGAGAGCGAATCCTGGAACGCCTGCGCCGCGCCCTGCAGCGACGAGGTGATCGACGGCGGCAGATTGACCGCCTGTTCGGCCTCGTGGATCTGTTTCACCGCCGTGCTCAACGACGCGTCCTTCGCGAGGTTGAACGAGATGGTGACGGACGGGAACTGCGCCAGATGGCTGATCACGAGCGGCGACTTGACGATCTGGATCTTCGCGATGGCCGACAACGGCACCTGGCCGCTGCTGCTGGTCTGGCTCGGCAGGTACAGGTTACCCAGCGACCCCACGTTAGGCAGCGATTCCGGTTTGGCGACGAGGATCACGCGGTACTGGTCCGACTGCTGGAAGATGGTCGAGACGATCCGTTGACCCAGCGCGTCGTAGAGCGCGTTGTCGATGGTCGCCGGCGTGATGCCGAAACGCGCGGCCAGTTGCCGGTTGACTTCGACGTTCACGCTCATGCCGTCGGTGTTCATATCGCTTTGCACATCGGCGAGCGACGGAATCTTCTGCAGGCGCGCAATCAGTTCAGGCACGTACTTCTGGAATGCCTGCTGGCTCGGTCCACGCAGCACGAAGCTGTACTGGTTCGGCGAGACCGTCGTGTCGAGCGTCAGATCCTGTTCCGGCTGCATAAATAGCTTGATGCCGGGCACATTGGCGACTTCCGTCTGCAGGCGCCGCGCGATCTCCTGCGCGGTGTCCGAGCGCTTGTCGTGGTCGCGCAGATTGATCAGGAAGCGACCGTTGTTGAGCGTGGAGTTGGTGCCGTCGATTCCCACATACGAGGTGAGGGAGACCACGTCGGGATCCTTCAGGAGCTGATCGGCGAGCGCGCGCTGGCGCGTCACCATCGCCTTGTAGGACACCGAGTTGTCGGCCACGCTGATGCCCTCGATGACGCCAACGTCCTGCACCGGGAACAGGCCCTTCGGAATCACGATGTACAGCACGGCGGTCAGCACGAGGGTGAGGACGAACACCACCAGCGTGAGCAACTGGTGATCGAGCACCCAGCGCAGGCCCTTGTCGTAGGCAGAGAGCGTCTTGTCGAAGAGGCCTTCGCTGATCCGCTCGAAGCGGCTCGGATGGCGTTCGGCCTGGGCGCGCAAGAGCCGCGCGCACAGCATCGGCACGACTGTCAGCGAGACCACGGCCGACAGCACGATGGTGACCGCGAGCGTGACCGCGAATTCGCTGAAGAGGCGCCCGATCACGCCGCCCATGAAGAGCAGCGGAATCAGCACGGCGATCAGCGAGATGGTCAGCGAGAGAATCGTGAAACCGATCTGCCCGGCGCCTTCGAGCGCGGCCTCGAGCGGGGTTTTACCCTCCTCGAGATAGCGCACGATGTTCTCGATCATCACGATCGAATCGTCGACCACGAAGCCGGTGGCAATAATCAGCGCCATCAGCGAGAGATTGTCGATCGAGTAGTTCAGCTGGTACATCACGGCCAGCGTGCCGATCAGCGAAACCGGTACCGACACGCTCGGGATGAGCGTGGCCGGCACGTTGCGCAGGAACACGAAAATCACCGCCACCACCAGCACGATGGCGAGTATCAGTTCGATTGCGGCGTCGGAGACCGACGAGCGGATCACGCCCGTGCTGTCCGAAACGACTGTGACCTTCATGCCCGCCGGCAGCGTCGATTCGAGCTGCGGCAACTCCTTCATGATCTGGTTGACGGTGGCGATCACGTTGGCGCCCGGCTGGCGCTGCACGTTCAGCACGATCGCGGGCGTCCCGTTGTACCAGGCGCCGCGCTCGACGTCCTGGGCGGCCGAGGTTACACGGGCGACGTCGCGCATGAACACCGGCGCGCCGTTCTGGTAGGCGATTACCGTGTTCAGGTAGTCCTTCGGATCGGAGATCTGGTCGTTGCCGTTGATCGTGTAGTCGAGGTCCGGACCGTCGAAATTACCCTTCGGCTGGCTGACGTTGACGTAGCTGAGGAGGGTACGCAGATCGTCGATATTCAGGCCGTAAGCGGCCAGCTTCTGCGGGTCGGCTTCGACCCGGATGGCCGGCACGTTGCCGCCGCTGGTCGTCACGACACCCACGCCCGAGACTTCCGAAATCTTGGTGCCGAGGCGGTTGTTGGCGGCGTCCTCGAGTTGCGTCAGCGACATCGAACTGGAGGTGACCGCGAGCGTCAGGATCGGCTGGTCGGCCGGATTGACCTTGGCGTAGGTCGGCGGCGCGGGCAGGCCGCTTGGCAGGAAGCTGTTGGCCGCGTTGATGGCCTGCTGGACGTTCTGCTCGGCGACGTCCAGGTTCAGCGACAGGTCGAACTGCAGCGTGATGACCGAGGCGCCGTCCGAACTGTACGAGGTCATCTGCTGCAGGCCGGGAATCTCGCCCAGTTGCACCTCGAGTGGCGCGGTCACCGTGGTGGCCATCACGTCCGGACTCGCGCCCGGATAGAAGGTCTGCACCTGGATGGTCGGATAGTCGACGTTAGGCAGCGAAGAGACCGGCAGCACGCGTACCGCGACGAGGCCGACCAGCACCATGGCGATCATCAGCAGCAGCGTGGCTACGGGTCTAAGAATAAACAGACGGGAGATATTCATCGGCGAGTGGATCCGCGTCTACGAAGCTGCGTCGGCGGAGGCGGCGCTCGCCCCCGAGGCACCGCCCTGGCCGTGCTTGTGATGGCCGTGCGCGCCGCTCGCGGCAGCCGCTGGCGCGGCCGAGTCTGCGTCCGTGTCTGATGCCGTTGCCGAATCCGAAGCTGCGGCGCCCGAAGCTGCGGCACCCGAAGCCGCGCTACCCGAAGCCGCGCTACCCGAGGCGGCCCTCGCAGGCGCAGCCTTGATCGGCGCGCCGTCGCTCAGCCGGTCGGTACCGTCCGTCACGACGATGTTGCCGGCCGACAGCCCCGCCGTGATGACCGTGTTCTTGCCGTCGCTCGGTCCGAGCGTGACCTTATGCACGGAGACGGTGTTGTTGGCATTCACGAGATACACGTAGTCGCCAGGCGCGCCGGTCTGCACGGCCGGCGTCGGCACCAGTACGGCGTTCTGCATCGTATCGACCAGCAGCTTGACGTTCACGAACTCGTTCGGGAACAGCGCTTCGTCGTCGTTGGCGAAGGTAGCCCGCAACGTGACCGTTCCGGTAGCCGTCGCCATCTGGTTGCTCGCCGCGTACAGCGTGCCGACCGCGATCTGCTTCGAGTTGTCGCTGCTGAAGGCGGTGACCGGCAGGCTGGCGCCGGTGCCCATGCGTTGCAGCACCGCGGCGAGCGAGTCCTGCGGCACGGTGAACTGCACTGTGGTGGGCTTCATCGTCGTGATGACCACGATGCCCGGCGAGGACGAAGCCGTGACGTAGTTGCCCGGATCGACGAGACGCAGGCCGACGCGTCCGGATACCGGCGCGGTGATACGGCAGTACGCGAGGTCGAGCTCGAATTGTGCGATGTTCGCCAGATCCGATTTGACCGTGGCCTCATCCTGCTGGACGAGGAACTGCTGGTCGACGAAGGTCTGCTCGGCGATCGACTTGTGCTCGTTCAACTGTTCAAAGCGCGCGAGATCGGAGCGGGCCTGGGCGAGCGAGGCCTTGTCCTTCGCGAGCGCCGCCTGAGCCTGCTGCAGGTCGATCTCATACTGACGCGGATCGATCTGGGCGAGGAACTGGCCTTTCTTGACGTCCTGGCCTTCCTGATAGCCCACCTCCGTCAGATAGCCGCTCAGTTGCGGCAGCACGGTCACGGTTGCGGTAGGCGTTACGGTGCCCAGTTCGCTCAAGGTCACGGGCATCGAGCCGAGGGTGGCGGTTGCAACGGTCACCACTTGCGGGGCGGCGCCTCGGGCGGGTTTCTTCTGCCCGAGGATGTGCACAACCACGAGCGCGACCAGCGCCAGCACTACGACCACGAACAGGATTAACCTGACGCGCGAGCGCTTGGGCTGCGTGGACACGGCTTCGCTCATATCAATCTCCGGAAACGGGTGTTGCGTTTGATGATGGGGCTGGCCCGGCCAACGCGGGCGAGGCCGGAAAGAACTACTCGTACCCGTTTCCGCAACCGGTTCAATTGTCCGGTTAGCGGCCGCAGGCCAAGGTGAAAAAGAGAGATTTCCCACAACTGCGGAAAAGTGCCACGTTTACTGCGCGTTGTCACCATCCAACGATCCCTTTCTTTCTGTTTGATGAAGGCGGCAGCAAAAGCCGGCGAAAAGTCCCAGCTCATGAAGACCCTGGCTGCGGCGTGCCTTCGGGCACGAACAGATAACCGCGGCCGCGCACCGTCTGAATGAAGCGCGGCGCGGAGGGATCGGCTTCGAGGATGCGGCGCAGGCGCCACACCTGCACATCGATGCCGCGATCGGTGCCGTCGTATTCCGGGCCGTGCAGCAACTCGATCAGGCGTTCGCGGGTCAGCGCATGCATCGGATTGTCGACGAACACGCGCAATAACGCGAACACACTATCCGCCAGCATCAGCGGGCGGCCACGTTGCATCAGCGTGCGCGACTGAAAGTCGAGCGTAAAGGTGCCGAAGGCAAACGGCTCGCGCAGTTCGGGCGCCGCTGCCGAGGGCTGCGTGCGGCGCCGCAGCACAGCCTGCACGCGGGCCAGCAACTCGCGCGGATTGAACGGCTTGGCGAGAAAATCGTCCGCGCCCAGTTCGAGGCCTTTGATTCTATCCGCAGGGTCGGCCTTCGCCGTCAGGATGATGACCGGAATGTCGTCTCCGGTGGCGCGCAGCTTGCGCAGCGCGGTCAGGCCATCAATGTCCGACATCATCAGGTCGAGGACGATCAGATCGGGACGTTCGCGTTCGAGCCGACGCTCGAGCGAACTCGCGTCGTGCAGCACAGAGACCTCGAAGCCTACTTCGCCCAGATAGATGCGCAACAGGTCGCGCAGATCGGCGTCATCGTCGACAACCAGAATTTGAATAGCCATGCGCAGGAGTTTAATGTGCCGAGGCCCGCTTGCCGCGCCCTGCGGCCTACAAAGACATTGCGAGGAGTTACGAAGAAGGCGCTGTGTAAAAGGCCGTAATAGTAAAGGCTGTTCGTAAGGGCAGCAGTCCTCACATTGCACAAATGTAATGTGATGAAGGCAATTTGTCGGAAATGTGGAAATGGCAGGATTGCCATGGATCGCGCATCGAAGACACGCGATCCATCGTGCAACAGCGTGGACGTCAGAACGACGTGCCGATCTGGAACTGGAACTTCTGGTACTGGTCGCCGGCGTGCTTGATGAGCGGCAAGCCGAAGTCGAGCTTGAGCGGGCCGATTGGGGAAATCCATTCGAGGCCGGTACCGTAGCTGTAGCGCAGACCGTTGGCGCCGGTGCTGTTGCCTTCGGTGCCCCAGACGTTGCCGCCGTCGAAGAACGTGAAGATGCGCAGCGTGCGGTCGTAGCCGGTGCCCGGCAGCGGGAAGGTCAGTTCGATATTGCCGACCAGCAGCTTCGAGCCGCCGATCGGATCGCCCGTGGTCGCATCGCGCGGACCCAGCGAACTCGGCTCATAGCCGCGCACCGAACCGATACCGCCGGCGTAGTAGTTCTTGAAGATCGGGTACGGCTCGCCGCCGAGGCCGTTACCGTAACCGCCCTGGAAGTTCAGGCCCAGCACGAAGCCTTTCGCAAACGAGTAGTAATACTGCGCCTGGAAATCGGTCTTGTAGTACGTGGTGCGGGCGATCGGCGTGCCGTACTCGGCGTTGAACTGCGTGAAGTAGCCGCGGCTCGGCACCAGTGCGCTGTCGCGATTGTCGCGCGACCAGCCAAGCGTCAGCGGCACGTTGTTCGACACGCGGCCGAAGTCGTTCACGTAGTCGATATAGCTTTGCGGCGTGGTGGAATCGACGTCCAGACGGTTCTGCTCGATACCGGTGCCGAAGTAGACCATGTCCGACTCGGAGAACGGCACGCCGAACTTCAGGTCGGCGCCGAGCGTAATGATCCGGAAACTCGTATCGGTGACGTTCGAGTAGTAGAGCGGTTCGCTAGTGCGGTAGTAGACGTCGGTAATGCGCTTGATGCCGTCCACCGTGAAGTATGGGTCGACCTGTGTGACCGTCAGCGTACGGAACGTCGTCGCGGTATTCACGTTCACCGCGAGGCTCGTACCCGAACCGAACACGTTGTCCTGCGACACGCCTGCCGAAATGATCGGGCCTTCGCCGGAACCGTAGCCAAGACCGAGAGTAACGGAGCCGGTCGGCTTTTCCGTCACCTTCACGGCGATGTCGACTTCGTCGGCGGTGCCTTCGACTGGCACGGTGGTGACGTCGACATCCGTGAAGTAGCCGAGACGGTTGATCCGGTCTTTCGACAGCGCAAGGCGGCTCGAATCGAACCACGAGCTTTCGAGCTGACGCATTTCGCGGCGGATCACTTCGTCGCGCGTGCGGGTGTTGCCCACGATGTTGATGTTCCGCACGTACACGCGGCGGCTCGGATCCACCTGCAGCGTCAGGTCGACTGTATGGTGTTGCTGGTCGATCTGCGGCTCCGCGTTCACGGTTGCGAACGCGTAACCGTATTCACCGAGCTTGTCGACCACGGCCTTCGTGGCAGCCTTCAGCTTGGCAGCGGAAAATCGGTCGCCCGGTTTGATCTTGACGAGTTTCGTCAGCTCTGCCTGGCGATCGAGCAGGTTGCCGGACAGACGGATGCCCGAAATCGTGTACGGCTCGCCCTCATGCAGCGTGAGCGTGAGGTACATGTCCTTCTTGTCCGGCGACAGCGAGACCTGGGTCGAATCGATATTGAACTCGAGGTAGCCGCGGTCGAGGTAATACGAGCGCAGGTTTTCGAGGTCGGTAGTCAGCTTGTCTTTTGCGTACACATCGTTCTTGGAGTACCACGAGAACCAGTTTGGCGTGGACTCCTGCATTTCGTCGTGCAGCGTGCCGTCGCTGAACACCTTGTTGCCGATGAAGTTGACCTGGCGGATCTTCGCGCTCGGACCTTCGATCACCGAGAACAGCAGGCCGACGCGATCGCGGTCGATCGGCGTGACCGTGGTCGTGACTTCGGCGGCATAGAAGCCGCGGGTCAGGTACTGGCGCTTGAGCTCCTGCTCGGCGCGGTCGACCAGCGACTTGTCGTAATAGCGGCCGAGCGACAAGCCGACCGAGCTTAGTGCCTTGTTCAGGTTGTCCTTGTCGAATTCATGGAGGCCCGAGAAATCGATCGTGCCGATGGCGGGGCGTTCCTCCACCTGCACGACGACGACGTTACCTTCGGTCGAAATCCTGACGTCATTGAAGAAGCCCGTTGCGTACAGCGCGCGGATCGCGGCGGACGCCTTGTCGTCGGTGAACGTGTCGCCCTGCTTGATGCTCAGGTAGGAGAAAACGGTGTTCGGTTCGACCCGCTTGAGGCCTTCGAGCCGGATATCGCGCACCACGAAAGGTGTGACGGCGAAGGCCGAGACGGAGGTGACGCTCAGGCCGATCAGTGTCAGCGCCCTTGCATGGCGGGCCGATAGTGTTTCAAGGTTCATACGTGCTGACAGGAGAGACAGACAATAGGAGGATCGCAGGTACATCATTAGCCGATGCCGAAGTGCGAGCGCGAACTTGCTACAAAAGGAGGAATATGGCCGCGCTACTGGAGCCGGGCACTGCGGACGCCGTCCACTTTGGCGAGACCCGTTACGAGCGAAAGCACTTCGGTCATGTGCCGCGCGTCGGCGCGATGCATGCGAAACGAGAGCTCGGCGCCGCCGGGGAGACGAAACGAGAGAAGCAGATGAGAGGACTCGCCTTTATCTTTGCCGACGGCCCAGGCTTCGCAGGGCATGGCGAACTTGACGTCGTCTTTCTTTTCGCGCACGCGCGCTGACCAGCCAATAGCATTGGAAATAGCGGCCAGCAGTTCATGCATGACGGAGTAGTGCAGGGCGATGCTGTCGGGCTGATTGCCTTTGAGCATGAGGTATTGACCATCGCCGGTCAGTTCGAAGGAATGCAGGGAATGAATTGCTAGGGCTACCGGCGGTGACATGGATGCACTCCCAAACAATATTGGAGGCCGAGTCTATGTGAGAAGCCGCGCGGCGAGGTTACTTGCGGTTTACCGATTCTTCCTTTCAGGCGGAGGGCAAACCAACGAGGGTGTAGGGGGCGTGTTAGCGGGGACGGGGGAAGAAGAAAGCAGGTGCCCCCGCAGCGATGCTCCCAACTTAAGCCCCATTGCACCAGGAGAGTTTGTACGCGAGATGGAAGTGGGCACGGCTTTTCCGGGTGTCGCTGGACAAGAGCGAAGCCTGCCGAATGGCGCCTCGACTTTCAACGACCAGTTTGCAGACTTTTCCGCACGAATTGGGATGGCATGCGGGGTAAAAACCTTCAGGAGCTAAACAAGCTCCGCATCGCGGCCTCCTGATCTTTGCAGTCCTGCTGAATCAGGCGCAACACGCTGCTCAACCCTGATACGGACGCCTGACCATGAAACAGCAGAGCGCTACCACGCCGCTCGCGCTTTCCTGCACGCGAAGCGCAACGCTCACGTCCCCATGGTTCGTGCAGCGCACCGAATACAACCCCGCGCTGGCCACCTACCTGCCGCTCGTGAATGGCGAGACGGCCTTTGCGGCGGTGTTCGACGCCATACGGAACGCGGAGCACAGCATCGATATCCTGTGCTGGGGTTTCCAGCCGTCGATGTATTTCAGACGGGGCAGCGACGCGGCGGATTCACCGTCGATCGGTGAACTGCTCGAATACAAGGGCCTCGAAAAACCTCACATGAGGATCCGGCTGCTGGTCTGGAGCGACTCACTGCACGTCGCGTCCTTCTCGGAAGACATGATGCCGGGCAATCACGGGCCAGTCGGGCTGGCGGGGGCTGCACAGGACGGCCGCACCCACGCGCAGCGGGAATTCGACCAGCTCTGGTACTGGCGGGCCAACCGGAACAATGTCACGCGGATGTCGGCCGGGACGAGGGCCAATCCGTTCCCGGCGGCGAAATCAGTGGTGACCACGGCATTGAACGCGTTGCCGGGCGCGCCCAGGCCGCTGGCAAACATTGAATTCGCCACGCGCGATTTCGATCTGAGGGAGCGAGCCGAAATCGCCTGGCGCACATGGATGAGCGGCCCGGCGGGCGACCCCACGCTGAGAGAGCGGAACACCGCGGCGATGACGGCGGAACCCTCGCATCACCAGAAGATGGTGCTTGTCGACTACGAGCTTCCCGAGCGGGCCATCGGGTTCGTGATGGGGCACAACACGCTGGACGAATACTGGGACCGGGACGATCACACCTGGCTGCGGCAGGCGCCGCGAATGGGACGCAACGGCCTGCATCCGCGGCAGGACATGTCCGCGAAGGTGACGGGTCCGGTCCTCGAGTACCTGAACGAGAATTTCTGCGAGGCGTGGGACGACGCGACCGGGCAGAACCTGACCCAGGCGCGGGCGGCGCTGGCTTGCCGGCTGAAGCTGCGCGCGGATCACGGTACGCCGGTGATGGCGCAGATCCTTCGCACGCAGTCACAGCACGGCAAGGACGGCACGAAGGACATCGCGTCGCTGTACCTGCAGGCGGTGAACAACACGACGAGATTCGTGTACATCGAAAACCAGTATTTCCGTTACATGCCGGTGGCCGACAGGCTGCGGGAGAACGTCAACGCGCAGATCAAGGGGGGGCGCAACCCGGCGAAGCATGGTGAGGTCTATCTGTTCGTGGTCACGAATTCGAACGACGACGGCATCGGCCGCGGGACAGTGAGCAGCTACCAGATGCTCGCGGCGCTCGGATATGGCGACCGGATGCCGGGGGTCGAGACACTGGAGAAGAACGACCAGCTTACGCAGCAGGAGCAGACGCTGGAGAAGCAGCTTGCTGACGAACAGGCGGCCAGCCAGCGCGCGATGATGCAGGGCGCGGGTTTCTCGCAGATGCAGGGGCTCGCGAATTACCTGCAGGGCGGCCAGACCCGGCAGGCAGAAATCGGGCAGCAGCTGGAGCAGACGAGGCAGGAGAAACGGCGGGTGGCGAGCGTGAGCCCGGATGGCATGACGAAGGAGGGAGAACTGGTGCCGCCGCAGGATATGCCGGGGATGAAGGTGCTGGTCTGTACCCTGGTCGCACCGGACACGCCTGCAGGTCAGGCGTGGGACTACGTCTATGTCCACCAGAAGCTGATGATCGTTGACGACGTGTTTACGACGCACGGCTCGGCCAATGTCAACCGGCGCAGCATGGAGGTGGATAGCGAACTGAATATCTGCCATGAGCATGGCGGCCTGACGTCTGCGCTGCGCAAACAGATGTGGGCGCTGCATACGAACAATAGGGGGGCTCAGGATGATGTGTCAAAAGCGTACAAGGCGTGGAGCGACATCATTTCTCAGAACACCAAAAACCAGAGCAGGAAGCAGGCCCCGATGGCGTCCCTCGTAGGCTTCCTGCGGACCTCGCCCACACGCACTTACGAGGATTGACCCATGAGACGAGGCATTCTCATCGCCCTGGTGGCGAGTCTTGCCTGCGCCTGTACGAAGGAGAACCCCTTGGCTTCACTACCCAGCATGAGCGCCGTGCGCGCGAATCTCGCCTTTACCTGCGTGCATGAGGACGACCACCTGCCGCCGCTCGATCCTGCAGCGGACCAGCTGTTCAGATACGGCCGCTGGCTGCAGAAGCAGGACGGCCCGAAGGACTTTAGCGATATCGCGCGGTATTACCGGATCGCGGCGGCCCACGATCACTACAAGGCCAATACCAACCTTCAGGCGCTGGTGTCGACGGGACTGGCCGATTCGCCTAATGCACCGGAAGAGACGGTCGACCTGGCAATCCAGCTGGTCAAACAGGGCGTGCCGGGCGGCTACTACGACATCGCGCATTACCTCGAACTCGGCTACGGGCTGAAGCAGAACAGCGAGACCGCGTTGCGCTATTTCCGCAAGGCAGCGGATCTGGGCAGTCCGGACGCGCAGTATTACCTCGCGGAGAAACTGGACCCGATCGACGCCGCGCCTGAGGTTGCGCTGCAGATGTACCGGTGCTCAGCGGATCAGGGACATGGCAAGGCCGCAACCTCCCTGGCGATTGGCCGCAAGACAGACAAGTTCTACGCTGAAGCAGTCAGGGCTTTCCAGCAGGGCATCATGGCGGGAAACAGTCAGGCCGCGTCGTTTCTGGAAAATGGCTTCAAGGGTCCCCCACCCGATGATCGCCTGTATTACCTTGCTGTTCAGAACGATCCCGAACGCTCGCACCGCTATGAAGTGATCGGTAAATTCCTCGACGACAACGAAGGTCTGAACCCGAAAGTCCCCGACATTGACCAGATCGTGCCACTGCCGCCGGCGAAACTACCGCCGTGGGACGGCACGTTCCAGTGGGAGAAGGAACAGGCCGCAGCCGTGCCGCCGCAGAAACCCTCCGATGCGCTGGTTGAAAAACTGGCCCGCGAGAAGAGCCTCGACCCGGCGACAGGGCTTCGGGTCAGGACCGCGCATGAAAAGGAACTGGAGAGCCGCGTGCCGCTGGGCACGCTCGTTCGCCCCGGCGAAGTCTGCCCGCAGGACGGCGTGTGGTGTGTCCGGGGATTTGCTTCGGTCAGCTACGACGCGACGCGCCGTTTCAGGAAAGGCGAGACGATGCCGCCACTCGCCCTGAAGGATCCCCGTCTCATTCCTGGCCTGGACTGGCTGCTTGGTATGCGCGTATACCGTACCAATGAGGAATGGAGTCTCAAGGCATACGTCGACGAGGCATAAAGGCGTGAGTCCGGGAGAACATGCGCCGCCCGCTATTTAGTTATCGGGCGGCGTTGACGTGCCGGATACGTATCAGCAATGGAGCCGGATCATTTCAGGAAACAGCAGATACCTGGGCAGTAAGCCACCCCGTCGGCGTTCCTTGCGGATTTCCTGCGCACTTCTCTCAAACACGCTTACGAGGATTGACCCATGAGACGAGGCGTTCTTGTCGCCCTGCTGGCGAGTCTTGTCTGTGCCTGTACCAAGGTGAACCCGTTGGCTTCACTACCTAGCATCAGCGCCGTGCGCGCGAATCTCGCCTTTACCTGCGTGCACGAGGCAGACCATCTGCCGCCGCTCGATCCCGATGCGGACCAGCTGTTCAGATACGGCCGCTGGCTGCAGAAGCAGGACGGCCCGAAGGACTTCGACGATATCGCACGGTATTACCGGATCGCGGCGGCTCACGATCACTACAAGGCCAACACCAACCTTCAGGCGCTGGTGTCGACGGGGCTGGCCGATTCTCCGGATGCACCGAAAGAGACGGTGGACCTGGCAGTGCAACTGGCGAAACAGGGCGTGCCGGGCGGCTACTACGACATCGCGCATTACCTCGAACTCGGGTACGGGCTGAAGCAGAACAGCGAGACCGCGTTGCGCTATTTCCGCAAGGCAGCGGACCTGGGCAGTCCGGACGCGCAGTATTACCTCGCAGAGAAACTGGATCCGATTGACGCCGCACCTGAGGTTGCGCTGCAGATGTACCGGTGCTCAGCGGATCAGGGACATGGCAAGGCCGCGACCTCCCTGGCGATTGGCCGCAAGACAGACAAGTTCTACGCTGAAGCAGTCAGGGCTTTCCAGCAGGGCGTCATGGCTGGAAACAGCATGGCTGCGTCGTTTCTGGAAGACGGCTTCAAGGGCCCTCCACCGGACGATCGCCTGAATTATCTGGCTGTCCCAAACGACCCCGAACGCTCGCGTCGCTACAGAGCGATCCGTAAATTCCTCGACAGGAACGAAGGTCTGAACCCGAAAGTCCCCGACGTCGACCAGATCGTGCCACTGCCGCCGGCACCGCTGCCGCCGTGGGACGGCACGTTCCAGTGGGAGAAGGAACAGGCCGCAGCCGTGCCGCCGCAGAAACCCTCCGATGCGCTGGTTGAAAGGCTGGCCCGTGAGAAGAGCCTCGACCCGGCGACAGGGCTTCGGGTCAGGACCGCGCGTGAAAAGGAACTGGAGAGCCGCGTGCCGCTAGGCACGCTTGTTCGCCCCGGCGAAGTCTGCCCGCAGGACGGCGTGTGGTGTGTTCGGGGATTCGCTTCGGTCAGCTACGACGCGACGCGCCGTTTCAGGAAAGGCGAGACGATGCCGCCACTCGCCCTGAAGGATCCCCGTCCCATTCCTGGCCTGGACTGGCTACTCGGTATGCGCGTATACCGCACCAATGAGGAATGGAGCCTCAAGGCATACGTCGACGAGACATAAAGGCGTGAGTCCGGGCGAATAGCGACGGCACGCTCAATACGATCGAATCGTTGCGCTGGCGTGCTGCGCGCGAAGGCGATCTGGTTGCACAGGCGCAGATGGCGGATGTCTTTGACAAAATAAAAAAGCCTGCCATCGCGGCGTCATTGCGCGCGTGTGCGACTGAACAGAATCCGGATCTAACGCACTAGGGTAGATTGGCAACGAAGCCGAATTATCCGCAGGTCAGCGCCGTATTTCGCGGGTTCGACGCGCAGCACGGCTTGCACGACCATCGCATCCTTGCAGACTGACGTCTTGTCACATGTCGCCCGCCATTTCAGGGCAGGACGGCTAGAGTTTGCTGTCTCTTCCGGATAGAAAATGCATCTGTCCACGCAACGACGTCGGACGCGCGAAAGTAAGTGCCGCCCCGCGCAGGGGCGACACTAAAGGATCACGAACAGATCAGGGAAAGGCAACCGAAAGACCGGACAATCACGCGTTAAAACCACGCGCCATTACCAGTGCCGATGCCCATAGTAGTCATGCCGCGACCACCAGCGATGCCCGTCCCAGTACTGGCCGCTATGCCAACCGATAACCAGCGACGGCGAAACGACAACAGGTGCCGCCACAACCGGTTGATAGGCTACGACAGCAGGCGGCGGAGGCGGCGGTGCATAAACCGGAGCAGGCGCGACATAAACCGGCGCCGGCAACGCCAGGTTGATCCCGATACCGACACCCGCATTGGCGAACTGCGAGACACCGAAGATAGCTGCCCCGAGACCGAGGCTGATCAAGAGTTTGCTTTTCATGTTGACCTCCATACGTGTGGGGATGACGGCTTAACTGTAGCGCTGCGAAAGAACCCTTGAGTTACGCAAATGCAACAAAGCGTGAAGCTTGAAATTTTCCCCATTGCGCGCCAATAGACGCTTTCGGGCGCGGTGTCTGGCGCAGGCGTGAGCGGGCGCAAGCGAGCGGCAACAGATGGTAATAACCGTAAAACGCTTTGCAACAGGACGAGGGGCGCAAAACGCCCGCACCTCGCGCTGAGAAGTGCGCAATCAGTCCCGGCACCGCAGCCCCCGCAATTCAAGGTGCAACTGCACGAGCCACGGTTGTGCGCAGTCGCCGGCAATCGACGCTTCGAAAGCCGGCTTTTCATACACCTGAACCTTGCGGGCAAGATCTGCATCTTCGAACGCACGCCTTGCGTTGACGCGCACCACCAGCGTGATCATTCCTGCACCGAGCAGCATGCCGCCCAGATAGACCAGCGCCGGCATGCCGGCCTCGCTCATGCCGAACATCAGGATCAGGCCAAGACACGGCACAGCCGCAGCGCCCATCGACACCGCGAACAGCAGGAGATTGGCACGCAGCGCGGTCGCAAGACGGGGTTTCAGGGGCATGACCGTGCCGTCGGATAGAGAAGGGGACGAGGGCATCCATGCTGCACGCACGCGACTTACCCAAGACTTACCGGCGGCTACCGGTCGTTGCGGGCGTTCGCGGACCAGCCTATGCGCCGTGGCGAGCGCGGCGTCGCACCGCATCGCATCGACGAGCCGCTGATTGTTTGAGTAAGTAACGGGTAAGTCGCCCGCTCCTAAAGTCGAGACCGCCTGATCCCACTACTTTAGGAACAACCGTGAAAAGACCTTTTTGTCGAAGGTATCCTCTGCTGCTGACGTTTGCGTCCGTGGCGCTGTATTCGGCGAGCACATGGGCACAGGGCGTCCCCGACGCCCAATCCGGCCCCGACGACTCCGGCTTCACCGTCCTGAGCAACGCCACCAACGTGACGCATTGGGGCCTTGGCGTAGGAGCCGGCGTCGCCGCGTCGCCGTACAAAAGCGGCGACACCAAATACACGCCGATTCCGCTGATTTCCTTCGACGACAAATGGATCCATGCCCTCGGCACCACGATCGACCTGAAGATCGGCACCTGGGACAACGTGAGCGTCGCCTTGCGCGGCGACTATGCCCTAGCCGATGGCTACAGGAACGACGACGCGCCCATCCTGAACGGCATGCAGAATCGCAATCCTACGTTCTGGTACGGCCCGGCGCTCGCCTGGAAGACCGGCTTCGGCACGCTGTCGGCCGACTATCTGCTGGGCGGCAACCGCGGCGAGCGGGCCAAGATCGACTACAGCAAGTCGTTCGATTTCGGCAAGTTCTCGCTGCAACCGTATGGTGGCGTCGAATGGCTCAGCAGCGACTACGTCAACTACTATTACGGCGTGCGAGCGTCGGAAGCGCGGGCAGGACGCCCCGAGTACACTGGCACCGCCGCCTACGACGTATCGCTCGGCACGCGCGTCAACTACAGCATCACGCGTCAGCAGAAACTGGTGCTGGACGTGGGCGTCAAGCACTTCACGAGCGGTATCTCCGACAGCCCCATCGTAGGACGCAGTTACCTTCCTGCGGTGCGGCTCGCTTACCTCTATCAGTTCAAATGAGCGCACCATCATGTCCCGGGTAGCCATTGTCGAAGACCACGAGCGCCTCGCGGAGATGGTGCGCCAGGCGCTCGCGGCGGCCGGAATCGAGGCCGATCTGTTCCACACCGTCTCCGAGGCGAGCTACGGCGTGAGCCGCGCCGACTATGACGTGCTGATCGTCGACCGCGGTTTGCCGGACGGCGATGGCCTCGCCTTTCTGCGCACGTTGCGCGCAGCGGGCCAGATGATGCCCTGTCTGATGCTGACCGCGCGCGATGCGCTGCACGACCGCGTCGACGGACTGGAGAGCGGCGCGGACGACTACGTGACCAAGCCGTTCGCCATGAGCGAACTGGTGGCGCGCGTGCGCACGCTGATGCGCCGGCCGCCGGCGCTGTCGGCGCTGGTTGCCGAGTTTGCCGATATCACGGTCGACCCGCAGCAGCACGCCATGCGCTGCGCGCACCGCTCGGTCCAGCTCGCGCAGGCCGAATTGCAGATCATGCTGTGCCTCGTAAAAGCCGGCGGCCAGACCGTTCGCCATGCCGCGCTCGAACATGCGGCCTGGGGCCTCGGCGAAGCCGTTACGCCCAACGCCCTGGAGGTGACCGTACACCGGCTGCGCAAGAAGCTGACGACGGTGGGGACGAGGCTGCGGCTCGCCAACATCCGGGGTGCGGGCTTCGCGCTGCAGGCGACGCCCGCGTCGACCGGCACACCATCATTGTCCTGAGGCGGCCCGCTCATCATGTTCACCCTCTTTACCATGCTCAATCGCTGGATTCGAAGTCTGTCCGCGCGCTTATGGGTGACCAGCATCGTTGCGCTGGCGCTGACGCTGACCGTGCTGGCCATGGGTGTCACCTATGCGTTCAACCACTACCCGGAACAGATGCTGGGGCGGCACGACCTGATTCAGCACACGAAGGAGCTCGCAAGCGGCGTCCGCTTCGATGGCGCTGGCCGTCCCGTCTCCGTCAATCTGCCCGCGGAGCAAGCCTGGATTTTTTCGGCGGCACCGACCGAGATTCACTACCGGGTACTCGACGAGCAGGGCCACGTGTTGTTCGCCTCGGCGAACGCGCAGAACGGTCCGGCCTGGGTTCCGGGCGACCTTGCTGCGGCTGTCGGCCATATCGAGCAGGTAAAGATGGACGGCAGATCGTTCGACATCACGACGCTCCAGTTGCGACAGGGACCGGCGCATTTCTATGCGCAGATCGCAACGAGCGCGCGTCTTCTCGATGCAATGATCGGTACGAAGGTTCGGCAGATTCCCGCCAACGTGCGAATCATCACCTCCATCGCCGCGATTATTTTCGGCCTGACGTTGACGGTCACGGTGCATCGGCTACTCAAGCCGCTGCGGGAGGCGTCGAGTGCAGCTGCGCTGATTACGCCGCGCAACCTGACGACACGGCTGTCGTTGCGAGGCATGCCGAGCGAGATCAAGCCGCTGATCGAGGCGTTCAACGGAGCGCTCGGCAGACTGGAAAACGGCTTCACCGTGCAGCAGCAGTTTCTCGCTTCGGCGGCGCATGAACTGCAGACGCCCCTCACGCTGATCCGCGGTCAGATCGAATTGCAGCCCGGTATCGAGGACAAGGGACTCCTGCTTCGCGAGATCGATCTGATGGCGCGCCAGGTCCGCCAGCTGTTGCATCTGGCCGAAGTCAGCGAGGCGCAGAATTTCACGTTCGGTGAGGTGAGTACGGTCGACGTGGCACGCGACGTCCTGGCGTACCTCGGGCGCAAGGCCGATACGAAGCAGGTCAAGCTCGAGCTCGACTCATCGGGCGCACCGGCCTCTGTGTGGGCGGACCGCAGTGCACTCTTCATCCTGCTGAAAAACATTGTCGAAAACGCGATCAACGTGTCGCCGCCCAATAGCGTCGTGTGGCTTGTCATAGGCGCGGCTTCGATCGAGGTTAGCGATGCGGGGCCCGGTATCCGCGAGGAACACCTGCCTTTCCTGTTCAAGCGGTTCTGGCGGGCGCCCGGCGTCAGACACGATGGCGCTGGCCTCGGGCTCGCTATCTGCAAGGAAATCGCGGTCGCGCACGAATGGCGGCTGACCGTGAGCCGTCTGGCCGCGGGGACGCGCTTTATCGTCGGCTTCTAGATGCCGGCGCGTGCAACGGGCTCGACGCTTGGCATGCGCTCAGGACGCGTGCCAGAGATCGGTCGAGACGAATGCGAGCACCGTCAGCGCGAGGCCCGTGACCACCCCATAACCGGTCCACAACAGCATGCCTCGCGCCACTTGCGGCAACCAGCGACCGCCGTACACGCGCTTGAGCGCGAGAATCAGATAGATCAGCACCACGAGCATGACCCAGCCGCCAAAATTCCGCACACCGGGAATCAGGCAAAGCAGAAACACCAGGAAAATAAACGCATGCAGGTGCACCGTAAATAGCAGATGCATGCCGTAGTTCTGGCGCCTCTTCCGGTAGACGTACCCGCACATCGCCGCAAACACCGGCATCAGCACGAACACCGTATAGGGCAGGCGATGCAGAACGTGGTCGTTGAAAGCGTCGAGCTTGCCGGGTTGAAAGATCCAGCTCATGTGCCTGTCGAGGAACCCCAGCACCGCTTTGCCATTCGGATCGGTCTCCGAGGCGGCGAGGGTGGAGAAGACCTGAGTGGCGGGCACGGTGCGGTTATCGTCGAGCGTCACAACGGTGGGCGTGGGCGTCATGACGGTGGTCCAGCCCAGCAGCAGAAAAAACACAAAACTGAACGTCACATACAGCGACAGCGGCTTCACATAGCGGCGTCGGCGCCCCTGGAGATATTCGATCGTGAGCTGCCCCGGCTTGAGCAGCAGCATCCTGACGGTGGGGACGAGTTTGCCTTCCGCGGCCACGTAATGATGCAGATACTCATGCGCGAATTCGCGCAAGGTGGGCATTTCGTGCACGGTTTCCTGGCCGCATTGCGCGCAATACGGCCCATGCACCGGCGCATCGCAGTTGGGGCAGGCGTCGGGCAGTTCGTGTACGGCATCGTGGCTATGCGTGATTTGCGACATGCGGATGCGGGGCCGGAAGCTATGACAGGCAGCATTCTGACCGCGGCGGCGAGGCACCGTCAAGGATCTGTCAATAAGCGGCGGGGAAGTAAGGGATGCGAAAGGCTTCTGCGGAAGAGCCGATCTGTCGTGTCGACCGGCGTCGTCGGCTAGCTGCTCGTGAGCGCCACGAACAGATTTCGTACATCGAAGGGTTTTTCGCAGCGCGGATAACGCAGGTAGCCGGGATCGAGCGCATCGGCGCCATAGCCGGTGGTGAAGACGAAGCGGACATCGCGTCCGGCCAGCCAGTCCGCAATCGGATAGGACTTCTCGCCATGCAGGTCGACGTCGAGCACGGCACTGTCGAAGGCATCCCGGTGGGCTTCGACAAACTTCAGCGCTTCGTCTGCCCAGCCGAACGGACCGACGATCGTGGCGCCCGCTTCCTCGAGCAGTGCGCACAGGCTCTGCGCGACCAGATAATCATCCTCTACCACGAGAATGCGGCGCCCCTGCAGCTCAGCGCTTTGTCCCATGGCTGTCTCCGAAAGATTCAAGTGTGACCCGTGCGCCGCTCCGGCCTCAGCGGCATGGCGATCCGGCACGAAACGCCATCCTCGCCAAAGACGAGTTCGGCTTTCGCGCGGAGCGAAAAAGGCAGGCCCTGCTCGATCAACTGCCGCCCGTATCCGCGGCGCGTCGATTCCGGGGGCTGCGGCAGACCGCTTTCCCGCCACTCCAGTACCAGCAAGGAATGGTCCTGTTGCTGATCCTCCAGACGCCAACTGATGTCGAGATAGCCCTGGCCGCTCTTCAGCGCGCCGTATTTCACGGCGTTGGTGGCGAGTTCATGAACTGCGAGAGCGATGTTCTGCACGTATTCGAGGCCGAGCGGAACCGTCGGACCGGAGATGGCGACGTTTTCGGCGGCGCTGCCGGCAATGGTCTCGATCTCCATGCGGACGATCTCGCCGAGTTCGATCTGCTCGTCGGTTGCCTGGCCGAGCAGTCCCTGCAGACGCCCCAGTGCGCCCAGCCGGCTGGTAAATGCTTCCAGCGGTGCACCTTTGACGAGCGTCTGCATGGCGATCGATTCGACCACGGCCAGCAGGTTACGGGTGCGATGCTGCAGTTCGGCAACGAGGATCTTCTGGCGCTGCTCGGCGCGCGTGAGGCTCGTCACGTTCAGGAAGGTGACCACCACGCCCTCTGCCTTGTCATCGCCGTTTCGATAGGGCGCGAGGCGTACAAGGTAATGCATATGGTGATCGTCGCTGTCGACCCGGCGCTCGATAACCTCGCCGCTGGCCACAACCCTGGCGATCGCTTCGTCGAAGCCGGTGAGCCGCAGGCGGCTCGCCAGATCGGTGATGGGCCGGCCGCGGTCGGCCGCGCGGATATTGAACACCTCGGACATGGCCGGCGTGAAGCTGCGAATCACCAGCTTGTTGTCCAGAAACACCGTGGCGACCGCAGTGCTGTCGAACAGGTTCTGCAGGTCGCTCCGCGCGCGGTCGAGCGCTTCGATCTTGCCGTTCAGTTCGGTATTGACGGTGTGCAGCTCTTCGTTGAGCGACACCAGTTCTTCCTTGGACGCTTCCATCTCCTCGTTGGTCGACTGCAGTTCTTCGTTGACCGAAACGAGTTCCTCGTTCGACGACTTCAGCTCTTCGAGCGCCGTTTCATATTCCTCGATCATCGATTGCAGGCGCTCGCGCGTCTCGCGCAACTCGCGCTCCATCTGCAGCGCGGTGCCGGTGGTGGTGGCTTGCGCGCGGTTTAACGCTTCCTCGCGGCTCAGTACGGGACCCTGATCGACGAACAGGACCAGATAGAGCGGATCGGCGCCAGAGCGGGTGGCAAGCGGCTCCACCGTCAGGCTGACCACCTGCACGCGACCGTCGTCTTCCTCGACCGCAATACCGTCGCGTGTGACGGTGCGGCCCGATTCCACTGCTTCGCGAAACACCGTGCGCAGTTCAAGGCGGATGCCTTTGCGTGCCATCGTGAAAATCTGCCGGGTCGGCGCACCGGGCGCCGCTTCGAGATACTTGCCGGTGCGCGAGGAATAGTAGGCGACATCGCCTTCCCGGTTCACCACGACATGGGGCGGGGCAAATCGCTCGAGCACCTGGGTGTCGACCATCTGGCGCAACGCCGCGCCGCCGGGCTGGACGCGCCGCGGCGTGAGTTCGTGCGTTTGCCCTGGGCGCAAGGCCGACACCGTGAGCGGCAGACGCACGCGTGGCATGACATCCGAGCGGCGCTGGAAGATACGATGTTTTTTCTCGAGCGGCACGAACAGATCGTCGAACTGGCTCACGCTCTCCGAGGCGCCGAGGAACAGATAACCGTCCGGACGCAGTGCATAGTGGAAGGTCGGAATCACCTGGCTTTGCAGGTCCAGACCGAAATAGATCAGCAGGTTGCGGCAGGAGACCAGATCGATACGGGAGAAGGGCGGGTCGCGAATCACATTGTGCGGCGAGAAAATGCACAGGTCGCGCACTTCCTTGGCCACTGCGAAGCTGCCGCCGTCGGAGATGAAAAAGCGCCGGCGCCGTGCGGGCGAGACACTGCCGAGCAACGCGGCCGGATACCTGGCGGCGCGTGCGACGGCGAGGGCCCGGTCGTCGATATCGGTGGCGAAGATCTGCACGCGCGGCACGACCGCGAGCTGATCCATATGCTCGCGCAGCAGGATGGCGAGCGAATACACTTCCTCGCCGGTGGCGCAACCGGGAACCCAGATGCGCACGATATCGTCGATGCCGCGCGCCTCGAAGAGCCTGGACACGACCAGTTCGGCAAGCGCATCGAACGCTTCGGCGTCGCGAAAAAAGTTGGTCACGTTGATCAGCAGATCGCGAAACAGCGCGTTGACTTCCTGCTGATGATCGCGCAGGTGTGCAACGTACGCTTCCAGATGACCGATCTGCACCACCTGCATACGCCGTTGCACACGTCGCATGAAGGTCTTGAGCTTGTAGCCGCTGAAGTCGTGGCTGATCTGGCCGCGCAAAATGCCGTAGATCTCCGCCTGCGCCTGCTCGATCTTTTGCAGCTCTTCCTGGGCGCTGGCGCTGAACGCAATGTCGTCCAGCACGTAAGCGCTGCGGGCAAACTCCGCCAGCTTGTTGCCCATTGCCTCGACTGGCAGCGCGTAGTCGACGAGCCCGGTGGCGATGGCACTATCCGGCATGTTGGCGTGTTGCGGCCCAAAGCCGTCGGCAACCTGCGCCATCGTCAGGCCGCCGCGTTCCTTGACGGCTTTGAGGCCAAGCGTGCCGTCCGAGTCGCCGCCGGACAACACCACACACACCGCCAGTTCGCCCTGGTCTTCAGCGAGCGAGCTGAAAAACACGTCGATCGGTTTGCGTTCGCGGTGCAACGCGTTTTGCGGATGGAGACGCAGATGCCCCTTTTCGACGCCGAGCATGGCGTCCGAGGGCAGCACGTAGACATGATTCTTCTGGACCGGCTCGCCGTCTACCACCACATGCACCGGCATCGTGGTATAGCGCCCGACAATCTCGGACAACAGGCTGTCGCGTGCGGGACCGAGATGCGTAACGATCACGAGGGCCAGCTCCGGCTCTTCGGGCATGCCGCGGAAAAACCCTTCAAGCGCTTCGATACCGCCCGCAGAGGCGCCGATGCCGACAACCGGAAATCGCGCTTGCGTGCTCATCGTGCGATTCGCGCGACGGCGTACTGGCGCGGGGATACAGTCAGCGAGACGCTGGCTGCGTGTTGGCTTGGCATGGGATTCCTGGCGGCGGGGCGGATTGAGAGTAGTCGATAATCCTACCTTGATTTGGCCTGCAGTTACCGGTAGTTGGTTTCGGGCCGGGTGGATTTTGCGTCGAGGCGCCGGCAAGCGAAGCTTCCGGCGTGTTCATCCACGGTGTCGCAGCATTCCTTGTGCCTGGTCCAGGCTGTGCTCGCTGTATTCGTCCTGGTAAAGCGGGGTGTGCTGATTGCCAGTCAGGCCATTGCGACCGCGACCGGCCTGCCGATCGCGAGGTAATGCAGCAGCGCGAGCAGCGGAAACACGCTCGCGACGATGGCGGTCAAGGTCCAGCCGCCGTGCTCATACAGCGTGCTCGCGAGCGACGAGCCGAGCGCGCCGCCGATAAAAATGCTCGTCATATACAGGGCATTCAGACGGTTGCGGCTCGCCGCATGCAGGCCGTAGATCGCACGTTGGCCGATCACCATGTTCATCTGCGCGGCGAAGTCGAGCACGACACCCGTAACGACGAGACCACCCACGCCCCACGCGGGATGAATCAGCGAGGGCGTAAAGGCGAGCGCGGCGATCACCAGCGCGACCAGTGTTGCGCTAACCGAGTGGCCCGCATCGGCAAGGCGTCCTGCAATCGGCGCGGAGGTGGCGCCAATTGCGCCGACCAGGGCGAACAGCGCAATGCCGTTCTGCGACAGCCCGTAATGACGTGTCAGCTCAATCGGCACGGTGGTCCAGAAGAGGCTGAAGGTAGCGAACATCAAGCCCTGATACAGCGCACGGTGACGCAGCACCGGCAAGGTAGCGACCAGTTCGCCGAGCGAATGGATCAACTGGAAGTAGGTCGCCTGGTGCGAGGGTTGGCGCGGCGGAATCGTCAGCGCGAGCACGGTTGTCACGATCGCCATTACCACAGCGGCCGCGCCGAATACGACGCGCCAGCCGAAATGCCCGGCCACCACGCTTGAGAGCGGCCGCGACAGCAGGATGCCGAGCAGCAGGCCGCTCATGATGTTGCCGACCACGCGGCCGCGCGTTTCGTCGGGCGCGAGGTGCGCCGCCAACGGAATCAGGATCTGCACCGCAACCGAACTGAACCCGACCAGTAGCGAGATCGCCAGAAACGCGCTCGGCTGACGTGTCACGGCGGCCAGCGCGAGACTGACGATGGCGACGAGCGCCGTTGTGATCATCAGCTTGCGGTTTTCCAGCAGATCGCCGAGCGGGACGAGGAAGAACAGTCCCAGGGCGTAGCCGATCTGCGTCAGCGAGACGATCAGGCTGGCCGTGCCGCCCGTCATATGGATGTCCGGTGCGATCAGTTCGGTGATCGGCTGGGCGTAGTAGATGTTGGCGACAATCGCGCCGCAGCAGAAGGCGAACATCGCGGTCAGGCCGCGAGTCATCTGGACGGTGCCGCCATTTGCGCTGGCGGCGGGTGAGTTGGAGGTCATGGCAAATCCTGATTGACGAACCCGCATAGGATATCGGTTGCGATCCGTGAGTAGAATACGTCCATTGAGCAACCTGGCGTTGCGTGCAGCGCAACACCAGGCGTCGAGTTGTACCCTTTGGGTCCGGCCTCGACGTTACCGAAGGAGGTCGGGAAGTGGACAAGCTGGTTGCCTTGAATACCTTGCTGGAAGTGGCCGAGGCGGGTGGCTTTTCCAAAGCGGCCCAGCGGCTGGGTGTTGCCACTTCGTCCGTCACACGTTTGATGGACGCGCTCGAAGCCTCGCTCGGTACCGCGTTGCTGACCCGCACCACGCGGCGCGTTAGCCTGACCGATGCCGGTACGGCCTATGTCGAGCAGATCAGCAAGGTACTCGACGATCTCGCGGTGGCCGACGACAGCATCTTCGATAGCGGGGCGTCGCCAGTCGGGGTGCTACGCATTTCCGTGCCGACCGCGTACAGCCGGCTGCAACTCGCGCCGCATCTGGCGAGCTTTCTCGCCACCTATCCGCGCATGGTGCTCGACGTCGTGGTCGGCGATTATTACGTCGATCTTGCCGCCGAGCGGATCGATGTCGCGGTCCGGATCGGCCTGCCGTCGCGTGACGAACACCTGGTCATCAGAAAACTGGCCGATAACGCGCGCTTCGTGGTCGCGAGTCCCGCGTATTTCGCGCGCTGCGGCCTGCCGTCCGAGCCGCAGGAACTGGCCGCGCACGAGTGCCTGCGCTTCGGCTATGGCGGAACCTATCGGCCCGCGCGCCAGATCTGGACGTTCCTGCAGGGCGAGACCGAGGTGCGCGTCGAAGTGGAGGGCCGCATGATTGCCAACAATCCGGACATTCTGCTGGAAGCGGTGCTCGCGGGCCGTGGCATCGCCTTGCTGCCGGAGTGGCTGGTCGCAGCGGAGATTCGCGCGGGCCGCCTCGTGCGCCTGTTTGCCGACGCCGAAATCAATCCGCATGCCGGCCGGTCGGCGGTCTACGCGGCTTACCTGCCGAATCGCCGCCATTCGAGCAAGGTGCGCACCTTTGTGCAGTTCCTGCAGGAACGGGTGCAAGGCGTTCGGGAGGCGTGAGCCGAGCGCTACGGCTCGCTTTGCGTCAGCTCAGGCTACTGACGGTACTGACGGTGTTGCCGGCCTCAGCGCATGGCAGCCTGCATCAACAGGCGGAATGGCAGCGCGAGCAACATCGCCCCTGCCACGCCTGCGCACCACAGGGCGACGAACCAGAGCACGCGCTTGAGCCGCGTAGGAGCAGGGCGTTTCGCCGTGCCTGGTTGCGCGAGCGAAGAAGCGGTCTGCTTTTGTGTAGTCGGGGGCCAGGAAAGTCGCATTGCAGCGTACCTTGTCAAAGCTTAGTGGTACTTCGCACCCGGCGCAGACTTGCCGCGGAACACGTGATATCCGAGTGTCGTGTAGATCAGAATCACCGGCAGAATGATTACCGCACCCACCAGCGTGAAGAGCTGACTCGAGCGTGGCGCAGCGGCGTCCTGGAGCGTGATGGCGTACGGTATCGCATACGGCCAGATGCTCACGAGCAGGCCAATGTAGCCGAGCAGGATCAGCAGCAGCGTCAGCAGAAACGGCGTGTTGTCGTGCCGGCGTCTTAGCGCGCGGAGCATAAACAGCGCGGTAATCACGACGAGAAACGGCACCGGCAGCAAGCGATGCAGCAGGCCCGAATCGAACCAGCGCGCGGCGATTTTCGCGTCGGTCAGCGGCGTCCAGATCGACACCACCACCATGAAGCCGAGCAGCACGAAAGTGAGGGGACGCACGACCTCGTGCAGACGATGTTGCAGGTCGCCCTCGGTCTTCATGATGAGCCAGCAGGCGCCGAGCAATGCGTATGTCGCCATCAGGCCAAAGCCGGTGAGCAGGCTGAATGGTGTCAGCCAGAAAAACGGCGGCCCGGCGAACACGCCGTTCGTCACCGGAATACCCTGCAGGTAGGCGCCCAGAATGACGCCCTGAAAAAACGACGCCCCACCCGATCCGGCGATGAAGGCGAGGTTCCAGAGGTTTTTGGTGCGGGTTGCCTTCTCGCGGATTTCAAAGGAAACGCCGCGAAAAATCAGGCAGACGAGCATCGTGACGATCGGCAGATACAGCGCCGAGAGCACGATCGAATAGACCGCGGGAAACACCGCAAAGAGCGCTGCGCCGCCGAGCACCAGCCAGGTTTCGTTGCCGTCCCAGACTGGCGCAATGGTCGCGATCATCAGGTCGCGCTCGCCGTCGTCGGGGAAGAACGGGAAAATCATCCCGATGCCGAGATCGAAGCCATCGAGGGCGACATACATGAAGAGCCCCAAGGCGATAATCGCGGCCCAGATCGTCGTCACGTCCATGCTGTGCTCCGCTTCAGGTGAGTAGAGGTTCGCGGGATGTTGCCGTTTGCCACGGGTGCCGGTTCCTGCTCCACCGGGCGCATCATTCGACTGCGGCGAGCGGCCGCCGGCCGCTGCTGTTCGTATCGGCGGCGCTCGCATTGCGCGGCCCTGCATCGTCGTAGGCTGGACCGATGCGCAGCAGCTTGAGGATGTAGTAGATGCCCGTGCAGAACACCAGGCAATACACGATCACGAAGATCATCAGCGACACGCTCACGTCCTGCTGGGTCACTGGCGACACCGCTTGCGCGGTGCGCAGCACGCCGTATACCACCCACGGCTGGCGGCCCGCTTCGGTCGTCACCCAGCCGGCAAGCAGCGTCACGAATCCGGCCGGGCCCATGGCCACCATGATGCGCTGGAACAGACGGTTTTCGTAAACACGGCCGTGGCGCCGCAGCACCAGTCCGATCAACGCCAACAGGATCATCAGCATGCCGAGGCCTGCCATCACGCGAAAGGTCCAGAAGATGATCGACGAATTCGGCCGGTCCTCTTTCGGAAACTCTTTCAGGCCGCGAATTTCGCCGTCCCATGAGTGTGTGAGGATCAGACTGCCCAGATGCGGAATCTGGATCGCGTAGCGGGTCACTTCGGCCTGCATGTCCGGAAAGCCGATCAGGTTGAGCGCGGTTCCGCCGTGCTCGGTTTCCCATAGACCTTCGATGGCCGCGATCTTCGCAGGCTGGTATTTGCGCGTGTTCAGGCCATGCTGATCGCCCACCAGCGCCTGGATCGGCGCGAGCACCAGCAATAGCCAGAGCGCCATCGAAAACATGGTTTTGACGGCGGGGTCGCGCCGGCCGCGCAACAGATGCCACGCGCCGGTGGCAGCAACAACCAGCGCGCCGACGATGAACGCGGCGATCGCCATATGGGCGAGCCGGTAGGGGAACGAGGGGTTGAAGATGATCTTCAGCCAGTCCTGCGGCACTACGTGACCGTCCTCGATCGTGAAGCCCTGCGGGGTCTGCATCCAGCTATTGGAGGCGAGAATCCAGAAGGTGGAAATCAGCGTGCCGGTGGCGACCAGCAGCGTCGCCCCGAAATGCGCCTTGCGTCCCACGCGATCCCAGCCGAACAGCATGATGCCGAGAAAGCCGGCCTCGAGAAAGAACGCGGTCATCACCTCGTAGGTGAGGAGCGGTCCGGTGATAGGCCCGGCGAATTTCGAAAAGCCGGCCCAGTTGGTGCCGAACTGGTACGCCATCACCACACCGGAGACGACGCCCATACCGAAACCGATCGCGAAGACCTTCGACCAGTACAGGCACAGTTCCTTGTAGTGCGGTTTGCCGCTTTTCAGCCACGCCGCTTCCAGCACGGCGATGAAGCTGGCAAGGCCGATGCTCATCGCCGGGAAGATGATGTGGAACGATACCGTGAACGCAAACTGCAATCGCGAGAGGTCCAGCGCGCTGAGGTTCATCATTGCGGTCTCCCGAAGACGAGGGCTGGCTGGGTTGGCGGAGCGACTCCGCAGGCACATGGCAACATACACTTTTTTTCGCCGCGGTGTCGCTAACCTGCGTTCGCAGAACGTGACGGAGCAGGGAAGTGCAGCTCGCCGCTATGCGTTTCCTTGAACGAGGCGCGAGCGCACGAAGCCGACATGCTCGCGTAATACGTAAAACGCATCGGCGTAGGCGAGCGGCATGCGCAGGCTGTTGAGCGAGTCTTCGATCTGGTCGAGCTCCTCGACAAGCGCATCGCGTTGGGCCTGCGACGGATCCTTCAGCGCCTCGCGTTCGATTGCGATCAGCGAACCGTAGTTGCGATAGATGCGCGAGCGGACACGCCAGCGGTACAGTGCCGGCACCAGCCGCATGGCGGGGAACAGCAGCACGGCGACTGGCAGCAGCAGAACCAGAGTGCGATCGCCGACGCTCGCCAGCCAGAACGGCAGATTGCGGTAGAGAAAGCTCTTGCCGGTCTTGTAGTAGCGCTGCGCGTCGTCGCTGATCGGATACTCGTGCTGGATCGGGCTCGGAAATTGTCCCGCGTGCTGCAGAAGGCCGGGCATGCCGTGAATCTCCTGCGCAGCTTCGATCAGCAGATCGGAGATGGCGGGGTGCAGCCTGGTACGCGCGATGATTTCCACGGTCGGGCTGATCAGATGGATGGTGTCGTTCGGGATTTTGTGGCGCAGGTCGAGCACGCCGGGCGGCAGGTCGATTTCATCCAGATACGGAAAGAGCCGCGTATAGGCGCTCGCTTCCTCGAAGTCCATCACAGAGATACCGGGCACGCGCAATAGCCGCAGCATCAGGGCGCGGGTGGCCGAATCGCCGTTCAGTATCGCGGCATCGGCGTCGCCCGAGACCAGCTTCGTGGCGGCTTCCAGCCCGTCGGCGGGCAACAGCGTCGTGTTCTGGCCCGGCACGATGCCGTTCGCGGCCAGCAGGTTAAGCGCCAGCACCCGCGTGCCGCTGCCTTCGCGGCCCACGGCGATGCGTTTGCCTTCGAGTTGCGCGAGCCGCGTAATGCCGCTGCCGCGATAGAACACCACGATCGGGTCATAGAACACGCTGCCGAGCGACATCAACGAGGAGGCCCCGAGCCCATCGGTTACGCCGCCTTGCACCAGCGCGACGTCCACATGCTGCTTGGGGTCCAGCAGCCGTTGCAGGTTCTGCAGCGAGCCGTCCGATTCCAGAACCTTCAGCGTGATGCCGTTACGGGCGAGAATCTTTTTGTATTCGTTGGCGGCCTGCAGGAACGAGCTGTCGTGCGGGCCGGCGCTCATGACGATCGTATGCGGCGGTGCAGGATCCACCAGCCAGATCACCAGCGTGATCACCAGCACCACGAACACGGCGATCGGTGCGAACGTCAAGGTTAGATCGCGCAGATCGGCATGGGAATGCTCGCCTTGAAAACTCGGTGGTCGCGGGCGATGGTGTCTCATGAAAGCTCCGTACGGGTGGCGGGGCAGGTCTTATGGCGCGCGCGGCGCGCGGTGTCTGCACGTATAGCGTAGCAGCACTGGCTTTCGTCTGAGCCTGGAAAGTGTGGAAATGCGCGGTGGCGCCGCAACAGGCGCCGGATAGCTAATACTGCACCAGTATCGTCACGCGCCGGTTTGCTGCGCGAGCGGCCGCGTCGTCGCCAAGCAACAGAGGGATATTGTCGGAGTGGCCGATGGCCGCCAGCCGCTGCGGTTCGATACCTTTATCCACCAGGAACCGCACCACGGCGCCGGCGCGTGCCGACGACAGCTCCCAGTTGGATTCGTATTTGGCGTTGGAGATCGGTGAACTGTCGGTGTGACCTTCTACCAGGATGTTGCGAGTGGAGTAGCCCTTCAACGCCGCAGCCACCTGATCGAGCACGCTGGTCGAGTCCGGCAGCAAGTGCGCATCGCCCGCGCGAAACAGGATTTTTGCATTGATGCTGATTTCCACGCTGCCCGATTCTTCGTCGATATTGATCTGGCCTCTGTCGCGCAGCGCTCTCAGGAGCGACAACAACCCGGCTCGCACCGCTTCCTGTTGGCCGTTCGCCGCGCCATGTGCGGCGATGCCGGCAGGGCTCCTGTCGTTCTTGACGCTGCGCGCGGATTCGAGAAGCTTGATTTCCAGTTCGTGGTACTTCGCCAGCTGGATCGCATACAGCGCCAGAAACAGCACCATCAGCGTGGTGACAAGATCCGAGTACGAGAGAAGCCAGCGCTCGGGGCGAGCCTCGGCGTCATCGTCCAGCTTCGGATTGTGCTTTTCGCCTGCGAGAGCCATGCGTGCTATGCCAGCAATGCTTTTGAGCGCTCGCGCACGTCGCCGGTGAGGCGCGTCTCGATGGTTTGCGGCGACTCCCGGCGCGAGATGGCAAGCAGTCCATCGAAATACAGTTTCCGGTAGCGCAGTTCGCAATCCACCTGCGCCTTGATCTTGCCGTAGATGGGCAGGAACAGTATGTTGGCGAGCGCGAGGCCGTAGAGCGTCGTCACGAAGGCGACCGCCACACCTTGGCCGAGTCTCTCGGGCTCGAGAATGTGCCCCGTCACCTGGATCAGGCCTAGCACGGCGCCGAGGATGCCGAAGGTCGGTGCGTAGCCGCCCGCTTGCAGCCAGATCCGCGCCGCGGCCATGTGGTTGCGCTCGTAGGCATCCAGTTCGCGTTGCAAAGCGTCTTCGATCACAGCGGTGGAAACGCCATTGGCGATCAGCTCGAGCCCGCGTTTGGCAAACGGATGAATGCCTGCCGGGTCCATCGATTCGAACGCGAGCATGCCGTTCAGCTTGGCTTTGTGTCCCCATTCGAGCAGCACAGAGAGGTTTTCCTGATCGACCGGTTTGGCGGCGATGAAGGCGAAGCGAAGCTGCCTGACGCCATCGGCAAAGCGGCCCCAACTGTTCTGAACCATCACGGCGCCGATCGTGCCGCCCAGCACGATCACGAGCGCCTCAAGCTGGAACAGCGATGCAAACCGTCCGCCTTCAAGTGCAAAGCCCAGCACAATGGCCGCGATGCCCACAACCGCGCCGCACAGCGTCAGGAAATCCATACAAGACCTCGACAATTCAATTGAAGGATTGTGCGTTGGACCGGCTCAATGGCACGCGGCGGCCTAGATGGGCGACCCGATCGGGACCGATGGATTCACTGAAGGCGATTTGATGCTCTTCACCAGCTCGATAAAGCGCTGCTCGATATCCGGGATCTCGAGCGGATCGATCTTGATGTCGCGTCGCATGATCCACGAAATCTCGTTCTGGCGCGCCTGCGTCATGACCGAGAGCAACCGGTCGGCGATCGTCTGATCAGTCATCGTGGCAAGCAGCTTGGCGAGGTCGTAAGTGTCGAACGCGCTCACGGCGTCGAACAGGGTTCGCTGGTCGACAAACTCGAGATCGCCCAGCGATTCGAGCTGGCTGGGGGTACGTATTTTTCGCTTCGAGAAATAGGCCGTGCCGTGCTCTTCGACGTAGTTCAGCACCTTGCTCTTGCGAAACGCAAAGATATCCTCAGCGATTTCCGAGTGAGAAAGCTTCTTGAGAATCAGCTGCTTTTCGACACCAATCAACGCTTCCAGATCGGACAGTTCGATCAGCTCGAGTTCACCGGTGATCGCGAGATCCAGTTCGTGATCGGCTACTTGCTGGGCACGCTCGATGAGGCGGATCGGGTCAAAACTGACCATATGCCGGCCCGCCGCACCGTCTTCGCTCGCGACCCCGCCCTTGCCGATGTACTCGGGGCGTCCTGCATCGAAGCTCACCAGATTGAGTTTTTCCATCCGTTTGAGCATGGCCATTACGTGCAAGCGGGAATGGCCTGCAATTGCGCGGCACTTCCTGATGACCTCGGCGAGCGGCACCGACACTTCTTCGCCCGGCGCGCGGCGCGCACGGCTCTGGGTATCGGCGCCGGCCATCAGAGCCAGCACGTGCGCATAGGAGAGGACACCGGGCAGGAAGTCGGCATGCGTATAGGTTGCGAGCAATTCGTCCTTGCGCCTCGTGCGGCGAATCATCGTGCGTACCAGATGGCGCAGCAGAGGCGAGACGCGCTCCATTTCCTCCTCGACAACGCTGGTTTCGATGACGGTCAAACGGCAGAAGGTGAGCGCCTTTGCGGTGGAACCGCGTGGCTCGGACGGCAGTAGCGCCGATTCGCCGAAGATTTCGCCCTTGCCCAGGGTTGCGAGAATCACCCGCTTTTCGTCGCACTGTGTGGAGATTTCGACTTTGCCGTCGGCAATGACGTAGAGGGCTGAGGTCCCGACATAGCCCTCGGAGAAGATGACTTCGCCCGGAGCCGCGGTCCGCGACCTTGACGACTGTTGCTGATTCAATGTGTTCCCCTGCGGAGTGTTTGGCCCTGCTCAAGCGGTCTCTGCGGACTCGCTCACTGGCGGCATATTTTGCTGCCGCTTACCCGTCTATAACGACTTTTTTGCCGATTTCTTTAGCGCGGGGATAAACTTTAATAAATGCCGCAACCCCAGACGGGGCGGGCTTGTGCGAGGACAGGAGGGCGCGCGATGCGCAGAAAATCCTTTCGGTCCCTTACGCAAACGTTTGGCGTTCGGCTCTACTCGTAGAGTGCCAGTGACGACGGCTTTGCCGGACGGTGGAGTCAACGCAGGGTGATACACAGTGCATCATACGAATGCAAAGTAATCCTGATTAATCAGGAGGATAAGCGCGATGCGCTGCATTGGCCGGATGGAATTCTTCGACCGTTGCGTCGGCGCCGCGGCGAGTGACGCGAAAACCTGCGGGCCGGCAGCGTCCGCTTGCGCTCAGTCCGCGATGCGCTTGTCCGCCAGCGCATACTGGCAGTCGCCCAGCACCTGGGTGACGAGCCGCGCCTGGAAGTCGAGGTCGTCGGTGTCGAGGATTTCTTCGACGGCGTCACGGGCCCACTCCGCTTCGACGAAGTGTGCGTGCCGGGCGGCGATCTCCAGCGCCATCGCGGAGAGTTTGGCGACGCTCAGCCAGTCAGCTTCCCGTAAGTGACGGTCGAGCCACTTGTGGGCCGCCTGCACGTGGAAGGAGGGTTCCGGCCAGGTCTCATTGAGGTAATAGGCGCCGAGGCTCCCGCAGGTGAGCCAGCAAAGCAGTTCCACGCGGTCGCGTGGACTCAGATGGAGGCGTACATCACTCATGGCGATACCCGCTACGACAAGTTGCGTTCGGTTCCCGACGGTGCGCGAACCGTCCTGAGATGCAACCCAACGATAGCACGCGGTGGCCGGATTCAGGAACACCTTGTGCTTATCGGCCACAACGCGGCCACGGCGATTTTGCTCAGAAGTTGTATTGCAGGTAAATTTCGCTGAAATTGACGCCAGGGTTGGGGTGCTCGAGGCCCGCGTTCGACAGATGCTGGAAGCGGAAACCGGCCTGGTATTGCTGGTGGCCGCCGAACTGCGCACCCACGCCGATCATATCGGCGAACTGGAACGACGACGAGAAGGTGCGGTCCTCCGTCTCCCGTACATGGTCCAGCAGGCGCACGCCGACACCGCCTTCAATATACGGCCGGAACCATCCCGAGCTCTTGATGAAGCGAAACACCGGCGTCAGACCGAATTCCCAGATGTCGGGGTGGGCGGCATCGGATTCCCGGATGTCCCAATAGGCGACGTGCGCCTCGCCGACGACGGTGAAGTGATATCCGCCGATTTCCCACCAGGTTAAACCGGGGTCCCAGACAAAGCCGAGATCGGCTTTTTTTACATCATGGTCCGCGACGCCTCCGGAAATTTGCACACCGAATTCGTCGGCATGAGCCGCTGCTGCACCGACAGTTAGCGCGCAAAACACTAAGGCGCGGAAAAGTTTTCCTGGCAGAGGTTGCTTGCTGGTTCGCATTGGGATTTCCGACCGCTCGAGTAAATTGTTTTATCGGCAGATGTTTATTGTTTAGACACGCGCTGCAAGCTCGCCGTTAATCGTCTCATGGCTGCTGCTTGTCGACGTGTTGCCCTTTACGGGCCCTGCCTCGTGCTAATTGCGCAATCGGCCGTTTGCGCGATGAATTCGCTGTCTGAAAGACGAAGGGCATTCTAGAGCCATACGGGCGGGCTGAATATTCGCGCCGCGGCAAATCACTGTGTTCAATGTGGCAACGATCGGGATGGAGTTGTCTCTAGAATCCGTTCGCATATTCGTCAGAGCATTAATCTGGTTGCGCTAGCAAGCATCAGACCCGCGGCGGCTTGACTGAACCACCTGGGAATGAGCACTGCCGTTCTATTTGGCGATTTTTTGCAGTCTAGCCGAGCCGCGAGAATCGTGCATTTTCGGCGCGCGTTATTACTGCGCGCATGCTCGACGCCATGGTTTAAAGATGCGGCCTTTTCCGTCGCTTCAATTTGCTGAAGCTGCGCGCGCCTGACTCAGCTTGATCGCAGGAACCAGCATCACCGAGAGTACGGAAAACACGGTGATGACCAGAATGGACGTGAAAGTCAGATGCAGCGATTGATGGAGCGCGAGCCGCACGGCCGCGCCACTTGCAGTATTGCCCGGCGCCGAGTCGAGAATCTGCCGGAGCTGGTCCGCGGTCACGGCGGCGATCGTGGATGAATGCGCGAGCCCGTAATTCAGCACCGCGCCGAACATGGCAGCGCCGAGCGTGCTGCCGAGATTGCGCGAGAACAGATTCGACGCAGTCGCACTGCCGCGTTCCGACGGCTCGACGATTTCCTGGATCAGGATCAGCGAGCTGACGCTGACAATCCCCATGCCGAAGCCGATTACCAGCGAGCCGATCCCCGCGAGCACCGGACTGCTGTCCGGGTTCAGCGTCGCGAAGAACACGCCCCCGAGCGGCAGAAACACACTGCCGCCGATCAGCGTGCGCCGCAAGCCGAGCCGATGAAACGAGCGGGCCGCCAGCGTCGCACCGCTCGGCCAGCCCAGCATGATCATGGTCAAGGCGAGGCCGGCGACCACCGGCGAGCGGCCCAGTACACCCTGCACGTACATCGGCAGAAAACTGGTCAGGCCCATCAGCGCCATGCCCGACAGCACCGTGGCGACATTGCAGGCGGCGATCGGCCGGTGACCCCACAAGGCAAATGAAATCATCGGGTCGGCGGCACGGCGCTCCTGCCACACGAACAGGACCCCGCAGACGACGAACAGCGCGAATTCGAATGCCACCAGCGCGTCGCTGGAACTGCCCACGTCGGTGAGGCCCATCATCAGCGCGCCGATCGATACGGTGAAGAGGGTGGCGCCTGCGAAGTCGATGGACGGGCGCCCATGCCTTTCATGTTCGTGCAGGAACGCAAGAAAGCCGGCCGCGGAGGCGAGTCCGATCGGAATGTTGATCCAGAAGATCCACGCCCACGACAGGTCGCGAATCAGCAGGCCACCGGCCATCGGACCGATCACGGCAGCGATGGCCCAGACGCTCGCGAGGTAGCCCTGGATCTTGCCGCGTTCGCGTGCGGGGTACAGATCGCCGACGATCGTGAGCGTGACGGGCTGGATGGCTCCGGCGCCGACGCCTTGTATCAGGCGGAACACGATCATCGCCGGCATCGACCACGCAAAGCCCGCGAGCACCGAACCCACCAGAAAGATGACGATGCCGATCAGGACAATGGGCTTGCGGCCGTACAGGTCCGCGAGTTTGCCGAACACGACCGTCATCGCGGTCTGCGCGAGCAGGAATGACGAGAAGACCCAACTGTAGAGATGCAGGCCGCCGAGCTGCGTGACGATCTGCGGCATGGCGGTGGAGACGATGGTGGCTTCGATGGCGACCATTGCCATGGAGGCCATCACCGCGGCGATGACCAGGGGCCGTACTGTCTTGGGGTGCTGTGACATGCCGTCTATATAGAAGAATGGGGATCGCGCGGCTTCTCGAGGCCGCTCGAACGCGCAGGCGGTTTGCCCGGGGTGTCAGCTTTCTGGAAGGTGCGGGCCTGAACGCTTTGACACCGGCCTTGACGCGACACTACGCAGCGTTCGCTTAAGCGCGAGTACGGATGTTACCGCTACATCGGTGCTGCTGCTTGCGCCGTGCCAGGGATTTGGACTGCATGGCGGTGCAATAAGATGGTGCGACGCACCACAACGTTGCACCAACTCAATTCATGCTGCGCCGGAAGAGCGCGCGACTCATCGCGAGAACGCAGAGCGCGGTCGCAAAGAAACCCCTGTTTTCACGCGCAAATTCACTGGTTAAGGTCCTTGACCGGTGCGTCGCTCAGCCTTATTCCACAGCGCTTCGCCAGGATCACGCAAGCATCGGCCGCGAGCGTCGGCGCGGTTCGCATCGTCAGCGCGGCTGCGCTCATGGCATATCTATTGCATTGCAACGCAGCGGGGCCAACGACGGCCTCAACGTATTGCACTCTTGAGGGGCTGCCCGTCTAAAGCGGCCCACAGGGACAACGGCGTCCCGAGTACCCAGAAGCCACCGAGATATCGGAGCGCACTGGGCACTCGGGACGCTTTTTTTTTGCGCTCCATTTTTTTGCCGCGAATTTTTCAACGCCTTCACCCTGCGAGAGAGACCCATGAAACACCTATTGGATTCGCTAAAAAGCGGCAACTGGCGTGCTTTGTTAGCGTGCTTTCTGTACTTCGATACCGGGTTCACCGTGTGGGTGATGTTTGGCCCGTTGGCACCGTTCATTCACAAGGACATTGCGATGTCGCCCGCGGAACTGGGCTTCCTCGTCGCGGTTCCGGTGCTGGGTGCGGCCATTCTGCGGGTGACGCTCGGCAACCTGTACCAGGCTTACGACGGCCGCCGTATCGCCTTGCTTGGTGTGGCGCTCTCCGCGCTGCCTTCAGTTGTCCTACTGTTGTCGCCGACGCCGCCGTCCTACGTGACGCTGCTGGTGCTCGGCGTGTTCCTCGGCGTAGGCGGCGCAAGTTTTGCCGTGGCCTTGCCGATGGCAGGCAGCAACTATCCGCCGAAGGTGCAAGGCCTCGTGCTCGGCCTCGCCGCCGCGGGCAATATCGGCGCGGTGCTCGACGGCTTCATGTTCCCCAGTCTCGCGGACCACTTCGGGTGGGCCAAAGCGGCCGGCGCGGCGCTGCCGTTGCTGGCTCTCGCGGCGGTCGCGCTGTTCTTCTGGGCGACGGACCTCGGCGCGAAAACGGGTAGCGCGCCGCGCGCTTTCCGCAGTTTCTGCGTCACCCTGGGCGGACTGATCGCGCTTGTTCTAGCCGTGCATGCGGGTGTTTTTGGCGGTGGAAAAACGGGGGTATTACTGCTGCCCGTGCTGGGTGCGCTGCTTGCCATCGCGGTGTTGCCGAAGCATTACCGCAGCGTGCTGGCTGAAGGCGACACGTGGGTCGTGATGCTCGTCTACAGCATCACCTTCGGCGGCTTCGTCGGCATGTCGTCTTACGTGACGACGCTGCTGGTCTCGCTCTATCAGTTGCCCAAGCTCGAAGCGGGGCTCTTCATGTCGCTGCTCGCGTTTACTGGCGCACTGGTGCGTCCGATTGGCGGCCTGATCGCCGACCGCATCTCCGGTGTGCGCGCTCTCGTGTTGCTGCTTGCCGGTATTTCGCTGTGCGACTTCGCGTTCGCCGCATGGATGCCGCCGCTCGGAGCCGGCATCGCATTGCTGGTGGTCACCTATCTGTGCTTCGGCCTTGGCAACGGCGCCACCTTCCAGCTCGTGCCGCAACGCTGGAAGGGCAAGACCGGCCTGATGTCGGGGATCGTTGGCGCGGCCGGCGGGATCGGCGGCTTCTATCTGCCGGTCATCATGGGGATGGCCAAGGAAAGCACGGGCAGTTACCAGATGGGCTTCGCGACCTTTGGCGTGATCTCGGCGCTCGCCTTCGCGCTGGTCGTGCTGCATCGTGCCCGTTGGCTCAAATGGGCGCTACCGGCCGAGGGTCTGGTGGTGGCCAATCCGCTTTCGACACCGGCGGGTGTGCGCGCCGATAGCGGTGCGTGAGCGAGCGGGAAGTGGAACGTATGGACAGTTGTTGCCCCGAATTCAACCGCTGAACGGCTGGATGATCCACGGGACGCTTTTTTATTTGCCGGACGAAAATCATGTCGCGAACCGAGCTGGAAACTGACGAAACCCCTGTCATGAACGTTGTGGTCGTCGGCCACGGGATGGTGGGACACAAGCTCCTCGAATCTCTGGTGGATGACGCGCGTTGCGCGCTGCACATCACCGTGCTGTGCGAAGAGCCGCGCCCTGCTTACGACCGCGTGCATCTGTCCGAATTCTTCTCGGGCAAGTCCGCTGAAGACCTGTCGCTGGTCAAGCCCGGCTTCTTCGAACGCGAGAACGTACTGCTCAAGCTCAACGCGAAGGCGGTAGCGGTCGATCGCGCGGCGCGCACCGTGACAATCTCGACCGGTGAAACGCTGTCGTACGACAAACTGGTGCTCGCCACCGGTTCGACGCCTTTCGTGCCGCCAATTAAAGGCAACGATCGTCAGGACTGCTTCGTCTATCGCACCATAGAAGATCTCGAAGCCATGCAGGCTTGCGGTGCGCGCGCCAGGACCGGGGTGGTGGTGGGCGGCGGCCTGCTCGGGCTCGAATGCGCCAAGGCGCTGCACGATATGGGGCTGAAGGCACACGTCGTCGAGTTTGCACCGCGCCTGATGGCGGTACAGGTGGACGACGGCGGCGGCCGGGTTCTGCGCAGCAAGATCGAGGAACTGGGCGTGCAGGTTCTCACCGGCAAGCAGACGCTCGAGATCGTCGACGGCGAAGCGGGCACGCACCGCATGCAGTTTGCCGACGGCACGCATCTCGACACCGACATGATCGTGTTTTCCGCAGGGATCCGCCCGCGCGACGAGATCGCACGCGCATGCGGCCTCGAACTGGGCCCGCGCGGCGGCATTGCGATCGACGACACCTGCCGGACCAGCGACCCCGACATCTTCGCCATTGGCGAGTGCGCCGCGTGGAACGGCATGGTGTATGGCCTCGTCGCGCCGGGTTACGAAATGGCGCGCGTCGCGGCACGGCAACTGCTCGGCGACGAGGCCGGCTTTGCAGGCGCGGACATGAGCACCAAGCTCAAGCTGATGGGCGTGGATGTGGCGAGCATCGGCGACGCGCACGGCAAGACGCCGGGCAGCCGTTCGTACCAGTTCAGCGACGAGCGCAAGCAGGTCTACAAGAAGCTGGTGGTATCCGAGTGCGGCAAGCAACTGCTCGGCGCGGTGATGGTGGGCGATGCGGCCGAATACGGCACGCTGCTGCAGATGATGCTGAACCGCATCGAGCTGCCTGAGGCACCGGAATTCCTGATTTTGCCCGCCAGCGACGGCAAGACGAAGCCCGGGCTCGGTGTCGACGCATTGCCCGAAGGCGCGCAGATCTGCTCGTGCAACAACGTCTCCAAGGGCGAAATCTGCGCGGCAGTGTGTGCCGGCGCCACCGGCATCGGCGCCCTCAAGACAGCGACCTGTGCCGGTACCTCGTGCGGCGGTTGCGTGCCGCTCGTCACGCAGGTGATGAAAGCCGAAATGAAGAAGCAGGGCATGGCGGTCAACAACCACGTATGCGAGCACTTCCCGTACTCGCGCCAGGAACTGCACCACATCGTGCGCGTCGAGCGCATCAAGAGCTTCGGCGCACTGCTCGAAAAGCACGGCCACGGTCTGGGCTGCGATATCTGCAAGCCCGTCGCCGCCAGCATTCTCGCCTCGTGCTGGAACGAGTTCGTGCTGAAGAAGGAACACGCGAGCCTGCAGGACTCGAACGATTACTACCTCGCCAACATCCAGCGCGACGGCACCTATTCCGTAGTGCCGCGCATGCCGGGTGGCGAGGTCACGCCAGAGGGACTCATCGCCGTTGGGCAGGTGGCGAAGAAATACGGCCTCTATACGAAGATCACTGGCGGCCAGCGCGTCGACCTGTTCGGCGCCCGCGTCGATCAGTTGCCGCTGATCTGGGAAGAACTGATCGCAGCCGGTTTCGAATCGGGTCACGCCTATGGCAAGTCGTTACGCACGGTGAAGTCGTGTGTGGGCTCGACGTGGTGCCGCTATGGTGTTGGCGACTCGGTCGGTCTCGCGGTTGCGATGGAAAACCGCTACAAGGGTCTGCGCTCGCCGCACAAGCTCAAGTTCGGCGTGTCGGGCTGCACCCGAGAATGTGCGGAGGCGCAAGGCAAGGACGTCGGCATCATCGCCACCGAGAAGGGCTGGAATCTCTACGTATGCGGCAACGGCGGCATGAAGCCGCGCCACGCGGAACTGCTGGCAGCGGATCTCGATCGCGAAACGCTCACGCGTTACATCGACCGCTTCCTGATGTTCTATGTTCGCACGGCCGACCGTCTGCAGCGCACCAGCGTATGGCGCGACAACCTCGAAGGCGGCCTCGACTATCTGATCGACGTCGTTGTCCACGACAAGCTGGGGCTCGCCGCGGAACTGGAAGCGGACATGCAGAACGTGATCGATACCTACGAATGCGAGTGGAAAAAGGCGGTGACCGATCCCGAGACACGCAAACGCTTCCGTCATTTCGTCAACAGCGACAAGCTCGACGAGAACGTGACCTTTGTCGAGGAACGCGGCCAGATCCGTCCTGCGACACCGGCCGAGCGCGAGACCGCCAGGCAGTTTCCAGTTCCCGTGGTCGTCGAGACCGTTTGAATCCAGCGTCATACATCTCGAGGAGTCCTTGATGAACAACGATCGAAATACGCCTGACTGGGTGCCGGTGTGCGCGCTCGACGACATCGTGCCCGATACCGGCGTCTGCGCGCTGGTGGCCGGACGGCAGGTGGCGGTGTTTAACGTCGCGCGCGGCGAGGCTGGGGTGTATGCCATCGACAACTTCGATCCCTGTTCGCAGGCGGCGGTGCTGTCGCGTGGACTGATTGGCAACCTCGGTGAACGCATCGTGGTGGCTTCGCCGATCTACAAGCAGCACTTCGATCTGCGCACCGGCGAATGTCTCGAAGCGCCCGAGCATTCGGTCAGCGCCTTCGCCGCGCAGGTCAGGGATGGCCGTGTATGGGTAGCGGTCTAATCGGGCCGGGGGCGTTCACGCAATGAGCAGCGCAAGCGTCAAGACGGTGTGCCCCTACTGCGGCGTCGGCTGCGGAATGGTGCTGCAGGTCGAGGATGGCCAGGTCGTCAAGATTGCCGGCGACAAGGAACATCCCACCAATTTCGGCCGGCTGTGCACCAAGGGGTCGTCGGCCCATGTCGCGCTAAGCAAGTCCGGACGCCTCGAAAACGCCTATGAACGACGCGAGCGCAACGGCGACCCGATTCCACTGCCGGTCGACCAGGTGATTGCCGACACCGGCCGCCGTCTGCGCGAAATCCTCGACACGTATGGCCCCGATGCGCTGTCGTTCTACGTATCGGGCCAGATGTCGATCGAGGCGCAGTACCTCGCCAACAAGCTCGCGAAGGGCTTTGTCGGCACCAACAATATCGAATCGAACTCGCGTCTGTGCATGGCAAGCGCCGGCAGCGGCTACAAGCTCTCGCTGGGCGCGGATGGTCCGCCGGGCTCGTACGAGGATTTCGACAAGGCCGATCTGTTCTTCGTGATCGGCGCCAACATGGCCGACTGTCACCCGATCCTCTATCTGCGCATGATGGATCGCGTCAAAGCCGGAGCCAGACTGATCGTGGTCGATCCGCGCCGCAATACGACCGCGGACAAGGCCGATCTCTTCATGCAGATCAAACCGGGCACCGATCTCGCGTTGCTGAACGGCCTGCTGTATCTGCTGCATCAGAACGGTCATACGGACCTCGAGTTCATCGCCACCGCAACGGAAGGCTGGGAGGCGATGCCGGCCTTTCTCGACGACTACACGCCGGAAAAGGTCGCGGCTATCACCGGCATCCCCGAGGCGGATATCCGCACCGCGGCGCAATGGATAGGCGAAGCACCGGAGTGGATGAGCTGCTGGACGATGGGTCTGAACCAGAGCACGCATGGCACGTGGAACACCAACGCCGTTTGCAACCTCCATCTGGCGACGGGCAAGATCTGCCGCCCCGGTAGCGGGCCGTTTTCGCTGACAGGCCAGCCCAATGCAATGGGCGGTCGCGAGATGGGCTACATGGGGCCGGGTTTGCCGGGGCAGCGCTCCGTGCTGGTGGAAGAAGACCGGGCGTTTATCGAGGACCTGTGGCAAGTGCCGTCTGGGACCCTAAAGACGGCAGTCGGGCAGGGCACTATCGACATGTTCTCGCGCATGGCGGACGGCGATATTAAGGCGTGCTGGATTATCTGCACCAATCCGGTCGCAAGCGTCGCCAACCGGCAGACTGTGATTGCCGGATTGCAGGCCGCGGAACTGGTGATCGCTCAGGACGCGTTTCTCGACACCGAAACCAATCGCTATGCCGACGTCCTCTTGCCTGGCGCGTTGTGGGCTGAGGCGGAAGGCGTGATGATCAACTCCGAGCGCAACATGACGCTCATGCAGAAGGCGATCGACCCGCCGGGCACGGCGCTGCCCGACTGGCAGATCATCGCGCGCGTGGCCAGCGAAATGGGTTTTGCGGACGCGTTCGGCTATGCGTCGGCAGAGGAAGTGTTCGCGGAGATCACGCGAGCCTCGAACCCGAAGACCGGCTACGACCTGCGCGGCGCGAGCCACGCGCGGCTGCGTGAGTCGCCGCTGCAATGGCCCTGTTCGCCGGATGCGTCGGGGTTGTTAAGAGACCGCAATCCCGTGCGTTATCTGAACGATGGCATCAGTCAGCCGCTCAGGGAAGTGTCCGACGGCGTTCGTCCGGCGCTGGTCTTCCCGACCGCGAGCGGCAAAGCCGTGTTCTTCGCGCGGCCGCATACCGAGCCGGCTGAGATGCCGGTGCCGGAGTTTCCGATCGTCCTGAATACGGGGCGCCTGCAGCATCAATGGCACACCATGACGAAGACCGGCAAGGTGCCCATGCTGAACAAGCTCAATCCCAGGCCCTTCGTGGAGATCAATCCGGAAGACGCAGCCGCGCTTGGCATCGAGGCCAAAGACCGCGTCGAAGTGCGTTCGCGTCGTGGCCATGCGGTACTGCCCGCCGTAGTGACCGATCGTGTGCAGGCGGGTGCCTGCTTTGCGCCGATGCACTGGAACGACGTATTCGGCGAAGACCTCTGCATCAACGCGGTGACCAACGATGCGGTCGATCCGATCTCACAGCAACCGGAACTCAAGTTCTGCGCGGTTGCGTTGAGCCGCGTCGCACCCGAACCCAGTGCGGCGGCCGATGACGCCGACGCTATCTCCTCCGGTATGGATGCCGCGGCCCCGCTGCTGGCGGCCGATGCCGGTTCGATCAAGGAAGGGGACATGTCCCGTATCGACGCTCTCGCCGCCATGCTCGGCATGCAGGACATGCCTGTGCCGCTGCTCGACGATGCACAACGTGCCTACGTGGCCGGTTTTATCAATGGCCTGCGCGCGAGCGCGGGTCAGCAGGCCCAGGCGGACGGCGTGCCCGTGATGCCCGCCAGCGCGCCGTTGCCGACCGCCACCCGGCTCTGGTTCGACGGGATGCTTGCTGGTCTGTATAGCCGCGCGGTTACGACAGCGCCTGGACTTGCCGATAGCTCTTCTGGCGTCTCGTCCGACGCTGCGTTCGCTGCCCCCGCTGTGCGAATCGCGCGGGCACGTCCAAAGGTGCTGCTGCTGTGGGCATCGCAGACGGGCAATATCGAGTCGTTGACGGAACGCTACGCGACACAGTTGATGGAGTCGGGCTTCGAGATCCGCACTTCCTGCATGGCCGATTACGACGTTGCGACTTTGGCAAGGGCGCAGTACGTGCTGCTGATGTCGAGCACGTTCGGCGATGGCGATGCGCCAGATAACGGCGAGAGCTTCTGGAGCGCACTCAAGGCCGCCAACGCGCCGCGCCTCGACAACGTGCGCTACGCCGTGCTGGCCTTCGGCGATCGCAACTACGACCAGTTTTGCGGTCATGGCCGCAATCTCGATGCGCGCCTCGCCGAGCAGGGCGCGCTGCGTCTGCTACCACGCACGGACTGCGACACGGAATTCGAACCCGCCGCCGATGCATGGCTCGAGCGGATCGTCGCGCGTATCAAGGAGGAGGACGCCGCATTACACGAGGTGCCGGCCGATGGCATGATCCCCTCGGTGTTACCCGGCGTGTTGCCCACCAAGGCTCATCCCGCCGCCTCGCGCCTCGTGAAGAATTTGCGGCTCAACAAGCACGGTGCGTCGAAGGATACGCGGTATTTTTCGTTGTCGACCGGCGATTCGGGCCTCGAATACGAGGTCGGCGACGCGCTCGGTGTGTGGCCGAGCAACTGTCCCGAACTGGTAGATGAACTGATCGGTTTGAGCGGGCTGGCAGCGGATGCGCCGGTGAATGTCAGCGGTATCGGCGATATGCGCCTCGCCGATGCACTCGGCAAGCACTACGAAATTGCCCGGCCGAATTCCGAGGCACTAGCCTTCATCGCCTCGCGCAGTCGCGACGGCACGCTCGGCGCATTGCTGGCCGAAGACCGCAAGGCTGATCTGAAGAAATGGTTGTGGGGCCAACAACTGGCCGACGTGCTGCACGAGTTTCCCGTGACACTGACGGCGCCGGAGTTGCTCGGCATGCTCAAGCGCTTGCAACCGCGGCTCTATTCGATTGCGTCGAGCCCCAAGGCGCACGCGGGCGAAGTTCATCTGACCGTGTCTGCAGTCCGTTACAGCAACGGCCGACGCCAGCGTAAAGGGGTGTCCTCGACCTTCCTCGCCGATCGCGCCGGGGACATCACCGTGCCGGTGTACGTGCAGAAATCCGCGCATTTCCGCCCGCCGTGCGACGGCGACACGCCGATGATCATGGTTGGCCCCGGCACCGGCGTCGCACCGTTCAGGGGCTTTCTGCACGAACGGCTGGCGCGCGGGGATACCGGCCGCAACTGGTTGTTCTTCGGAGAGCAGCATGCTGCGACCGACTTCTATTACGGTGACGAACTGGAGACGATGCGCACGAAAGGGCTGTTGACGCGGCTCGATCTGGCTTTTTCTCGGGACCAGCACGAGAAGATCTATGTGCAGGATCGCATGCGCGAACACGGTGCCGAGTTGTGGGCATGGCTCGAGTCCGGCGCGCATTTCTATGTGTGCGGCGATGCGAGCCGCATGGCGAAAGATGTCGACGCGGCGTTGAAGGCGGTCGTGGTCAGCCATGGCGGTATGAGCGATGAGAAGGCGCTCGAATACGTCAACCGGCTCGCGAGAGACAAGCGCTATGTGCGGGATGTCTATTGAAGTGACGCGGTGAGACATGTCGTGCGCGGACGGCACCTTGGCGCATACCGGATCGGACCGATATGCCACATGCATCGCATACGTTTGCTCGCTCGTTTTCTACCGCGTCGATTCCGGTTATTCTCCTTCAGGCCGTCCGCGTGATCCGCGCAGCGGCCTACTCGATGCAAGGAGACTACCAGGTGACATCGACCGCTTCGGACGTTCCTCTCATCCCCCGCGCCGATCTGTTCGGCAATCCAGAGCGCACTGATGTCGAGATCAGTCCGGACGGGCGCTTTCTCTCCTGGCTGGCGCCGGTCAACGGCGTATTGAATGTCTGGGTCGCGCCGCTCGACGACCTGTCACTCGCCCGCGCGGTGACGAACGATACGAACCGAGGTCTACGGTTTCATCTCTGGACCTACGACGGTCATATCGTCTATCTGCAGGACGTCGAGGGCAACGAGGACTTCCATGTTCATGTAGTCGATCTGGATGCTGGCACCTGCCGCAACCTGACGCCTTTCGAAAACGTTACGGTATCGATCGAGAGGGTGAGCCGAACCATCCGCGATCGCATCCTTGTGGGTATGAACCGCCGTGACCCAAAGTTCTTCGACCTGTACACGCTGAACCTCGCAACCGGCGAACTTGTGCTCGTCGAAGAAAATCCCGGCTTTGCAGGTTTTATTGTCGACCAGCATTACCGCCCGCACTTTGCCACTCGCCTCGCGAGCGACGGCTCCCAGGAGGTGCTCAGGCGCAATGCAGACGGTAGCTGGGACGAATGGATGCGGTTTGCGCCGGAAGAGACCAGGACATCTGGCCCGGGCCATCTCAGTGCCGACGGTTCAGCACTGTTCGTGCTCGACAGTCGCGGCCGAAATACAACCGCGCTGACGCGGATCGATCTTGCCAGCGGCACGACCGAAGTGGTGGCGGCCGATTCGCGCGCCGACCTTTTCAATTTCATTATGGATCCCGAAACATTTGAGCCGCTGGCTTACAGGCTCAATCTGGAGCGCTCCACTTATGTCGCGATCGACCAGAAAATTCAGACCGACGTTGATTTCCTGAACGGCGCAGGGCTCGGCGAATGGCGGTTGCAAGGAGATACCGAGGACAACCGGCTATGGCTTATCGATGCAATTTCCGATCTGCGGCCTGGCACGACTTATCTGTATGACCGGCAGAGCCAGTCGCTGCGCGTTCTGTTCGAACATCGCCCCGTCCTCAGCGCGGCGCCGCTCGCGCCAATGCATCCAGTGGTAATCCGCTCGCGCGACGGCTTCGATCTGGTTTCGTATCTCACGCGTCCCAACGGCGTGCAGCAAGCGGGTCCACTGGTGTTGCTGGTTCACGGTGGCCCCTGGGCCCGGGACATCTTCGGCTTCGAACCCGAGCATCAATGGCTGGCTAACCGCGGCTATAGCGTGCTGAGCGTGAATTTCCGCAGTTCGATGGGGTTCGGCAAGCACTTCGTCAATGCTGGGGACGGTGAATGGGGACGTCGCATGGATGACGACCTGCTCGACGCCATAGCCTGGGCCGTTGAAAGCGGTATCGCAGATCCGTCGCGTGTCGCGATCATGGGCATCAGTTACGGTGGATATGCAGTGCTCGCGAGCATGACGCGCAATCCCGAGATGTATGCATGCGGGGTCGCGATTGTCGGGCCGTCCAATCTGGAAACACTGTTGGCGAGCGTCCCGCCTTACTGGGAGTCGTTCCGCAAGGAGTTCGTGCGAGCGATTGGAGACCCTTCGACGGAGGAGGGCCGGACGCTACTGCGCGAGCGCTCGCCGGTGCATCGTGCCGGTCGCATCTGCCGGCCGCTGCTGATCGGTCAGGGTGCGAACGACCCGCGCGTCAAGCGGGCTGAGAGCGATCAGATGGTGGATGCGATGAAGGCCAACGGTATTCTGGTGACCTACGTTCTGTATCCGGATGAAGGGCATGGTTTCGCGCGACCCGAAAACAATATCTCGTTCTACGCGATCACCGAGGCGTTTCTCGAACGGCATCTGGGTGGCCGCGCGGAACCGATGCGGCAGGACGAATGGGACGGCTCGACTGCACAGATCCTGGAAGGGGCGGCGCTACTCGATTTGCCCGCGCGCCGCGAGGGATAGTTAGGCAGATCGCATGGCGACGCGTGCCCACGCGCGGCCGGCTGCTGCCAGCGGCGACCTGCCTCTGGCGGTGCCAACACATCGAATTGATATGAGGTTGGGCCAACGCAATCAGCGCGGACATGGGCGCGCTCGAACAGTTCGCCAGATAAACCCGTCGCGCCTTGCCGAAGGTTTGTTCGCTCACAACGCGGGTGCGTCCGCCGCTGCCTCCCGGTGCGCCGAATAGTGCTTCGACTTTTAACGACCAATTTGCAGAATTTTCCGCACGAATTGGGATGGCACGCAGGGTAAAAACCCTTAGGAGCCAAATAAGCTCCGCATCGCGGCCTCCCAACCTTTGTAGTCCTGCTGAATCAGGCCGCGCCTCTCAAACAATCGCAAGGAGGCCAGGCCAATGACAGACCTGCAGGGCGCACTTCAGGTCCTACCGGGGCGACAGGCGTACCACCTCGACGTACCCGGTACGGACAGCGCGGCGGCGCTCTCTGTGGTGTCGTTCGAGGCCACCGAGAAGATGGGTGCACCGACCGAGGTGCGTATCGTATTGACCCACCCGCAACAGCTTGCGCGCTCCGAATACCTGAGCCGTGACGCGTCGTTTGTCATCGTGCTGGACGATGGACCACCCCGGAAATTCTCCGGCTTTATCGCGCGCTTCTCAACGATCCAGAACACGAAGGACTACGTCAAGTATGAAGTCGTGTTGCAGTCGCATTTCGGGCGGCTGGCAGCATTGACCCGAAACAGGATCTTCCAGCATGGTTCAACGCCCGAGATTCTGGCGGAGATGTTGCGCGGTCACGGAATGCTTGAGCACCAGTTCAGTTTCCGGCTACGCCGCCAGTATCCGAAGCATGCTTTTCGCATGCAGCACGGCATGAGCGACCAGAATTATGCCCACATGCTGCAAGAGAAATCGGGCATCTACAGCTATATCCAGGAGACGGAATACGGCGACCAGGTGGTGTTCGGGGACGACGTAGATCATTACATTTACGACGAACCGCAACGCGTCGTGCCGTACCGCGAAGCAGCGGGACTTGAGGCGTGCGGCGTCGAGGCGGTGACGGCGATAAAGACGCACTCCGCGACGGTGCCGCAGTCGTTCATGGTCGCGGATTACAACCCGGAGCAAGCCTGGGAGCGTTTGCGCGACACGTCCAACGTTGCGCCCAGCGATCCCACCACTTACGGCCAGTCCTATATTTATGGCACTCACCACCTGGACCAGGCGGGAGCGAAGTGGGAAGCGCAGCTTCGCCACGAAGCGGCCATCGCCTGGCAGGTGGTCTTTGAAGGCGACAGCAACGTGCTGAACTTGCAGCCGGGGCGCGTGCTGGAAACAGATCTTGTTCTGCCCGATGCACCCAAAGGCCAGTTGATTGTCGAGGTCACGCACAGCGGCGCGCGCGATACGCCCTACTCGAACAGCTACAAGGCAATCCCCGCTGACCGGCGCTTCCGTCTCAGGCTCGAGACGCAAACCTGGGCCAAAGTGACCGGCACGCTCAGCGCACGCGTCACCAGCCCGGACTCCTACAAATACGCATACGTAACCGCAAACGGCCACTATACGGTGCGTTTTGATGCGGACTTCGAAACGTGGCCCAACGGCGGAGAAAGTGTTCCGCTGCGCCTCGCGAAGCCGTTCGCGGGCAAGCTGCAAACCGGCATGCACTTCCCGGCGCTGGACGATGCCGAAGCCGTGATTACCTGCCGCGACGGCGACCCGGACAAGCCCGAAATCGTTGCGTTCCACCATCACAGCCAGGCGCGCGACCTGGTGACGAATGACCGGCGCTGGCTCTCACGGAATGTGATCCGCACCCAGGCGAACAACAAGATCCGCTTTGAGGACTGGGCGGGCCAGGAAGGCGTCAAGCTCAGCACGGAGCATTCGGGCAAATCGCAACTGAATCTCGGCTACCTGGTTGACAACAAACTGGAAAAGCGCGGCGAAGGCTATGAGCTTCGCACATCCGGTTACGGAGTGAGCCGTGCAGGTAAGGGAATGATGGTCACGGCATATGACCGTCCAGGCGCGAGCGGGAATCAGCTCGACATGCAGGAAACCATCGCACAACTGGAAAGCGCGCTGGCGACTGCGAAGGCGCTGGCAGCATCGGCGCAAAGCGCCAAGGCAGAGCCTGCCGACACTGATGCGCAGAAGCAGATGATGGAAGATTTCGACGGGCTGAAGAAGCCGGGTCTGCTGATGAGCACCCCGGCATCGGCGGCTGTTGTCGCGGCCGGCGGCGTGCACTTTGCGGCGCAGGACAGCATCAACGCTGTAGCCGGGAAGAACGCCGACTGGAGCGTGCTGAAACGCTTCACGGTCGCAGCGGGTGAAAAGATTTCGCTGTTCGCGCAGAAGTTCGGTGCCAGGATTTTTGCGGCAAAGGGCCCCGTCGAGATTCAGGCGCAAGATGGGCCGATGTCTTTCATCGCGGACAAAGATCTCGACCTTGCCAGCGTCAATGGAAAGGTCAACCTGGCGGCGGCAAAGGAGATCATCCTGGAATGCGGTGGTGCGTTCGTCCAGATGAAGGACGGTAGCATCACCCTCGGTGGTCCTGGCGATCTGTTCCTCAAGACGATCACGGTGCAGAAGAAGGGCAAGGCGTCGCTGAACATGCCGCTGGACCGGAACCACCCGGCGCTCGCCGGTCTGCCGACCATACCGCTTACCCTGGATGCGGCTGGGTCTCCGGCGGCAAGGACGGCCGTGCCAACCGGCATGCCGTACAAGCTTTTTGCTGATGGTTCATTGATGAAGCAGGGCGTGTTCGATGAAACAGGCCTGATCCAGATCGATCACCATCCCACCACGCATAAGTACACGCTGCAACAGGCTAATGGCGTGACGCATGACATCCCGGTTGCAGAGAATTATCGCGGTGATGCCGTCAACGGCGCACTGGCCAATCAGGGCATCCGTTTTCATGAAGGTCTGCCGGGCGCCAGGTCCGGTACTGTCGATCGTGCCGAACACCGCGCCAGTTACAACCCGCTGCTCAACCCTGATACGGACGCCTGACCATGAAACAGCAGAGCGCTACCACGCCGCTCGCGCTTTCCTGCACGCGAAGCGCAACGCTCACGTCCCCATGGTTCGTGCAGCGCACCGAATACAACCCCGCGCTGGCCACCTACCTGCCGCTGGTGAATGGCGAGACGGCCTTCGCGGCGGTGTTCGACGCCATACGGAACGCGGAGCACAGCATCGATATCCTGTGCTGGGGTTTCCAGCCGTCCATGTATTTCAGACGGGGCAGCGACGCGGCGGGTTCGCCGTCGATCGGTGAACTGCTCGAATACAAGGGCCTCGAAAAACCTCACATGAGGATCCGGCTGCTGGTCTGGAGCGACTCACTGCACGTGGCGTCCTTCTCGGAAGACATGATGCCGGGCAATCACGGGCCAGTCGGGCTGGCGGGGGCTGCACAGGACGGCCGCACCCACGCGCAGCGGGAATTCGACCAGCTCTGGTACTGGCGGGCCAACCGGAACAATGTCACGCGGATGTCGGCCGGGACGAGGGTCAATCCGTTCCCCGCAGCGAAATCGGTGGTGACCACGGCATTGAACGCATTGCCGGGCGCGCCAAAGCCGCTGACAAACATTGAATTCGCCACGCGCGATTTCGATCTGAGGGAGCGGGCCGAAATCGCCTGGCGCACGTGGATGAGCGGCCCGGCGGGCGACCCCACGCTGAGAGAGCGGAACACCGCGGCGATGACGGCGGAGCCCTCGCATCACCAGAAGATGGTGCTTGTCGACTACGAGCTTCCCGAGCGGGCCATCGGGTTCGTGATGGGGCACAACACGCTGGATGAATACTGGGACCGGGACGATCACACCTGGCTGCGGCAGGCGCCGCGAATGGGGCGCAACGGCCTGCATCCGCGGCAGGACATGTCCGCGAAGGTGACGGGTCCGGTCCTCGAGTACCTGAACGAGAATTTCTGCGAGGCGTGGGACGACGCGACCGGGCAGAACCTGACCCAGGCGCGGGCGGCGCTGGCTTGCCGGCTGAAGCTGCGCGCGGATCACGGTACGCCGGTGATGGCGCAGATCCTTCGCACGCAGTCGCAGCACGGCAAGGACGGCACGAAGGACATCGCGTCGCTGTACCTGCAGGCGGTGAACAACACGACGAGATTCGTGTACATCGAAAACCAGTATTTCCGTTACATGCCGGTGGCCGACAGGCTGCGGGAGAACGTCAACGCGCAGATCAAGTGGGGGCGCAACCCGGCGAAGCATGGTGAGGTGTATCTGTTCGTGGTCACGAACTCGAACGACGACGGCATCGGCCGCGGGACAGTGAGCAGCTACCAGATGCTCGCGGCGCTCGGATATGGCGACCGGATGCCCGGGGTCGAGACACTGGAGAAGAACGACCAGCTTACGCAGCAGGAGCAGACGCTGGAGAAGCAGCTTGCTGACGAACAGGCGGCCAGCCAGCGCGCGATGATGCAGGGCGCGGGTTTCTCGCAGATGCAGGGGCTCGCGAATTACCTGCAGGGCGGCCAGCTCCGGCAGGCGGAAATCGGGCAGCAGCTGGAGCAGACGAGGCAGGAGAAACGGCGGGTGGCGAGCGTGAGCCCGGACGGCATGACGAAGGAGGGAGAGCTGGTGCCGCCGCAGGATATGCCGGGGATGAAGGTGCTGGTCTGCACCCTGGTCGCACCGGACACGCCTGCAGGCAAGGCGTGGGATTACGTCTATGTCCACCAGAAGCTGATGATCGTCGACGACGTGTTTACGACGCACGGCTCGGCCAATGTCAACCGGCGCAGCATGGAGGTGGATAGCGAACTGAATATCTGCCATGAGCATGGCGGCCTGACGTCCGCACTGCGCAAACAGATGTGGGCGCTGCATACGAACAATCTGGGTGCTCAGGATGATGTGTCGCAAGCGTATTTGAAATGGAGCGACATCATTTCTCGGAACACCAAAAGACAGAGCGCAAAGCGGGCTCCGATCGCGTCCCTCGTAGGTTTCCTGCGTACCTCGCCCACACGCACTTATGAGGATTGAACCATGAGACGAGGCATGCTTGCCGCCCTGGTGGCGGCCCTCGCCTGCGCCTGTACCAAGGAGAACCCATTGGCTTCACTACCCAGCATGAGCGCCGTGCGCGCGAATCTCGCCTTTACCTGCGTACACGAGGACGACCACCTGCCGCCGCTCGATCCCGATGCGGACCAGCTGTTCAGATACGGCCGCTGGCTGCAGAAGCAGGATGGCCCGAAGGACTTCAGCGATATCGCGCGGTATTACCGGATCGCGGCGGCCCACGATCACTACAAGGCCAATACCAACCTTCAGCAGCTGGTATCGACGGGGCTGGCTGATTCGCCGGATGCACCGAAAGAGACGATCGACCTGGCAGTGCAACTGGTCAAACAGGGCGTGCCGGGTGGCTACTACGACATCGCGCACTACCTCGAACTCGGGTACGGGCTGAAGCAGGATAGCGTGACGGCCTTGCGCTATTTCCGCAAGGCGGCGGACCTGGGCAGTCCGGACGCGCAGTATTACCTCGCGGAGAAACTGTTCCCGGTTGACGCCGCACCTGAGGTTGCGCTGCAGATGTACCGGTGCTCAGCGGATCAGGGGCATGGCAAGGCCGCGACCTCCCTGGCTATTGGTCGTATGGACGACGAGGTCTACACAGAAGCACTCAAGGCTTTCCAGCAGGGCGTCATGGCGGGAAGCCGCCAGGCCGCATCGTTTCTTGAAAATGGCTTTGCGGTAACTCCAGAAAACCGGGTGCTGTATTACCTTGCTGTCCAGAACGATCCCGAACGCTCGCGCCGCTACAAAATGATCGGCAAATTCCTCGACAGGAACGAAGGTCTGAACCCGAAAGTCCCCGACGCTGACCAGATCGTGCCACTGCCGCCGGCGAAACTACCGTCGTGGGACGGCACGTTCCAGTGGGAGAAGGAACAGGCCGCAGCCGTGGCGCCGCAGAAGCCGTCCCATGCGCTGGTTGAAAGGCTGGCCCGCGAGAAGAGCCTCGACCCGGCGACAGGGCTTCGGGTCAGGACCGCGCACGAAAAGGAACTGGAGAGCCGCGTGCCGCTGGGCACGCTCGTTCGCCCCGGCGAAGTCTGCCCGCAGGACGGCGTGTGGTGTGTCCGGGGATTTGCTTCGGTCAGCTACGACGCGACGCGCCGTTTCAGGAAAGGCGAGACGATGCCGGCACTCGCCCTGGAGGATCCCCGCCCCATTCCTGGTCTGGACTGGCTGCTCGGTATGCGCGTATACCGCACCACTGAGGAATGGAGCCTCAAGGCATACGTCGACGAGGCATAAAGGCGTGAGTCCGGGCGAACATGCGCCGCCCGCTATTTCATCATCGGGCGGCGCTGACGCGCCGGATAGCCTCGAGGCAACGCGCCGTTTCAGCAAGGGCGAAACGATGCCGCATCTCGTCATGGACAATCCCCGTCTCATTCGGGGACTGGACTGGTTGCCTGGCATGCGCACCTGCACGTCCGATAGGGCATGGGCCCTGGCGGCTTACCTTGATCTGGCGTAGGACATCGGGCTCGTCCAATGTCAGTGGAAACTTTTCGCGTCCGCGAATAAACGGGAGGAATTGAAAATGATGGCAATGATCCATGCGCCGATCTGGATGCAAGAGCTGGTCACTTTCCTCTTTAGTGTGGAAGGCTGTGTACTGCTGGCCTTTATTGCATCGATCCTGCTCGGGCCCCGCCGGTTCAGGGCCAACACGTGCCGGCTCGCGTCGGCGCTGGGCGGCGGGGCCTTGGCGGGTGGCCTGGTCGCGTTCGACGGGCTTGGCTTGCCAGTGCTCGTGGCTGTGGCGATAGGCGGAGCGGTGGCCGTCCCCTTGCTTCTGAGCGCGCGGGTGCACCGTTTCTGGTGCTGGGCCTTTGCTCGCCGTGCATAGGACGGAAGGACAGAAAGGCAGTGGGTGCGGCGCTTACGTATCAGCAATGGAGCCGGATCATTTCAGGAAACACCAGATACCTGGGCAGTAAGCCACCCCGTCGGCGTTCCTTGCGGATTTCCTGCGCACTTCTCTCAAACACGCTTACGAGGATTGACCCATGAGACGAGGCATTCTTGTCGCCCTGGTGGCGAGTCTTGTCTGCGCCTGTACCAAGGTGAACCCTTTGTCTTCGCTACCTGACCTGAGCGCCGTACGCGCGAATCTCGCCTTTACCTGTGTGCATGAGGCCGACCATCTGCCGCCGCTCGATCCCGATGCGAACCAGCTGTTCAGATACGGCCGCTGGCTGCAGAAGCAGGACGGTCCAAAGGACTTCGACGATATCGCACGGTATTACCGGATCGCGGCGGCCCACGATCATTACAAGGCCAATACCAACCTTCAGGCGCTGGTGTCGACGGGGCTGGCTAATTCGCCGGATGCACCGAAAGAGACGATAGACCTGGCAGTGCAACTGGTCAAACAGGGCGTGCCGGCCGGCTACTACGACATCGCGCATTACCTCGAACTCGGCTACGGGCTGAAGCAGGATAGCGTGACGGCCTTGCGCTATTTCCGCAAGGCGGCGGATCTGGGCAGTCCGGACGCGCAGTATTACCTCGCGGAGAAACTGGATCCGATTGACGCCGCACCTGAGGTTGCGCTGCAGATGTACCGGTGCTCAGCAGACCAGGGGCATGGCAAGGCTGCGACCTCCCTGGCGATTGGTCGTGCGGTAGACAAGTTCTACGCCGAAGCAGTCAGGGCTTTCCAGCAGGGCGTCATGGCGGGAAACAGTCAGGCCGCGTTTTCTCTGGAAAATGGCTTTGCGGTAACGCCGGAAAATAGAGATATGTTTTATTTCGATGTCCAGAACGATCCCGAACGCTCGCGCCGCTACAAAATGATCGGCAAATTCCTCGACCGCAACGAAGGCCTGAACCCGAAAGTCCCCGACGTCGACCAGATCGTGCCACTGCCGCCGGCACCGCTACCGCCGTGGGACGGCACGTTCCAGTGGGAGAAGGAACAGGCCGCAGCCGTGCCGCCGCAGAAACCCTCCGATGCGCTGGTTGAAAAGCTGGCCCGCGAGAAGAACCTCGACGCTGCGACGGGGCTTCCCGTGGCACCCGTCAAAAGTGCGAAGGCTGAGCGCGTGCCGTTGGGCACGCTTGTCAGCCGAGGCAATGTTTGTCCGCAGGACGGCGTCTGGTGTGCGGAGGCATTCGATATGTATAGCCTCGAGACTATGCGCCGTTTCAAGAAAGACGAGACGATGCCGCAACCCGCCCTTAACGATCCTCCGTCCACCCCTGCCGTGAACTGGCTCCCAGACATGCGCGTACATCGTACCGATGCGCAATGGATCCGCAAGGCTTACATCCACGATGCTTAGCGCACAGCACGCGTGACGCGTACCAGGGCACGGACAACCACACCTGGCTGCGGCTGGCACCGCGGACGGGGCGCGACGGCCTGCATCCCCGGCATGACAGGTCCGCCAAGACCCCGCGCGACCGGCGATTTATTGCACAACAGCCTGTTCTCGACAGACCGGTTCAGGTTTATGCTGTTGGGCCATCGGGGACGTTATTTGCCTCTTTATGCGCTTCTTCATTCGCCACCCTAATTACCGTCCGGCTTCCCATGAGCGATCCCAATTCAAAAGATCCGTCCAGACCCACCGAGCAGCCGCTGGATCTGGCGGCCTTCCTGAACGCAGCAGACGAGCCCGCTGAAGCCGGCGCATTGCAGGTCGCGCCCGAGCCCGCCACAGCCACTTCCCATCTTCCCGTCGAGGTGCTGACGCCGATGGCGCCCGCAGAGCGGCTGGTCGACCTCTCCTCGCTGGCGCCGGAACAACGTGCGATCGCCCAGAAGCTGGCCGACGGCATCCGCTTCGACGACACCACGACCACGCTAAGCTTCGTCGATACGGCCTTGCAGCCGCTCGCGCTCGCGTCACGCCGCCTGCTCGCCGATACCACAGTGGGGGAGGCGGGCGAGATCGGTCGCATTGCCGCCGCTGTGATCGACGGCATCAAGATCCTGCGTATCGAGGAGCTTCAGGAAGAGGCGCGTGAAGTTGCGCCCAAAGCCGTCGGCTTCCTCAGCAAGCTGGGGCGCCTGGGCAAGGTGGCGCACAGCGCGGCCAAAACGTTCCAGGAAAACCGCAAGCAGTTTCTCGGTCTGATGGACGCGGAGGAGGCCCGCGCACGGCGCGCCAAGGCTGATCTGATGATCACGATTCAACAGCTCGACAAACAGTCGAAAGCAGTGCGGCAGGGTGTCAGCAGTCTGTCGATCGGCATTGCCGCGATGCAACTGGCATTGGAGCGTGGCGTCAGCGAAGCGGAACAGCTGCGCCAGGTGGCCTTGCGCACCAATACGGCAGGCGACGCCGCCATCGCCATGGACTACCGCAACACGCTGGGCAATTTCCGCGGCAGGATCAGCGATCTTCGCGAAGCGATGATTTCCGCGGCGACGCTGATTCCGTTGATTGCGTCCAACCGCAAGGCGGCCGAGACGCGAGTGAGCAAGCTCACGACCGGCATCATGGTGACGATTCCGCGCCTGATGGCCGTGGCGGCGCAGGCCGTGGTGCAGGCCGACACGCGTCGCGCTGGTGAAGAAAGCGAAAAACTCGACGAGGCGGCCCGCCGGATCACCGAGCTCGCGGTGCAAGGCGCACATGACGCGGCGGTCGATGCCGCGCACAGCCTGGGCGGCGACCCGCGCAACCTGGAATCGTTGGCGGCAGCGGCAACCCAGTCGATCGAAACGATGAAAGAAGTGCTCGCGATCGAGCAGCAGGTTCTCGCGCAAGATCGCGAGCGCGAGCAAAAGCTGATCGAAGTGCGCAACAAGCTCGTAGAAGGCATGCGCGGGGTGCAGGCCCAGGCGCTCGCCGCGCCGCCGGGAGCGTGACGTGTCCGAATCCAGATCCGACCTTGACGGCGGCCTCGCCGCGGGCACGTCGCCCTTGAGCTTCGACCTTGCTGCCGCATGGCTGCGCCACGCCGAAGCCGATCGCGCCGGCTTCCTCTCGCGCTTCGCGTTGATCGTGTCCGAGGCGTTGCCGAACCATTCGCAGGTTCACCGCGTCCGGCACGGTTTGTTTCGGAAAACTGAGGAAATTGTCGGCGTCTCAGTGGCGTTCGACAACGAGACCTACACGATGCGCCTCAGAGACGGCCGGCACCTCGCGACCGAGATCGAAAAGAAGGTCAAAGGCGTTGTGCTGTCGACCCGCGAAATCGATCCTCACACGTGGATGGCTGGCCTGATGACGCAGGTCCACGAACGCACCGAGAAGGCGCGCGCAATGGCCGAGCTGCTGGCCGCACTCTGATCCACTCGAACAATTACGCAGGAGATGCCGATGGGTTGGCTGACTTCGCTGTTTGGTTCCAGCAATAGCTCCAATACGCCGCGCGGCCCGGCGCCGGATTTCTTCGACGCTGACGGCGTGCCGAACATGGTGCACCAGCGTCTCGCGGATTCGAAAAGCGGCACGCTGCCGTGGGTATCCACGCTGACTGCGCCAGAGATGGCCTTGGCACGCAGCCATGGCCTGAGAATGCTCGCGCCGATCGCGGCAACGTGCTGGATGCACTACGGATTTTCGTGGACGGAAGGGCACGCGCAGGGTTGGCGCACTGCCATCAAGCGCCTGCAGGCGGAAGCAGTTGCGCTGGGCGCCAACGCGGTGATCGACGTCAGGATGGTGACCGTCGACCTGTACCTTGAAAACAGCATGGATTACTCGCTGGTCGGCACGGCGGTGCGTATCGAAGGCTTGTCGCCGAGCACCGAGCCCGTCATCTCGACCGTACCGGCGCTGGAATTCATGCAGTTGCTGGAGGCGGGCATCATCCCGGTGGGCCTTGCCGTCGGCGCGCGTTTCGAGTGGAGCAACGGTCCGCTCGACACCGGTGGCGGCTGGTGGGGCAACCAGCCTTTGCTGCAGACCACGGCGTTCTGGGAGCGGATCCGCCGCCACGCTCACGCCGATCTTCGCGCAGACGCGGCTCGCCAGGGTTCGGGCGTGCTTGCGCAACTGCAGTTTAGCCAGCTGATCCGTCTGGAAAGCGAGTCGAGGAATAACCCGCTGCTGGGCCGGCACATTGTGATGGGCACGGTGGTCGATTGCCCGCGCGGCGTTCCCGTACCTCACGAAATCGAATTCGTGCTCGACTTGAGCGACAAGCGCGACAACCTGCGTTCCACTTCCGAGCACCACAACGCCTATAGCGACGGTATCTGAACCTTCTTCTCCTCAGGGAAAAACATGCCTGAAAACACGATGCAAGACGTCACCGCCCAGCTTCCCGCGAACGCCAAGGCGCGCCTTCAGGGGCTGCGCAGCGCGGCCCATCCGACCTCGGTGTTCACCTCCGACCTGTCGGTCAACGAGTTCCTGCTGGTTCGCAAGGCCGGCTTCGAGCCGATCGGCCTGTGCGTGGGCAGCAGCATCTATCACGTCGGGATCCAGTACGGCTCGTGGAACAAGAACCAGGAACTGGAAGTGCTGTCCCAGGCGATGTACCACGCTCGCGAGCTGGCGATGTCGCGCATGCGTGAGGAAGCCCGTGGCATGGGCGCAGACGGCATTGTGGGCGTGCGCCTCGAGATCAAGCATGTCGAGTGGGATGCGGACATCCTGGAGTTCGTGGCGATCGGCACAGGCGTTGTCCACAATCACGACACCAAAGGCTTTCGCGCTCACGACGGCGGTCCGTTCACCTCGGACCTGTCAGGTCAGGACTTCTACACGCTTCTGAATTCCGGCTACCGGCCCATCGAGCTCGTCATGGGCAGTTGCGTGTATCACGTCGCGCATCGCGGCATGCTGAAAGCGTTCAACCAGGCCGGCCGCAACGTCGAACTGGAGCAGTTCACCCAGGCTATTTATAGCGCACGCGAACTGGCGATCGAGCGCATGCAGATCGAAGCGCAAACTGCCAAGGCCGAAGGGGTGATTGGCACGATGATCCACGAGAAGTCGTATCGCTGGGAGAGCCATGTGATCGAGTTCTTCGCCATCGGAACGGCTGTGGCGCCGTTAAATGTGGAAATCGATGCAAAGGATATTCCTGCGCCCACGCTTGTGCTGTCAGTGAATGACTGATGGGGAATGTGACGTTTGCATGAAGCAATCTTCATGGTGATGAGTCCGCGTTTACGCGGCACCGGGCTATTCTGAAGACATCGGGCAATCGTGGATGGACGAGTCGAAGCATCTGGATCGTTAAGACTCCTCTATCAATCGGGAAGCCTGAATCTTTTAATAGTCCGTCTTGTCCGGAGGCACCATGAAACTGCATCTTCATGCCATCGCATCCACCATTCTGATGACCGCAAGCGTCGCTGCAATGGCGGCACCCACACTCACGCCCCAGGAATGCAACGATTATCCGTTCGTGCAACCGGCGGGTGATCTCACCCACGCGCAAGTCATGCAGAACCTCAAGGAGCTCGAGGACGTCGGCTATCGGCCCGCCCCGGCCGATCCGTACTATCCGCGCAGAATCGAGCGGGCGGAGAAGAAGCTGCAGGTCGAATACCGTCGCGATTGCATGCACGGTAATCGTAGTGGCAACATCAACGGTTGATGCGTCGCCGGGGCCGCGCTACGCGGCCCTATGCGTCGCCTGCAAGCCGTCTATGAGCCAAAGAACGGCTGGCAGAAGTCAGGTGGTCCCATGCAGTCGCCGGGTCCGTTAGGCGATGGATGCAGCGATGCGCATCCGCACAGCGTCGCGCCAGCCGCGACAAAAACAGCTAGCCGCACGATCTTGATGGTCAAGCTTCGTAGTTTCATGGTTCCGCCAGTTTTACAGAGAGGTGCGCGCGCACCGGCGCACCCGTTGGATGCAGCGCGATGCGTAACCGCGAGAGGACATCAGCGTCGTTAATGGTGTGCGTAGACCGTCTTGTTGAGGTAGGCGAGTTGCCCATCCTGCTCGGCATGCACGAGTTCCTGATAAACCTCGGCGCGCGTCTTGCCGGCGACCGGCTGACCGTACGGCGCCACCCATTGACCGTCTTGCGGCTGTTGCTGAGCGACCGTCATGGCGCTGCTGGAATCGCTAGCGGGAGCGCCGTTTTGCGAGGAGGTCGTTTGCGCAAACGCTGCGCTGGTTACGAATACGCCGGCTAATGCGGCAAGCGTCTTGAGTTTCATCGTTTCATCTCCATGCGTATATGGCTTTAAGCGGCCCGGCGATACAACGTAGGTGTGCTGCGCCTGTTGCTGCGTTTGCTGCTGTATTTGCCGCTGTATTTGCCGGTTAGATACAGAATAAAGCGGGCGATTTATCGCAGCGGGTGCATGAAAATGAAGAGATATTTAAATCACATCGTCTCGGTCTGGCCAGGAAAATCCATGACTATTGCGGCTCGTGCACATCGCCAGGCGCGGTGCTCAGGCTCACTGGATTGAACGGCCGGGTCTGGTCCGCAGTGGGGAGCTCAGCCGTGCTCCAGCCACCGCCCAAAGCGCCCGTGAGCGCCACCGCGGTCTGCAGCCGTCGCGTCTGCACCTGCACTTCCGTAATCTGCGCGGTGAGTGCCGCAATCTGGGCCACGGTGACATTCAGGTAGTTGTCCAGACCATCCCGGTACAGGCTCATGGAGATGTTCTGCACCTTGAAGGCGGCCTGCAGGGCGGCCTGCTGTTGGGCCGCCTCGGTGGCGAGCTTGCTGGTCAGCACCAGATTGTCTTCGACCTGCCGGAACGCGGTGAGCACCGTCGACCGGTAGTTGTCGCCGGTCTGGGCAAACCTGGACCAGCTCGCCTGCACCTCAGCCTTGCGCAAACCCCCTTCGAATAGCGGCAGCATGGCGGACGCACCCACTGCCCACAGCGTATTGGGCAGCGAGGCCAAGGCAAAGCCCGTGTCCTCGAAGCCGCCCATCGCGTTGAGGCGAATGTTCGGATAGAAAGCCGCTCGCGAGACGCCGATCGCTGCATTGGCAGCCGCCATGGCGCGCTCGGCCTGAGCGATATCGGGGCGCCGTTGCAGCAGAGCCGAGGGCACGCCGGCCGGCACCTCCGGTAGCGCGATATGAGCGTCGGTGCGCACCGGCAAGCTGAACGTGGTGGGGTTCGCGCCGCTCAACACTGCGATCGCATGTTCGAGAACGGCGCGTTGTGCTTCAACGTCCGTATCCATGGCTTGTGCCGAAGCGAGCTGATTCTGGGCACGTTCGACGTCAAGGCCTGAGGAAATCTTGCCGGCATAGCGCATCTGCGTAATCTTGACCGCGTCGAGATACGAAGCGATGGCCTGCTGATACGCCGCATGCTCGGTATCGAGGCCATGAGCGGCCATGTAATCGCTGGCCAGTTCCATCTCGAGGCTAAGCCGGGCTGACGCGACTTGCGCCGCCGTGGCCTGGGCGCTTGCCTTCGCCGACTTCGCGCTATTGCGGATCTCGTCCCAGAAGTCCGGCTCCCAGGTGGCTGCGGCGCCGTAGCCGTTCGACTGCTCGTGATTGAGGCCGGTGCTGTTATGAAACAGCGTGTGCGCGGATTCTCCGTTCTGGCTGACGAACGCCTGCGAGGTCAATTGCGGAAACAGGCCCGATTGAGCCTCGCCGACGACGTCCCGCGCCTGGGTATAGGTTTCCTGCGCGGCCAGCAGATCGGGATTAGCCGCATCGAGTTGAGCTTCGAGGCGATCGAGCTCGGGGTCGTTGAACATCTGCCACCATGGGCCGCGTGCGAGCTGATCTTGCGGAGTCGCTTCGACAAACGGTCCCGAGCCGCGGTAGTCGGCCGGCAGGATCATTTTGGGCGGCGTATAGGTGGGGGCGAGATCGCAGCCCGAAAGAACGGTGAGCATTGCCAGGCAGGCAATCGGCCTCACGCGGAAAATCCGATGGCCAAACAGGCGGGTAAATTGGCGGCCAGGTTGCCGGTTAGTACAGCGCATCATTTCCCCGAATCGTTAAGTGCGGCTTCAATCTTGGCGCGCTGCTCAGCGCTCAGGTTGGCGGGGACAGGGGCGGCGGCGTGGAACTGCGGAGAGAGCGCGACGCCAGGCGCACCGGTGACGATTCGCACCTTTTCGCCTTCGAGAATCCCGGCTGAGGGATTGACGATCAAGCGGTCGCTGCGCGTCAGACCGGAGACCACCTGCACGGTCTGCCCGAGGTTGAGGCCGAGCTTGACGTCCTGCAGATGAACCTTGTCGTCGGCCCCAACCAGCGCGACCTGCATGCCTTCCGCGCGAAACAGCAAGGCCTGTTCGGGGATGATCAGCACGTTGGGATCGGATGGTATGACGAAATGTACGTCGGCATACGTGCCAGGCCAGATCAGATGATCGGGGTTCTTCACCAGCAACTCGGTTACGACCGTGCGCGTCTGCGGGTTGAAGGCATTCGCGGTGGTGTCGAAGGTGGCCTCGAACCTGCGGCCCGGATACTGCGGCAGCGAGAGCGTGGCGGTCAGGCCAGGCTTGAGGATCGAGGAATAGTCCTGCGGCACCGAGACGAACACACGCATCTCGTGGATATCGGAGACGCTGAACAGTTCGTCGGCCGCGCCTTGTGAGCTGACGTCGCCGCCGGCCGCATTGACGTAGTTGCCGACGTCTGTGTTGCGCGACGTCACCACGCCGTCGAACGGGGCAACGATTGCCTTGAAGCCTTCGAGCACCTTGAAACGCGCGACCTGGTGCTCTGCTGCGCGTGCCTGGGCCTTCTGTGCGGCGGCATTCGCCACCTGCACATCCACTTCCTGCTGCGAGACGGCCTCCGTTCCCTGCAGGGCGGTCCAGCGTTTGGCCGTCACCGCCGCGAGGTTGTAGTTGGTGCGGGCGACATCGAGATTCGCCTGGGCGCTTTCGTATTGTTCATCGACAGCGGGCGCGTCGATGGTCGCGAGCAGATCGCCCGCCTTGACCACCGCACCGTAGTCCTTGTACCACTTCGACACATAGCCGGACACCTGCGCATAGATCGGCGCCGAGTACCAGGCGTGGATGTTGCCGGGCAGCGTCATGGTGCGCGAGGCGGGTCCGGGCATCGGCGACATCACCTGCACGGGGGGAACCGAATCTTCGTTGGCGACGTCGCGCAGATCGGCGAGGTTGTCGTGCCGCTGGACGATGCCGAGCGCCACGAGGGCGAGCGCGACCAGCAGGCCCACGCCGGTCAGCAGCCGCACTTTCGGCCGGCCGGGGAGGGAGATATCTCGAAGGGTGTTCATGCGTGCAGTTCCCTGTCTGTCTGGGTCTTCCGGTCGCGATGCAGCAGCGCGAACACGCAAGGTACGAATAGCAAGGTGGCGAAGGTGGCGACCAGCAGGCCGCCGATCACGGCGCGTCCAAGCGGGGCGTTCTGGGTATTGCTGAAGGACATCGGCAGCATGCCGATGATCATGGCGAGCGCCGTCATCAGTACTGGACGGATACGGGCAAAGCCGGCTTCGATAGCGGCCGCGACAGGGTCGCCGTGGACTGCGAAATGTTCGCGGGCGAACGACACCACCAGAATCGAATTGGCGGTCGCCGTGCCCATGCACATGATGGCGCCGGTGAGCGCCGGCACCGACAGCGTGGTGTGCGTCAGGAACAGGCTCCAGACAATCCCCGCGAGCGCCGCGGGCAACGCGGTGATGATGATGAACGGGTCGAGCCAGGACTGGAAGTTGACGACGATGACGAGATACACGAGCAGGATCGACAGCGCGAGTCCTTCCAGCAACTGCGAATAGGCGCTGCTCATGGTTTGGGCCTGGCCACGCAAGTGGACCGACGCGCCGTGCGGCACTTGGTCGGCCATATCGGCGACCACTTTCTCGACCGCATCGTGAACCGCACCGAGGTCGCGCCGCTGATTGCTCACGAAGATGTCGATGGCGGGCAGGATGCTGAAGTGCGAGGCGAGCAACGGCGTGCCGGTCTGGCTGATGGTACTGAGTGCGCCGAGCAGTTGCACGCCGTGGTCGTTAGGATCGCCATCGCCTTTGTCGATTGGTATGGTCTCCAGATCGTTCATCGAGCTCAACTGATCCTGTGGCGTCTGCAGGTTGACGAGGTGCGAGACGCCGCTCGAGGTGTCGAGCCAATACGTCGGCGCCGTCTGACCGCTACCCGACAAGGTGGCGAGCGTGTTGTTGGCGATATCTGCTTCCGTCAGCCCGATCCCCGAAGCGAATGAGCGCGATGCCGCGATCTTCAGCGTGGGTTCGTCGAACGCCTGCTGGATGTTGACGTCCGCGCTGCCAGGAATGCGCCGGATGCGCGCGGCCAGTTCCTGCGCGTAGGCGAAGTTCGCAGCCTGCCCGCGGCCGGCAACCTGTACGTCGATAGGCGCCGGCAAGCCGAAGTTGAGAATCTTCGCGGTGATGTCGCCGGGCAGGAATGTGAAAGCGGTACCCGGATACAGTAGCGGCAACTGACGCCGCAGCTTGAACCGGTAATCGTCGACGGGCGAGCGGTCGTTCTTCAGGCTGATCGTGATGTCGCAATCCTGCGGACCGATGGTCCCCGTCGAGTTATAGGCCTCGTTGATGCCGCTGGCGGGCAGGCCGCAATTGTCGAGGACGTTGGTGACTTCGCCGGGCAGGATCTGGCGGATCGAGGCATTCACGAGTACCGCAAGCCGCGACGCTTCCTCGAGACGGGTGCCGACCGGCGCACGCATATGCATGTCGATCTCACCCGACTTGATGCTCGGAAAGAAATCGCGGCCGAGAAAGCCGAGCAGGCCGAGCGAAGCGAACGAGCCCGCCACGAAGATCGAGATGAAGCGTCCCCGGTGCGCCACGATGCCGGTCAGCAAAACCTTGTACTGGTTGCGAAAACGCGTGAAGCGGTGTTCGAAGCCTCTTTGAAAGCGCGTGAACGGTCCCGGGTTGGGGGCATGCCCGTGCTTGTGCGCTTCCACCTGGCCGCGCAGCAGATAGGCTGCCATGGTCGGCACGAGCGTACGCGAGAGGATGAACGAGGCGATCATCGCGAAGATGATGGCTTCAGCAAGCGGCAGGAACAGATAACCGGCCACGCCGCTCAACTGGAACAACGGCAGCCAGACGATGCAGATACACAGTGTCGCGACGAACGTGGGCACGACGATCTGGTTAGCCGCGTCGATGATGCCGGGTTCAAGCTCCGCGCCGGCCTCCAGATGCGAGTCGATGTTCTCGATCATGACGGTCGCGTCGTCCACGAGAATCCCCACGGCTAGCGCCAGACCACCGAGCGTCATCACGTTGATGGTCTGACCGAGCCACGAGAGCACCAGCACCGAGCACAAAATGGCGAGCGGGATCGAGGTGGCGACAATCAGCGTCGAGCGCCAGCTGCCGAGAAACAGCAGCACCGTCAGGCCGGTCAGGATGGCGGCGGTGATCATCTCCTGCACCACTTCATCCACCGAGTCGCGCACAAATCCCGAGGCATCGTTGAGCGTAGTGATTTTCACGCCGGGCGGCAGCGTGCGGATAATGCCTGGCAGTGCTTTCTTGATGCCGTCGACGACCGCGAGCGTAGAGGCATCGCCGCTCTTCAGGATCTGGATCAGCACGGCCTGCTTGCCTTTTACGAGCACGGCGTTGATCTGCGGTGGCGAGCCGCGGTGCACATAGGCCACGTCGCGCAGATAAACGGTGGCGCCGTCGACGGTCTTGATCGGCAGGTTGTTGAAGGTGGAAACGGCGATTGGACTTGCGTTGGTTTCGACCATGAAGTCGAGTGCGCCGATCTTCTGATCACCGGCGGGCAACACGACGTTCTGCGAGCTGAGCGCGTGCGCTACGTCGACCGCCGACAAGCCGTGCGCGAGCAGCCTGGTCTGATCGAGATCGATTTCGACGTTCAGCGAGGCGCCGCCATACGGCGTTGGAATCGCAGCACCGGGCACCGCGACCAGTTGCGGGCGGATCAGATTGGATGCCATGTCGTAGACCTGCGCCGCAGTCATGCCGGCCGCCGACACCTGCAGGTCCAGCACCGGCACTGAGGAGGCGTTATACGAAAGGATCTGCGGTGGCGTGATGCCAGCGGGCATCTGCTTGAGTACGGTCTGCGAGGCCGCGGTGATCTGCGCCTGTGCTGCGGCGACGTTGGTGCCCGGTTGCAGGAACACCTTGACGATGCCGCGCCCGTAGAGCGACTGACTCTCGATATGCTCGATGTTCTCGACGGTCGAGGTGAGCGAGCGCTCGTAGTAGTAGATCACGCGGCCGGACATGTCCTGCGGCGTCAGACCGTTGTAGGTCCAGACCACAGCCACCACCGGAATACGGATGTTCGGAAAAATATCGGTCGGGGTCCTGAGCACCGCCATACCGCCGAACAGCACGATCAGGATGCTCATCACTACAAAAGTCAAAGGTCTGCGTAACGCGACAAGGACAATGGCGTTCATTGGGTGCCGTTCAAAATGCAAGGGAGTCGAGTCGTGGGCAGCCCGTGGGCGACGCTGGGGCCTTGAACGCATGATGGGTGAGGCGACGTAACGCGGCATCGCCAGACCGATTAAGCATTTTTTATGGTTTTGACATCGGGAGACGGAGTGGAGCAGGCCGCGAATGCAATCCTATGCTGTTAGTTGTCGTACAACTGAGTGTGGCGTCTGATAGGCTTCAGCGCGTCCCCGACCTCATGCCTAGCCTTATTTCCTAGTCGTATCATGGCTTTGCGCCGAACACCGGGTAAACACCCGTGATCTCCTCCTTGATCCCGACAGGTTGACGGACATACGATGTCTACCGCGAGGCGAGCGGTACCGACGTGCGTTGGCCGCTTTTAAAAACCATATCGAGTGGAGAGAGACGCCATCATGGGAATCAAGGTACGAGGGCTACGCTGGTGGATGATCGCCTTGCTGGCACTGGGCACGGTCATGAACTATCTGGCGCGCAGTTCGCTCGCCATCGCCGCGCCGACGGTCATGCAAAGCCTGCACATCACCACCAGTCAGTACGGCTGGATTACCGGCGCGTTTCTCGTCATGTACCCCTTGGGTGGCCCGCTCACCGGTTACCTGATGGATCGCATTGGCCTGCGTTTTGGCTTTCTGCTGTGCGGCCTCGCGTGGTCCGTTATCTGCATGGCGCACGGCTTTGCCACTGGCTGGGTCGGTCTGTTTGTTTTGCGCGGCATGCTCGGCCTCGTCGAGGCGTCGTTCATTCCGGCCGGCATGCGGCTCGCAGCGTTCTGGTTCCCGCTGCGCGAACGTGCGATTGCCGCGGGCGTGTTCAACATCGGCACGTCGATTGGCGCGATTGCTGCGCCACCGCTGATCGCGTGGTCGATCCTGCGCTACAACTGGCAAGCTGCCTTCGTGATCGCAGGCGGCATCGGCTTTATCTGGGCCGTGTTGTGGATCGCCTTCTATCGTCACCCGAGCGCGCACTCTGCGCTAAGCGAGCGGGAAGCCGCGTATATCGTCGACGGCAAGGCGCTTGGTCTTGCCGAAGACGGTTCGAAACCGAATCTGCGCGAAATTTTCCGCTCGCGTAATTTCTGGGGCATCGCGCTGCCGCGCTTCTTTGCCGATCCCGTGTGGGGCACCCTGGTGTTCTGGATGCCGCTGTATCTGCATCAGGCGCGCGGCTTCGATCTTAAAGCGATTGCGATGACCGCGTGGCTGCCATTCGTTGCAGCCGATGTCGGCTGCCTGATGGGCGGCTCCGTGTCGTTCCTTCTGAACCGTCACTTCAATCTCTCGATCATCAACGGCAAGCGCGTTGTCTTCACGTTCGGCGCGCTGCTGATGACGGCCATGGCAGGCGTCGGCTATGTGAAGGATCCGGCCATGGCGATCTTCCTGCTGTGCCTCGGCGGCTTCGCACATCAGACGCTATCGGTGACGGTGATTTCAATGTCCGCGGATCTGTTTCCGCGTCATGAGGTGGCGACCGTGACGGGCTTCGCGGCGCTCAGCGCCGGTATCGGCAACCTCGGCTTTACCCTGGTGATGGGCGCGCTCGTCATGACCATCGGCTATGCACCGTTCTTCGTGGCGCTGGGCATGGGCGATCTGGTGGGCGTGGCGCTGATTTGGAGTCTGGTGCGTCCGGTGCTGGCTGAGCGCCGCGCCAGCGCGCAGGTGGCGCGCGCCGCGAGCGCGTAGCGTTGTCCGTTCCTGCCCAGGCAGAGTATGCTGAGATACTCAAAAGAACGGGAGGGCATCCATGAACATCAATCCGCTCGCCGGCAAGCTCGCACCGCATGAAATGCTTGTCAATGTCCCCCGGCTTGTCACGTCGTACTATTCAGAAACGCCGGACCCGCAGATCCCCGCACAACGCGTTTCGTTCGGCACCTCGGGGCACCGTGGCTCGCCGTTCGAACGCAGCTTCAATGAATGGCATGTGCTCGCCATTACGCAGGCCATCTGTCATTACCGCAAGCAGCAGGGGATCGATGGGCCGCTGTTTCTCGGCATCGATACGCATGCGCTCTCCGAACCCGCCAACGTCAGCGCGCTAGAGGTGCTGGCCGCCAATGGCGTCGACGTCATGATCGCGCAGAACGGCGAATACACGCCTACGCCCGCGGTTTCCCACGCAATCCTCACGTATAACCGTGGCCGCACCGCGGGCCTCGCTGATGGCATCGTGGTGACGCCTTCGCACAACCCGCCCGATAGCGGCGGCTTCAAATACAACCCGCCGAATGGCGGCCCCGCTGACGGCAGTGTCACCGGCTGGATCGAAAAGGCCGCGAACGGCTTGCTCGAGGCCGGTCTCGATGGCCTGCTGCGTGTGCCGCTGGCGAAGGCACTGGCCTCGTCGCACACGCACCGGCACGACTATCTGAACACGTACGTCGCAGACCTCGTCAACGTGCTCGACATGGATGTGATCCGCGGTGCGCCGATCCGCCTCGGCGTCGATCCGCTCGGCGGCGCCGGTGTGCACTACTGGGGGCCGATTGCGGATCGCTATCACCTGAACCTCACCGTGCTCAACGATGAAGTGGATCCGACCTTTCACTTCATGAGTCTCGATTGGGACGGGCGGATTCGCATGGACCCGTCTTCGCCTTACGCGATGCAGCCGCTGCTCGCCCAGAAGGACCGCTTCGATGTGGCCTTCGCGTGCGACACGGATCATGACCGGCACGGCATCGTCACGCGCGCAGCGGGCCTGATGCCGCCCAATCAATATCTCACCGTGCTCGTCGATTACCTGTTCGCGCATCGACCGCACTGGCCAACTCGTGCGGCGGTGGGCAAAACCATCGTCAGCAGTCAGATGATCGATCGGGTCAGCGAGAAGCTTGGGCGCACGCTTTACGAAGTGCCTGTTGGCTTCAAATGGTTCGTTAGCGGCCTGCTCGATGGTTCATTGGGGTTCGGTGGCGAGGAGAGCGCGGGAGCGAGTTGCCTGCGGCTCGACGGCACGGCGTGGTCTACCGACAAGGACGGCATCGTGCCCGCGCTGCTCTCGGCCGAAATCACGACACGCACCGGCCGAGACCCTGCTGAAATCTACCGGGATCTGACCCAGCGTTTGGGTGAGCCGGTCGAACGCCGCGTGCAGGCGGCCGCTACGGCGCCGCAGCGAGCGCTGTTGGGACGGTTGTCGCCCTCGCAGTTTCCGCATACCGAACTGGCTGGCGAAAAGATCATGCAGGTGCTCGACCGTGCGCCGGGTAACGACGCAGCCATAGGCGGCATCAAGGTGATCACGCAGAGCGGCTGGTTTGCCGCGCGTCCTTCAGGTACTGAGGATATCTACAAGATTTACGCAGAGAGTTTCCTCGGCGAGGAGCATCTGACGCGCATCGTCGAGGAAGCGCAGGCGATGGTGGACAGTACGCTTGCGCAGCGGGGCGCGACGCCTTGAGCGGTTAGTGCTGGGTGTGGCAGGGGCCGCGTTTGACGCATGCGCGTTACTGCGTCGACGCGTCCCAGTACACGTTGAACCCCATCAGCGCGGTCAGCGTCTGCGCCGCCTGCTTCATCATTTCTCCCACCTCGCTCATCGACGGTACAGGGGCGTTGTCGATCCGCTCGATATACGGCGAGGTTAGCGTTGCAATGGCGTGCCCATCCCGGCCGAATACCGGATAGGCGAGGTTCTTCACGCCTTTGACCTGGCGGCTCGGCATCCGCGCGTTACCGTGTTTGCGGATCTGCGCCAGGTCCTTCGTCAACTGCTGGGGATCCACGGCCTGCTCGCCTTCCACCGGCACATGCAGTTCGAGCATCTCGAGGCGCTGCGGCTCTTCCTGGAACGCCAGCAGCACCTGCCCCGATGCGGTATCGGTGAGACCGATCAAGGTTCCCACCTTCAATGAGAAACCCCAGCGCTCGGGACTCTCGACGCCGGCCACGATCAACACGCGGCCCTTCTGATACACGCACAGATGAAACGACTGCCCGGCCTGCTTGGCGAGTTGCGTCATCAGCGGCAGCGCGGTCGACACGAGCGAGCGCACGGGTTGATGCCGGTGCGCCAATTGAAACAGCAGGAGCGACAGCACGTAGCGGTCGCCGGCAGCCTGCAGATAACCGCGCGTTTCCAGCGTTACCACCATGCGGAAGATCTCCGCGGTGGTGCGGCCCAGTTCCTTGGCGAGTTCCGCAAGCGATAAGCCCTCGGGGTGGCCCACCAGCAGTTCGATGATGTCGAGGCCCTTTTCCAGGGCTGGCGCCGAGTAGCGTGTCGCGTTGTCGTTCAATTTTCCTCCCGCAATGCCAACGGATGCCCGATCAGATGGCGCACATGATAACCAGAGGGATTGTAGGGCCGGAGAAGGCGAAATGAGCGATCCTGGCGGCCATTCCGCAGACGGGGAAAACACCTAGTAAATTTCATACATGAAATATGTTTTCATACCTAAAATTTAACGAGTCGCGGAACGAGCGTGTTCCGGGCCACCAGTCAGCAGGCCGCGGACATGGCAATCACGTGGAGGCGAGGGGAATGGCAGCCGTTGCATTCGAACAGGTGCGCAAGTCGTTCGGCGCCGTTCAGGTTCTCAAGCAGATCGACCTGGCTGTACCGGACGGCGAGTTTCTGGTGCTCGTCGGGCCGAGCGGCTGCGGCAAATCCACCTTGCTGCGCGCGTTGGCGGGGCTCGAGGGCGTTACGCACGGGCGCATCCTGATCGACGGGCAGATCGTCAACGCGCTGCCGCCGCGTGATCGCGATGTCGCGATGGTGTTCCAGAACTACGCGCTTTATCCGCACATGACGGTGCTCGAAAACCTGACGTTTGCGCTCAAGCTGCGTAACCACGACGCCAAGGAGATTGCGGCGCGGGCGCAAAAGGCGGCGGCGCTGCTGGGTTTGCAGGAGCTGCTCGGCAGACATCCTCGCCACCTGTCAGGCGGCCAGCGCCAGCGGGTGGCGATGGGCCGTGCCATCGTGCGCGACCCGAAGGTCTTTCTGTTCGACGAGCCGCTGTCGAATCTCGATGCGCGGCTGCGCGTGCAGATGCGCGCGGAGATCAAGGCGCTGCACCAGCGCTTGCGCGCGACCACGGTCTACGTGACGCACGACCAGATCGAGGCCATGACGATGGCCGATCGCATTGTCGTGCTCAACGGTGGCGAAATCGAACAGGTCGGCACGCCGCTCGCGCTCTATGACGATCCTGACAATCTCTTCGTGGCGGGTTTTATCGGCTCGCCGGCGATGAATATCTTCAACGGTGTTTATGAACAGCATGGCGATGGCGCATGCGTTCGCGTCGGCGAACTCGCATTGCCGGTGCCGCCTGTCAATGCCGCGCACGGCCAGCAGGTGGTGTACGGCGTGCGGCCCGAACATCTCGGCCTCGCAGGCGAGGACGGCATGCCGTTCGCGCTCGACGTGGTCGAGCCCACGGGTGCCGCAACCGAGTTGTTCGGCACGGTTGCTGGGCAGACCTGTTGCGTGATGCTCAACGGCCGTACCGATCTGCGCGCCGGCAGCGAGATTGCGCTGCGCGCCGACCTCGGCAAGGTACTCGTATTCGATCGCGCCAGCGGCAGGCGCTTGCGATGAACAGGAGTGCGAGCCGTCCCGCCGCGGGGCTCGCATGAAGTATTGGCCGCCGGCAAGCCGCGCGGTCTCACGGCGGAACTCATAAAAGAGGAGACAATGATGCGCTATCCAACCATGCCGACCATGTTAAGGCTCGCCGCTTCGGTGCTCGCGCTCGCGGGCATCGTTGCGTCCGGCCTCGCTCATGCCGACGACGAATACAAAGGCTACACACTGCGGGTCAAGCTGATCGGCGGTGTGCAGTACGAGGCGCTCTATACGCGCATTCCGCTGTGGGAAAAGCAGACTGGTGCGAAAGTCGAGATCATCTCGCGCAAGAGCCACTTCGAGCTGGATCGCGAACTGAAGCAGGACATCGCATCTGGCCATATCGACTATTGCGTGTCGTCGAATCACACCAATTTTTCCGCCCAGTACCCGATCTTCCGTGATCTGAAGGGACTCTTTCCTGCGAGTTATCTGGCCGCGTTTTCGCCGAGCCTGCTGAAGGCCTCGGAGATCAATGGACATCTGGTGCAGATTCCGCGCTCGGTCGATATCGAAGCGCTGTACTACGACAAGACTGCGTACGGCGATCCGGCCAACCAGGCCGCCTATAGCAAGCAGTTCGGCGAGACGCTCGCGCCACCGAAAACCTACGCGGAATTCACCCAGCAGGCCAAGTTCTTTACCAAGGCGCCAAATTTCTACGGCACGCAGTTTCCCGGCAAGGACGAAGCGATTACGGGTACGTTCTATTCGCTGCTGATCGCCAATGGCGGACAGTTGCTCGATGCAAAGAACCGTGCCGCGTTCAACTCGCCGATTGGCGTCAAGACACTCAACTGGTTTGTGGATCTCTACAAGGCTGGTGCGGTGCCCAAGGGCGTGCCGAGCTACGTCTGGGACGACCTCGGCAATAACTTTGCCGCCGGCAAGGTGGCGCTGGATCTCGACTGGCCAGGCTTCGCGTCGTTCTACAACGATCCGAAGACCTCCAAAATCGCGGGCAATGTGGGCGTCGTGCCGGCGCCGCTCGGTGCCGCCAACAAGCGGCCAGGCTGGTCCGGATCGCATAGCTTCTCGATCACGAAGAGCTGCGATCGTCCGGAGGTCGCCGCGAGCTTCGTCCAATTCCTGACCAGTTTCGATTCGCAGATGGTGGAGGCGCGCCTCGGCACGATTCCGTCGCGCGTCGATGCGCAGCAGGCCGTTGTGAAGGAGTTCCAGGCGAAGAATGATGCGTACATGGCGAATGCCATCGCCGTATTTAGCACGGCGGCACGTCAGGATGCCTTTACACCGCCGCGCATCCAGCAGTGGGACGAAATCTCGAATGCCTTGTGGCCTGAGCTGCAGAAGGCGCTGATTGGCGACAAGTCGTCCCAGCAGGCGCTCGACGACGCGGCGAAGAAGGTCTCCGACATCATGCAGGACGCCTCCGACTAGCGATAAAGGCACCGCACGACCCGCACGATGCACGCTGCGCCGTGCGGGGCGATCTGCTTCCAGCTCCACGACACCATGCGATCCAACCTTCAAGATTCGTCTGCCGTACCCGCTCTCGTGCCGGTTTCTCATGAGGGTATTGCTTTGCCGCTCAAGCTGCTGCTGCCGGCGTTTTTCTCCGTGGCGGTCGTTGTCGTGCTGCCGTTGCTGTTTTCGCTCTACACGAGCTTCACCGCTTACCGCCTGATCGAGCCTGAGACGATCTGGCATTTCATTGGTCTGCGCAACTATCTGCGTGCCTTTGCCAACGAAGATTTCTGGGCCGCATTCGGCCGCACGGTGCTGTTCCTGACGATTGCCTTGAATCTGGAACTCGTGCTGGGCCTCGGCATCGCGCTCCTGCTCAACGAGGTCACCAAAGGCCAGCGTATTTTGCGCACCATCATGATGTTCCCGATGATGTTCTCGCCGGTGCTGGTCGGCTTTCAGTTCAAGTTCATGCTCAACGACAGCACCGGGGTGGTCAATCATCTTCTGCAAACACTGTTCGGCCTGAAAAGCACGATTCCCTTTCTGGTCAATGCGAATTCGGCGCTGGCCTCGCTGGTCGCAGCCGAGGTCTGGAACTCGACACCCGTTTTCGCGGTGATCCTGCTTGCCGGGCTGATGGCGTTGCCGAAAGATCCGATCGAAGCATCCAAAGTCGACGGTTGCACGCCGCTGCAAACCTTCCGTTATGTGACGCTGCCGTATCTGATGCCGTTCGTCTACATCGCGATGACGATCCGCTCGCTCGATGTCGGCCGGGCTTACGACATTGTGCGCATCATGACGAACGGTGGTCCCGGCGGGCGCACCGAACTACTGTGGACGATGGTGGGCCGTATTGCCTACGACGACTCGCATATGGGCTACGCGAATGCAATCGGCTACGTGTCGGTGCTCGTTTCCGTGCTGTTCACGCTGTACTTCTTCCGCAAGCTAAATGCCGCACGCAGACATATGGGACCCGCCTGAACATCATGAGCACGACTATTGAACACGATTACCGGGTTTCCTCGCCAGGGGCGCCGCTCAGGCGGGCCGCGTTGTGGTTCGCCGTCTTCATCGTGATGGCGGTGATCTGCCTGCCCGGCCTGTGGGTTGTGCTCAACGCATTTCGCTCGAACGTGGCGATCCTGTCGAACCAGCCGCTCTCCGATGCCAGCAGCTATACGCTCGACAACTTCCGCAACATGTTCGGCTTCGGTGCAATGGCCTCGCTGCCGATTCGTCAGTACTTTGTGAATTCGATGCTGATCTCGTTGGCGAGCACCTGCGCCGCGATCGTGGTCGGCGTGTTAGGCGGCTATGCGTTTGCACGCTTCGAGTTCCGCCACAAGAAGACGCTGTTCGTGGTCCTGATGCTCACACGGGCCATTCCCGGCATCGCGCTTTCGTTGCCGATCTTCATGCTGTGGGCGTGGACAGGTCTGCTCGATACGCGCATCGGCGTCATCATCGTGTATCTCGCGATGAACGTGCCGTTTACCGTCTGGCTGATCGACGGTTTCTTTCGCGAAGTGCCGGCGGAGCTCGCCGAGGCCGCCCAGATAGACGGTTGCACCCGCTGGCAGGCGTTCTGGCATATCGAGCTGCCGCTCGCGCGATCGGGCGTGGCGTCGGCGGCGATTTTCGCCTTCCTGACGAGCTGGAACGAATTCGCGCTGGCCTCGCAACTGTGCCGCAGTCCCGATACCAAAACACTCCCCGTCGGCCTGATGGACTTCACCGCGCAGTTCACGGTGGACTGGGCCGGCATGTGCGCGATGGCGGTGATCATCATCGTTCCGGCCATCGTGCTGACTTTCATTGTTCAGAAACACCTGATTGCGGGGCTTACGCTCGGCGGCGTCAAAGGATAAAACTACCATGACCGTTATCGAAAACGTCGAAATCCGGCAGGTCGACCTGCAGCCGAAAGTGCGGCGCACGGACGCCATCCAGTCGTTCGTCGTGCAGGAAACCATTCTGGTGACGATTCGGTGCAGCGACGGCAGTAGCGGAACCGGCTATACGTACACGATCGGCACCGGCGGCTCGTCGATCGTCGCGCTGCTGCACGATCATCTCGTGCCGCGGCTGATAGGCCGCAATCCCGCGGAGTACGAAGCAATCTGGCGCGATCTGTTCTTCCATACGCATGCAACCGCGGTGGGTGCGATCACCGGCCTCGCACTGGCCGCCGTCGATACGGCGCTTTGGGATCGCAATACGCGCGTGGCGGGCCTGCCGCTGTGGATTGCCGCCGGCGGCGCGCAACAGCGTGTGCGCACCTACACGACCGAGGGGGGCTGGCTGCATCTGTCGCAAGACGAGCTGGTTGAGCAGACGCTGCGGGCACAAGCCGAAGGGTTCCGCGGGGCGAAACTGAAAGTAGGGCGCCCGCATGTGTCGGAGGACGCCGCGCGCCTGACTGCCGTGCGCTCGGCTGTGGGCGACGGCTTCGAACTGATGGTCGATGCCAATCAGGGATTCACGCTGGCCGAAGCGCTGCGACGGGCGCACGCGTTTGAACCACTACGGCTCGCATGGCTGGAGGAGCCGATGCCCGCCGAAAGCCTCGACGCGCATCGGCGTCTGTGTGCTGCGACGACGGTGCCGGTTGCGGTTGGCGAATCGCTTTACCACCCGGCGCAGTTCGCCGAGTATGTGAAGGCGGATGCATGCTCGATCGTTCAGGCGGATGTTGCCCGCGTGGGCGGCATTACGCCGTGGCTAAAGGTTGCGCATATTGCCGAGGCGATGAACATTGAGATCTGTCCGCACTTTCTGATGGAGCTGCACGTAAGCTTGTGCGCGGCCGTACCCAATGCAAGCTGGCTCGAGTACATTCCTCAGCTGGACTCGTTGACTGGCACTTCGATCGTGGTGGAGCAGGGGTATGCCACACCGCCGGCGTCGCCAGGAATCGGTATCGACTGGGACTGGGACGCGATTCGCGCGCAACAGCGTCTGCACGTAGAGCTCGACACGCCGGTCAACGCCTGAGTACACGCGTAGCCTGCCGTTTGCCCCTGTTATGGAGTGTCGCATGCGCTTCTGTCTCGCCCTCGATCTTCGCGACGACCCGGCCGTGATGGCGGAGTACGACCGCTATCACCGGGAGGTCTGGCCCGAGGTGCTCGAACATCTTCGGGCTTCGGGTATTCATGACATGACCATCTGGCGGCGCGAGAACCGCCTGGTCATGCTAATCGACGCCGATCCCGGATTTGCGCCGGAGCAGCTGGTCATCGGGCCGGGCACGCATGCGCGAGTGAAAGAATGGGAGACGCTGATGGCGAGCTTCCAGCAGCCCTTGCCTCATGCCGAGAAAACCGCTTGGCAGCCGATGGAGAGTGTGTTTCGTCTGAGCGAACAGATCTGACCAGGCCGCCGCGACGGGTGTCGTACCAGCGTTCGCTTACAATCTTCCAGTGTAGCCGCTACATTTACGATTGTGATTGAACGGGACGACACCGGAACCGAAGGCATGGAGAGCTAATGAATCCATCGGAACGCATTGACGAACTGATCGCAGGACTGACGGATTGGCGCGGTAAGACTTTTGCCAGCGTGCGCAAGAGCATCCTTGGGGCGGACCCGGAGATCATCGAGGAATGGAAGTGGATGGGCAGCCCGGTGTGGTCGCGCGACGGAATGATCGCGGTGGCCAATGCCCACAAAGGGAAGGTGAAGGTCACCTTTGCCCACGGGGCGAATCTGGCGGATCCGGACAAGCTGTTCAACGCGGGGCTCGAAGGCAACATGAGACGGGCGATCGACTTTCTCGAGGGCGATAAGGTTAACGACCGTGCCCTGAAAGCCCTTGTACGTGCCGCGATCGAATATAACCAGACCAAACTGAAGAAGAACGCGCCTGCAAGGCCTCGGGCGAAAACGGCTGAAACTAAAAAGCCCTGAGGCGCGGCGAACCCCTGCATGGGGTTTTTGTCTGGTTGACAATTGTAGACAATCTACTTAATTTAGATGTGTCGCCTGACTGGTTGACCGTCTGGACGGGCGGTGGCGGGTCGTGCGTTTGCCTCTCAATCCCAGTGAAGTGCGCCGCGATCACTAGCGGTTTGCTTACCCAGCAAAGGATAGGACATGTCAAAAGTTAGTATGGTTGTCCGCGCGGTGGTCGCGCTTGGCCTTGCGGCGCTCATGATGCCGGGCTATGGATCGACGCTGGATTCTGTCATCCAGGCGAAGAAACTGCGCTGCGGCGTCATGCTCGACTCGCCGCCCGCGGGTTTCCGGACGCCCGATAACAAGCCCGATGGCTTCGACGTGGCGTATTGCCAGGATATGGCGAAGGCGCTCGGCGCCGAGGCCGAGATTGTCGAAACGCCGTCGCCTGACCGTATCCCGGCGCTGGTGTCGAACCGGATCGACGTGCTGATTGCGTCGACCACGAATACCGCGCAGCGCGGCATCAGCGTGGCCTTCAGCCAGCCGTACATCAATTACGTGACCGTCGTGCTGGCCCGGAAAGGCGCAGGCATCCAGTCGTATGACAGTATGAAGGGACACGCTCTGGGCGGCGTCAATGGCACCTCGACCGAGCAGTTTCTGAACAAGTCCATCGCCCAGTGGAAGAACCCGAAGACGACCTATACCGGCTTCGCCTCCGATACCGAGGCCTATCTGGCGCTCCAGCAGGGAAAGGTCGATGCGATCCTGGTCTCGGCGTCCACCGCCGACCTGCTGGTGAAGAGCGGAAAGTTTCCGACGTTCGTCGTGGGCGGAACGGCAGACCTGTCCGACATGGATTCGATCGCCGTCAAGCGTGACGACTATCAGTTTCTGCAGTGGGTGAAGCTGTTTGTCTGGAATCAGGTGGCATCGGGCCGGTACAAGGAACTGTATAACAAGTACATCGCGCCGGGCGAGCCGGCACCGCTCAATCTCAAGGGCGTCGACTACTGAACCCGCGATTGCGGCACGTCGGGACTGCGTCTGATTGGGAGTACATGTGTCTGGTTATACCTTTTACTGGTCTCTCGTGTGGGATGCATGGCCCGAACTGTTGAGCGGAGTGCGGCTGACAGTCGAGATCACGTGTCTCTCCGTCTTGTTCGGAACGCTGCTGGCCATGCCGCTGTCGGTTGCAAGACAGAATGGGCGGGGCGTCGCCGGAAAATTTTCGTCGGCATGGATCGAGGTGGCGAGAAATACACCAACGCTGTTTCAGGTGTACATGATGTACTTCGGCGTCGGCGCCCTCGGCATCAACATCTCGAGTTTCGCCTCGGTGCTGATTGCGCTGACTTTCAACAACGCGGGCTACCTCGCCGAGATCTTCCGCGGGGGCCTGGTTGCCGTTCCTCCGCAACAACTGAGAGCCGCTCGCTCACTGGGCATGAGCCAGTGGCAGGCATACCGAAAGGTGATCTTCCCGCAGGTTTTCAGCCACGTGTTTCCGGCGTTCATCAATCAGGCTGTGTGGGCACTGCTGAATTCATCCTTAGGCATGCTGATCGGTTTGAGGGAGTTGACCGGTGCGGCCAACGCGGCACAGTCAGTCTCGTTCCGGAGTTTCGAATTCTTCCTGGTGACCGCGGGTATCTACTACGTGCTTGCCAAGGCCATCGAGTTCGGCTCGAAGATCGTGTTTCGCCGTGCCTTGAGGACCTAGCGTATGCAGTTCATTCTGGCGGATCAGGGCTTTCATTGGAGCGACGCGCAGTTTCTGCTCATCGGGGCGCTCCATACCCTGCTCGTATCGGTCCTTGCGGGGGGGATCGGAACGTGCGGAGGCATCGTCCTCGGCTGGCTTCGACATGTGTCGCCGGGAATCCGTGTCGTCACCACTCCTTACGTCGATATCACGCGCAGCGTTCCGTTGCTCATTCAGCTGATTCTTGTCAACAGCGCGCTTTCGATGTCTGGCAACGCGTTCAGCACGTTCTGGTTGAGCATCATTGTCCTGAGTTCGTCCATGACCGTGGTGACCTCCGAAGTGGTGCGGGGCTCGCTCGGATCGGTGCCGTACGCATACATCCGTGCGGCTCGCTCGCTCGGCATGGGGTATTTCCAGACGCTCTTCCATATCTCCGCGCCCCTGGCACTGCGCACGGGACTGAGTGCATGGATCGGGCTTCTGCTTGGATTGACGAGAGATACGGCGCTGGTAAGCGTCGTCGGATACGTCGAGTTTATGAAGTCGGCGCAGATACTCATCTCGCGTACCAATGAAACCTTGCCGCTGCTACTTGGGGTCGGGCTGTTCTATTTCGTGATCTGCTATCCCGTGTCGCGTTACAGCGCTCATTTGCAAAGAGGCATCGCATCATGATCGAAATCCGTTCGGTCCATAAGAAGTTCGGCGAGGTCGAGATCCTGAAAGGGATCGATCTGGACGTGAAAAAAGGCGAGTTGCTGTGCCTGTTGGGCGCCAGTGGCTCGGGCAAGTCGACCTTGCTTCAGTGCATCAATGGGCTGGAGCCGATTCAGGGGGGATCGATCACGGTCGACGGTATCAATGTTCATGCGAAGGACACCAACCTGAATCGCCTGCGACAGAAGCTTGGAATTGTCTTTCAGCAGTACAACGCGTTTCCGCACCTGACTGCACTGGAGAACGTCATGCTTGCGCTGCGGCTGGTCGCCAAACGCAGCCGTAGCGACGCCCGCGCGATCGCGAAGAAGCATCTGGAGCACGTGGGTCTCGGCGACAAGGCGGATCTGTTGCCAACGCGGCTGTCGGGCGGTCAGCAGCAACGTATGGCAATTGCCCGCGCACTGGCCATGGAACCGGCGTACATGCTGTTCGATGAGGTGACGTCGGCACTGGATCCAGAACTGGTTGGCGAAGTGCTCGACACGATGCGTCTGCTGAAATCCGAAGGCATGACCATGGTCGTCGTGACTCACGACATTTCGTTTGCGCGCCAGTCTGGCGACCGCGTCGCCTTTCTCCATTCGGGACAGGTCTGCGAGGTTGGGACGGTGGCGGAAGTGCTCGGCAGTCCTCGCGATGAGAGAACCCAGCGGTTTTTGCAGCGCGATTCGAGAGCGTGACGACCGTCGAAAGGTAATCAATCAGAAGTACGAAGGGCGTGCATTCGCCCGGCAACATCCATTTGCACAACCAAGGAGCGCCATGATTTCGTTTGACCTTAAAAATCGCGCGGCACTGGTCACCGGCGCCGCGTCGGGCATAGGCCTGGAAACGGCGAGGCTGCTCGCACGCTCCGGTGCCGCCGTGGCTATCAACTTTCTACCGAACGATCCGCGTGGTCCGGAGGCCGTGAAAAGCATTCAGGCAAGCGGCGGCACGGCGTTTGCGGCGCCGGGCGACGTAGGCAACCCGGGTAGCGCGGAAGAGATGGTCCGAACGGCCATCGAACAATTGGGACGTCTCGATCTTCTCGTGAATAACGCCGGCGTACCGGGCGTGAGCAAACCGATTCCGATCGCCGATCTCGACTCTGTCACCGAGGATCTCTGGACGGTCATCATGAATACCAACCTCATGAGCGTGTTTCGCTGCTCGAAGTTCGCTGCCAAGGCTTTGGCCGAAGCGAAAGGTGCGATCGTCAACACGGCTTCGATTGCCGGGTTCGGCTCGGTGAGCAGCAGCATCTGTTACAGCGCGTCCAAGGCGGCGGTGATCAATCTGACCAAAAACCTCTCCCGTTCGCTTGCGCCCAATGTTCGGGTGAATGCCGTTGCGCCGGGCGTAGTGGAAAGTTCGTGGGGGATCGGCTGGACTGAGGAACACAGGAAGGAATCGATCGAAAAGACGCCGCTCAAGCGCTGGGCAACCACGGCGGACGTCGCCGAAACGATTGCCTACCTGGGCTTCGGCGCACGGATGATGACGGGTCAAACGGTCATTATCGACGGCGGAATTTCCCTCTAACTTCGCGATCGGGCCCCGCAACAAGGCCCGGAATCACGTTGACGGATTGTAGATAATCTGCAATATTTAAGACAACCGACCCACTGTGGAGAGATGTCATGAGTACCGGCGAGCTTAACGATGGATTCCGTCAATGCATGCGCAGACTGGCTGCCAGCGTCAGCGTGATCAGTTGCGCTCGCGACGGTGGGTGGTTCGGTATGGCGGCCACGGCCGTTACCTCGCTCTCACTGGAGCCCTGCTCGATGGTGGTGTGCCTGAATACGTCGTCGTCGGTGATCGGACCGCTGATGGCCGAAGGGCGCTTCTATGTGAACGTCCTCAAACGCTCGCATGCGGATGTGTCGAGTGCGTTTGGGGGAAAGCTCAAGGGTTCGGAGCGTTTTGGCGCGGGCCATTGGGAAGGCGACACTCTGGGTATCCCCTACCTCACCGACGCGCAGGCCAATCTGCTCTGCAGCGTCGGAGAGACCATCAGATATGGGACCCATGTGGTCGTGATCGGCAAGGTCGAAGAGGTCCGGTTTGCCGAAGAGGTCAGTCCCCTCATTTACCAGGACGGGACCTACGTCACTACGGCGGCGCTCGCAGCCGCAGCAGCATGAACGGTAGCGGTTTTGATTGGAACGTAATCTGGAGAGTTGGATGAAATTCGGAATTTTCAGCCTCATGACCCTGCGTGATCATCCGCAAGGGGCCGCTGGTGTGATGAGCGATACGAAAACGATGGTGCAGGCCGCGGAACATCTGGGCTTCGACACGGCATGGTTCGCGGAGCATCACTTCTGCAACTATTCGATGTGTGCGTCGCCGCTGATGATGGCGTCCTACGCCGCGGGCTGGACCAAACGCATCAAGCTCGGTACGGGGGTGATCGTATTGCCGCTCTACAACCCTGTGCGGGTTGCCCAGGAGATCGCGCTGCTCGACATCCAGTCGGAAGGGCGCGCGGTAATCGGAGTCGGTACGGGCTATCAGCAGTTCGAATTCGAGCGTTTTCGCTTGCCTATCGAGGAAAAAGTGGAGATGTTCCTGGAGTACTGGAACGTCGTCGAGAGCGCGCTGCTCAATGGCGAGGTCGAATTCGAAGGTAAATACATCACGGTGCCCAGGTCGACCTTTGCCGTGCGGACTCTGCAGAGCCCGATACCGCCGGTGTATGTCACGAGCAGCCAGATTCCGCTGCTGGAGCGAATCCGCAACAGCAACGCCACGCCGTTTCTTGCCGCCAGTACGCTCGGTTCGCCGGTGCTGTACAAGATGGTCGATCAGCTCGATCAGAACTGGCGGGTGGTCGGTGTCGATCCGAAGACGAAGCCGTTGGCCATCATGCAGTACGTGCATGTCACGGACAGCCGCGCGGAAGCGCTCGAGGCCGGCGAGCGTGCACGCTATGTGGGTCGCATGGCCAACCACCTTCGTTTTAACGATCTCCCGATGGATGGCAGCTTCATCAGCGACGAGCCATTCGATGGGGAGCAGACGATTGAACAGTATGCGGCGAACACAGTCGTTGGCACTCCAGAACAGGTGGCCGAGCGGATCGTCCAGGATCTGCGCCGCCTGAATCCGACGCACTACGCCTGCAATTTCCAGTTTGGGTGCATGCCGCTCGAACGGGCCCGTCGTTCGTTGGAACGGTTTGTTTCTGAGGTTTTACCGCTGGTCGAAAAGGAATTGGGTCCGATCGAGCGGATCGGCCAGGAGCGGCTTGAAGGGCAGGTGCTCGTCAAGGCCTGATCCTGGCGTGTTGCTTGAACAGGAGGGTTTCCAATGAAATTCGCGCAATATCCCAGTCTTGTAGATCGCCATGTGCTGGTGACAGGCGGCGGTGGAGGCATCGGTGCCTCGCACGTCGAGCAGTTCTGGCGCCAGGGCGCACGGGTTGTGTTTATCGAACGTGATGAAGCGGCGGCACGCTGGCTGCTCGACAAGCTGGACGCGCCTGAAAACAGGAAACCGGTGTTTTTGCACGTCGATCTTTGCGATATAGCCGCAGTGCAGAGCGCGATCGCCGGTCATTGCGCACAGCATGGCGATATCGAGGTGCTGGTCAACAACGCCGCGCACGATGAGCGGCACGACCTGGAAAGCGTCTCGGTCGAATATTTCGACGAACGCATCGCGCTGAATCTGCGGCACCTGTTCTTTTGCGCGCAGTCGGTCGTGCCCGGCATGGTCCGCTCCGGCGGCGGGTCGATCGTCAATGTCGGCTCCTTCAGCTGGCGCGTAGGACTTGGCGGGATGCCGATCTACATTGCGGCCAAAGCGGCTATCGAAGGTTTGACGCGCGGCCTCGCACGGGATCTCGGTCTGCGCGGAATCCGCGTGAATACGCTCGTGCCCGGCTGGGTGATGACGAAGCGGCAACTCGAACTATGGGTCACAGACGAAGGCAAGGCCGAAATCCAACGGCGTCAGTGCCTCAAGGATCTGGTCATGCCGGACGATATCGCGCGGATGGCGCTTTGGCTCGCCTCCGACGACAGCCGCATGTGCAGCGCCCAGAGCTTTGTGGTGGATGGCGGCTGGAGTTGATACGGCCGCCGGTGTCGGATCTGATTTTTGGCGTCCCACGTGGCGCCTGAAGGCGTTGAATCTCGCTATCTGCGCTGTTGCCGAACTGCCGTACAATGTCGATTATCGACATTTTTTAAAGGCATCTCGCGGTGGTTCTGAAAACAAAGGCACAGGTGGGCGGCCTCGCTCCGAAAGTGGCGCTCGATAGCGTCGAGTATGCCGCGATGCAGATCAGGGACGCGATCGTCTCGGGGCGTTTTGCGCCAGGCACCCGGCTGATTGAAAGCCGGTTGACAGACCAGCTAAACGTTTCGCGGCACCCGGTGCGGGAGGCGCTGAAGCGTCTTAGCCGGGAGGGCTTCGTCGAAGTACGGCCCAACCGTGGTGCAATCGTCGCCGAGATCAATCCGGAAAACATTCTCGAGGTGTATGCAATCCGCTCGGCGTTAGGGACGATTGCACTGCGCGCGCTGGCATCGAAACCTGAACTGCTCACGGGCAGCGTCATCCGCGATCTCGAGCGGCTCACGCGCAACGCATTGCGCTTTGCCAAGGAGCCGGACCAGAACGCCTCGATCAACAATCACCTTGAGTTTCAGGACGCTATTGTCAAGGCGAGCCAGTTGGAGAAGACCGCGCGCTATTTCGAGGAGTTGACGGCCGAGGTGGTGCGCTTCAACAATCTGTTGAGCATGACCTATACAGATCGCGAGAAGGACGCGCTCGAGAGGATCGAGGCGCTCGCAAAGGCAATCAAGGACAAGGATTTCGTTTTGGCTGAGCAGATCTGGCAACACTCGTTCACGTTAGCGGCCGAGCGGTTCATTGAACGCATGGGCGACGATCACGCCAAAGCGCCGAACGCGAGCTGACGGCACCTGCAACGCCCTCCAATCCATACTCACGCATATCCATAGCTCAAATCTGTGGTTCTGCGCTGCGCATCACATTCCTATACTGACCCGTTGCTTCGGCAAACTGAATCCGCGGCTCGATCGTTTCGATCGCCGCCTTGCAGCCGGACACGCCCGGTCCGTGCGTTTTCAAAAAGGAATGAAGGCATGCAGGTCTCCAACGACACCGCCGCACAGTCGCGGCTCCAGGCGGCTTTATCCGCGTTGCCGGCTTTGGCTGAAGCGATCGGCGAAGACGCCGCGCAGCGCGAAACCAGGCGTGAGTTGCCGTTTGACGCATTCGCGCTGTTTCGCGAGTCGGGGCTGGGTGTCTTGCGTCTTCCGCTGGAGTGGGGCGGTTTAGGCGGGACGCTGGAAGACCTGTTTCATGTCGTCACCACTCTGGCTGCGCATGAGTCCAATGTGGCGCACGCCTTGCGGATTCATTACGACCTGACCGAGTCGCTGGTGCTCTCGCCGCGCTCCACGTTCAACGATATTCAGATCGAACGCCTGCAGAAGGGTGCGATCTTTGGCGGAGCATCTACTGAACTCGGAACCGCACGTCCTGGCGAAATCACCACCAGACTGGTACGCGACGGCGGACATTATCGCGTGTCGGGTCGCAAATACTATTCGACGGGAACCGCGTTTTCCGACTATGCGCGCATCAACGTGCAGGATGAGAATGACGAGACCATGCAGATCGTGATTCCGGTGACACGTGAAGGTCTGCAGGTTCTCGATGACTGGGACGGCATGGGCCAGCGCATGACGGCAAGCGGCGGTCTCGTGCTCGACAATGTGCGCGTCTATACGCATGAAATCGCTGCACGTGGGAGCACCACGCTGGCAGGACGGCACGGCGGCGCGTTGCGGCAGTTGCATCTGGTGGCAGTGGCTGCCGGGATTGTGCGCAACATCGTGGCCGATGCGCGACGCTACGTGACGCAGTTCGGCCGGCCCGTGTTGCATAGCCCTGCGCCCTCGGCGCGCGAGGATGGTTTCGTGCAACAGGTGATCGGCGACCTCGCAGCGCATAGTCTGTCAATCGACGCCCTGGTGCAGCAAAATGCGCGCACGCTGGACCGCTCGGCGAACGCGATCCGCAAAGGCGTGAGCAATGCCGAAGAACTGGTGCTCGAAGGTGCGCTCGCCACGGCCAAGACCCAACTGGTCGTGAGCAAACTCGCGCTCTATACAGGCGAACGTCTGTTCGAAGTCGGCGGAGCGTCGGCCACGGCGCGCTCGCATAACTTCGACCGTCACTGGCGCAACCTGCGCACGATTTTCAGTCACAACCCACTGCTGCACAAGGCGCGCGTGATCGGCGATTACGAACTGAACGGCGTGACCACACATCTGACCGAGGGACGGGTGTTCTAGCTGCTTGCGAATCGGTTTTGATTTCCTTAAGTTGCTGGCCGCATATCCTTGTGCAGATTTATTCGTGGCGTGATGCCGTTCGAGGGTTGAGAATCGTTCGACTCATCCCCTATGGATCCGCCGCACATCATGAGCCGAGACCTTCTCTTACTCCTCGAACCGGGCTTTACCGATCCGAAGCATCCTGGCGAGCGCTTCATTTGCCCCCATGGCGCGCCCATCGAAGGGCTTCTTGCAAGCGACCCATCGAAGAGCGCCAGCCTCGACATCCAGCGTTTGCCGTTTGCGCGTCCACGCGAGGTGGCGATCCAGGCGCTCGATGCGGATCATCAGGGCCTGCCCGTGCTGATCCTCGGCGACGAGGCGCCGGTGCCCGACGACGCGCAGACGCTAGGCAGCAAGCGTTTCGTCACCGACACCAACCGCATTCTTGCGCTGCTCGCCGAACGTCACGGCTTCCCGAAGGTCCATTGACGCTGTCTGGCGGGCCCTCCACCGGTCCGCGCAGTCGAGCCGGTTGCGGGGCTGCGTTACACGCCGCTTGCACTTGCGCTCGCGAGGCGAGCGAAGACGATCCCGCTACGGAGACTTTCTCATGAGCCACGCTGCCGGCCGGCGCGCGCCGCGCCAGTTGCATCTGAACATCAATATCCTGCACTCCGGTTTCGTCCCGTCAGCGTGGCGAATCGCGGAGGCGGATCCGCACGCGTTCATCGATGTCGGTCATTACGTCCGCGTCGCGCAGATTGCCGAGGCAGCGAAATTCGATGCCGTGTTCCTCGCCGATAACGCGTCGATTGCCGATCAGATTAACTTTCGTCCGATCACCGCGCTCGAACCGACGGTGCTGCTGGCGAGCATCGCGGCTGCTACTTCGCGCATCGGTGTGATCGGAACGGCATCGACCAGCTACAACGAGCCGTATAACATTGCGCGGCGTTTCGCGACGCTCGATCACGTCAGCGCAGGGCGCGCCGGCTGGAACGTCGTCACGACAGCCGACCTGGCCTCGGCGCGCAATTTCGGCCGCGAGGCGGTGCCCGACCACACCGAGCGCTACGCGCGCGCGGCCGAGTTCACCGAGGTGGTCAAGGCGCTCTGGGATAGCTGGGAAGACGACGCGTTCATCGGCGATAAAACCAGTGGACATTTCGTCGATACCGGCAAGGTTCATCCCGTCGCCCACCGCGGAAAATATTTCGATGTGCAGGGGCCGTTGAACCTGCCGCGCTCGCCGCAGGGGCATCCGGTACTCGTGCAGGCCGGAGCATCGCCAGATGGCCGCGACCTCGCGGCACGCCATGCTGAAGCAGTATTCTCTGCCTCACAGTCGTTTGAAGAGTCGCTCGCCTATGGCCGCGAGCTAAAGGCCCGCGCAGCAAGCTATGGGCGCAATGCAGTGAAGGTGTTGGCAGGCCTGACGACCATTATCGGCGCCACGGAAAGCGAAGCCTTGCGGCGACGCGACGAACTGGTCGATCTGATTCCCTGGAGCTACAGTGTGACGCGCCTCGCCGGCACACTAGGCATTCCCGCGGACAAACTCAAGCTCGACGAGCAACTACCCGACAATCTCACGCTACCGGGTGGCGGCAATGGTAACCATACCTTCTTTCACGCAACCATCGCGCAGGCCCGGCGGCATGGCTATACGGTGCGAGAGCTGATCCGTTCGCTTGCGGGCGGCGGTGGGCATCGCGTGATCGTCGGGACTCCCGAGCAGATCGCCGATGACATCGAGCATTGGTTCAACGCCGGCGCCGCCGATGGCTTTAACCTGATGCCCGACGTTCTGCCGGGCGGCCTGCAGGATTTTGCCGATGGCGTCGTGCCGCTCCTGCAACAGCGCGGCATTTTTCGCACCGACTATGAAGGCCGCACGCTGCGCGAGCACCTCGGGCTCGCGCGCCCCGATAACGGACGTGTCTGGCAAAAGAGCGCCTAGGGCCGCCCGTCGATTCCTCATTTTCTCCGTCCATCACCATGACCCAACGCACTGGCCAATTGCGCCTCGGCGCTTTTCTCTATCCCTCAGGACACCATATCGCAGCATGGCGTCATCCCGAAGCGCAGGCCGATGCTGGCGTCAATTTCAGGCACTACGTGAAGCTGGCCCAGGCGGCGGAAGCGGCAAAATTCGATCTGGTGTTTCTCGCGGATGGTGTCGGTACGCGTGGCGACAATGTGGAGTTTCTCAGCCGCACGGCGCACAGCTACGTCGCGCAGTTCGAACCGATTACGTTGCTATCCGCGCTGGCGGCCGTCACGGAACATGTGGGTCTGGTTGCAACGGCCTCCACCAGCTTCAACGAGCCGTACCACATCGCCCGCAAATTCGCGTCGCTCGATCACATCAGCGGCGGGCGCGCGGGATGGAACCTGGTCACTTCGTCCAATGAGCATGAGGCAAAGAACTTCAACCGCGACAAGCATTTCGATCACGCGGAGCGCTACGAGCGCGCAATCGAATTTGCCGAGGTAGTAGGGGGTCTGTGGGACAGTTGGGAGGACGATGCATTCCTGCGCGACAAGGATCAAGGGCGCTTCTTCGATCCGGAACGGCGACACGTCCTTGATCACAAGGGGCGCTTCTTCCAGGTCAGGGGCCCGCTGAATGTAGCCCGTTCGCCGCAGGGGCATCCGGTCGTCGTGCAGGCTGGATCGTCGGAGGCGGGGCGCGACCTTGCGGCCCGCACGGCCGAGGTTATCTTCACAGCGCAGCAGACGCTCGAGGACGCCATCGATTTCTATTCGGACGTCAAAGGGCGCCTCGCACAATATGGCCGGCACCCGGACGACCTGAAAATCATGCCTGGCGTGTTTCCCATCGTGGGCCGCAGCGAAAGCGAGGCGCGGGAGAAATTCGAGCAGTTGCAGGCGCTGATTGATCCAAAGGTGGGTCTTGCACTAGTGTCAGGGCTGACGGGCGGTTTTGATCTATCGGGCTATCCGCTCGACGGTCCGATCCCCGAATTGCCCGAGACGAACGCGAGCAAGAGCCGTCAGTTGTTGACGCTTGAGTTGGCGAGGCGCGAGAATCTGACGATCCGGCAGTTGTATCTGCGGGTAGCGGGTGCCCGAGGGCACTGGCAACTCGTCGGTACGCCAGCGCAGATTGTCGATCAACTCGAGGATCGCTTCGTGAAAGGCGGTGCCGACGGTTACAACGTCATGCCGCCGGTCCTGCCGGCCGGGCTGGACGATTTTGTCGAACTCGTGATCCCCGAACTCAGACGACGCGGCCTGTTCCGCAGCGAATACGAGGGCCGCACGTTGCGCGATAATCTGGGACTTCGACGACCGGTCAACCGCCATGCGCGAGCCGCGTGAGGCAACGAGGGAACCCGATGAGCACCATCCACAATGAAGTCGATCTCGATGCCGATGGACGTCATGTCGGTTATCTGCGCCTGCCTTATTCGGTGCATCGCTCCGCGTACGGATGGGTGCCGATTCCGATCGCGTCGGTGCGCAACGGCGATGGCCCCGTCGTGCTGCTCATGGGTGGCAACCACGGCGACGAATACGAAGGACAGGTACTCGTTTCCAGCCTGATTCGCGAGATCGAGCCTCAGTGGGTGCGCGGTCAACTGATTTTCCTGCCGATGGCGAATTTTCCGGCCGCTGCGGCGGGTCTCAGGACTTCGCCGCTCGATGGCGGCAATCTGAACCGCAGTTTTCCAGGTGATGCCCAAGGTTCGCCAACGGCGGCGATCGCCGATTACATCGAGCACACGCTGCTAGCGCGCTCGCAATATCTGATCGACGTGCATTCGGGCGGCAGTTCGCTGCTCTACGACGGCGCCAATATGCTGGCCATCGAGCCGCGCGATCCTGAGGAAGAGGAGCGGCTCAAAGCGTTGCTCGCCGCTTTCGGCTTACCGCGAGCGTTTTTGCATCGGCCGAATCCCGTCCATGCAGCGACCGCAGCGCGCCGCCAGGGCGCCATCTCCATTCTCACTGAACTCGGAGGCGGCGGTACCGTGCAGGCCAGGCTGCTGCGCGATGCGCGGCAAGGCCTGCTGAGTCTGCTGGGTTTCATCGGACTGCTGAGCGGCCCGCTCGTGCCCGACGGGCCACCCGCACAAACACGCTTCTTTACTGTGTCCGGCTCACGTCATTACGTGTATGCCTACGATCGCGGCGTGTACGAGCCGCTCGTCGAACTCGGCGACCAGGTCGTGACCGGCCAGCCCGCGGCACGCATTCATTTCCCGGATACGCCGCTGCGTGAGCCGGTCACGACGTTCTTCGCGGCAGCGGGCGAGGTTGTCTGCAAGCGCGTGCCGGCCGCAGTCGAGCGTGGCGACTGTCTATTCCATCTCGCCGAACCCGTTTGAAAGCAATCCGAAATAAATAGTCCGCCAATATTGCGGCAATTCTAACGCTTTATTCTCGATCGAATAATCCGTTAATGCAGCGCGAATTATATATATGGACTCCCTGGAATAACCATACGTAAATTGTTTGGTTCGATCCTCAATAGCAGCCTGTTATCTTCTTTTTAATTCGACGGACATCAAGGTCGGACGGAAAAAAGATTCAACAAAAAAGGGGAAACACGATTCCCCTGTCTGCTATGACATACGAAATCATCGATACCACATTGCTGGATCCCGTTGCGCAGCCTTTGCTGGATGCGTTGAATGTCGAGTACACCACCCGCTATAGCGAGTTTCGGGCCGCCGGGTCTGCCACGGTGAGCGAAGAGCTCGCACGCTATCCGGCCGAACTGTTCGTGCCGCCCGAAGGGGCGTTCATTGTGATCCTGCGCAACGGAGAGACGGTCGGCGGCGGTGCTTTCAAGCGCTATGACGCGACGACTGCGGAACTCAAGCGCATCTGGACCCATGCGAGTCAGCGGCGTCAGGGTCTCGCGCGCCGCGTCGTTCAGGAGCTCGAAACGCGGGCGATACGCCAGGGTTATCGCCGGGTGTATCTGACTACCGGTTTCCGGCAGCCGGAGGCTGCTGGACTCTATACCAATACCGGCTACGAAGCCCTGTTCGATCGTTCGATCGCACCGGAGATCCATTTTCGTCTTCCGTTCGGCAAGGATTTGCTGGAGCCGGGCCGCACCGATTCGCTACGCGATCTGATCCACCCTGGGCCGCTCGGCCGCCGGTAGGAAAGTACGCGTATTGCCCGTCGATCAGATCGTCTATTTCAACAAGGCATATCAAGTGATGAAGCAAAGTCGGAAAGTCTTATTGGCAGTGGCCGGAACGTTCTTCGCTTTGGCACTGGGCGTGGCCGGTGCGGCGTGGGCCGCGAGCACGTTCAATCTGAGCCCGGATCAGCACGATCGTGTCCGGGCCACGCCTGATGCGGCGGCGATCAAGGCCGTGCCGCCTTCGTTTCAGTTCGCCTCCAAGGACGAACTGGTGATCGGTATGGCAGTCGCGTGGCCGCCGCTTGGCGCGTACGCCACGGACGAAAAGACGGTGGTCGGATTCGACCCGGACCTCGCGCAACTGGTGGCTGACGGCCTCGGCCGCAAGCTGAAAATCGTGGTGCTTGCCTGGGAAGACTGGCCGCTTGCCTTGCAGTCGGGCAAGGTCGATGCAGTTTTATCGAACGTGACCGTGACCGAAGAGCGCAAGGAGAAATTCGACTTCTCGACCTATCGTCGCGATGTGCTCGGGTTCTACGTAGCGGATTCGAGCCCGATCAAGGTGATCCGTGAACCGAAGGACGTCGCAGGACTGCGTGTCATTACCGATTCTGGAACGAACCAGGAAAAGATCCTGCTCGCGTGGGACAAGGAAAATGTCGCGCATGGTCTGAAGCCGGTTCAGGTTCAGTATTACGACGACATCGCCGTGCGCGATGTGGCGCTGCGCTCGGGACGTGCCGATGTGATTCTGAGCGTTAACTCGGCGCTCGCCTACGAGGCCGCGCAGAAGGGCGGCATACGGGCGGTGGGTACTATCAGCGGCGGCTGGCCGATCCTGGCCGATGTCGCGATTACCACCCGCAAGGGTAGCGGTCTCGCTGCGCCGCTCACGCTGCTGCTGAACGACCTCATTAGCAGCGGGAAATACACTCAGGCTCTCGACCGCTGGAGTCTGGGCTCCGAAGCGATCGACAAGGCCCGGACAAATCCGCCAGGTCTGCCGAAAAGCTAGCTTGGACAGGCAGCGCGAGCTGCCCGGATGAAGCTCTGCTTTATCTCTTCGCCGTATCTCATCAGTATTACTAAGAACTAATAGATTGCTCCTCGCACTGCTGAAATCAGCCGGTGTGGCGGAGCGTTGTCTTCGCCTACCACCAACGGACAGTTCGATGCGCAAGAAAAACAGGAAAAATGAGGCTGCCGCGGCCGCCACCGGAGTTCGTATAAAGTTGCTCTCGGCCGCTGTTCTGGCGATTACATGCAACGGCGCGGCATGGGCACAGGGCGCAACTGCGCCGGCGCAGGCGAGCGATGCCGCAGCGACCGCGGCCGGAGCCCAGCCCGCGGCAACAGTCCCTAACGCGGCGCAGTCCGAGAAAACCGCTCCGGCAGCGAAACACGCTGTCGCTAACGGTACCGTGCAGCAGGACACCGTCGTCGTGACCGGCACACGCACGAGTACAAAGGCGAGCCAGAGCCTGACCCCGATCGACGTGATCAGCGGCGCGCAGTTGCAGTCCACCGGGCAGAACAACCTGCGGGACGCACTCGTCAAACTGTCGCCGTCAATTACGCGCGAGACCTATGCTGGCGATACGGCGCAGTTGACCGATGCGCTGTCGCTGCACGGCCTGACGCCGGACCACGTGCTCGTGCTGGTGAATGGCAAGCGTCGCCATACGACAGCCAATATCGCGCTCGACGGTGGTCTCAACCAGGGTTCGACGGGCGTCGATATCGACATGATCCCGGTCGCGCTGATCGATCACATCGAAATCCTGCGTGACGGTGCTTCGGCGCAGTACGGATCGGACGCGATTGCCGGTGTGATCAACATCATCCTGAAGTCGGCCTCGCACGGGGGCTCGCTGCAGACGACAAGCGGCCAGACTTACGACGGCGACGGCTTCAAGAATGGCGAGTCCGCCAATATCGGCCTGAATCTCGGCGATCATGGCTTTCTCGACCTCGCAGCAGAATATGACCGCCAGAATCACACGGTCCGCACCGGTCCCGACGATTATTTCGGAACCTTCCAGCCGGGGCATGGCTACTACAACCCGATCGAGGGCGACCCGGCCAGCACACGGGAGTCAGTGGGCTTCAATGCGGGGTATTACCTCGGCGACGACGTCGAACTGTATGGCTTTGGCACCTACGCTCACCGCGATGCCGAGGCTTACCAGAACTATCGTCCGCCTTCGGTGTTGCCGCAGGTGTATCCCGGCGGCTTCGTGCCCACTGAGACGGTCAACGAAAACGACTATTCCGTCACCGCGGGCGCCAAAGGCCAGAATCTGTTCGGCTGGTCCTGGGATCTGAGCACGACCTACGGCGGCGACAATGAAGGCATAGGCCTGGTCAACTCGGCCAACACCGCACTGTACGCGGCGGATGGATTTACGCCGACCAGTTTCCACCTTGCCACCGTCAGCAACACGCAACTGACGAACAACCTAGATCTCTCGCGGGCGTTCCAACTGCCGCTGCTGCCGGCACCGGTCAACGTGTCGTTTGGTCTTGAACAGCGGCGTGAGACCTACAGCGTGGGGCCCGGCGATGAGTATTCCTATCTGTTAGGTGGAGCACAGGCGTTGCCGGGGCTTGCGCCTGTTAGCGCCAGCGACAACTCACGCAACGTGCTCGGCACGTATATCGACCTCTCGACCCACCTGACGCAGAAGTGGACGGTCGATCTGGCGGGACGCTTCGAGCATTACAGCGATGTCGGCGACACGACGAACGGCAAGATCTCGACGCGCTACGACTTCACGCCGCAGATTGCAGTGCGCGGCAGTGTCAGTACCGGATTCAGGGCTCCCTCTCTCGCCGAGGAGTACTACAGCAACGTCAACGAATCGCCGGCATCGGTTAGCGGCCTTCTGGCGGCCAATTCGGCAGCGGCGAAGCTGATCGGCGCGCAGCCATTGAAGCCAGAGGAGTCGACCAACTACAACATCGGCCTCGTGCTGACGCCCGTCAAGAACCTCAATGTGACGATCGACGCTTACCAGATCGACATTCGCAACCGGATCGTCGAAGGCGGCACGGCCTCTGGCGCGGCGGCGATCGCAGCAATGGAGGCCGCAGGGTTGTCGGTGCCGAGTTCGGTGCCAGCGTCAGCGGTGTCTGCGAGCTACTTCACGAACGGTGCGAGTACGCGTACCCGTGGCCTCGACCTGTCCGGCACCTGGCACACCAGCTTTGGTGCATATGGACAGATGGACTGGGATCTCGGTGTGAACCTGAATACAACGTCGGTCACGCACGTGGCGAACGGGGCGAATGGTCAACCAGAACTCAACGCGCAGCAGATCGCGTGGCTGACCACGGCGACGCCGAAGAACAAGATCATCATCGGCGGCACCTGGCATCTCGACAAGTGGGGCGTGAGTCTGCACGAGACGCGCTTTGGGTCGACCTCGAGCGAGGAAACCTACATCGTGGGGCCTAATGCGTTCTCGACGACGCAGTTCATCCACTTCGAGAACGCAGCGCGATACGTCACCGACCTCGAGGTCCGGTACGACGTGACGAAGCGATTCCAGATAGCGGCGGGGGCGAACAACCTGTTCAACGTCTATCCGTCGAAGCTCCCGTACCAGGCTCAGCTCGAAGGCGCGCAATACGATGCGTTTGCTTCGACGATCGGCGAGGACGGCGGTTTCTACTATCTGCGTGCCCGCTACACGTTCTGACGTAATTCATCATATGCATAGCAAAATTTGCTCGAACGACATCGGCTTGCGATGGCGATAATGGAACAAGCGGATGTCACCCGGCAAGTTTCCCGTAACTCTGTTCCCGCGCAAGTTTTAGTGTGCGGGGAGGTATCGATATGTCCTATTCCCTTTCAATTCTCGACAAAAGTCCGATTGCCGACGGAACGAATGCTCACGACGCGCTGCGCTTTACCGTCCGGCTCGCGCAACGTGCGGAAGCGTTGGGTTACAAGCGTTACTGGATTGCAGAGCATCATGGCGCGCCAGGGCTCGCCAGTTCCGCGCCTGAGATTGTGGTGTCCCATCTGCTCGCGCATACGTCGCGCATCCGCGTGGGTTCCGGTGGCGTGATGCTGCAGCATTACAGCCCTTTTAAGGTGGCCGAAGCGTTCCGCGTGCTCGCGTCTCTGGCGCCGGGCCGCGTCGACCTGGGCGTCGGCAAGGCGCCGGGCGGCTTGCCGCTGACGACGCGCGCGCTTCAATGGTTTCACGACAAGACAAAGAAGCCTGACTTCGCCCATCAGCTCGCCGAACTGGACGCGTTCCTCAAAGCGGGCGTGGACGTCGATCATCCTTTGGCTGGAGCAATCGCGTTGCCCCAGCCGCCCGAAGCGCCGCAAGGCATCCTGCTAGGCGGCAGCCCGGAAAGTGCTGCGCTTGCCGCGAAACACGGCTGGCAATTCTGCTATGCCGGTCACTTTAACGGCGATAGCGACAGCATCGGCCGCTCCATTGATACGTACCGCGACGCGACAGGACGTACGCCGCTGCTCGCGCTCTACGCGTTTGCTGCGGAGTCCAAAGCAGAGGCTCAACGTCATGTTGGTCCATTGCGTATTTTCAAACTGCGGCTCGCCACAGGGCAGAGCGTGAATCTTCCCAGCCCCGAGGCCGCAGCGGAGTTCGCGCGGCAAACCGGCGTGAGCGATTACCGCCTCGACGAACTGCATCCGCACGTCGTTACCGGTACCGCAGACGATGTGCATCAGGAACTCGACGCATTGCACGAGCGCTTCGGCATCGAGGAATTCGTAATCGACACCCCCGTAGCGGACTATGCGCTGCGACTCGCTTCGTTCGAAGCACTATCCCCTGTAGAACAGGCCGAGCGCGTCTGACCGCTCCTACATTCACGCTCATTTTCGTTTACCGGATCCAATCATGACCCAGCGAAATCTCACTTTCGGCATCATGCTGCATGGCGCAGGCGGCCATATGAATTCCTGGAAGCATCCGGCTGGCCCCGCCGATGCCAGCGTCAACCTCGATTTCATCACGGGTATCGCGCAGAAGGCGGAGGCCAACGGCGTTGCATTTGCTTTCGTAGCCGATGGCCTTTATATCAACGAGAAGTCGATTCCCCATTTCCTGAACCGTTTCGAGCCGATTTCGATCCTGTCGGCGCTGGCGACCGCCACCTCGAAGATCGGTTTGGCGGGCACGCTCTCGACTTCGTACAGCCATCCGTTTACGGTAGCACGGCAGTTCGCTTCGCTTGACCTGATTAGCGGCGGACGCGCGGGATGGAACGTCGTGACCTCGCCGCTCGAAGGCTCCGCGAAGAACTATGGCGGCGAGCATCCCGATCACGAACTGCGTTATCAGATCGCCGACGAATATCTGGAGGCGGTGCAGGGACTATGGGACAGTTGGGATGACGATGCATTCGTGCGCGACCGCGAGAGCGGACGTTTCTTCGATCGCGAGAAGTTGCATACGCTCAACCATAAGGGCCGCTTCTTCGAGGTGGCGGGCCCGATCAATATCCAGCGTTCACCTCAGGGACAGCCGGTGATTTTCCAGGCAGGCTCATCGGATTCCGGCATTGCGCTTGCCGGCAAGTATGCGGATGCGGTGTTTACCCATTCGCCATCGCTCGAAGAAACGCGGGCGTTCGCGGAGAGCGTGAGGCAGAGCGCAGTCGAGCACGGGCGCGCGGCGAGCGATGTCAAGATCTTCCCGGGCATTGGGCCGATCGTCGGCGCGAGCGCAGAGGAGGCGGAAGCGAAGTACCGCGTGATCCGCGACCTGATCTCGATAGAGGAGGCGCTCGCCTATCTGGGCCGTTTCTTCGAACATCACGACTTCACTCAATACCCGCTTGACGAGCCGTTCCCCGAGCTGGGTGACCTCGGCAAAAACAGCTTCCGTTCGACCACCGACCGCATCAAGGCCGAAGCGAAGAAGAATGGCTCGACCTTGCGCGAGGTCGCATTGGAAGTGACGACACCGAAGCCGCAATTCATCGGCACAGGCGAGCAGATCGCGGACGAACTGATTCGCTGGTTCGACGCCGGTGCGTCCGATGGTTTCATCCTGGGTTTCCCGGTGCAGGCCGAAGGTTTCGACGACTTTGTGCGCCATGTGATCCCGGCGCTGGAGGCGCGTGGCCGCTATAGCCGCACGCTGGCCGGCCAAACGCTGCGTGATCATCTTGGGTTGCCGCGACGCGAAAGCCGCTACGCTGCCGCGGAAACGGCATGACTGACGTAGCGCGAGGCAGGAGGGCAGAATCATGAGCGACACCACCCAGCGGTTTCCCGGCACGGCTCACGCAGGCCACGCAAGTGACGACGCAGCAGGTCCCGAATACGCGCACTATCGGATCGTTCCCGCAAGGCACCATGCGCGCACGGCAGGAACCGTGCTGGCGATCGCGCTGATCGCGATCGTGGCGAATTCGGTACTCGGCAATCCGCGTTGGGGCTGGGGCGTCTTCGCGCAGTGGTTTTTTGCTGGCCCCGTGCTCGAGGGGCTAGGACGTACGCTGGTGCTGACGGGGCTCGGCGCGTTGTTCGGCTTCACGCTCGCGGTACCGCTTGCACTGGCGCGAGTATCGCGTTCGCCGTTACTGGCCGGCTGTGCGTGGGCGTTTATCTGGCTATTCCGTTCGATCCCGCCGATCGTGCTGTTGCTGCTGTTAAACAACCTTGGCTATCTGTACGAGACGATCTGGATCGGGGTTCCGTTTACGCATATTGCACTACTGAATGAATCGACCACCGATCTGATCAGTCCGTTTTTCGCGGCCGTGCTTGGACTCACGCTGAACCACGCGGCGTTTTCGGCCGAGGCTATCCGTGGTGGGATTCTCTCCGTCGACCACGGGCAGCGTGAGGCCGGTGCGGCGCTGGGTCTGCCGGGTGGCCGCCAGGTGCGTCGTATCGTGTTGCCACAGGCGATGCGCGCCATTCTGCCGACAGCGTTCAACGATGTAATCGGTCTCGCGAAAGGCACCTCCGTCGTCTACATCCTCGCGATGCCGGATCTGTTCTATACGGTGCAGATCATTTATCACCGCAATCTGGAAGTCATTCCGCTGCTGATGGTCGCGACGATCTGGTATCTGATCATCCTCACGGTGTTGTCGGCGATTCAGGTTCACATCGAACGGTACTATGCCCGCGGTGCGACGCGCGAGCAGGTGGCGTTGTCGCCGTTGACTGCATTGTTCGGCCGGTGGCGTAATGCGCGCGCTGCACCTGGTGAAAGCGCAGGCGAGCTTGGGAGCCGATCTGGCGTTGGGGCAAAAACCAGCAGCGAATCCAGCAGCGAAGCGGGCAAAGCCGGCTGGGCGCAGCGGCGGATCGGCGGCAAGGTGGGCATCCATAATGTCTCGAAGAGCTTCGGCACCCTAAAGGTTCTCGATAACATTTCGCTGGCGTTTCCTTCGGGCAGCGTCACCGTGATTCTCGGTCAGTCGGGCTCCGGCAAATCGACGCTGCTGCGCTCGATCAACCACCTCGAACGCGTGGACGATGGCTTCATTGATATCGACGGCGAGCTGATCGGCTATCGCCGCGACGGACGCACGCTCTACGAGCTCAAGGAGAAGGACATCCTGCAGCGGCGACGCGCGGATGTCGGCATGGTGTTTCAGAGCTTCAACCTGTTTCCGCACCTGAGCGTGCTCGACAACGTCATCGAGGCGCCGCTGGCCTCAGGTGTGCCGCGCGCGCAGGCCCAGGCTGAGGCGCGCACACTGCTCGCGCGCGTAGGACTCGGCGACAAGGCCGATGCATGGCCGCGCCAGCTATCGGGCGGTCAGCAACAACGTGTGGCGATTGCGCGTGCGCTTGCACTGAAACCGAAAGTACTACTGTTTGACGAGCCGACGTCCGCACTCGATCCGGAGCTGGTCAACGAGGTACTTGACGTGATCCGCCAGCTTGCACGTTCGGGCACGACGCTGATCATTGTCACGCATGAAATTGGCTTCGCGCGCGAGGTCGCCGACACGATCGTATTCATGGACGGTGGACGCATAGTCGAAGCGGGGCCGCCGTCGCGCGTGCTTGGCGATCCGGCGCAGGCTCGCACGCGTGAATTCCTCTCGAAGGTGCTGTGAGCGTATGCGACGAATGAAACACAACGGCTTAGGATCACTGATGACCGGCCGACGGACGTTCATGATGGAGATGGCCGCGCTGGCTGCGTTGCCGTTTGCATGGTCTGCCGAACCAGCGTATGCGGCAACACAGGTTTACGACTTCAGCCCGGAGCAGAAAGAGCGTATCCGCGCGCCCAGGGACCTGGACGCGCAGCGCCTGCTCGCAGGCTATCGCTTCGTGACGCCAGGCGTGCTCACGGTGGCGATAGCGCCGTTCGATCCGCCTATCGCGACGTACGCGACCGACGCCCGTAGCATCGTGGGCTCCGATCCCGATTACGCGCAGCTCGTCGCCGATGCGCTCGGCCTGCGTCTGCTGCTGGTGCCTGTCGCGTGGCCCGACTGGCCGCTGGGTCTCGCGTCAGGTAAATACGACGCGGTGATCTCGAACGTCGGCGTCACCGAGAAACGCAAGCAGAAGTTCGACTTTACGACGTACAGGCTGGGTCTGCATGGGTTCTATGTGAAGTCGGACAGCGCCATCAGGTCGATCCGTGAACCGAAGGATATCGCGGGGCTGCGCATCATCACCAGTTCCGGGACGATCCAGGAGCGGATCCTGCTCGAATGGAATCAGAGGAACACCGCACATGGGCTGAAAGAGGCGAGCCTGCAGTACTACGACGACAGCGCCGCTAACCGGTTGGCGCTGCTGTCGGGCCGCGCCGATGCCATCTTCAATCCAGATCCGACGCTCGCCTATGAGGCCGCGACGCAAGGACAGATCCGCCAGGTAGGCACGGTCAACGCGGGCTGGCCGAACAACGCGGACGTCGCGATCGCGAGCCGCAAGGGCAGTGGCCTTGCGGCGGCGCTGACGGCGGCGACCAATGGGCTGATCCGCGGCGGCCAGTATCGCGCGGCGCTCGCGCGCTGGGGCCTGCAAACAGAGGCCGTCGAGCACTCCGAGACCAATCCTGCCGGCTTTCCGGATGCGTGATCGAAGGCGCTTACTAGCCAGAACAACCAGAGAGGGCATTTATGTGTGCGGTCCGCATTGATCACCTTGCTTTCCTCACGCCGGGCAACTATGCCGACGATGCGCCGCTCGCCGGTTTCGAGCGGACGCTGGAACTGTTTGGCGTCGGCGAGGCGCTTGGCTACGACAGCGCGTGGGTGCGTCAGCGCCACCTGGAACGAGCGGTCTCCTCGTCGGCGACTTTCCTCGCGGCTGCCAGCCAGCGTACGACGCGGATCGGCCTCGGCACCGCGGTCATCCAGATGGGCTACGAGAATCCATTTCGTCTTGCCGAGGACCTTGCCACCGTCGATGTGCTGTCGCGCGGCCGCCTCAACATCGGGCTCAGCGCAGGTGCCCCGGCGCACGGCATCCTGCTCGGTGAACGGCTTTTCGATGCGAATCCCGAACTGATCGACTTCTCACATGCGCGAGTCGAGCGTCTGCGCCGCAATCTCGCCGGTGAATGGCTCGGCGCGGAAGACACCTTCATCGAATCGGCGGCGGGCCGCGTGCGGCCTCGCGTGACGCCCTATGCGGCGGGTCTCACCGAGCGGCTCTGGTATGGCGGCGGTTCGCGACGCTCGATCGAATGGGCCGGCCGCAATGGCTTCAATCTGCTGATCGGCAACATCACAACCGGTGAGGGAACTGACGATTACCGCGAAGCGCAGCTGCGCCAGCTCGAACTGTTCCACTCGCACTGGCGCGAAGCGCGCTCGCCGCGTATCGCGCTGGGCCGCGTGATCGTGCCGACCGATGGCGCCGATGCCAGGACGCGGCAACGATATCGAGAGTTCGCCGAGGGACGCCACGCACGCACTTTGACTGCGCATGGCGAGCGCCGCACCTTGTTTGCGCCCGATCTGGTTGGTACTGCAGACGAGATCGTCGCGCGCCTGCTTGAAGATCCGGTCGTTGGACAGGTTCGCGAACTGCGCCTCGAATTGCCCTACGACCTTCCGTTTGAGAACTATCAGCAGATCCTCGAGGACTTCGTGATTCGCATCGCACCTGAACTGGGCTGGCGGCCCGAGGCCGCACGAGAACCTGTCGCGGCGTAGCAGCCACACATATTGCCGTATCGATTGATTGACCTTATGACACAAGCCCAAGCCACATCCGTTGCCACTGTTCCGACACAGATTCACACCGTGCCCGACGACCGCCTCATTTATGTTTTGGGGAACGACCCGTTGGCGCGTCCTCTTTTCGAAGAGCTCGCCTACGAATACAGCAGTCGTTACGCGGGTCTGATCGACACCGACGAGATCGCGAGAGAGATGGAGCGCTATCCCGTGGAGGCTTTCGCGCCGCCGTACGGTGCGTTCCTGCTTTTGCTGCGAGACGGGCAGGCCATAGCGGGTGGCGCGTTCATGCGCCATGCCGACCCGGGCACTACCGAGTTCAAACGCATCTGGGCGAGCCGCAAGCATCGGCGTCAGGGTCTCGCACGGCGCATTCTCATCGAACTGGAGGCGCATGCGGTTCGTCTGGGTTATACGCGCGTGTTCCTCAGCACCGGACCGCGTCAGCCAGAGGCCATTGCGCTGTATCAGACCAATGGCTATACCTTGCTGTCCGCACACGACTTCGGTGAGGACCAGCCGCCGGGATATCTGTTCGAGAAGTACCTGTAGCGTTTTCTACCCAACCTATCAATGATCAACCGTTCCTTGAAAAAATCAGCGCTTGCTGTGCGGCGCGTTGCGCTTGCGTCCATATCCCTCTGCATCGCATCATTCAGCCTGTTGACGGCGACACTGCCGGTTGCCGCGCCGGCGTATGCAGCCGGCAGCAAGACCCTGGTGTTCTGCACTGAGGGCAGTCCGGCTGGGTTCGACCCGGGCCAGCACACAACCGGTACCGATTTCGACGCCAGCAGCAGCGCGGTCTACAACGAACTGGTGGAATTTCGCCCCGGCACGCTCGACCTCGAGCCAGCGCTCGCGACGAGCTGGGACGTGTCCGAAGATCAGCGGACGTACACGTTTCATCTGCGGCATGGTGTGAAGTTTCATACGACGGCGTGGTTCAAGCCCACTCGCGATTTCGACGCGGATGACGTGCTGTTCACTTTCAACCGCATGCTCAATCCCGACGATCCGTTTCGCCGGGCTTATCCGACGAGTTTCCCGTATTTCAGCGATCTGGGCTTCGACAGGAACCTCGCGCGGATCGACAAAGTGGACGACTACACGGTGCGCTTCCAGCTAAAACAGCCGGACGTGATCTTCGTGCGCAATGTCGCGATGAGCTTCGCATCGATTCTGTCCGCACAATACGCAGCACAACTGAGCGCTGCGCATCGCGAGGCCGATATCAACCAGTTGCCGGTTGGCACCGGTCCGTTCGTGTTCCGTTCCTATCAGAAGGATGCCCTGATCCGTTACGACGCGAATCCCGACTATTGGCGCCCGGAAGACGTGAAACTCGCGCACCTGATCTTTGCCATTACGCCCGACCCAGGTGTGCGGGCCCAGAAGCTCGCGAGCGGCGAATGCCAGGTGTCGGTGTACCCACGTCCCGCGGATCTGGAGGTGATCAAACGCAACCCCGACCTGACCTTGATTACAGGCGTGGGCTTCAATGTAGGCTTTGTTGCGTACAACACGCAGCACACGCCGCTGGACCGCGTCGAAGTGCGGCGCGCGCTCGATATGGCGATCGATAAGCCCGCCATTATCAAGGCCGTTTTCGCAGGCAACGCGACCATCGCGACCAATCCGATGCCACCGTCCCAATGGTCGTACGACAAACAGTTAAAGGATGCGCCGTACGATCCCGCGAAGGCGAAGACATTGCTGGCGCAGGCGGGCTTCCCGAACGGTTTCGACATCTCGCTGTGGGCGATGCCGGTGCAGCGTCCCTACAACCCGAATGCGCAGTTGATGGCGCAACTCATCCAGCAGGATTGGGCGAACATCGGCGTGCGCGCCAGAATCGTCAGCTACGAGTGGGGTGAATACAATCGCCGCGCGAAGCAGGGCGGTGAGCACGACGCGATCCTCTACGGCTGGTCGGGCGACAATGGCGACCCCGACAACTGGCTCGGCACCTTGCTCGGTTGCGATGCGGTGCACGGCAGCAACGTGTCGAAGTGGTGCGATCCCAGCTTCGATGCCTTGATCGTCAAGGCGCGCTCGAGTTCCGACACCGCAGTACGCACGACGCTTTATGAGCAGGCCCAGGTAATCTTCAAGCAGCAGGTGCCTTATACGCCGATCGCACATTCGATCGTGTCGTTGCCTGCATCGAAGCGCGTGAGAGGGCTCGTATTTTCGCCGCTCGGAAGCCACCGGTTCGACGGCGTCTGGCTGGAGTAAACGACATGAGCCAGTTTGAGGAGTTGACCGACAGCGAATGGGCCCTGATCGAGGGATTGTTCTGCAACGAAGTGGTGCCGCCCGAGCGCTCAGGAAGACGGCGAGTGGAGCCGCGCACCGTGGTCAATGCGGTGCTGTGGGGACTATCGACCGGGCATGGCTGGTCCAGGCTGCCCGGCCGGTATCCATCACGCCCGACCTGCGTGCGTCGCTTTGACGAGTGGCAGGCCGACGGCACGCTTGCCGAAATCGTCAGACGGCTCAATGCCGGCGGCCGGACAGTGTCGCCGCGTGGTGCAATTGGCGATGCGTTCAAACATCGTGCCGCGAACCCGGATCACGCTCGTCTGAAACGTCTGTCGTGGAGCAGTCCGCAAACGTGGCGCGCGCCGGTCGACGTGATCTGAAACTAGATTTGCGCGTGCCACGCAAGAATCGAGCGGCGGTAACCCGAGGGAAGCGGCTCCGGCAATGCATCCACGTCGAAGGTCCCCACCTGCAAATGCTCTTCGCTGATCGAAGGCGAGAACGTCCCTTCGATCCGGCATCCATACGTCACGATAAATACAAAGCGCTCGGGGATCACTTCGAACAGGTAGCTATCGAGAATCCTGCAGGGCGTGACGGTTGCCGCCAGCTCTTCTTCGAACTCCCGGGCAACGGCCTGCTCGGGAGTTTCGCCCACTTCAAGCCGGCCGCCGGGCAGCTCCCACTCCTGCCGCTCGTTCAGCAGCAGGATGACCTGGCCGGGCGCGCTGAATGCCACGCCTTTAACTGATACCGGAAAGCGGTCGTTGTTCATCTGCGGTATGCCATGTCGCGCGGCGGCGCGTTCGTTGACCGGCCAGCGCCGGCGATTCACGGAATTGACGAAATACTGTCTTCGATTAATCCGGATCTGTCGATCACAATTTCGTAATAAACCAGGCTAAAACTCGCCTGGAAAAAGAGCGGGCCGCTGCCCTGTATCCGGTTGCCTTTGCGAGTGCACGCAGCTTGTGCGTGCGATGCAGGTGAATCAAGGCCCAGCCGGTTCGCACAACCGAAATAATACAAAATGCTTTCGATGAACTTCCGATTACCTGTGATTTCAGCCAATCGTCCGCTTCGGGTACGTATCTTTCAGTGCGTTTATAAAACGTTCATATTCGAATGCTCCAATGCGTCGGCGTAATCGAGCTGATAACACGCTGTACTCCTTTAACAAAGCGGCTTCCTATCCCCAAACGATGGATCCGTCGCAGAATATCCGGAGCGCCCCATATGTTACGTAGAAAACCCCTGTTGCCGATTTCGTTGGCGGTGACGATGCTGACGCTGGCGGCTTGCGGCAGCAGCAGCCACAACACGCCAGCGCCGTCGGCAGAGGATGCACTGAATACCGCGACGCCGATCAAGCACGTCGTCGTGATCTTCGGTGAGAACGAATCCTTCGACCACTACTTCGGCACTTACCCGAACGCAACGAACCCCTCGGGCGAACCGACGTTCACCGCGGCAGCCGGCACGCCGACGGTCAACGGTCTGACGACGGCGCTGCTCACTGCGAATCCCACGGTCTCCAACACGGCGAACCCGGCTGGCACCAATATCAATCCGTTCCGCCTCGACCGTACCCAGGCCGGCACGGAAGGTCAGAACCACGGCTACACGGCGGAACAGCTCGCTTCCGACAACGGCAAGATGGACCTGTTCCCGCTCAACACGGGTAACAACGCGACGGGCACGACTGGTGAATTCGGCACGCTCGGCCTCGTAATGGGTTACTACGACGGCAATACCGTGACGGCTCTGTGGAACTACGCGCAGAACTTCGCGATGAGCGACAACATGTACACGGACACGTACGGTCCTTCGACGCCGGGCGCGATCGCCGTGGTGTCGGGCCAGCACAATGGTGCCGTGGTTACGAAAAACGGCGCGGTGGTAGCGGCCAGCGCGTCGGCCAATCCGTCGTCCAACGTGGTCTATGACCTGCAGGGCGGCTGGACGCTGATCGGTGACCTGGATCCGACTGGCGATGCCTGTACAGTTGCGGCCGATTCGGCTTCGACGGCGACGGCAACGATGACCTCGAAGAACATTGGCGATCTGTTGAATTCGGCCAACATCACCTGGGGCGGCTTCATGGGCGGGTTCAACCTGACCACGGTCAACCCGAACGGTACGACGGGCTGCAAGCGGACGACCTTCTCGAGCGTGTTAGGCGCGAACGAAGCCGATTACGTTCAGCATCATGCGTGGTTCCAGTACTACGCGAGCACGCAGAACTTGGCGCACACGCGTCCGAGTTCGGTTTCGGTGATCGGTCATACCGATCCGCTGGATAGCACGGCGACGCCGGTGCACCACCAGTACGACGTGGACGACTTCTTTGCCGCTGTGAACGCCGGCAACTATCCGTCGGTCAGCTTCCTGAAGGCACCTTCGATTGCCGATGCGCACCCAGGTAATTCCGATCCGCTCGACGAGCAGGCCTTCGTGACCAGCGTGGTGAACTTCCTCGAGCAGCAGCCGGACTGGAAGAACACCGCCGTTATCGTTACCTATGACGATTCGGACGGCTGGTACGACCACCAGTTCGCTACGCCGACGACCTCGTCGTTCGACAGCACCACGGTGGAAAGCGCCGGTAATAGCTCGGACAACGAACGTAGCGTGACGGGTGCCGACCAGATCGTCAGCGCCGGTGTGTGTAACGCGACGGGCGCGGTGCAGGGCGTGGGTATCAACGGTGGTGCAGTGAACGGCCGCTGCGGCCCGGGTACGCGCATTCCGTTGCTCGTGATCTCGCCGTATGCCAAGCCGAACTACGTCGACCATACGCTGATCACACAGGCATCGGTGGTGCGCTTCATCGAAGACAACTGGTTGAATGGTACGCGTATCGGCCAGGGTTCGAACGATGCCAGCGCAGGCAGCATCATGAGCCTGTTCAACTTCTCGACGACGACGCCGAATCCGACGCTGTTCCTCGATCAGAACCTGGGTACGAAGGTTGCCACGCCGCCGGCGGCCGCATCCTCAGTGGCACCGGCAGTCTAAGCAGCATAAGCCGGCACGCTTTATAGCCGGTTCACGTCCCGGTAGCTCACGCTACCGGGACGAGTGTTTTTGGAGAGGCCCGGCTTAGGCCGGGCCCTATGCGTTTTTGATACCTCTGCGTTTCTCACTACATTCACATGTCTACGAGTCCACAGTCCACTTCGCCATCAGCCGGATCAACCATTGCCCCCCAGCCACCCGGACAAAGCAGGCCACGCGGCCGCGGGCCCCTGTTGGCAGGATGTGTGGTCGTGCTGCTAGCCGTCGCGGGCCTGGTCGGCTACGCGTTCGCCTACCCCGAGCAGATGCCCGACACCGTAGGTGAATTCGTGGGAGGTATCACCGGCGCGAACCCGCATCCGGTGCAACTGGTTTTGCCGCCGTCTGCTCCTCTGAGTGCTGTCGCCCAACTTGGCCAGCAGATTTTCTACGACACGTCGTTGTCCGCGTCGGGCAAGCAGTCGTGTGCGTCGTGCCACAGCCCGGCGCATTCGTACGGACCGCCAAACGATCTGTCCGTGCAGCTGGGCGGTCCGCATCTGGACCGGCCGGGCTACCGTCCGCCGCCTTCGCTCGCCTACCTGTACCGTCAGGCGGTTTTCAGCATCGGGCCTGATGCGGCGGATGCCGAGGCGCCGCCCGATTTCGCTGCGCTTGCCTCGGCCGCGAAGGGCGTGCAGCGTGCGGACAAGGTCGCGGGCCTCGCGCCCGCTGCTCCGGCGATGGTGCCGCAGGGCGGCCTGTTCTGGGATGGCCGTGCCGATACGTTGCAAAAACAGGCCATCGGACCGCTGCTCGATCCGAACGAAATGGCCAATACAAACGTGGAGGACGTGGCCGCCAAACTTGCCAAGGCGCCTTACGTCAAAACATTCGAAAAGCTTTTCGGTCCGCAGATCCTCAAGGATCCGCAACGCTTCACGGCAGAAGCCATGTTCGCAGTGGGCCGCTATCAGTTCGAGGAACCGTCGTTCCACGCGTTCACCAGCAAGTATGACTACTGGCTGCAAGGCAAGGCACGTCTGACGCAAACGGAACTGCGAGGCCTGCATCTGTTCAACGATCCGAAGAAGGCCAACTGCGCCGGCTGCCACCTGAGTGCGCCGACTGCGGACAACCTGCCGCCGCTTTTCACCGACACGCAATACGAAGCGCTTGCTGTACCGCGCAACCCTGAGCTGGCGCAGAACCGCGATCCGAAGGCCTTCGACATCGGCTTGTGCGGTCCGATCCGCAAGGATCTGGCGCAGCAAACGCAGTATTGCTCGATGTTCCTCACGCCGACGCTACGCAATAGTGCAGCACGCCACATCTACTTCCACAACGGCGTCTATCACGACCTGAAGCACGTGATGGACTTCTACAACCTGCGCAATACCAATCCCGAGAAGATCTACTCGCACGATGCGTCGGGCAAGGTGGTGATGTTCGACGATGTGCCCAAGCAATACCAGCCCAACATCGACTTCGCCGACGCGCCATTCGATGTCAAGCCGACCGACAAGCCTGCGATGACGGATCAGGATATCCAGGACATCATCGCGTTTATCGGCACGTTAAACGACGGCTACCACCCGAAGTGATGCGTTGTATTGTCGGGGGCATACTTGCACTATCGACGCCCCCTGCAAGGAAACCGTGTGGCAAACAACCCAGCAGCGCGGGCCGACGCGATCACCGTGTCGGCCATCCTGTCGCGCATCGAACAGCTTTATCCGACCTATGGCGCCGCGAGCCGGCGCATTGCGGATTTCATCCGCGAATACCCGCACGAAGTCGTGCATATGTCGGTCAGCGAAGTGGCCGAGCGCGTCGGCGCGAGCGAAGGCAGCGTGGTAGGTTTCTGCAAGACGCTCGGTGCAAAGGGTTTCCTGCAGCTGAAAATCGTGCTCGCGCAGGAAATCGTGCAGCCGGTGCAACTGATTCACGAGGACGTGGCGCGCGGCGATAGCACGGCGGCCGTGGTTGCGAAGATCTTCAGTTCGAACGTCCAGGCGTTGCACGAAACCGAAGCGACTCTCGACGTGCATGCGCTCGAGCAGGCCGTCATGGCGATTCGCAGTGCGAAGCGCGTCGAAATCTACGGTGTCGGCAGCTCGGCGCCGATCGCCGAGGACGCGCATTACCGGCTGCTGCGCATCGGTCTCGATGCGCGCGTCGCGGTCGACCCGCATATCCAGGCGGTGAGTGCGTCGCTGTGCGATTCGAGTGTTGCCACGCTGACCATCTCGCATTCAGGCGCCACCCACGAGACGGTTGCCAGCACCCGGCTGGCGAAGGAAGCGGGCGCGCGCACGATCTGCATCACCAACTTCGGGCGCTCGCCCATCCACGCGTATTCCGACATCGTGCTCACGACCATGGCGCGCGAGACGCACTTTCGCACCGAGGCGATGGCAAGCCGGATCGCGCAACTCGCGATCGTCGACACGCTGATTGCCTGTCTCGCGCTAGCGGATTACGAGCGCTCCGTGGATACCATTCGCCACACCTTCGATGTCCTGTCGCTGAAGCGTTACTGAAGGGAAGGGCGGTGGAAGCAAAATTGAATAATGTTCAAAAGTGGAAACATATTCGATAAATAAACTTCACTCATCTGTCACGAAGGCCTCGTAACCTGAACAGGAGATCGGGCGCGGCAGCCTTTCCACCCAGCGTCGAGCACGACAGCGCTCCCGGTCCTGACTGCGCCCCGTAATCCGCCGGCAAGCCACGCTGGCCCGGAGTGCCGGGTGCTGCCCGTCCCTACTACGTCGAGACACGTGATGAGCGAAATCGAACAGAACGACGACACCCCGACTCCGTCCACCCAGCACAACGACTCCCGCCGCAACTTTCTGCGCCGCTCGGTGAACACCGCTGGCGCACTGGCGGCCACCACGATCCTGCCGGCATCGATTCGCAAGGCGCTTGCGATTCCGGCCAACTATGGTTCCGGTACGATCGAGGACATCAAGCATGTGGTGATCCTGATGCAGGAGAACCGCTCCTTCGATCACTACTTCGGCACGCTCAAGGGCGTGCGCGGTTTTGGCGATCGCTTCCCGGTCACGCTGCCGAACGGCCAGACGGTGTGGCAGGAGGCGTCGTCAGCGCCTGGTGCAAGCACTACCACGGTGATCCCGCCGTTTCACCTCAATACAGCGACGATGAACGCGATGGGTGTGGCCGACTGTCCGCACGACTATGGCACCGGGCAGGCGGCGTGGAGCCAGGGGCAATTTGGCCACTGGCCGTACTGGAAGTCGCAGTACTCGATGGGCTACTACGAGCGCGCCGATATTCCGTTTCACTTCGCGCTGGCCGAAGCCTTCACGCTGTGCGACGCGTATCACTGCCAGTTGACCGCGCCGACCGATCCGAACCGCATCGCGTTTTTCTCTGGCTCGAACTTCAATCCGCAGCTTGGCAGCAGCGGCATCAATTCGACCGATGCCAACGCCGAAGCGACCAACGTGCGCTGCTCGGTCGGGGGCACGATTTCGGCCACGACCCCGCCGTATCAGTACACCTATGGCGGCACGGCATTCACGTGGCCGACGCTGCCGGAACTGTTGCAGCAGGCCGGCGTGACGTGGAAGATCTACCAGGATCCGAACAACAACTGGGGTGGCCTGCTGCACGGCTGCCTCGCATTCGAAAGCTTCCGTACTGCACAGCCGGGCTCGACCATCTACAACAACGGCATGACCGGCAGCCCCGATTTTGTGACGTCGTTCGCGAACGACGTGAAGAGCGGCTCGCTGCCGCAGGTCTCGTGGATCCTGCCGACGCCGAACGTCTCCGAGCACCCGAGCTACTTCCCGAGCGACGGCGCGAATTTCATCTCGCAGGTGCTGGACGCGCTGACGGCCAATCCGGCCGTCTGGAGCCAGACCGCGTTCTTCATCACCTACGACGAGGAAGACGGCGTCTTCGATCACGCGCTGCGCCCAGCGGTGCCGTCTTACGACGCGAGCGGCAACGTCATGGGTGGCTCGACGCTGCCGCTAGCCGGTGAGTATTTTGCAACGACACCCGCACTGTATTCGACCTATCTGGAATCCGCCGACACGATCAGCGGTTCGGTGCGGCCGTGGGGCCTGGGCGGACGCGTACCGATGTTCGTCATCTCCCCGTGGAGCGCCGGCGGTTGGGTCAATTCGCAAGTGTTCTCGCACACGTCGATGGCGATGTTCCTGGAGAAGCGCTTCGGTATTACGGTATCGAGCGTGAGCCCGTGGAACCGCGCGATCACAGGCGATCTGACCGGCTGCTTCGACTTCCGGCGTCCGGACGCGAATGCTTCTACCTATTCGCGGCTGCCGAGCACCGCCAACACCGCGGCCTTCGACGCTGCGCAGCAGGCGCTGCCGGCGGTCACGCCGCCGAGCTCCCCCGAGCCGCTGTTCCAGGAACCCGGGTTCCGGCCGTCGCGTGCGCTGCCCTATGAGTTGCACACCAACGCGCGCGTGTCGCCGAACGGCACGATCGAGCTGTTGTTCAGCAATACCGGCAAGCAGGGCGCGGTATTCCATGTCTATGACCAGAACAATCTCAGTACGATCCCGCGGCGCTATACCGTCGAAGCCGGCAAGCAGTTGCACGACAGCGCATGGACCGCCAGCACGAGCGGCAATTACAACCTGTGGGTGTATGGGCCGAACGGCTTCGTGCGCCAGTTCAGCGGCAACGCGCTCACGGGCGCACAGGTGGAAATCGAGGTTGGCTACGAGGCGCTGACCGGTGCGGTGTCGGCGACTTTTACCAACAACGGTTCGAAAGACGTGCAGGTGACGCTGGCGGCCAATGCCTATGCGAGCGCGTTCCTGCGTCCGCAGACGCTATTCGTGCCGCCCCGCCGGTCGACCGTGCAGCGTTGGGAAATGGCGGCACTCGGCGGCTGGTACGACTTCACGGCCACTGCGAGCGGTTTCACGCGGCGCTTCGCGGGCCGCGTCGAAACCGGCCGGCCGAGCATCAGCGATCCGGCGATGGGCAGCGGCCTCGCTCACCAGAGCGCCGCCGCAGGCACTAGCGATCCGGCGCTGGGTGCCATGTCCGATCGTGAACTAGCGTAGCCGTAGTAAAGACGAAGGCCACCGGTGTGCTGTGAGGCACACCGGTGGCCAGCTTTTTACGCTGGAATGCCCTGCGTTCAACTGGGTCGGCGAGGCGCTGTTCGAGGTTTGTTTTTGCCTCGAGCTGCGGCTTGCTTTCTGGCTACACGCGCGCTCGGCCACGCCAGCATGGCGAGGTCGATCATACGGTCCAGGGTGTCTGTACTTGCGCCCGCCTGAGGCAGGTTAAGCACTGCCTGGGAAACACCGAGAAAGTGCCAGGCCAGGGCATCGACATCCGCGTCAGCTTGCAATTCGCCATTCGCGATCGCTTCGCGCAACAGATTCGCCAACATCTCGCGCTGCGCGTTCATGCCGACGACGGCTGCCTGTTGTCCTGCTTCGGACAGGTCGACGAGTTCGGCACAACTCCTCGCCAGCAGGCAGCCCGGAGGGCGTTGCCGGACGCCCGGCAGAAGTCCACGCAGCAATGCTTCGAGGCGAGCGCGTCCTGTGCTGCCCTCGGTCGAATTCATCCTCCTTAGCACCCGGTCCGTGTAGGTCGCAAGCACCACCTGGAACAGGCCGTCCTTGTCCTGGAAGCGTTGATAAAGGCTCGATCGGGACAGACCCGTGGCTTCCGAAAGATCATTGATCGACGCAGCCGCATAGCCGTGGCGCCAGAAAACTTCCAGTGCCGCGTCGATGACTGCGGCTTCGTCATATTGCGGTTTTCCGCTCACTCGGTCCTCGTTGACAAAACAGGTTGACAATCAGGAACGATCATTCCATTATGGGAACGATCGTTCCAAGATATTTGGATCGTTCGTTCCATGATACCTCCAAAAGGCACCGATATGTCCAGTCATCCAGTCCCGAATACACAGAAGCCGCGGATCGCCATTGCCGGGGCCACAGGTCGCGTTGGTTTGGCGTTGAGCACGTTGCTCGCCGCCGATCCGGTTGAACTCGTGGCGCTCACGCGCCAGCCCGATGGCGCACGATTGCCTGCCGGTGCGACGGCGGTTGGTGTCGACTTTGAACGCCCGGACACCCTGCGGGAAGCGTTGCGTGGTGTCGACCGGTTGTTCATCTCGCAAGGCACCTCGGGCCGGCAGGTCGACAACGAGATTGCATTGATCGATGCCGCCGTTGCCGCGGGTGTCCGGCATATCGTCAAGCTGTCCGCCCTTGGGCCCGCCAGCCGACTGATTCCGTTTGCCTGGCACATGCAGATCGAGGCGCACCTGGCGCATCAACCGGTAGCGTCTACTGTTTTGCGCCCCAGTGCTTTTGTTTATCTTCTCAAGTATGCGGGCGCGGGTGTGGCCGCCGGTTCGTGGGGCGGCGCGGCAAAGGAAGGGCGTGCGAATTTCATCGATACGCGCGACATAGCCGACGTCGCGCGCGTTGCCCTGCTGGAAGATATCGAACCCGAATCGCAGCGCGCGTACCACCTGACCGGTCCTCGGGCATGGACCATGGCGCAGGTTGCCGAGGAACTGTCGCGCCTGCTCGATAGATCGGTTACCTACATTAATCGCACTCCTGCACAACAACGAGAGGTCTTGCTCGCAGCGGGGCATCCTCCTTTTGCGGTCGATCTGCTGCTGGGCCTTGATCAGATGTTCCGCGAGTCTGTGCTGGGAGAGACGACGTCGACGGTCGAGGAACTCACGGGAAAAGCGCCGCGATCGTTGACGGAGTGGTTGAAGGACAACATCGCTGTCTTTCAGCCTTGAGCTTTCGAGGCCAGCCGGAAAGGGTCGACAACCCACATTTCGCCGGCCCGGAGATGGTTTTCTGATGAAGCAAGCCACCCCGTCAGCGGCGTGAGGCTTATCCCCGGAGAGACGGATCCGCCGTAGGACTCCGAAACGAACTGTGCACTGTCCTCCGGGCTGCACACCACCTGAACGATGTGGGTGATTCCGCGTGAGCGGGGATGGTTGTTTGCCCACTCGGGCTCACCCATTTTCAGCCCAATCGTGGCGTATCGAGGGAAGGTGTCGGCTGTGATCTTGCGTGCCTCAAGAATGAACCCCGTGCGTGTCCCAATCTCCTCGATGATCCGATCCGACCAGGCATGCAACGCCAGCATGTCGTCCGCGCTGAACACTGCCCGGGCCGCCGCTTCGTTTTCCGCCTGCATGGCCTGCGTCAGGAGCAGGGTGGTCCATCCGGAGCAGTCAATGACCGGCGGACTCAGCGATAGCCCTTCGGATTTCACACCGCGCCGATATCCCACCCGACCTGTGTAGCGCTGCACTAGTCGCCACATGGTTTGCTCAGCCGCCTTGAATGCTATGGGTGAATTCATGGTATCTCTTCAGGATGAGAAGGCCGCGGCGAAAGCTCTCAACGTTCGCTGTTCTCCAGCGAGGTGAGAATCCGGTATGCGGCGGTGACTCGTTCATCAATCGGGAAGTTCTTGTTGGCGAGAATCACGATCCCCAGTCGCTTCTGCGGAATGAAGGCAATGTAGGCTCCAAAGCCGTTCGTCGAGCCGGTTTTGTTGATCCAGACATTGTTTTGTGGTTCTTGCGGTGGCTTTATTTCGGTAACCGGCGTTGCGTTAAAGATCATCGCCGGCGAATTGCCGGACAGAAGCGACTCGAGCGTGACCGGGTACGGATACTGTTCCCAGATCAGGTCCTGTGTCATGGGCCCTGCCTTGAAGTAGCCAATGTGCGTATTGGCAATCGCGTGTTGCAGTTTTTCGTTCACACGAATCAGATTCATGTTGGCTTCGACAAAGCGATTCATGTCCGCGGCGGTCGTCTTGATACCGTATGCCTCAGAAGACAGCACGCCTGGCGCCATCCTGATCGGTGCGCCATCTTTTGCGTAGCCCTGCGCGTAGTCGGGCATTTTCGCCGCAGGTACCTTGATGTAGGTGTCTTTCATGCCGAGCGCGGGAAACAGCTGACCTTGCATCAGCCCGTCAAAATCTTGCCCCATGCTTTTTGCCGCGATCAAACCGAGTGTTCCGATGCTGGGATTGGCGTAAGTCCGATGGGTACCAGGCGCGTAGGCCGGTTGCCACGCCTTGAAATACTGCATCAACTGTTCATTGTTGCTGATGTTGTCGGGCACCTGCAAGGGGAGGCCGCCGGGAGTGTGCGTGCCCAGATTGAGGAGCGTCACGTTGCCGAAGGGGCTGTTCTGCAGCGACGGCAGGAACCTGCTCGTCGGGTCAGACAGAGACAGATAGCCGCGAACCTGCGCGTACGACGCTAATGTCGCCGTCAACGTCTTGCTGACCGAACCGAGCTCGAACAAGGTTTCGTTCGTCACCGGTTTTCCTGTCTCCGTCGAGGCCACGCCATAGTTGAACACGTAGTGCTCATCGCCATCGACGATGCCGACCGCCATGCCGCGAATGCCGTTGTGCGCGATGACGGGTGCCATGGCGTGGTCGACCGCGGTTTTTATTCTGTCTTTCTGATCGTCCGCTGCGTGGCTGGCGGTCGCGATCGTGCATGCAATAGCGGTGATCGTCATGAGGCTTACGGCTCGTCGATTCATTTGCCTGGTCCTTGAGTGGGGCGTGTTTTGACGACGGAGTATGACGCCTCTGCCGTTCATCGACTATCGAGCAAATCTTGCCTTAGGAAATAGAAAAACTTTCGGATGGGATGGTTAGCGTCCCCAACCATCCTCGGAAGAGGATGAGCGGATACGCCATCGCCCGAAAGTCTTGTTAATCTTCCGTAAGCAGACCGTATGCATGATTTTTGATCGGTACCTTGCATAAACAAATAGAGGCTGATACTGTCACGCCCAGTTGCAACAGGCGTTTCGGCCCGGCTCATGTATTATGCATAGCAAGGTTCCTTGTTATGCATTATTCCTCCGGACATAGATGAAAACGCAATTGAAGAAAGGGGCGCTCGATATGTGCGTGCTGGCTGTTCTGGCCCGCGGGGATAGTTACGCCTATGAACTGGCATCGACACTCTCGCTTGCGATGGAGGTGGGCGAGGGCACGATCTATCCGTTGATGCGGCGTCTGCAGGCCGAGGCGTGGGTGTCGACCTATACGGTCGAATCGGCCTCGGGACCGCCGCGCAAGTATTACTCGCTGACCGGCATCGGCCGTCGCCGGTTACTCGAAATGCGGGCGGAATGGCGCAGTTTTGTCGACGAGGTTCACGGCGTCCTGGGGCAGTAAGGCGGCGCGGTAGCGGAGAACGGTTAAAGGATCCTGGGTATCGGGATCCGGTCGTTTTTCATTCAGTCAAAAGAAAGTAAAAGCGAGCAGGTGATATGGTTCTTTTCGCGTGTTCTGACAAGTACGGGCGAGTTTCGCTGCGCCCAGCTTCATGCCTCGCTGCGATGCTGCTCCTGTTGGCGCTCGGTGGCTGCGGCAAACATCTGGCCGGCGGCGCGGGCGACGCCGCATCTGCAACCGAAGTCGGCGTTCTGGTCATGACGCCGCAAAAAATCGTCGAGCGGACCGAGTTGTCAGGACGCCTGTCTGCCCTCAATGTGGCCGACGTGCGTCCGCAGATTTCCGGCATCGTGCAAAAGCGTCTGTTTACCGAAGGCGCTGAGGTAACGGCTGGCCAGCCGCTCTATCAGATCGATCCGGCGATGTATCAGGCCACCTATGATCAGGCCCGGGGTGTACTCGCGAAGGCCGAAGCCACGTTGTCGGACGCGAAGGCGAAGTCGAGTCGCTTTGCGGAACTGGTCAAGATTAACGGCGTCAGCAAGCAGGATTACGACGACGCCATCGCCGTCGTCAACGAAGATCAGGCTGACGTGCTTGCTGATCGAGCCTCGCTCGAATCCGCGCGCATCAATCTCGGCTATACGCGCATCACGAGTCCGATCTCGGGACAGATCGGCGTGTCCAGCGTGACCGCCGGCGCCCTCGTCACCGCGGAGCAAACTACGGCGCTCGCCACGGTCCAGACCATCGACCGTATGTATCTCGACGTGACCCGTCCGAGCGTCGACTGGTTAAGACTCCGAAAGGAGTTCAACGCTGGCCGTCTGAAGCAGGCGGGTAACCAGGGCGCAACTGTGCACATCGTCATGGAGGACGGTTCCGACTATCCGCAGCCGGGGACGCTGGCCTTCTCGGACATCACCGTCGATCAGACTACCGGATCGGTCATTCTGCGTGTGGTCGTGCCCAATCCGGAGCACGAACTGTTGCCCGGCATGTTCGTGCGGGCCGAGCTGGAAGAGGGCGTCGATGAGCAGGCGATGCTGGTTCCGCAACTGGCCGTCACGCGGACCGCGGACGGCCGGGCGACGGTCTGGGTGGCCGGTCACGATGGCAAGGCCTATGAGGCGCCCGTCAAGGCCGATACGGCCTACGGCGACCGGTGGATCGTTTCGCAGGGCCTGAAGGCCGGCGATCGGGTGGTGATTAGCGGAGCCAACCAGCTTCAGGATGGCGCGCCGGTCAAGGTGACCGACACCCAGGCTTCCAACGCTCCCGCGGCTAGCAGTGCAGCCGTACACAGTTAAGCGGGGACGAAATGGCACGTTTTTTCATCGATAGGCCGGTACTGGCCTGGGTCATCGCGCTCGTCATCATGATCGCTGGCGTGCTGGCGCTGCGCACGATGCCGATCGAACAATATCCGTCGGTCGCGCCTCCCGTGATCCAGATCGTGGCGACCTATCCGGGCGCCTCGGCCGATACGGTGGCCGCCAACGTCACGCAGGTGATCGAGCAGAGTCTGAGCGGCATCGACCATCTGCTCTATATGTCGTCCACCAGCAGCAATGCGGGCCAGGCCACGATCTCACTGACGCTCGATCCAGGGGCCAACCCCGACATCGCGCAGATGCAGGTGCAAAACAAGGTGAGCCAGGTGTCCGCGTTGTTGCCGCTGGTGGTCGAGCAGCAGGGCATCAACATTTCCAAGGCAAGCAGCAGTTTCCTGATGGTGGTGTCGCTGTCTTCGCGAAGTGGACGGCTAAACTCGATCGAACTCGGCAATCTGCTGGCGAGTCAGTTGCAGGACCCTATCACCGAAATCAACGGCGTCGGCGGTGTGAACCTGTTCTCCCCGCAGCACGCGATGCGCATCTGGCTGAACCCGATCAAGCTGCATAGCTTCGGTTTGACGGCGAGCGATGTGACGACCGCGATCGCCAACCAGAACGTCGAGACCTCGGTTGGCGAACTGGGCGGGACGCCGGCGACCGCGTCCCAGGCGATCAACGCGACGATCACCGCATCGAGCCTGATGCGCACTGCTGACCAGTTCGGCGACATCCTGCTGCGCGTCAATAGCAGCGGCGCCAAGGTGCGGTTGAAGGACGTTGCCCGCGTCGAGGTTGGCGGCGACACCTACGACATCGTGTCCCGCATGGGCGGCAGGCCGGCCGCAGCGCTTGCCATCGAGCTGGCCACAGGCGCCAACGCGATGGCGGTGGCGGCGGCCGTGCGCGCACGCGTGGACGAGCTGAAACCGCAACTACCCGCGGACGTCGACGTCGACTACCCGTTCGACACGACACCGTTCGTGAAGATCTCGATTGTGGACGTCATGAAGACCCTGATCGAATCGGTGGTCCTCGTGTTTCTCGTCATGCTGGTTTTCCTGCGCAGTGTGCGCACCACGCTGATTCCGGCCGTAGTGATTCCGATTGCGCTGCTTGGTACCTGTATCGTGCTTTGGGTCGCGGGCATGTCGCTCAACGTGCTCTCGATGTTCGCCGTGGTGCTGGCGATCGGCTTGCTGGTCGACGACGCCATCGTGGTGGTCGAGAACGTCGACCGGATGATGCGCGAAGAAGGTCTGGGGCCGCGCGAAGCGACACGCAAGGCCATGAAGCAGATCACCGGTGCACTGATTGGGATCACGACCGTGCTGACCGCGGTGTTCATTCCGATGGCCTTTTTCTCCGGGGCGACCGGAGGCATTTACCGTCAGTTCTCCGTCACGATCGTGGCGGCGATGGTGCTTTCGTTGCTGTTGGCGCTCACCTTGACGCCCGCCTTATGCGCCACGCTGCTCAAGCCGGTCAGCGCCGGCGATGCCGCTCACAGCGGGCGGATTGCCCGCTTTATCGAGCATGGCATTGAACGTTACCGCGGCTGGCTGGCTGCTTTTCTCGCGCGTCCGCTGCGCTTCCTGTTTCTTTTCGTCGTGATCGTCGCGGCACTCGCCTGGCTCATGAGCGGGCTGCCCACATCCTATCTGCCCGACGAGGATCAAGGGGTCGTGGTGGTGCTGGTGTCGACGCCGGTCGGCACGCCGCTGTCCGTGACGGACCGCACGGTCAGGCTCGCTGAGGACTACTTTCTGCATCATGAACCAGGCACCGACAAGGTACTGGCGATCGATGGATTCAGCTTCAATGGACAAGGCCAGAACAATGCGATCCTGTTTGTCAGCCTGAAGGACTGGAGTCAGCGTGACGGCACCGATCAGCAGGCGCATGCAATCCTGAACCGCGCGAATGCCCATTTCGCCTCTTTGCGCGACGCACAGGTATTTGCTGTGAACCTGCCGGCGATTCCTAGCCTCGGCAACCAGAGCGGCCTCGATTTCGAGGTCGAGGATCGGGCGGGGCTGGGACACGAGCGGCTGCTTCAGGCTCGCAACATGTTGATGGGTCTCGCCGCAAAAAATTCCGCACTGGCGATGACGCATCCGGCCGGACTGGATGACACGCCGCAGTTCCATGTCGATATCGATCGTGAGAAGGCCAGCGCGCTTGGTCTGTCGATCGCCGACATCAACAACACGCTCGAAATCGCCTTCGGTTCGTCCTACGTGAACAACTACATCGACACGGGGCGAATCCAGCGCGTGTTCGTGCAGGCTGATGCGCCGTACCGGATGATGCCGGACGATATCGGGCAATGGTATGTGCGTACCGCCGCGGCGGACGGAGCTGTTTTGGTCTCCGGTTCCGGACCGAGCAATTTCGATGGCCAGATGGTGCCGTTTTCTGCCTTCTCGACCACCCGCTGGACTTTCGGGTCGCCGCAGATCGAGCGCTACAACCATATGCTGGCGATGGAAATGACCGCGCAGACAGGGCCGGGCGCAAGTACCGGCGACGCGATGAAGGCGATCGGGAAAATCGCCGCGCAACTACCCAAGGGGTTTTCCGTGGAATGGACCGGCCAATCCTATCAGGAGGTCCTGTCCAACTCGCAGTCGCTGTATCTCTACGGCATTTCGATCGTGATCGTGTTCCTGTGTCTGGCCGGCCTGTATGAAAGCTGGGGCATGCCATTCGCGGTCCTGCTGGTGGTGCCGCTCGGCGCATTGGGCGCAGTGCTTGCCGTGACGCTGCGGGGCATGCCCAACGATATTTACTTCAAGGTAGGACTGCTCACGACGATCGGCCTCGCCACCAAGAATGCAATTCTGATCATCGAATTCGCCAAGGAGCTGCACGAACAGGGCCGCGATCTGATGGATGCGGCACTCGAAGCGGCGCGCTTGCGGGTCAAGCCGATCCTGATGACCTCGATTGCATTCGTGTTCGGTGTATTGCCGCTGGTTTTCAGCGGTGGCGCCGGCGCCGAGAGCCGGCGTGCGATCGGCACGGCAGTGACGGGCGGCATGCTTGGCGCGACGCTGCTGGCAGTCTTTTACGTGCCGCTCTTCTTTATTCTGGTGCGCAAGGTATTCAAGGAGCGCAAGTTGCATCCCGACACGACGAACCCGGCGGAGACCGAGCAATGAAGCGGCATATTCTTGGCAGCGTGTTATGCGTCATCAGCCTGTGCTCCTGCACCCTGGAGCCTGACTACCTGCGCCCGCCTTCGCCAGTGGCGGCGGCCTGGACGGATGCGGCGGGCGTGGCGGCCAGTGCGTCAGCCTCCGGGGCCGGCGTGGCTGCGCAATCCCCTGCGCCTCTCGCAGCAGACGTGGATTGGCACACCTTCTTCCAGGATCCCGCGCTGCAGAATCTGATCGCGCTGGCGCTTGAAAACAATCGCGACATGCGGGTGGCTGCGCTGAAGGTGGCCCAATACGAGGCACAATACCGCATCGCTCGTTCGGCACTCCTGCCGACAATCGATGCAACAGGAGCGGTGGACAACTATCGCGAGATCGGCGTTACCACGAAAGAAAGCAGCGTGACGCTTGGCGAGACTTCCTGGGAGGTCGATTTTTTCGGGCGTCTACGCAGCCTCAAGCATCAGGCGCTCGAGCAATATCTGGCGACTGACGCCTCGCAGACCAGCACGCGCATCAGCCTGATTGCGACCGTCGCAACCGATTATTTTCAGTGGCTGACCGATCAATCGCTGCTCGAGGTGGCGACAGCAACAGCCGAAGCCGACCGGCAAACCTATCAGGTGAATCTGCAAAGCGAGCGGATCGGTACGGCCTCAATGCAGGATGTGCGGCAGGCTGAGTCCGAGTATGCAAGCGTGCGTTCGAGCCTGATCGCCGACCAGCGTGCGGTGGCGCAGGACTTCAACAATCTGGTGGCGGTGATCGGCTGCCCGATTCCCGACGGACTGCTTCACAGCGAAGCGCTGGAAGCCTCGCAGTTGCCGCCTATGAGTGCCGGTGTGCCGTCCGACCTGCTGACCCGGCGCCCCGACATCGTCGAAGCGGAACATACGCTGAAGGCTGCTAACGCGAACGTAGGCGCGGCCCGCGCGGCTTTCTTTCCATCTATCCAGCTGACGACGGCGGCGGGGACGTCCAGCACCGCGCTGTCGGGCCTGTTCAAGGCAGCGACCGGCGCATGGACCTTCGCACCTACGGTGACGCTGCCCATCTTCGATTACGGGAACAATCGGGCCACGCTCGACGCGGCGAAGATAGAGACGCAGATCGAAGTCGCCAATTACGAAAAGGCGATTCAGACTGCCTTCAAGGAAGTGGCGAACGCGCTGGCCGGGCGCGCCACCTACGTGGACCAGGTGGCGGCGGATCGCGAGTACGTGGCGGCTTCGACGCACTACGACGATCTGGCGCAAGCCCGTTATCGCACGGGGACCGATAGTTTTCTGGTCCTGCTGGATGCCGAACGCACGTTGTATACGGCAAGGCAGCAACTGGTCAACGACCGCTTTGCAGAACTGAGCAATCTGATCACACTATACAAGGCCCTGGGTGGAGGCTGGAAGGCGTAGATACAGTTTCGGGACCAACCGCGCAAACGCGGGACGAGTGATGCTACGCGAGCGACGCGCTGTTCACCGCAGGCTCCGCTCCTAGCCTGAAGATCGACACGACCTCGCGCAGCGTGCTGGATTGTGCCGACACCGACTGCGCGGCGGCCGAGGCTTCTTCAACCAGCGCAGCGTTCTGCTGCGTCACCTGGTCCATCTGAGCCACGGCGATATTGACCTGTTCGATACCGGCATCCTGCTCTAGCGATGCCGCCGTAATCTCTCCCATCAGGTCGGAGACACGCTTGACCGCCCGGACGACTTCGTCCATGGTCGCGCCAGCTTCGTTGACGAGATTCGAACCGGCCTTCACACGCTCGACCGAGTGTGTAATGAGCTCCTTGATCTCCTTGGCAGCGTGGGCACTTCGTTGTGCGAGGGTCCGCACTTCTGCAGCGACGACAGCAAAACCGCGCCCCTGGTCCCCCGCACGCGCCGCCTCGACCGATGCGTTGAGCGCGAGGATGTTGGTCTGAAAGGCGATACCCTCGATCACCGCGATGATATCGGTCACCCTGGCCGAGCTTTCCGATATCGTCTGCATGGTGCCGATTACTCGGCCCATGACGTCGCCACCACGCTGCGCGATATCGGACGCGTTTGCCGCGAGTGCGTTGCCTTGCCGGGCGCTTTCGGTGTTTTGCCGGACGGTGGAAGCCAGTTCCTCCATGCTTGCTGCGGTTTCCTCGAGCGACGCAGCCTGTTCTTCGGTCCGCTGGCTCAGATCGGCATTGCCCGCTGCGATTTGCGCAGCGCCCGTCGCGATGCTGTCACTGCCCGAACGCACCTGGCCTACCAGTTCGGCGAGTCTTTCGTTCATGTGTTTGAGCGCTCGCAGTAGCTGGCTCGTTTCGTCCTTGCCGCTCACTTCGATTTGCGAGGTGAGATCGCCTTGCGCGACCGTCTGGGCAATCTTCACGGACGAGCCAATGGGAACCGTAATGGAGCGGGTAATGACGAACGCAATCACGAGGCTCAACAGGATCGCTATTCCGGTCAGCGCGCCGGTAAACAGCGAGGCGTTATGGAAGGCGTCCGCAGCCTGCTCGCTGGAGTCGCTTGCGCCCTGACTGTTCAGGGCAATATCCTGCGCAATGAGTGCGGTGACCTTGCTGAATGCGCTCGAAGACTCGCCCCCGGCGAATGAGCGGGCGTCGCTGAAATGTTCATCTCCGCTGTCGGAGAACTCGTTTAACCGTTTGTCCAGCGCAAGGTAGGAGGTCCATGCTGCCTTGATCTGGTTCGAGAGTTGCAGTTCCTCGGCAGAGCCGACCACCGCCTCGTACTGGGGCCACACCTGCGAAAGTTCTTTCAGCGCGGCGTCGTGTTTCGACCGCTGCGACTGACGCTCGGCGGAACTGGTGGCGATCAGGTAACTCAGGGAAGCCTGGCGGACCTCGTCGGCGAGCGCCCGGATATCGCCCAGCCGCTGGACACTGGGAAGGAGATCGGTTGCGAGCTCCTGCGTGCCGTCGTAAATGCGGGAAGCCTGCGCGAGTCCAAGCGCGCCTACGAGGCATAGCAGGGCGAGCGTCGCGCCAAATCCGATTCCAAGGCGAACGCCGATCCTGAGGTGACCAATAGCCTTCACGATTTATCCTTTGCGTATGGGCTGCAACAGGCGTTGACTCCTTGTCCGGTCAGCGCGTGCAACCCGTATTGATCTCGAGACCCGCTTTCCTGTGGCGTGGCCTGCCCTTAGGCTTGCCCGGCTACCACCTTAAGTAGAACGGAGCAAATGCAGTACCGATGCCTGCGGTTAATACAACACCTAGTACGTACCAGATACCCCAGAACGGCACGGACATCTCCGAGGAATAAAGGCAATACACCAGCGAACCCTGCGCGCCGGCGAGCAGCCCAGCGCCGGCGCCCGCAAGCGCGAGGCGGGTCGGGGCCAGCCCCTTCATGGCGTGCATCGCGGCTGCAAGCGGAGGCAAGGAGAGCAGAACGATATTGGCCGTGGTGACTCGCCATGTTGTGCCCAGCATCAGTTCCAGCCGATAGCCGCGCGGAGTCGCGAGCAGCATGAACGAAGCAACGAGCAGCACAGCAACGAAGGGCAGCGCAACCGCGAACCACGCCAGCTTGACGGGTACGCCGGGGTGTCCAAGACGCCCGGCGAGTTTCAACGCGGTGATGAGTATCGCGACCGGAAACGCGAGTCTTATCCAGAACATCGTCGTCAACAGCAATTGCGGCATGTCGCTGCGGATGCCGTAAATGACCACTAGCAAAGCCGTGCTGCCGGCAAGACCCACGCTCAGCGACCGGTTGAGCCGTTTCGAAACGGCGTCCGGATCGATCGTCGTCAGACGCTCGGTCAGCCTGAGTATCAGATCTGAAGTTCTCATGGTGTCCAATGGAGAACAGCCTAACGATTCGATGAAAACTTCGGGTCAGGGCCTGAACGACCTGTCACCCAGCAGATAGTCGATGGATATGCGGCCCGGTCCCCAGGCGGCAATAGCCAGTGCCATGGCCACCCACGTGAGATGGATCGGCCAGCCTTCCGGGACGGTCAGTTCGATGATGCATGTCATCAGTATCAGGCCGGCGGCGGCGAACCGGGTTCCGAAGCCCAGCACGAGCAATACCGGGAACGTTACCTCGCCGCAGCCCGACAGGAACGCAAAAACCGCAGGGGCGGGAAACGGATAGGGGCCGCCAGGGAGATGCAACTGGAACTCCTGCGTGAACAGGTCGATTGCCGTGTCGTTCAGTTGCAGGAAGCCGTGCCACTTAAGGATGCCTGACTTCCAGAAAGGAACGGCGAGCGCAATCCGAAGCACGAACTGCACGAGCCACGGTTGCGCGAGATGTTGTATGAACCTCTTCGCCATGGCAATCGCGGATATCACCGCACCTGGAAATGGCGGTTTTGCCTGTTGGGTGTCGGACGTCATTTGGGTCAATCTCCAAGTTGAACGGCGGAAAATACGCCCGCCGAGATCATCCCTGCCAGGTTGGCATGGAGATCGAAGGAAGGGGCTTCTTCAAACGCAGACGCGACTGCTTCGCCGAGTGACTCGCCCGCGAGAAGGGCGATCAGGAACGCGGCACCTCCCGCCGGCAGGCGGGAAACGATGACGTCGTATCCCGGCCGCGTCACGAGCGCATCTTCAGGTTCGTTCGAATGCACCGCGGAAACAGGACCTTCAGTGCGATTCATCGCGAAGATGGTGACAGCGGGATAGACCGAACGCACGATCTGCGCCGCGGGATGCGGCCTGAAACGCAACCCGGCCAGCGCCGCGGGTTCGATATTGCCGAACGCCTCGGTGGCGAGTGCAGGCAGGTCGGCCGCGTGATAGGCATCCAGCCACGCGCGCTCGATGCGCGCCGTGTCTGCAAGCCACGGCATTTCGCGGGCGTATTCGTACGATTCGATGAACGCAGGAAAGTCGCGCCCATACTCGAACAGTAGCGGCGAAGCGGGAGGCGTCGCGCGGATATGGAAACGGGCCATGGCCCTGAAGAAGTCGACGCCGGTAATTCTCTGCACAGCGGGGTAGACGGCGGCCAGTGCATCGATAAGGCTGACCGTCACGTTGTTGCGATAGACGTTATAGCGCTTGACCACACGCTTCCCCGCTGCGGCGACCAGGTCTTCAGGCGCCGCGATCGCTGGGTCAATCAGTCCCGGTGCAAACGCTGCGGCGTACCGGAGCGAACGGTTTTCAGGCTGCATGGCTGAGCTCCTGCGCAGTAGCATGCGTATGGGGACGGCGGCCGCGCCCGTCGGGTCCGAGATGCGTCGTTCGGGTGAAATCGGTCATGGCCGCCTCCTGTCCTGTGCTGGCTTTTGCGGTCTGGAGGATCAGGACTTCAGCGGAGTCAGCGAGCCGTGGCCGCCACCGGGCACCTGGATATTCGTGCAGGTGCCGCCCTGAACGAACTTCCATGAGTTGCCCTGGAAATCCATCGCGGACGTACCCTGACAGGTGGTACCGGGACCGGCGGCGCAGTCGTTCTGACCTTTCAGGGCGACGCCGTAGCACTTTTCCTTGTGAGCGGCGACAGCGGCGCTAGCTTCCGCACTGGTGAGCGGTGCTGCATGGGCGGCCGAAGCGAGCAGGCTTGCGACGACGCCGGCGAGCAGGGTGGAGCTGACAGTGGCTTTGGCGGACATGGAAATTCTCCAGAAGTTGAAATAGAGGAGTACCCGTGCTGGATACGTCATCTAATTCGTGCGCTGGAGGTGTCCGGTTACAGGGAAAATTTATTTTTTTGCATTCGGCGCTACGGCGCGACGGTGCGACGAAAGCAGGCGGCCCGATCAACGAGCCGGCAGAGCATTCCCGGTGCCGTTAGAGAAGACGGAAGTGCACCTGTCGGTCAGCCTGTATCGCCGCCCGCGACCGGCAGCACCGTACCGGTGATATAGCTCGCCTCGTCCGAAGCGAGAAACAGAATGGGCGCGACCTGTTCGTCGATGCTGCCGTAGCGCTTCAAAAAGGTCGAGTCGGTAACCTGCTTCACCGCATCGCCCATCCAGACTTTTTCCTGCTCGCTGTCGCCGGCCAGATTGCGAGGAACGCGCCGGGGAGGCGCGTCGGTCCCGCCAGGCGCAGTAGCGACGACGCGGATGTTGTGCTCCGCGTATTCCATTGCCAGCGACTGCGTCATCGCGTTGACACCACCCTTGGCCGCCGAATACGGCACGCGGCGGATACCCCGCGTGGCGTTCGATGAAACATTGACAATGGTTCCGCTACCGCGCGTAAGCAGGTGAGGCAGCACAGCATGGCAGGCGTACAGCGTCGGCATGAGTGAGCGGCGAATTTCCGCGTCAATCTGTGCGGGTTCGAACTCGGCGAACGGACGCATGCGAATCGCACCACCGACACCGTTGACCAGAATATCGATGCCGCCAAACTGCCGCGCCGCAAAAGCCATCGCAGATGCGGCGCCCTCATACGTTTCGAGGTCGGCAACGAATCCCGCCGTGTCAGCGCCGTTCGCTTCGGCGGCCACTTCGCAGACGAAGTCGGCGCGGTCGACGAACAGCACCTTGCCGCCCTCGGCGGCCGCACGAAGTGCCACAGCGCGACCAATGCCCTGTGCTGCACCGGTGACCACCAGGACCTTGCCGGCAAATCGTTGCGTGCTCATGGGGTCCCCGATGCTGCGTTCGGCGTGAACTTCTCGTAGTAGAAGCTGTTGGGCTTCATGCCGTTGTCGTCGAAATACTTGCGGACTGCATCGACCATCGGCGGTGGCCCACACAGGTAGACGTCGACATCGCCATCGTTCAAGGCCTCTGCCGGGATGTGCTGCGTCACCCAGCCCTTGCGGGGATGGGCCGAGTCCGTGCTGGCCACGACGGTGCTGTAGGTGAAATTCGGCAACTTTTCCAGGTACGATTCAATGGCATCGACCTGCACCAGGTCGAGATCCCGCGTCGCGCCATAAATGAGGTGAACCTTCTGTTGCGTAGCGGCGCGCGCCAGCACTTCCAGCATCGACAGAAACGGCGCCAGGCCCGTACCGCCGGCGAGGAACAACAACGGGCGCTGCACGGCACGCAGATAGAAACTGCCAAGCGGCCCGGTCAGCTCCACCTTGTTGCCTGGCTGTGCCGATTCGAGCCAGGTGCTCATCACGCCATTGGGGATCTTTTTGATCAGAAAACTGATTCTTGATTCACCGGGCGCCGACGAAAAGGAATACGAACGATGGAGGCCGCTGCCGGGAACATCGATATTGACGTACTGGCCCGGCAGAAATGCCGGTGCCGTTGCCTCCACCTCGAGTTCGAGAACGACGGCAGCATCGTTGTGCTGCTCGACCTTCGATACCGTCGCGGCGAACCGGCTCTGCCCGGTCTTGCAGGCATGGGACGATGCTGGTACCGCAATCACGCAGTCGCCTTGCGGCACCATCTGGCAGGTGAGGACGAGACCGCTGTTCTTCTCGTCGTCGCTCAGGGCGTCCTCGATATAATCGTCGCCCAGATCGTATTGGCCGCTTTCGGCGCGGCACTTGCAGGTGCCGCACACGCCATCGGAGCAATCCATCGGCAGGTTGATCCTCGCGCGAAAGGCCGCATCGAGCACTTTTTCGCCGGCATTGCATTCCACGAAACGGGTCACGCCGTCCTCGAAATTCAGGGCAATGTTGTAGCTGGACATGTTGTCTCCTTCATTTCCCACCCGTCCCGACATGCCAATCAAACGTGATAGATGTCGAGCACCTGGCGGATGTAGTCGTTTTTCAGCACGATTCTCTTGCTGGAAATCAGCAGGTCGTCATTGGCCTTTCGCAAGGTGACGAACATCGTGCCGAAAAAATGGTCAGTGGTTTTGTAGCGGTGATTGAGCGTGTTGAAGTTGTAGCGCACATCGACTTCATTGCCACGTTCGGCCATCACTTCCACATTCGTCACGCTGTGGCTGGTGCGCGGTTCAGGCATCGATGCACCGCTGCGCTCGGTCTTGATGCGGAACACGCGGTCTTCAAGGCCACCTCGATCCGGGTAATACATCAGTGAGATCTGGCTCTCGTGGTCATCGGTAAGCTGGTCGTCGTCGTCCCATGCCGGCATCCAGTAGGAAACGTCCTCCGCGTAGCAGGCCAGCCACTCGTCCCACTGACGGTCATCGAGCAGACGCGCTTCACGGTACAGGGTGGCGCAGATTGTCTGGTAGTCGAAACTCATGTCAGCGCCTCCTCTTGCTCCTTCTTCAGTGCCTGGTTCATCGCTTGCACCCAGTATTCGTGCTGGCACACAAAGAGCCCCTCGTCCTCACTACGCTCGCCTGAAACAAGCGGCTTGAGACCCATGCTCCGGGCATTCTCGTCCGGGCCGTCGACCCACAACGGCGCGCCGCGCGAAAGGTCGTTCCACAACGCAGCGGTCCCGGCATAACCGGCCTGGCACGCGCGAAATTCTTCGAGGTCATCTGCGGTGCCCATTCCCGTGACGTTGAAGAAGTCCTCGTACTGGCGGATCCGCGTAGCGCGTTCGGCAGCACTTTCACCCTTCGGCGCAAAACAGAAGATGGTGACTTCGGTCTTGTCCACGGCGAGCGGGCGCACTACGCGAATCTGCGTACTGAACTGGTCCATCAGAAACACGTTCGGATACAGGCACAGGTTCCGGGTCTGGCCGACGATGAATTTCGCCTTCGCTTCACCGATGCGCGCCGCGATTTCTTCGCGATGCTGGTAGACGGGGCGCACTTCGGGATTCATCGTGTTGGTCCACAGCAGGATGTGGCCGTGTTCGAACCCGTACACGCCCGCTACCGATTTGCTCCAGCCGTTCGCATCCACTGCCTTGGTTCCATCGACCTTGCGCCGGTCCATCGTCGCGGCGTAGTTCCAGTGCACGGTGCTGACGTGGTAGCCGTCACAGCCGTTCTCCATTTGCATCTTCCAGTTACCGTCGTAGATGTACGAGGAGTTGCCGCGCAGTACTTCGAGTCCGTCTGGCGCCTGGTCGACGATCTGGTCGATGATGATCCTGGCCTCTCCGAGGTAGTCCTCCAGCGGCAAAACGTCCGCGTTAAGGCTGCCGAAAAGGAAGCCGCGATAGTTCTGAAAACGAGCGACTTTTTTCAGGTCATGCGAGCCATTGGTATTGAATTGCACCGGATATTCGGTGGTCTTCGCATCCTTCACCTTCAGCAGCTTGCCTGTATTGGAGAAACTCCAGCCGTGGAACGGACAGGTGAAGCTGCCTTTATTGCCGTGCTTTCGTCTGCACAGCATCGCACCCTTGTGCGCGCAGGCGTTGATGACGGCGTGCAGTTCACCGCTCTTGTCGCGAGTGACAACCACGGGCTGACGGCCAATCCACGTGGTGTAGTAATCGTTGTGGTTGGGAATCAGGCTTTCGTGCGCCAGGTACACCCAATTGTTCTCGAAGATGTGTTTCATCTCGAGCTCGAACAGATCGGCGTTGGTGAAGATGTCGCGCCGGCAACGGAATACGCCACTTCCTTTGTCCTCCTGAACAGCGGTGTGCAGCAGCTCATCCAGCTGTCTGGCTTTGTCGATGATGGCTGACATGTGTGCTCCTCTATGCGTGCTCCAGGCGAAGGACAATCTGGTTGTCCTTGCCCTGAATGTTTTTTGCCGGGTTAACCCTTGATGCAAGGTGGCCCAGAATGCCTGAAAGGTATAATCGGGTTACGAAACGCCCTGTGAATGCAGAATAATGGACGCCAAAAGGCACCGTCCAACACTGATTGGGTATCGGGCTATATCCTGGAGGTATAGAGATGGAGTTGCGACACCTTCGCTATTTCGTGGCCGTTGCCGAGGAGCGCAATTTCACGCGTGCGGCGCAGCGGTTGCATATCGCCCAGCCGCCACTGAGTCGTCAGATACAACAACTGGAAGAGATCCTTGGCGTGCAGCTATTCGAGCGCAACTCGCGTCCGCTGAAGCTGACCGAGACGGGCAAGTTCTTCTATTCCCACGCAGTGCAGGTGCTGGCTCAGACAGCCGAACTGGAATCCATGACGAGGCGCGTGGGCAACATCGAGCGCAGCCTTTCGGTCGGTTTTGTGGGTTCGACGTTGTATGGAATGCTGCCGAAAATCATCCGGCGCTTCCGCGACGAGAACACGACCGTCGAACTCAGTCTGCACGAGATGTCGACGATGGACCAGTTCAGAGCGCTGAAAGACGGCGTAATCGATATCGGATTTGGGCGTATCCGTCATGAGGATGCGAATATCCGCCGGGTGATTCTTCGTGAGGAGAAGATGATTGTGGCGCTGCCCGAGGGGCATCCACTTTCTCTCGTCAAGCCAGCCCTCGCGCTTGGAGATCTGGTCAACGAGACGCTGATTATTTTCCCCAAGGCGCCGCGACCCAGCTATGCAGACCAGGTGCTTTCGGCCTTCCACGACCGTGCGCTCAAGCCGCGCCGGATATACGAAGTACGGGAGCTACAGATTGCACTGGGTCTCGTAGCCGCGGGGGAAGGAATTGCTGTCGTTCCCAGCAGCGTATATGGCCTCAAGCGTGACGACGTGAGCTACAAGGAACTGGACGACCCCACGCTTGTATCACCAATCATAATGAGCATGCGTGCGCTGGACGAGTCGCGCGACATTCGGGAAATGCTTGAGCTTGTCTACCGGCTGTACGAGGAACAACAGATACCCCATGTACCGCGTACCGACTGGGGGCGGTAACGCGTACGAGAGGCACCGACGATTTTCAACCTCCATGGCAAGGCGCTTCCGCGAGTGACGTCTCGTGTTCGACGATGATCTGCCGGACGGTCATGGCCTGATCTCGCAACACGGGCCAGGCAGGAAGGTTGCTGTCCCATTCGATCAGCGTCGGCCTTGGTCCAGTACGCGATACGACATCCCTATACAGATTCCAGACGGGCTCAGAAATAGCGCGGTCGTGGCTATCTATCAGCAGCAGTTCGTTTTCGTCGTCGCGTTGCTCGCTATGTCCGGCCAGATGTATTTCGCCCACCTGATCAAACGGCAATTCGTCGAGATACGCCGCGGCTGAAAAGCCGTGATTGGTTGCCGAGACAAAAACGTTATTGATGTCCAACAGCAAGCCGCAACCGGTGCGTTGAACGACGCTGCGGATGAAGTCGGTTTCGCTCATCGTCGACGACGCGAAAGCGACATAGGTCGACGGATTCTCAAGAAGGATGGGGCGTTTGATCGCGTTCTGCACCTGCTCGATGTGTTCGCACACGTGCTCGAGCGTTTCTTTTGCGTACGGCAAAGGCAGCAGGTCGTTAAAAAACTGGCCGCCATGTGAGGACCATGCGAGGTGCTCTGACACCAGCGCGGGTTCGTAGCGTACAACCAGATCGCGAAAGCGCGCGAGATGAGCCGCATCCAGCGCGCCAGGGCCGCCGATCGACATGCACACACCGTGGATCGAGAGCGGATAGTGCTCGCGGATCGCAGCAAGCAGCCGATGCGGCGGACCGCCAGCCCCCATATAGTTTTCTGCGTGGACTTCGAAGAAGCCGTCTTTCAGTCCGTCCGCGAAAATATCGGCAAGATGTTCGTGCTTGAAACTGGTACCGACAAGGTGCTGCACGGCGGCCGGTGCATGAGGAGGACGGCCGCGCCCGTCGGGTCCGAGATGCGTCGTTCGGGTGAAATCGGTCATGGCCGCCTCCTGTCCTGTGCTGGCTTTTGCGGTCGGGAGGATCAGGACTTCAGCGGAGTCAGCGAGCCGTGGCCGCCACCGGGCACCTGGATATTCGTGCAGGTGCCGCCCTGAACGAACTTCCATGAGTTGCCCTGGAAATCCATCGCGGACGTACCCTGACAGGTGGTGCCGGGACCGGCGGCGCAGTCGTTCTGACCTTTCAGGGCGACGCCGTAGCACTTTTCCTTGTGAGCGGCGACAGCGGCACTAGCTTCCGCACTGGTGAGCGGTGCTGCATGGGCGGCCGAAGCGAGCAGGCTTGCGACGACGCCGGCGAGCAGGGTGGAGCTGACAGTGGCTTTGGCGGACATGGAAATTCTCCAGAAGTTGAAATAGAGGAGTACCCGTGCTGGATACGTCATCTAATTCGTGATCTGGAGATGTCCGGTTACAGGGAAAATTTATTTTTTTGCATTCGGCGCTACGGTGCGACGAAAGCAGGCGGCCCGATCAACGAGCCGGCAGAGCATTCCCGGTGTCGATTACCGTCGCCTACCACCGAAGCAGTTTGGGGCCCAGAACGGCCCCGAGCGCGACTGGAAGCAGCATGCCGGCCACGTACCAGACGCTCCAGAACGCGGGGCTCATCTCGGGGCAATGAAAGCAGTACGCGACCGTGGCGGTCGAGCTCGCCAGCAGGCCAGAGATGGCGGCAGCCAATCGTAGCCGGGTAGGAGCCAGTCCCTTGACCGCCCAGAAGATGGCGATGAAACCCGGAACGGACAGCAGGAGGATATTGAATGGGCAGGTGCGCCAGGTCTGCCCGAGTATCGCCGGCAAGCGGTATTGCGGCGCGGCACTGACGACGACCACCATTGCGGCAATCCAGACGATGACCACCGGCGTCACCATGACAGGCCATCCGGCTCCAATCCTGGCGCCGGGGCGTGCCAGCCGCACGGTCGCAACCAGGGCGCCGATTGCGATGCATAGCGGGAACGCGAGCTTTTCCCAGAAGATCGCGGTTTTGACGATGGCGCCCAGATCGGGGCGAATGCCAAATACCGTAGCCATCAATAGCGTCGCGCCAATAGCGGCGAGCGGCAGGGCGATGCCGAACCGACGGCCCGCAGTGCCACGTTTTACGGGCGTGATGCCGGTCGAGAGCAGTCCGACGAGATCATCCGTTCTCATGCGATTCTCCGGACGTATGTGGCCAGAGCCTTGAGCCCCCTGTGGATGCTGACCTTGACGGCCGACTCCGATAGCCCCGTCAACCGGGAGGCCTCCGCAACCGAAAGTCCTTGCAGCTTGACGTGCACGATCGAGAGCCGCTGCTTGTCCGGCAGGTGGTCCAGCAGTTTCCCGATATCGCGGCGGGCGTTGGCCGGTTCGTCGTCGACCTCGGCGAAAATGTCATCGTGCTCGTCAAGGGGCGTGTGCAACGACTCCCGTCGCGCACGCGTTCTGAAGAAATCCATAAGTTTATAACGCGCGATCGCGTGGACCCACGCGGTCAGCGGCTCATCCGGACGGTACGTATGACGTGCATTATGCACGGCTAGCAGGATTTCCTGGACGAGATCCTCGACGTCGTCGTGAAGTTGCGGAATCCGCTTGCGAAGAAAGCCTCGCAGGTGACGCGTCAGTTCGGACAGGAATGCGCGGTACTGCGATGCGTCGCCTGCAAGGCCCGCGACAAACAATGTTCTCAGACGCTCCTCTGCGGAGTACACGGTCATGATGTTCCTGTGCCTTGCGTTCTCAGGCCGCCAGATGGATGCGTGATGGCTGTGGTGTGATGGCAAAGGAGCTTTGCCATCACATCAGGTTATTTTAGATCGGATGATTTAGAATATCGCAATGTATGTGACGTTGCAATCGCGACCGGCGAGACGCGACACGATGGCTGGAGGGAGCATGGTTCGACCACGGGAATTCGATGAAAATGAGGTCCTCGATGCCGCCGCCCACCAGTTCTGGGTCTATGGCTACGAGGCGACTACTGTGCGGGATCTCGCTCAGTGCATGGGAATAACGGGGGCAAGTCTTTACAACGCGTTTGGGGACAAACGCTCGTTGTTCGAGCGGGCGTTGACACACTACATTGCAAGAAGCTTCGGCGACCGGGTGTCGAGATTCGAGGTCAACCTGCCGCCGCTCGATGCCATCAGGGCGTTCTTTCGGGAGATTGTCGAACGCTCGGTTAGCGACAGGGATCGTAAGGGATGCCTGCTGGTGAATTCGGCGCTCGAGGTCGCGCCACACGACGCGGGCTTTCAGGCGACGATCGCCAACGTGCTGGTGGCCGTAGAAGCGTTTTTCCGGCGCTGTGTGCACGCCGGCCAGCAGGCCGGCGAGATTTCGACTGCACAGTCCGCCGACGATCTTGCGCGGTTGCTGCTGGGCGTTCATCTCGGCATACGGGTGCTTGCCCGGACCAGGCCGGACCGTGCGCTGCTGGAGGGAGTCGTGCGGCCGGCGCTGGCGCTGCTCGAGGTTGGAGCGGCGAGCCGTCAATGAGCGGGGCGGATCGCCGTTCCATGCCAGGAACGTTGGCAACGTAGTTGGCAGCACTCCGGCGCCTGAAACCGCGCGATCGATGAGATGCTTCATGTCCTCGAACACGGAGATGTTGTCGTTGACGCACAAGCGCGACATCATCGCGAAGTAATGAGTGGCATGGCATTGGAGCGGGCGTATGGATTTCGATGTGATCGTGCTGGGAGCCGGAATGGTTGGCGTGTCGAGCGCGCTGCATCTGCAGGATCGCGGACGCCGCGTGGCACTCGTCGACCGGCGCGGCCCGGGTGAGGAGACCAGCTTCGGCAATGCCGGGCTGATCGAAAGTTCGTCTGTGGTCCCGTACGCCTTTCCACGCCATCCCGCTACGCTGCTGCGCTATCTGCGCAATCAATCGACGGACCTTTACTGGGACTATAAGGCGCTGCCGACGTTTGCGTCGTGGCTCGCGCGCTTCTGGTGGGAGTCGTCCCCGAGCCGCCTCGAAGCTGCTGCGCGTGACATGTTTCCGTTGATCCGGCGAAGCGTCGTCGAACACGATGCGTTGATCGCACGCGCAGGCCTTGCCAGCCTCGTGCATCACGGCGGCTGGCTCGAGGCATTCCGTACGGAGGCAGAATTTGAACGGCAATCCGCAGTAGCCGAAGCGAAAGCGCGTACCCATGGATTGCGCGTGACGCCGCTCGATGCCGCCGCACTCCAGGCGCGCGAATGCGGTCTCGCACCGGGATTCAGTGGCGCGTTGCATTGGCAAGATCCGGCGAGCGTTGCCAACCCCGGCGCGTTGACGAAGGGCTACGCGCGACTGTTCGAGGAAGGTGGCGGCCAGCTTTTGACCGGCGAGGCGACCACGCTGCGCCAGCAGGCCGACGCATGGACCGTGCAGACATCGCAAGGCATGGTCAGCGCCAGGGAGGTTGTAGTAGCCCTCGGACCATGGTCCGACAAGATTTTCGCACCGCTCGGTTATCGCATACCGCTGCGGGCGAAGCGCGGTTATCACATGCATTACGAGCCCACCCGGGCGATGCTCTCCGTGCCGCTTGTCGACACGGAGAAAGGCTACGTGATCGCGCCCATGCAAGGACGCCTGCGGTTGACGACCGGCGTGGAGATCGCCCGACGTGAGGCGGCGCCGACGGGCATTCAACTGGGTCGGGCGGAGCAAATTGCCCGACCCATCTTCGGCCTCGGCCAGCGGCTGGACAACGCGCCCTGGCTTGGCCTGCGTCCCTGTACGCCGGATATGCGGCCGGTTATCGGAGCTGCACCTCGTCATCGCGGGCTCTGGTTCTCGTTTGGCCACAACCATCACGGGTTGACACTCGGCCCCGTGTCAGGCCGCCTGCTGGCGGAAATGATGACTGGCGCAACGCCTGTTGCCGATCCCTATCCGTTTCGTCCCGAGCGATTCCGGTAGGCGACATAGAGGCGACCGACCCAGGAATGAGGGTGAGTTGCCTTTCTCCTGGCGACATGGCGGAGCCTGGTCCGGAAGTGCATCGCAAATAGTTAGCAACGCTAACCAGCCCAGGAAGCCACCATGGTATTGAACGTCTGAGCATTACGGCAATGGAAAAGATGACCCTCGCCAGCCACAGCGTCGAGCGCAAGTCCAGTTTCCTGCCAGTAGTGATCGATACGGGCGGCCTGCAGCACCTTATCGCCTTGTGGCGAAACGATCCGGATGCGGGCTTTGTCGCCTGCGCTCAGGGCTGCAAGCGTCGGGCGGTGGTCGAACACGCGGCCAATAATGGCGAGCCGTACTGCCGCGGGAGTGAACAGATTGAACCCCGTGACACCTTGTACCTGTGCCTCGCCTGGCGCCGCTCGCGATAGCTCGTCCTGGTAGCACAGTTCGACGAAGCCGGTCAGTCCTGCTGCAATGTCAGTATGACTGTTGAGTTCCCCCGTATAGGGATTGATCGGTGTCGTTTTCAACAGCGTCGTGATGGCGCCGGCGCTAAACACGGTATCGGCGCCCCCATCGGCATTCCCCGGCGCGAGGACGACGGGGGAGGTTGCCAGCAGGACGGCCTTGCCGATGCCAGCCAGCCCACCTTGTGCGGCAATGTAGTCTTGCAGCACGGTTCCGCCGTAGGACCAGCCAATCACCGTTGGCGCGCTCAGGCCCAGGCCGTCGATTACCGCATGCAGATCGGCCGCTGCCAGCGCAGTCGCGTTCCCAGGCTGCCCGTCGCCGTGTGCTGTATCGATCTGCGCCCCGGGCCGGGCACTTACGCCGTCCACCGCCGCGTAAGAACCCTGTGACGTCCCGTGACCACGCAGATCGAACGCCACCATCCTGTACTTCGCGCGCAGCGAGGGGTCGGTCAACTGGGCGATCCACGACATCCACGACTGCGAGATGCCGTGGATGAACACAATGGCTGACCCGCGCGGGTTTCCGCTCTGAACCACATTCAACCGAACATTGTCGTTTGTTAGTACGCTGGTGAACTCAAGCATTGAAACTACTCCGTGCATGTCGCGGGCTGCGGCAGCAGCCGGTTAGGGGAGGGCGAAGGGCAGACGAACCGTCAGGCGGGGACAAGCCGCTCAGGCCGCTTGCGCTCGCCTGATGCGGTGGAAACTCCGGTCGAAGTAGATCAGTCCGTCTCCGTCGTCGCGCACGCAGATCCGGGTGGCTTCAACAAACATGACCGAGTGCGAGCCGACCTCTTTCAGTTCGACAATTCTTCCCTGGATGCTCGCGAGCGCGTCGCGCAACACGGGCACACCCGCCAGGCCATCGTCCCAGATCGGCCAGCCGAAACGTTCTTCCATCGGCACCTGCGTTTGACCTGCAAAGTGCTTGGCGAGCATCTCATGCTCGGCCGGCAGCACGTTGACGCAGACCTTGCCGTTGCCTTCGAAAGTCGCATGCATCGCGCTCGAACGGTTCAGGCAAACGAGCATTGTGGGCGGCGTATCGGTCACGGAGCACACGGCGCTCGCCGTAATGCCACAACGTCCGAGCGCGCCGGCAGTTGTAATCACATTGACGGCCGCGCTAAGGTGGGCCATGGCCTGACGAAACTGTTTGCGGGCGTCGGCGTCCTGGTTTGGCAAATCGGTTTGCAGCATGAGCAGCCTTCGTGCGAGCAGATTGAAACGGAGTGGACCGTGCGTACTGTATGGGTCAACTAATCATCAGTGCAGCAAGCGTACGTGATGCACGAACGGAAAAAAATGCGTGAGAGTGACATCCCGCTCGCTGTCTTCCCTAAGTGTTCTAAAGCTTTTACCAGGTGGCAATCTGAGGTGCAGCGGATAAGCTTGTGCGACGCACAACCTGAACACCGGGCGCAAAGAGATCCGCGAATATTTCTGTCATGCTCCTTTTTCGCTGGTTATCATTGAATAGCGTCAAACGTGGCGCGAGTGTTTTTCTGGTGTTCTGCTTTTCCTTCCAACCGTTGAGCCAGCCAATGACTTCGCCGACCCCAATCGTGTACATCGTCGATGACGACAACGGTATGCGCACATCGCTGTCATGGCTTCTGGAGTCGGTGGGTATCCGCTCCGTCGGGTTCGCCAATCCTGCCGAGTTTCTGCGCGACTTCGATTCGCGAGTAGCCGCCTGTCTGGTGCTCGATGTACGCATGCCGCAGGCTAGCGGTTTTGACGTGCAGGCAGAACTGCAGCGACAGGGCGCAACGCTGCCCATCATTTTTGTTAGTGGGCATGGCGACATTCCGATGTCGGTGCGCGCGCTGCAAAACGGCGCAATCGATTTTGTCGAGAAACCGTACAACTCCCAGCAGATGCTCGACCGCGTACAGCGTGCATTGAAGCTCGCTACGCAGCGTCACGATGCAAGCCAGAAACACCGCGAGTTACGTCGGCGGATCGACTCACTGACTGCTCGCGAGAAGGAGGTGTTGCGTGGTGTAGTCGAAGGGAAAGGCAGCAAGCGCATTGCCGCCGATCTTTCGATTAGCGTAAAAACGGTCGACGTGCACCGCGCAAGCATCAAGGACAAGGTTGGCGCGCCATCGATCGCGCAACTGGTGCGCGATGTGATGGCCGTCTGGGATCAGGACGCGCCGGCCGACGATAAGCAACGCTGAGCGCGCCCGTCGGCGTTTTATGGCGCTGCGACGCCACACCACACCACACCACGCCACACCGCATCGGAAGGCCCGTCTATCGCATGAACAGGCCACCGTTGACATCCCAGCACGCGCCGTTGGCGAAGTACGCGTTTTCGGCCGCGAGCAGCGCTGCGATATCCGCGACGTAATCTGCCGATCCCAGCTTGCCCACCGGAATATTGCCGATCACGGCGGCCAGTTTGTCGGCCGGTACGCTCTGGTGCACGATGGGCAGGTCCATTGGGCCCGGCGAGATCGCGTTGACGGTGACCCCGGCTGCGGCGAGGTCGCGTGCGAAGACCTTGGTGAGTGTCAGCACGCCGCCCTTGGCCGCAGCATAGTGGGCGCCTGTGGCCGAGCCGCCATTCTGTCCGGCAAGCGATGCGACATTCACGATACGCCCCGCGCCGACGTTGGCGAAGTGTGCGCCGAATACCTGGCAGCCGAACAGCACACTACGCAGATTAACGTTAATAACCTGATCGAACTGCTCGGCGCTGATGTCCATCACGGGGACGACCTTCGAGACACCCGCGTTGTTCACGAGCACATCGATGCGTCCCCAACGGTCTATCAAGGCGTCGCGAGCAGCCTCGAACGCCGCTTTCGACGTGACGTCCAGTTCGAGTGCACAGGCGCTCGAGCCGTCGGCGCTGAGATCGCGCGCGAGGGCTTGAGCGGCGTCGTGTGCAATGTCGCCGATCGCAACACGATAGCCCGCGGCATGAAAGCGGGCGGCGATGACGGCACCGAGACCGCCGGCCGCGCCGGTGACAAGGACTACTCTGGTCGACATTTTTCCAGCTCCAGGAAAAGGCGCTGCACAACGTACGGGACGCGTGCACGTTGACAGCAACTACGATGCCGCTTCATTGCGTAGGCCTCGGCTTACGGGGCAGCCACGGCAACCGGTGGCACGGCCAGCGCACGTCCAACCCGCGCCTCGATTTTGCCGTAGCGCCACAGGTTGTATTCGCCGACCGGTGTCGTGCGGTACAGGTTGCATACCGCGACGGCAGTATCGAAGTCGGCGACGTCGGCCATGATGTAGAAGGTCCACGGTGCGTTCTCCGCGTTGCCGACCGTCAGGCGATCGTCATCCATGATGCCGAGCACCTTGACGCCTTCCATCGCTTCGACAGCGGCCAGCATTTTTCCGTAGGCCTGCCAGACCTCACCGATTTTTTCGCGCGGCAGATCGAAGAAATTTTGCGTGACGCCGCAACAAAACAGCACACGCAGCGGCAGCAATTGACTGTCCGACATCGGGTTAATCCTCGTTAGAGATGAAATGATAGAAACACGGCGCATGGCGCCGCGTGGTGCAGGAACCGCTTACAGGTAGCCAGGAATCGGCGGCACGCCGACGAACACCGCACCTGCTCCGTCGAAGTTGCCCTCGCCCAAGAACGCGTGTTGCGTGACCACCATCGAGTCGCGCAATAGCCGCTGTAGCGGATGGGTGCGATAGATGGCAGGCGTTCCGCCGAGACGGTAGGCGCGATGCACGACGTCTGCTCCTTCACGGGCGATGTGCGTGGCCGACAGGCGCAGCAGGCTTACCTGTTCGGGGGTGACGGGGTTGCCGGCGAGGATCGACTGCCACACGTCGTCGGTCGTGTCGTAGAAGAACGCGCGAGCCGAGCGCAACTGCGCTTCCGCCTTGGCCAGCTCGATCCGGTAGTAAGCGCGATCTGCCAGTTGCGGTGCACCAGTGGTCGTCTTGCGGCCGCCCGACATCTGGTTGGCGACGTCAAGCGCCGCGCGCGCAAGGCCCAGATTCACTACGGCCAGCACTTGCGCCGCATAGGCGATCGTCGGATAGCGGTAGAGCGGTTCGTCGACGGTGGGCTCGCCTCCGCGCACGAAGGTCCATGCTTCCGGTACGAACTGGTCGGTCACGCGCAGGTCGTGACTGCCCGTGGCCTGCATGCCGACCACATTCCAGTTCTCGACGATGTCTACCTGATGCGGCCGGAATACGGCCGTGCGCGGTTTGCCTCCAGTGGGGCCGCCCACGCCGATGCCCACACCGAGCCAGTCGGCTCCCTTGCAGCCGCTCGCAAACTTCCACGTGCCATTAACGCGCCAGCCGCCTTCGACCGGTTGCCCAGGTTGCACCGGAAACAGACCGCCCGCGAACGCCTGATCGGGACCGTCGGCGTAGATTTGCGCCTGGGTTTCGAGTGGGAGTGCGGCGAGATATACATTGGCGGAGCCGAAGCTTGCCACCCAGGCCGTGGAGCCATCGGCTACCGCGATGCGCTCAATGATCTGCAGGAAAGCGCCGGGCGCCAGCGCATCGCCGCCAAAACGCTGCGGCGTGCCGGCGCGATACACACCGGCCCGTTTGAGCAGCGCAATCACTTCGCGCGGGACATGCGACAGGCGTTCGAACTCCTCACGATGGGCGGCGATCTCGGCGATCACCTGATCGAGCGGCAACGAGGCGGTGGCAGTCGTGCGTCTACCGTCTTTCGGGGACAACGGGTGTGCGGCAGGGGCACTCGGGGCCACAGCGTCGGAGAGGGCGCTATCGATGGCGGACATGAGGGGTTCCTTGGGTCGCGAATGACAAACTCGGGTGAAAACAGAACTAGAAACACGGCGTGCAGATCGGGCGGAATGCGCCGTGCCAACATGGACCCAGTCTAGAAAAGTAGAAAGCACGCTTCAATTGGGGCGCAGTACATCCATTTAGGTAGCGCCCCCGTACGCCCTAAAGAAATCTTCAGATGGTGCCGGCACAAGGAAATGTTATGGTTCACGGCATACACCTACCGCGCTGTTGTGCGCTCTGTGGATCATGACCTTTCCTGCCGAAGAAGACTTTCGTAGCCTGCTGGAAGCACTCACGCTGTGTGTGCTGCTGCACGACGCCAGGACGAAGGCGATTGTGTGGGCCAATCGTGCCGCCTGCGATGCGCTTGGCTTCACGGTTGACGAGTTGCTGCCGCTGAAGGCGCCCGACATGACGCGGCCTGCGCCGCAATATCGCCGGGAAATCGGTGTCGGTGCGATGGATCGCTCGATTTCCAACGGCCCGCAGGTCTACGAGTGGTGTTACCGCTCGCGAACCGGCGTCGACATGCTGTCGGAAGCGATCGCGACGTACGTGCCGCTGCGCGAGCGCGACGTCGTGATGGTGCAGTTTCGCGACATCAGCGCCGAAGAGGCACTGCGCCAGAAACTGCGTCGCTATGAATCTCGGCTGCGCGAATTCATGCAGGATCTCGGCGAAGGCGTCGCCGTGCTCACCCTGCAGGGCCGGGTGGAGTTCATCAGCGAATCGGGGCGTCGTGTGCTCGGCATGGATGAACAGTCCGCAATGGGGGAGGTGCTCGACTATTGCAGCGAACAGGACCGCGACCGTCTGATCGCGCAGCTCGACAATGCGCCCCGCCTGCGGCCATCGGAGCCACAGCGCTATCGCATTACGCGTCGGGATGGCGCGATTCGCTGGTTGCGCATTACGTGCCGGCACATCGAGATCGAAGACGATCTCAACGGCCGTCTGATTCACTTTCGCGACATTACCGACGATGTCGAGATCGAGGAGGTCCGCCGCACGGAGGCTCGCATGCTCGAATATGCGGGCCGCTATAACGCCCTGGGCGAAATGGCGACCGCGATTGCTCACGAACTGAGCCAGCCGCTGGCAGCGATACGCAATTTCATTGAAGGCGCGATTCGCCGTCTCGCGCAGCCGGGTCCGCCCGACGATGCGATCTGGGGATTGCGCAGCGCCGACCGGCAAGCCGAGCACGCGGCCCTGATCATCAAGAGCGTGCGCGAATATATCGTCAAACGTGAGCCGATCGAATCGCACGCGGATCTGCGCGAGGTGCTGGCCGATGTTGCGTATTTCATCGAGTTGCGTGCGAAAGATGCCAATGTCACGGTCTCCATCGAGCAGGCGAGCGAACCGTTGCCGGTGTTTTGCGAGCGGATCCTGATCGGACAAGTGATCCTCAACCTTGCGTTTAACGCCATTGATGCGCTCGCGCACATGCCTTTGCCGCGCCGCCAGTTGCATCTGGCGACCCTGCAGGACGGCACCCAGGCGCTCGTGCAGGTGATCGACCGCGGGCCTGGCGTGCCTGCCGATGCTCATGGGCGCCTGTTCGACGGCTTTTCTTCGTCGAAGGTGGGCGGCAACGGCATCGGCTTGACGCTGTGCAAGAACATCGTGACGCGGCATGGTGGTCAGATATGGGCGAAACCCGTCGCGCAAGGCGGTCTCGAGTGCTGTTTCTCGCTGCCGCTTGCATAGGCGGCCAGAGTGGCGTTACTCGTGCGGCGTGCCTGGTTGCGTGGTGTGGCCAGGTGGATTGGTCATGTCGATCGAAAACTCAAAGGTCGAGCACCAGTACCGCCGATTTCGAGCGCGATACGCAGCAGCAAATCACCTTGCCGCTTGCGCGCTCCGCTTTGCTAAGACAATGGTCACGATGCTCCGGCTCGCCGCTCGCGACGTCGACCATGCAGGTGCCGCAGATGCCTTCACCGCACGACGTTTCCACTTCGATGCCGATTTCCGCCAACGCGTCGACGATCGACGTAGATGCATCGACACGCACGGTAGCGCCGCTGCTTGCAATCCTGACCTCGAACGTGTCAAGGCCGCTTTCGACATTGCCGGCGGCCACAGGCGCTGCGAAGCGTTCCAGATGAACCGCGTCCTCGCTCAGACGAGTTGAGCCGATCTCGACCACGCGGTCCATGAACGGCGCGGGCCCGCAAGTGTAGAGATGCGTGCCTTCGCGGGCATCGGCGATACATGAGCTCAACACCGCATCCAGTTTGTCACGTTCGACGCCGAAGTGAAACTGCACGTGACCGGCAAATGGTGCGCTCGACAGGAGGGGCAGAAAGGCGGCGTGTTGCTCGCTGCGTGCGAAGTAGTGCAGGACGAACGGAGCATGCTGCTGGACTAGCTGATACGCCATGCTGAGCAAAGGCGTGATACCGATGCCCGCCGCGATCAACACATGGTCGCCGGCGTCGGGACATAACTGGAACAGATTGCGCGGAGCGCCGATCGTCAGTTCGTTACCGACCTTGACGTCGTCGTGCAGCGAGCGGGAACCCCCTCGCGACTGCGTCTCGCGCTTGACCGCAAAAGTGTGCACATCGTGCCGCGCCGGGTCGCCGCACAACGAGTACTGACGTGTGACGCCGGCAGGGCTCGTCACATCGATATGCGCGCCCGGTTCGTAGCGATCGAACGGCAGGCCGTCGATACGCGAGACGCTAAACGAGCGGATATCGCTTGCTTCGTCGTGAACAGCGTCGACCCGAACGCTGAGTGTGGTTGTTTCCATGGTCTTGCTGGGCGCTTGAGGCGAGAAGTAAGCAGGCCGCATGCAACGCTGCATGCGGTAGTTCGGCAAGCGTAGAGCTATCTGGTGAATCAGGCAAATCGATTAAAAATTGGTTGTTAAATAAGTGCGATGGATATTAAGCGGCAGGGAGGGACACGCAATACTCCCGCATTCCTGATATCTGTCGGCCTAATAACTTGAAATATTTTCGATCGATTTGACCGATATATACGGTGCCTCCACACTGGGTGCACCTTGAATCTGAAGCGATGCTGCAATGTTGTACGCAAGCAGAGCCAGATCGACGGGTCGGCAGATCACGCTTTTCCATTATTAATAAGGATAGCTGATTGTACTGAAGGAGACTGCCGAGAATTCCCGCTTTGAAATGACAGTTTCGAGGCGGGAGTCCCCATGTAGCGCTGTGCCCTAAAAAATCTAAAGACGGTCCTCACTGAAGGCCGACATACTTGAAGGTGGAGAATTTTTCGATGAAGAAACTGCTTTTTGGCGCGCTCTGCGCTACCTGCGGCGCATCTGCAGTGCACGCGCAGAGTTCGGTCACCCTGTACGGGCTCATGGATGTCGGTATCACCTCGGTGTCGAATCAAGGCGGAAGCCGCGACATCTCGCTTGCTACGGGCATGCTCTCGCCCAACCTGTTCGGTATCACCGGTGTGGATGATCTTGGCGGTGGTCTGAAGGCGATCTTCAAGCTTGAAGGGCAGTTCGAAATGGGCACTGGTGCGCTCGATGGAACCGAGTTCGGCCGTCAATCATGGGTGGGCCTGGAAAGCGTCAGTTGGGGGGCGCTGACGGCCGGAAATCAGTATGACTACATGTTTACTTCGCTGTCGAAAAACCGGCTTGGCCCCGAGCTGCCCCTCGTGTCGATGAACAACCTGCGGCAAGGTCCTTTCGCGGCGCTGGGAAAACCACTGGTCCCAACCGGCGACTTCGATTTCGATCGTACCGCGGGCGCGCAACGGTTGAACAATTCATTGCGCTATCAGTCGGCGTCGATCGACGGGCTGACCGTCGGCGGGATGTATGAGTTTGGGGGCGTGGCGGGATCGCTTGGCAACAGCAGTGCCTACAGCTTCGGGGCGGACTTTATCAAGGGTACGTACTCCATCGACGCCGCCTACACGATGGTGAAATACGCCGCGATCAACAACGGCAACAGCGGCATCCGGAACTTCGGCTTCGGTGGCCGGATTGCAGTACTCGACGGATGGGCGGACGTGCTCTACACGAACACGCTGAACACGTTCACCGGCGCGCAGATCAATGTGTTCGAAGTCGGCGGGACCTATCCGCTCACGACATTCGCGAGCATCGGAGTTTCATACGACTACATGAAGGGGAATCAGGTGCTGGATGGCAACAAGGCGAATCAGTTCAACCTGACGCTCGACTATGGGTTGTCCAAAAGTACCGATGTGTACCTCAGCGCGGTGTATCAGCGCGCAAGCGGCGACCCTGCTACGGCGCAAGCGTGGATTATCGGCACGGGCGCAGCATCGTCGGATGGCAATCAGACTCTTGTGCGCGTGGGGATGCGACACCTCTTCTGATAGACGGCGAGGTTATTGATGCATGGGAAACTCAAAGCGCCTGAAATTTGCCGATGATCTCTGCCATCAACAGGCGTAACCACAGATTCCCTTCGTCCTTGTCAAAATTGGCATGCCAGTGCAGCGTCACGGCGGCGCCAGGCAATCGCACGGGTGGTTCATAGATAGCGAACTGCCCGTCGCGATTGAAGATATGCGCGAGGCGCCGCGGCAGCGTGGCGTACCAATCGGTCACTCCAAGCACGTTCGGCACCGATGCGAAGCGCGACAGTTCAAGTGCCACCGTGGGATGAATGCCCTGGGCACGAAGCGCGTCGTTAACGCTATGGTGGCTGTGCTCGATCGACGTGACACGCACGTGAGCCGCTTCGTTGAACTGCTGTGGCGTCAGCGTCGCGCTACGAGGCAGGCCCGGCCGCCGACGCGTCATGCAGACATAGGTTTCCTCGAACAACGTCAGGTGGCTTGTCGTGGCGGTAAGGCGCGGCAAATGACCGATTGCGAAATCGAGCCGGTTCGCACGCATCGCCTCGTCGATTTCATCAATGGGCGTTGCACCCACCTGCAACTTTATATGTGGCGCGCGCTGACCGAGCGCTTCGCAGATGGGCGGTAAATAGGCAAGCTCGCCCGCATCCGATAGGGAAAGACGAAAGGTTCGCGCGCTGATGACCGGGTCGAACCGTTCGGCGTGGCGCATGGCTTCGCGTACCGTATCCAAAGCGCGCCCGACGATCTCCGACAGTTCCAGCGCAGTAGGGGTTGGCTGCATGCCGGAACGGGTACGGATAAAAAGCGGGTCGTTGAAGAGTGTGCGCAAGCGCCCCAATGAATAGCTGATGGCAGGCTGCGAAAGGGTCAACCGTTCGCCCGCCTGCGTCAGGCTGCGCTCTTCGACAATGGCGTGAAACACGCGCAGCAGATTCAGGTCGATGCTATCTATCGAGTTCATTTTGCGGCACGTGAAGGGAGGAGGGAGATACATGTTGGGCTGGCATTGAATGTAGTCTCACGTCAATTTTGTGCATATAAGTAGCACTAACACCCCGCGTAAAGATTTCTTTAGGCAGGGTGGGGCGAGTGAGTGACAAGGTTTCGAAAGCAGGCTGGACGAAAACTGGATGCCCTATAGAAGACAGATGGGCAACGGAAGCAACGTCGTGATGAAAGAGGCAAGCTCGCCGGTCAAAGTGAATGGCCGGCATTGGGGTGCCGTCAGACTGGCGTATCTGCCGTGATCCTTGAGCCTGTGGCAAAGGGCTCGTTGACCTTTGCCACGGTTGACTTGCCGGCTTCGCGGGCAATACTCAGGCGAAACTGTTTGCAGCCCAGCCACAGCAGGCCGATTGCGAGCAGCGTCGCAATGAGGTTGACGGCCGACATCGACATGCCCACCATTTTCGGCGAACCGAATACCTGGTCGGTCAGTAGTGCCACAAGTGTCGTGCCGATCCCCAGTGCGATCAGGTTGGAAATCAGCAGGAAAACAGCAGAAATCTGCGCACGCATCTGATTGGGCGAGAGCGTCTGCATCGCGGCGGTGGAAGTCGGCATTGGGAACGAGGCGAAGAACATTGCCAGTACCAGCAAGCCTAGCGATAACGTCAGGTTACTCACTTGCGTGAACATCACAGCCGGCACGAGCATGCCAATTGCGCCGATGGTGCCCGCGAGCATCGGCCCATCCGCGCGGCCCTTCTTCATCAGCCAGTCGTTGAGCCAGCCGCCGCAAAACACGCCGGTGGTATTGGCGATCAACAGGATCGCGCCGAGCGTGTAGCCAGCTTCGACCGGCGACAGTCCAAAGCGGCGCATATAGAATGCGGGTGTCCAGCTCATCAGGCAATACAGTGTCATGGCGTAGAACGAGAAGCCGAGGTAGTGGCATGCGAACGTTTTGCCGTGCTCGCAGATAAAGCGCAGAGAGTCCAGCATCGATACGCGCTTCGCCAGGCCCGTGCTGTCTTGAACCAGTCCTTTACGTTGCGGATCTCGCACGGTGAGAATAAAGAGCAACGCCACCAGAAAACCAGGCAAGCCGACAATTACGAACGTCAGCTGCCATGAGTGGATATCACCAAGCAGGGGCACGGACAGGGTGGTTACCTGTTTGAGCAGATGAATGACATAGCCGCCGATCAGAAACGCAATGCCGCCGCCAATAAACGAGCCGAGCGAATAGATGGCCACCGCACGTCCGAGCTTCTCTTTAGGAAAGTAATCGCTCAACATCGAATAGGTGCCAGGCGATAGCGCTGCTTCGCCCACTCCCACGCTTAGGCGTGCCAGGAACATTTGAACGAAGGTCTGGCTGACCCCGCATGCGGCGGCCGCAAGACTCCACAACGCAATCCCGGTTGCGATGATGTGCGGGCGCACGAAGCGGTCCGCGAGATACGCGAGCGGCATGCCCATGACCGCATAAAACAGAGAGAACGCAAAGCCGTGCAAAAGGCTGAACTGCGTGTCGCTCAAATGCAGGTCTCTTTTGATCGGCTCGATCATCAGCGCCAGCACCTGCCGGTCGACGAAAGAAAACACATACGCAAGCATGCAAATCAATACCACATACCATTCGTATGTATAGCGCTTGCGCAGAGGCGTGCTGCTGGTTGAAGCGGCCATTCGGTTCTCCTGTATTCGGGGTTCAGCCGTGTAAGACGGTTCTGTGTGTGTTTGAGCATTGCGAGGGTCGCCAACGAGCGATCCGAAATGCAGCGTACGCAAACAAATTTCCGGAAGATATGCGCAATGTCTTCAGCAGTACTGTTGCTTTTCCCTAAGGGGATAAAGGTTTCACCAGGGGGAGGGTGTGCAAGGGCGTGTGCGGTAGAGATGAGGCTGAGGTTTGCGAACGCGGGCAATCGCAGTGAAGGCAGCGTGCAGACTCTTGATCACTCGGGTTAGTACTCGTTTGACGGTAGCGAACGTAACCGTCGAGAATGTTCTGATTTACATTGTCGGGGGTGACGCCGGTGCTTCAGGAATTGGCGAGGAATATCTGAACCGCTTCGGTTCATCATTCTTTCATCGGTTTGCACGTCGGCACGCGAATGACTGTGATTCGCCTGTCATCGGGCAAGCTGCTGCTGCATTCGCCCGTCGCGACCGATTGATTGGAGACCTCCCATGAGCAGATTACTGCTGGCGATGGCCATCGTGTTCACCGCCGTCGGCGCGGCGACTTCAGCTCGCGCGGACGTGGATTCAGACACGGCCGCCATCACGAATCGGCTGCAGCGTTGGACGGAGGCGTTCAACGCTCGCGATGCTGCAGGGGTCTGCGACCTGTTCGCCCCCGATCTGATTTCGACCGTTCCCGAGGCGCCTGATGGTAGCCGGGACGCGCTCTGCGGGCGGCTAAAGGCTGTGCTGGCAAAACCTGAGTTGCAACTTCACTACGACAGTCCCGATCTTCGCGAGATCATTGTTTCCGGGGATATCGCCATAGTTCGGCTGTTCTGGACACTTACTGCGCAGAAGGGGGGCAAGTCGAGCGTGAGTACCGAAGCGGGGATGGACATTTTCAAACGGCAGCCCGATGGCAAGTGGTCCATTGCCCGGTTCATTTCGTTCAGCGCTACGCCGAACGAAGTGCTTCCGTAAGCAGCCGCTTGCTGCGGCGATGACTTGCCCCAAGTTCAGTTGGTCGATTATGAAATCCGCACCAACCGCTCGCGCACATACCGCGCAAACTCCTGCGCAGCAGGTGGCACGACTGACGGCAGGCGCAGATTAATCGAAAAGTTTGGCAAGCCAGGGAGATCATCGTCGCCACTCAGAATCTCGAGGTCGGCGGGGATGGTCGAGGCGAGCCATGCGGTAACAGCCAGGTCGCTGCGTACGGTGGCGGTGGTGGCCTCGAGGTTGCCGCTCTCGAACACGGTGCGCCATTCGATGCCCTGGTCGCGAAGTGCCGCCAGCACCACCGGCCTGAAGCCACAGGAATCGGCGACCATCGAGATAGGCAGTGGCCGTTTCAGATGCGCGTTTCCGCCGCGCGCGCCGACCCACACGAGCTGCTCGACGCGCAGGCATTCGCCGCTCGCCACACCAGCAGTTTCCTCTACGACCGCGAGATCGAGCGAACCGACGTCCATTGCGTCGCTCAGTTCAGGAGACGTGGCGCACACCAGTGATACCTCGACGTTCGGATAAGCCTCGCCGAACGCCTTGAACACCGGTGGAAAGTGCGTTCCGACCAGATCATACGGAACGCCAACCCTGAGCTTGCCGTACACCGGGTGCGCCGTCATGTCGACCCAGATCTCGTCGTTCATGCCGAGCAGGCGCTTCGCCTTGCCGAGAAAACGTTCGCCGACGGGCGATAGTTCGAGCCGGCGCCCGTCGCGCTCGAACAGGACACAATCGAAGGTTTCCTCCAGCCGCTTGATCTGCTGGCTGACCGCGCCTTGCGTCAGATGAAGGATATTCGCCGCGACCGTCATGCTGCCGGTGTCGGCCACCGTCACGAACGTGCGGACGAGGGTGATGTCGAGATTCCTGTTCATACAGACATTATGTCCCGTAATGGATGGCATCAGTATTCTTCGTTTCACTAATGCCCAGCGGTTGCCTACACTGCGGTCTCATTTAGGGATCGCCATGTCTGCTCTATCGATCGCACCGCTCTTCCTCTTCGTCACCGTCGCCACGATTTCACCGGGCGGCGCGACAACGCTCGCGACTGCGTCGGGCGCACGCTTCGGGTTCGTCCGTTCCACACCTCTGCTCGCGGGCATTGCGGTAGGGCTCGGCGCGTTGGCAGCGGCGGCGGCAGCCGGCCTGGCGGGCATCCTGCTTGCCGCGCCATTCCTGCAGACCGGCATGAAAACCATCGGCTCTGCTTATCTGCTCTGGCTGGCGATAAAAATCGCGCGTAGCGGGGCGCCTGCGACGAATGACGGCGTCGTACTGCCGACTACCTTCATAGGCGGTGCGGGCTTACTTTTGCTCAACCCCAAGGCTTGGGCGATGGCGCTGGGGGCAGCGGCGTCGTTCGCCATGTTGGCAGAAGGGCCACTGCATCTCGCGGCGCTGCTTGGCGGCGCGTTCGTGTTGGCCGCGTCCGTGTCGTTGTGTCTTTGGTGTGCTGCCGGTGTGCTGCTTGCACGGCTATTGAAGACACCGGCGCAATGGCGGCTTTTGAACGTATCGATGGCGATTTTGCTCGCGGTGTCAATCATTCCAATGTGGAGATGAAAAAGATGAACACGATGTTGTTTGCCGAATCCTTTGATCTGCTTTCTGCCTTCGATTCGATACACGAGTTCTGGTCGCCGAAGGTCGTGGCACAGGTCAACGACCAATATGTCAAGGTCGCGAAGGTGCGTGGCGAGCTTGCATGGCACAGCCACGACGGCGAGGACGAACTGTTCTATATCGTGCGCGGCAATCTGCGCATGGAGTATGAGAATGGGCGTGTGGTGCCCCTGGCGCAAGGGAACATGCACGTCGTGCCGCGTGGCGTGCTGCACAATCCCGTAGCAGAAGAGGAATGCTGGATCGTCCTGATCGAGTCGGTCACGACACGGCACACGGGAAACGTCACTACGCCACTAACCAGGACGCTCGCGCAGCAACTGGCTTGAGTCGCTGGGGTTGCGCGGCCGGTCGCGTCGTCTGCTGCGAAGCTTCGACGTAGTTGCTGATGCGCGGTACCTGCATGGCGCTCCGATGGAAGTGTTCAATGCACCGGCGTTGCCGTACTTTGAGATTGAATCGCATGGGCCGGCGCATACCTTGGAGGCTGGCGCTGCATGTGAATTGCGAGTTAAGGAATGGGTTTCGTCGCGCTAGAATTGCGGCTTTAGCCCGGAATACGCCGATGTCTTTTGCCTCGCTTGGCCTGATCGATCTCTTGCTGCGTAATGTACAGGACCTCAATTACCAGACACCTACGCCGGTGCAGGCCAAGGCGATTCCTGCTGTGCTCAGTGGCAAGGACGTCATGGCCGCGGCACAGACCGGCACTGGCAAGACGGCGGGTTTTGCGCTGCCGCTGTTGCAACGGCTAGCGCAACACGGCCCGGCGGTGTCCAGCAACCGCGCACGTGTTCTGGTGCTGGTGCCCACGCGTGAACTGGCCGAACAGGTGCTGCAAAGCTTTATCGATTACGGCAAAGGCCTCGACTTACGATTTCTGGCCGCCTACGGCGGCGTCAGTATCAACCCGCAGATGATGAAGTTGCGCAAAGGCGTGGACGTGCTCGTTGCCACGCCAGGCCGTTTGCTAGATCTCAATCGCCAGAACGCAGTGCAGTTTGATCAAGTACAAACGCTGGTGCTGGATGAAGCCGACCGCATGCTGGATCTGGGCTTTGCGCGTGAACTCAACGCTGTCTTTGCTGCCTTGCCCGCTCAGCGCCAGACACTGCTGTTCTCCGCCACGTTTACCGATGACATCCGCGCCATGGCGGCGGACATTCTGCGCGGCCCGGTCAATATCAGCGTCAGCCCGCCCAATGCCACGGCCGCCAGGATCAAGCAGTGGGTGGTGCCGGTGGATAAAAAGAACAAGCCTGACCTTTTCATGCACCTTGTGGCTGAGAACAAGTGGGAGCACGCGCTGGTGTTCGTCAAAACCCGCAATGGCGTGGATTACCTCGCGGCCATGCTGGACGAAGCGGGCTATGCGGTCGACACCATCCACGGCGACAAGCCGCAATCCGCGCGCCTGCGTGCGTTGGAGCGCTTCAAGACGGGCGAAGTACCTATGCTGGTCGCCACCGATGTGGCTGCGCGCGGGCTGGATATCGACGACCTGCCGCTGGTGATCAACGTTGATCTGCCGATCGTGGCGCAAGACTATGTGCACCGTATTGGCCGTACCGGTCGAGCGGGCGCTAGCGGCGTGGCGGTGTCCCTTGTGTGCGCCGATGAAGCGCCGCAACTGGCCGCGATTGAAGCGCTGATCCGCCAAACGCTGCCTCGTGAAGAAGAGCCGGGTTTTGAAGCCGAACACCGTGTGCCGCAAACTAGCGCGACGGGCCAGATCATCAAGAAACCGAAAAAGCCCAAGAAGCCGAAAGCGCCGCAAGCTGCGCCGGGCGGCATGGCAGTGTTTGGCAAAAAACCGCGCCCGCAAAGTGGCGAAAACGAACACAAACCTGCGGCGCAGCGCGGTGTGGCCGCGGGTAAAGGCACGAGCTTGTCCAGCGGTAACCCGTTCGGCGTGCAGAAGCCACGCAGCAAAGCCGCCAGCAAGCCAGCAGCGGGTTCTCGTAAGCCGGCTGGCAAACCCGCTGGTGGCCGCGGCAAACGCCAACCCTGATCCGTGGGGGTGAGTGACGCCAGCCCTGGAACGGGCTGGCGGTTTGCGGACCGCTGGCAGGCAGCGGCGCGGCTTCGGCGTGCATCAGATCGGCAGGGACCGGCGCACTGAACTCAAGATCGACGGCAACTTCGGAGCCGAACGGACGTTGACATCGTGCGTAGCGGGTGTCCGGTCGAGGTCGCGCGCCGGTCATCGCGCTGCGCCACCTGCCGCGCGTGACCCAGCCGCTTGTGCTCGACCACCTCGCCGTGACCGATCACGGCGAGGTGGTCATAGGAGGAAGGGCACAGGTGCCGACGCCTGGCAGCATCAGCTACCTGGGCGCGACGGGGACACCGGTCCGGTCGGTCGATTATCAGGATGCCGGCGTGATCTTCGCGGTACAGCCTGCAGTGATGGCCGACGCGATACAGGTCAAGCTCGATGAGCAGATATCGAGCTTCGTGCCGACGACTACTGGCGTGAATAACTCGCCGACGAAGAACACGCGCGAGATGACCACGACCGTGAGCATGAAGGATGGCGAAATAGGGTGCTTGGTGGCCTGCTGCATGACTCGGATACGCAGACGACCAACCATGAAGGGAGGTTTACGAATTCCGACTCGTACCGTAGACGATGTGGCTATTTTCTATGGGGATAATGGGTCGGGCAAGACAACGTTGCTTAGGCGAGTCTAACGACTTATGCGTGCTTCCGTCGACTACTACCCGGAAGGCTCAGCGCAGTCGGTGCGGCGCGACAGCCAACGTTGCTTTAATATCGAGCGTGAGTTGGTTGGCGACACGGCGAAGTTGCCGACGTTGTTAAAGGCTTCGTTGAGCGCACTTTGACTCGGTTCTACTAGGTCAGAACCCTTCGAGGCGGGTGTGCGAATGCTTGACGGGATCGCGGACGTCGAGTATCGGTGTTTCGACGGTGTGAACCACACCGCGGACGACTGACAATTGACTCAGCTGAATAATCAATGATTTTGCTTAACGCCAACTGGGAAAATTATAAATCGTGAAAATATATTTAATTGCCCTATTGTTGCTGGCTAATATTGCTTCCGCTGATCCGCAAGATATTCCTGCGTCGGTAATCGGTGAGTCCAATAAAGTCGAGGGGCAGCCCGCGCCGTCTCCCTCTGCAGGCGGCAATCACGAAGTCGAAGGATTAAGAAAAAGCAAACAGTCTATTTCGAATGGAGATCCGCTTGGGTCGGATTTAAATGGTACGGAGACAGGTTTTGTCGGATTTAATGCGTGGCTTCTGAAGTTAGTCAATGATCCTATTGCCCTTTTTACTCTTGTTCTTGCAATTTATACGATTCAATTATCCAGAACGACCACGCGGCTCTGGATTGAAGCGAAATCATCAGGAAAAACAGCAGACGAATCGGCGTTGGCAGCTAAGCTGGCAGCGGAGGCTGCTAAACATACAGTCGATGCCTACATGATGGCTGAACGGGCCTGGGTTTCAGTTGTTGATATACAACCGGTCGAATTTCAGAATGCGGTTGATCGTAATAACCAACTGCATAATGGCACGCAATTTAATTTTAGATGGAAGAATACCGGAAAGACGCCTGCACGAGATGTAATTTTGTTTTCTTCAAATAAGGTAATATCGCTCCAAGATGGTGAGCCGAGTTTTAAGTATGAGGGGACGGAAATTAATGTAAAGCAGGGGGTTTTATTTCCGGAATCTCTAGTCACGTCGGTTCCCCAGCAATTCGAGGCGGTCGATATTGAGCGGCTTAAAAAGAGAGAGATTCGTATATTCATGTATGGCTACGCAAGATATTTCGATGTGTATGGTTCAAAGGATTTGAGGCATACAGAAGTCTGCGTGGAAGTTCTGTACGACGGACTGGAAAATGGACGCAGCAGATTTGTGTTTATGCAGTCAACCTCGCAAAATTCTGTCCTGTGAGCGAGACTAGGACTCTTCTAGCGCAAATTCGGCGGCGCTGTCGTGTGGCGGCGTTTGCCCGTACCTAAAGCCCTGTCAGGTACGGGCATGTGGCAACGCCTACATTGCCCTGATATCGAGTGGGAACTGGTGGGCAAACAGGGCGTCGTTAGCTGCGGGATTCGGTTTGATGGCCAGCGAGCGTCGAGCCATTCCATCCGGCAATTGATGGTTGCCCGCTCGACCGCGTTTGCCCGAAACCAGTCCGGCAACACCCGCAGCCTGGTAGCGCTGCACCAGGCGTTCGACTTGCCGCACGCTCAGCCCAAGCCGTTCCGCCGCGCGCCCGGGCTTCAGTCCCATCTCAACAATCGCCTGCACCACCTTCAACCGGTCGAGTTCGCGCATGTTCAATGTCACCAGTTCGATTTGACGCATGCTGGGCTCCCGCAGTCCGACCGGAAGCATCCAGCATGGCACCTGCCGCAAAACACGACATCTGTATCTTGCTGAAACACGACATTCTCATATTGTTGCTACATACAATGTCGAGGCTTCTTTCAGATGTCGGGGTTGGGACTTTTTAGAAATGTCCGGTTTTAAGGTTCAGAAATATCTATGTTAGAGGGCTTTTGAGCACC